>CACNUI010000055.1 GCA_902623545.1 uncultured Alphaproteobacteria bacterium | reverse complement strand
AATTTATATACCGAAAATGAAGAGTTCAAAAATTATGATTTAGTTTTAGTATGTATCCCTTATTTTCAAGCCAAGGAACTAACTTCAAATTATATAAACTTTTCAAATGTTCATATACCTAAATATGATCCAATCTATACAATAATGTTATCTTTTATAGAAAAAACTCATTTAAAAATTGATGGTGGATTAAATTTGCATGATAATATTAGTTTTTTTATGAAACAAAATTTCAAATTCCCTGAATTAAAGAGTGAAAGCTGGGTTTTAAATATGAGTAGCGAATATACAGAAAAAAATTTAGATATAAGTAATATTGAATTGGAAAATTATGCTCTTTCAATATTTAAAAAGATATTAAAAATAGATAAAGAACCTTATTTCATAAAAACTCATCGATGGTTATACGCACAAACCAAAACAACATATAATTCATTATCAAAAAAAAATTGGATAAATGCAAATGATAATAAAGTTTTTCTTACCGGTGATTGGGTTTTAGGTAAGAGTTTAAGTGATGCTTGGAATGCTGGTTTGAAATTATCACATTATTTAAAAATATTAGATATTTAACATTTTATTATTTATTTCCCTTGCAATAAATTAAATTAAAAATATTTATATAATATCTCGAATATTATGTGTGGAATTGTTGGTATTTACTTAAAAAAGAAAAATTTATATGAAAAACTAGGTAATTATTTATCTGGTATGCTCGATAACATGTCGTCAAGAGGCCCTGACTCTGCTGGTTTTGCCATATATGATAAAAAAAATTCATCAAGAGCTTACAAATACTCTGTTTGTTTTCCTTCTAGTTTTGATGTAAAAAAATTTGAAACAACCGTTACTAATAGATTTAAAGATGTCTTAATTAAGAATATTTCTGACCATTTAGTTATTTCAACAATAAAAAATCCAAAATCTTTTCTCTCATTTTTAGACGATAATTATAAAGATCTAAAAATAATTGGTTATGGTAAATCAATCGAAATTTTTAAACAAGTTGGTAACCCAAAAGAAATAGTTAAGAAATTCAAATTAAAAAAATTACAAGGTAGTCATGCAATTGGACATACCCGTATGGCAACAGAGAGTGCTATAACTTTAGATGGATCTCATCCTTATTCGACAGGTGAAGATGAATGTTTGGTCCATAATGGATCTCTATCAAATCACAATAATTTAAGAAGAAATTTAATTAAAAAAGGCAAAAAATTTGAGTCATTTAATGATACCGAAGTTGCTGCAGGATATATTAGTAATGAATTATCAAAAACAAAATCTATGAAAAAAACACTAACAAAATGTCTTTCAAATTTAGATGGCTTCTATACATTTATTGCTGGTACAAAAAATGGCTTTGCTATTTTAAGAGACGAAATTGCATGTAAACCTGCAGTAATAGCAGAAACTAGTGATTATGTTGCTGTTGCATCTGAGTTTCAAGCAATGGCACATTTACCAAATGTAAATAAAGCAAATATTTATGAACCAGAACCTGGAGTTGTTTATACATGGGGAAATTAGAAAATTTAGATTTTAAAAAAAGCAATCTTAGAAAGATAAACAGTTATCTTCAAAATATCGATTATAAGAAAAATCAAAGAAAATTTATTATAAAAAATCCTAATGGCAATCATGCTATATGCGCAGGTTTAAATGAAGATCTAAATATTAAAATAGAAGGTCATGTTGGATATTATTGTGGTGGAATGAATCAAAAGGCAAATATTATTGTTGAAGGTAATGCTGGAACTGGTCTTGGAGAAAACATGATGTCTGGCACAATACATGTAAAAGGAAATGTCTCACAATCTGCTGGTGCAACTGCTCATGGAGGTACAATAATTATTGATGGAAATGCTAGCTCAAGATGTGGTATTTCAATGAAAGGTATAGATATTATTGTTAAAGGTTCGGTTGGTCATATGTCTGGATTCATGGCACAAGCAGGAACATTACTCATTTGTGGTAATGCGGGTGAAGCATTAGGTGACAGTATATATGAAACAATAATTTATATGGCAGG
>CACNUI010000054.1 GCA_902623545.1 uncultured Alphaproteobacteria bacterium | reverse complement strand
ATCAAAGCTTTCACACATAAAAATGTTTGATTCTTTATATTTTCTGAGGTGTTTATGTGGAAATAATTGATTTCCAAGAATTAAAAATAAACTTTTCATGAATATTTAAATAGTAAGTTATTAGAAAATTTATATGATTTATTAAAATTAATTGCTTATTTTAGACAATTTTTAACTATAGTAAGTTATAAATTAATGACCAAATTAGTAAAATTATTGGTAATTCCCCTTATAATTAGTTTTGCACTAATCTCTTGTAATACCACATCTCCAAATAAGGTAAAAAAATCTGATGCACAAAAAGTTACTAATATTGAATATGGAACAATTAAAAGCTCTCTTCCAGTAAAAATTGAAGGTGAGAGTGATTGGATTGGAGCAACTGCTGGAGCAATGATAGGAGGTCTTTTAGCATCTCAAATATGTGGAGAAGAAGAAATATTAGGAACAAAGTGTCAAGATATAGCGATAGTATATGGAACTATTGGAGGAGCTGCTATGGGCTCAGTAATACAAGCTAAAATAGGTAATCATGATGGCTTTCAATATATAGTGAATATTGATGAATGTGGTAATGAAATTTCTAATTGTCAAAATGATCAAGAAAAAGCTTTTGTGCAAGGAGATGATAGTGCCCTTGCAAATGGTCAAAGAGTTGTAATTATTTATGGAGATGTAATAAGAGTTATGCCTTATGAAGAATAGTCTAGTAAAATTTATTTTTGGCATTGTTTTCTTGTTACCATTTCACCTCAATGCAGAATTAATTTTTGAAGATAATTTTCCAAAAGATATGCAAGGTATTTGGAGTGATGATTGTGATGAAGAATATCAAGTATTCATAATATCAAATAACACAAGTATGTGGATTGATGAGTCATATGTTGGATTTAATGTATCAAAAACATCAAAGGTACAAGATTGGTCTGCTTATAAATGGGGGGAATTAGATGGAAGTTATTATTATTTTTTAAAAAAAGATGGTGATAATTTACTTGAAGTTACTGCTCCTGATGGTTGGGATGGTATAGATTATTCTTTTTTAAATTCATCAGAGTATTCTGTTTATGAAAAATGTGAATCAATCCCTAGTGTCTTTCAAATTATTTATGGTGAAATTATTAACTTAATGAATTCTCAATTAATTGAAACATGTAATAATGATAGCAATCCTGCAAATTGTATTAATGAAACTTTTACATTTTTAGATGTATCACAAGATGATGAATTATCTGTTGCCGAATTAACACGCGCAGCAAGAATAGCTATTTATTTTACCTTTATTGACAAAAGACAAAACGAAGAGAGAGACATAGGATTAGCAACTTACACAACTACATCACTAATATTTCCTGCATTATCAAAAATATTAATTGGGAATTACGATTATGATAATTCTAATACAATTTCTTTAAAAGAAATATATACGGATCGTATTGATACACTAGACTATCAAAATTTATTTAAAGAAAATTTAAAAGGACTAGATCCAGAAGAATTAAGACGATTAATTGAAAACTTAGATTTCCTAAAATCATTAATGCTGAATTAATTTAGTGTCTTGACTTTTAAGTATAGTTGTAATTATAAATAGATATGAACAAAAAAAATTTATACGCAGCTATTGCGATAATATTTATCTTTGCTGCTTTAAATTTAACTATTTATTTTTTTTATTAGATTATGGTAATTAGAAGACAGTCTAGTATCTATAAAAAATTGTACGAAATTAATGGGCAAAAATCTATGTTTGGTTATGATAACATTAATTTTAAAACAGTAAATTTACCTAAAAGACAAAAATATAAAAACTTATGTAGTAAGTTTGGTCTTAAAAAATTTAATAAAATGAAGACAATATACCTTAATAAGTTAATTATTAATTAAGTGAAAAATATAGCCATAATAGGTGCTGGAATGACTGGTTTATCTTTAGCCTATAATTTACAAAATAATAACATAACAATATTCGATAAGTCATGGCGAGTTGGTGGCAGAGCATCCACTAGAAAGCATGATGATTTAATATTTGATCATGGTGCACATTATTTATCTAAAAAACATAAAGTTAAACAGCTAAATGATATTTTAAAA
>CACNUI010000053.1 GCA_902623545.1 uncultured Alphaproteobacteria bacterium | reverse complement strand
TGAATTAAATTCAAAAATTAATGTTACTGAATTATCAGGATTACTTACAACTTTTGCTAAAGATCAAAATGCCACATGTATAATACGTGGTTTAAGAGCAGTTTCTGATTTTGAATATGAATTTCAAATGACAGGCATGAACTACCAACTTAACCCCGATATTGAGACAATATTTCTTATGACTTCTGAAAAAAACTCATTCATTTCATCTAATTTTGTTAAAGAAGTCCACAAACTAGGTGGTGATGTTTCAAATTTTGTTTCTAAAAATACTTTAGAGCAGCTTAATAAAAAAAACTCTTAGTTAATCACTTGCGCTTACAATATTTGAACTATATAGAATACAAATTCGATGGGCCCTTAGCTCAGTTGGTAGAGCAATTCCCTTTTAAGGAATGGGTCGCAGGTTCGAATCCTGCAGGGCTCACCATCCAAAATGAAAAAAGCAAAAATTAAAAATATTGTATCAGGTATTGAGAAAAATTGTGATATTTTAAGAAAAAATGATAACATTCTTGAAGTAGTTCTTGAAGGAACAACAATAAAGATATTGCTTAAAAAAAAGACTAATAAATATATTGGATATTTTAAAGAAATGGAATTTGAGTCTGATGGTTAATTTTTATTTCTAATGTTTAATTCGTTTTCATAATCAATTTGTACTTGCTTTAAAATTTCTTTCTTTGTTTTTACTTTACCTTTACCTACACCAGGGCAATTTTTAGCAATATCGTTATTCCAAGTCTTTGTATTCATATTTTCAGGCCAAAAAGGCCAAGTTCTACATTGTATAGGTCTTGATTTATAAACAGTGCATTTGTTATCTTTCAAAAATATGCAATTTCCATTATTTTTTTTTAGTTCCTTTAAGTGAATGAAACCATCAGTTTTTTGACAATAGTTTTTTACAAAGTTTTGTTCTGTTATTTTAAATCCATCTGACAATTTTTTAATATCTTTCTTACTTAAATAAACAAAACCATAGGTACCTCTTGAAACACAACAATTACCAGAACCCTGGCATTCAAATCTAATACCTTTTTCTATATCCATAACTATTATCCAGCAGTAAGTGTTAAAATTGCTGCATCTCTTTCTTGAAGATACAATAAGTTTCGAAGATTTTCTCCTTCTATGTTTTCCAATTTTGGATTTTTGGATAATATATCTTCTACCATAATTTTAGCATCTTCTAATAGATCATAATCAAAACTAAGATCAGCTACATAAAAAGATGGGCTGCCAGATTGTTTTTTTCCTAAAATTTCTCCTGGACCTCTTATTTTTAAATCCTCTTCAGCAATTTTAAAACCATCATTTGTTTGCTTCATTATATCAATTCTTTTTTTTGAAATTTCCCCAATATTATCTTTATGTAAAAGTATACAATATGATTGAATGTCATTTCTACCAACGCGACCTCTCAATTGATGAAGTTGAGCTAAACCGAATCTTTCTGCATGTTCAATTACAATTGTTGTCGCAGAAGGAATATCTACACCAACTTCAATAACAGTTGTTGAAACTAAAATTTTATAATCCTCATTTTTAAACTTTGTCATTATTTCTTCTTTTTCTATTTCACTTAAACGTCCGTGCATTAAAAGAACTTTATTTTTGAAATATTTTTTTAAAATTTTGTATCTTCCCTCTGCAGCTTTAAGATCTACCTCTTCAGATTCTTCTATTAAAGGGCATACCCAGTAAAATTTAGACGATGAATTTTTAATTTTTTCTTTTATTCTATCAATAAGTTGATTTTCTTTTTTTAATGACAAAGAGCTAGTTATAATTGGTTTACGACCTAAAGGTTTTTCAATTAATTTACTTTCTTTCATATCTCCATATGCTGCTAAGGTTAATGTTCTTGGAATGGGAGTCGCACTCATTACTAAAATATTTGGTTTATGATTTTTATGGTTAAATACCATTCTTTGATAAACTCCAAATCTATGCTGTTCATCAATAACTGCTAAACCTAAATTATTAAATTTTACAGTATCTTGTATTAAAGCATGTGTCCCAATTATAATATCTGCATCCCCATTTTTAATTTTATCTAATTTTTCATTTCTTTCCTTACCTTTATCCTTTCCAGTAAGAACAAGAACCTTTATTTTTAAATCTTTTAATAAATTTAATATATTTTCATAATGCTGAAATGCTAGAATTGTAGTGGGTACCATTAAAGCAGATTGAAAATTGCTTTCAA
>CACNUI010000052.1 GCA_902623545.1 uncultured Alphaproteobacteria bacterium | reverse complement strand
AATTAAAATTAATTAATACTGAATGTAAAATTAACACTATTGATAAAAACGTTAATTCTTTAAATTTAAATTCTTTAAAAGAATGTTCTATAATTGTTGATGCAACTGATGATTGGGCAAGTTCTAAATTATTAAATGAATATTGTCTTAAAAATTCAATCAACTTTTTATATTCATCAGCATTAAGACATGATTTACAAATAATTTTCTTTAATAATTCAAATAAAAATAATCATCTATGTTTGAACTGTATATTTCCTAACAAAGATGATGTTGATCTTCCTAGATGCAGTGTAGTTGGTATTTCGGGTATTTCTGCTGGATTAGCAGGCTTGATTGCTGCACAAAAAATAATTAATTTTTATTTAAATTTAAAGGATGAAACTAATATAATGACAATTTCTGATGGGAAAAAATTAAGCATTGATAATATTATTATTAAAAGTAAACATGATTGTTACTTAAATTCAGATTAAGTTAATTGATAAATATATAAAAAAAGTTTAATTAAAATTATGAAACAAAATTCTTTTACTTATGATCAACTAATTGATTGCGCAAAGGGTGTGCTTTTTGGAAAAGGGAACGCACAACTTCCAATGCCTCCTATGTTAATGTTTGATAGAATTACTTCAATAAATGAGAATGGAGGATTGTTTTCTAAAGGTGAAGTTGTAGCAGAATTAGATATTAAACAAGATCTTTGGTTTTTTGAATGTCACTTTAAAGATGACCCTGTAATGCCAGGTTGTTTAGGTTTGGATGCAATGTGGCAATTACTTGGTTTTTATTTAGGATGGCTAGGACAACCAGGTAAAGGTAGAGCTTTAGGAGTTGGTGAGGTTAAGTTTTCTGGCCAAGTATTACAAAAAGTAAAAAAAGTAACTTATCATATATCTCTTAAAAGACTTATACTAAGAAAACTAATTTTAGGTGTTGGCGATGGTGTTTTAAAAGCTGACGGTGAAACAATTTATGAAGCTAAAGATATGAAAGTCGGTTTATTTTCACCTGAGAAATAAATAATGAATAGAGTAGTAGTAACAGGTTTAGGTATTGTATCATGTATTGGTAATAATCAATCGGATGTTATAGACAGTCTGAAAAATTTGAAATCTGGGATAACAAGTGCGGAAGAGTATAATGAGTTTTCTTTTAGAAGTCTGGTGCACGGTAAACCAAATATAAATATTAGTGATGAAATTGATAGAAGATTACTAAGGTTTATGGGTGATGGAGCTGCCTATAACTATATTGCGATGAAAGATGCAATAGAAGACTCAGGTCTAGAGGATAGTGATATTTCAAATGAAATGACTGGTATAATTGTTGGTTCAGGCGGTCCATCTACACAAAATTTATTTAAGTCTTCTGAAATTGGAAAGAGTTCAGGTTCAAAAAAAATTGGACCTTTTATGGTGCCAAGAGCAATGTCTAGTACAAATTCTGCAACTCTTGCGACTCCTTTTAAAATTAAAGGTGTTAACTATTCAATTACTTCAGCATGTTCTACGAGTTCCCATTGTATTGGTAATGCATACGAACTAATTCAGATGGGAAAACAAAATATTGTTTTTGCTGGAGGAGGTGAAGAGCTGCATTGGACTTTATCAATTTTATTTGATGCGATGGGAGCTTTGTCATCAAAATATAATTCTACTCCAAACAAATCTTCAAGGGCATATGATGCAGATAGAGATGGTTTTGTAATTGCCGGTGGAGGTGGAACTTTAGTGCTTGAAGAATTAGGGCATGCAAAAGCTAGAGGTGCTAAAATATATGGTGAAATAACAGGATATGGAGCAACCTCAGATGGATACGATATGGTACAGCCTTCTGGAGAAGGAGCAGAAAGATGCATGAAGCAAGCATTAAAAAATATTGATGGTAAAATTGATTATATAAATACACATGGCACAAGTACTCCAATAGGAGATGTAAAAGAATTGGAAGCAATCAAAAATGTTTTTGGCTCAAATATTCCTAAAATGAGCTCAACTAAATCTTTGACTGGTCATTCTTTAGGGGCAACTGGTGTTCATGAAGCTATTTATAGTTTATTGATGATGGAAAATAATTTTATTAGTGGTTCTGCTAATATTGATAATCTCGATGATAGTGCCAAGGATTGTAATATCCTCTTAAAAACGGAAAATAATGTTGAAATTGAGCATGTAATGTCGAATAGTTTTGGTTTTGGTGGTACAAATGCAACATTAGTA
>CACNUI010000051.1 GCA_902623545.1 uncultured Alphaproteobacteria bacterium | reverse complement strand
TTTCCTAGCTATCTAGATCATTCAGTAAATGAAAATAAGTCTGATGAAGAAAGAATAGTTATAAGTTTCAATATAAATTTAACTTAAATTTTATTAATTTTTATTTAAAATAAGTATTCTTTTTAAATCACTGATTTTATTAGCAAAATACTTATAGTTATATCTATTCCCATAACCCCATCTAGCATGTATAAAATCAATTTTTGAATTTTTGGCAGTCTTATAATCAATATTAGTATCTCCTATATAGACACAATCCTCTTTTTTTACTTTTAATATTTTTATTATTTTTATTATTTTATCAGGATGAGGTTTTCCACGAGTATTCAAGTCTTGACACATAATTAATTTAAATAATTTTGTATAGCCTTTTAAGAACATTTTAGTTCTAATAGAATCTTTTGAGGTTACAATGCATAAAATAAATTTGTTTTTTTTTAATTCTTTAAGAGACTGTGTTATACCAGAATAAAATCTTACTTCATTATTCTGTTTTATTGATTCCTTCATGTACGTAAAATAGATTTCTTTTTTATTTTTATTAATGCCAAGGCTAGATAAAATGTTGAAAAAGGGCTTACCAATATTTTTAAAATATTTTTTGAAAGCAATATTTTCTAGAGAATACTTATTTTGAACCTTGGTCCAAGATAAATACATATTATGACTAGAATTTAATAAAACACCATCAATATCAAAAATTAAAATTTTTTTTTTAAGTTTTTTCAATATTTTTCCTTGATCTTGTCTATAGTCATAAATTTTATTGCTTTAATAAAATCATCCTTTGTATCCACAGAAAAACTCGTTCCAGATAAACTGAATGTGCCTATCTTCATATTATTTTCTAAAGCTCTCATAAGTTCAATACCTTCTATTTTTTCTAACTTACTTTGTGGCAGTTTTTTAAATTTTTGTAAACTTTCTAAATTAAAAGATATCACTGATAGGTGCTTAAAATAGCTAACATTACTTATTTTGAAAGGATAGGGAACTAAGGCTCTTGAAAAATATAATACTTTTTTGCCCGATTTTACAATCTTAACAATATGGGGTGTGTCTATATCAGAAGACTTTAAAGATGGCACTACAATATCAAAATCATTATTTTGAGAATGCCAATCAATTACTTTGTCAATATGTTTAGGATTAATTAGAGGCTCATCTCCCTGTATATCAATATAAAAATCATATTTTTTATTAAGTTTTTTTGAAGCCTCACTAATTCTGTCCGTACCTGTTTTATTTGCACCTGTTTTTATAAATTTACAATTAAATTTTTTAGCAATTTTTATTATCTCAGCACTATCTGTACAAATGAAAACATCACTAAGTCTCTTTGAAAGAAGGGCCCTTTTGTAAGTATGAATTACCATTGGAACTTTTTCTATTTCAAGTAATGCCTTTTGAAACAATCTGGTAGAATTTAATCTGACTGGTATGAGACCAACTGATGTATTTTTTTTATTTTTGATTGGCATTTAGTGAATTAGACAAATATTCCCAAGCTGCACCATTTTTAATCTCTTCAATATTCCATTGTTCATATGCTAAATTATTAAATACATTGTAATCAATATCATGTCTTTCAATATTTTCTATTGATCCTATATTTTTTAGAGTAGAATTAGTAAAATAAGCAGGGACTCCTTTAAGCATAGATTTAAATCCTGCACTTGAATGATCACTGATAAATGCCCACGCTCCTTTTAATAAATCGTTTAATGGAATTTTTGATTCTCTATTATGAACAATTATATTTCTGTCAGTATATTTTTTTAATTTTTCTTTGGTTTTGTCAACCCAATTATGAAGATTATAATAATTTTTAGCTTCATTGGTTGGTTCTGATAAAATTATGTAATCTCCAAATTTTTTTAAATCCTCTATTTCTAAATTTAAACTTGCAAATCGATCGCTTGATTTATTACCCTTACCATTGTGCCAAAAATCATTATGGGCAATCCTAAAGTAACCATTTAGTTGTATTATATTTGTAGAACTTTTGTTAAAAGATCTCTCTGACTGTTTAAAATAACCGTGATCAATGTAATAAAAATTTTTAACTTTTTTAAATAACTCACCTGTTCCTCTTAAATACCCATAAGAAATAATAGTATTATTAAAATTTTTAAAATTATCAACGTGACTCATCATACTACCAGATCCTTTAGCGAAATTATAACACAAGAAACGGTTTACAAAATGGTCTGTATAAACTGCAATTGGTTTTTCA
>CACNUI010000050.1 GCA_902623545.1 uncultured Alphaproteobacteria bacterium | reverse complement strand
TGAAGACTAAAATGGAAAGTATTTTAATTGTAGATTATGGTTCTCAATATACTCAATTAATCGCAAGAAAAATTAGAGAATTAGAAGTATTCTGCCTTGTTTACCCGTTCAACAAAATTACAAAAAAAATTTTGAATGAATTAAAGCCAACAGCATTTGTTTTATCAGGAGGGCCCAAGTCTGTACTAGAAAAAAATGCACCAAAATTAAGTCAAGATATTTTAAATATGCACAAGCCTATTTTAGCTATTTGTTATGGAATGCAATTAGTAGCTAAAAATTATAAAGGAAAAATAAAAAGTTCAACTAATAGAGAGTATGGACATACAATTATAAATATTAAAAAAAAATCATTAATTTTTAAAGGTATTAATAAAAAGAGATTAAAAGTATGGATGTCACATGGAGATAATATTTTTCAAATACCAAAATTATTTTCTACTACCTCATTATCTGATAATAAAATTGTTTCTTCTATCGAAAGTACTAAAAATAAAATTTACTGCCTACAATTTCACCCTGAAGTATACCATACAGATTTTGGTAAATTGTAAAAATTAAAAATAAATTTAAGATTAAAAAATTTGTAGAAAATAAAATCATAGAATTAAAAAATGAAATTAAAGATAAAAAAATAATTTGTGGTTTATCGGGTGGTGTAGATTCTACCGTAACTGCATATTTATTAAATAAAGCTGTTAATAAAAATCTTTATTGTATATTTGTTGATCATGGTCTTTTAAGAAAAAATGAATCAATTGAGGTATCAAAAGTCTTTACAAAAAAATTTGGAAATAATTTTATCAAAATTGATGCTTCCAATATTTTTCTTAAAAATTTAAAGAATATATCTGATCCAGAAAAAAAAAGAAAAATAATTGGTAAAACATTTATAGAAGTTTTCGATAAAGCTGCTAAAAAAATACATAATGTAAAATTTTTAGGTCAAGGAACTCTCTATCCAGATGTAATTGAAAGTATTCCATTTTTTGGCGGTCCTACTGCTAAAATTAAAAGCCATCATAATGTTGGCGGTTTACCAAAAAATATGAGGCTTAAAGTTATAGAGCCACTTAGGGAGTTATTTAAAGATGAAGTAAGAAACCTTGGAAAAAACTTAAATATTAACAAAAATTTATTATTAAGGCATCCATTTCCAGGACCTGGATTAGCGATACGAATACCAGGAATAGTTGATAAAAAAAAGATTTCAATATTACAAGAGGCAGATCATATCTTTATTCAATATCTTAAAGAAGAAAAACTTTATAATAAAATATGGCAAGCATTTGTAGTATTATTACCTGTAAAATCTGTTGGTGTTATGGGAGATGAAAGAACTTACAATTATACTGTTTCACTTAGAGCTATTACTTCTGTTGATGGGATGACTGCTGACTTCTATATGTTTACACAAAATCAACTTAAAGAAATATCTTCTCGTATTGTCAATAATGTAAAAGGGATTAATAGAGTTTTATATGATTTTACATCAAAACCTCCAGGGACAATTGAGTGGGAATAAAAAAAATATTACATAATTTTTTATGAAAAATACAAATTTATTCAAATATTCTAATAAAAAAATACTTTTTTTAGGTTACGATACGACTGAAACAAAATTAATTAATTTTATTAAAAATTATAATATTAAAGTTACCCAAACAAATCAAAAATTAAATAAATCTGTTAAGTCGTATGATATAATTATTTGTTTTGGCTATCGTCATATTATAAAAAAAAATTTTATTGATAAGTGTAATTGCCCCATTATTAATTTACATATATCATATTTACCTTATAATAGAGGCGCTCATCCAAACTTCTGGTCATTTTTTGATGGCACAGTAAGCGGAGTTACTATTCATTTGGTTGATGCAGGAATCGATACCGGGCCTATACTTTTTCAAAAAAAAATAATATTCAAAAATGAAAATACTTTTTTTGAAACTTATAAAAAATTGTTTAACGAGGTAGAGAACTTGTTTATTAAAAATTTTAAAAAAATAATTGAAAATAATTTTAAACCTAAACAACAATCTAAACTAGGCACTTTTCATTTATATTCGGATTTGCCAGAAAATTTTAAAGGTTGGAATTCAAATATAAAAAAAGAAATAAAAAGACTTAAAAAATTCAACAACTAAATTATAACTAAAAGTAAGCTAATAACTTTTGTAATTTTAAAATATTATAATATAATAATATTTTATTAGTTTAGATTATGAAAAAAATTTACA
>CACNUI010000049.1 GCA_902623545.1 uncultured Alphaproteobacteria bacterium | reverse complement strand
ATTGAAATGAATATTGAAAGTGACAAGAATACTGATTTGTTTATCCAAACAAAAAAAAGAAAAATAATTCCAAGAACTAAAAATCAAAATAATTACTTTGAATTGCTGAACTCAAAAAATATTGTTTTTGCAATCGGGCCAGCAGGAACTGGTAAAACATTTATCGCAGTAGCCAAAGCTGTTTCAGCACTTTTAGAAGGTAAAGTTAACAAAATTATACTTTCTAGACCAGCTGTAGAAGCAGGAGAAAAATTAGGTTTTCTACCAGGGGATTTGAAAGAAAAAGTAGACCCTTTTTTAAGACCTATTTATGATGCACTTTATTCTATGCTTCCTTTTGAACAGGTTGAAAAAAAAATCGCAAACAACATTATCGAAATTGCACCAATTGCATTTATGAGAGGTAGAACCCTTGAAGATTGTTTCATAATTCTTGATGAGGCACAAAATACAACAAAAACTCAATTAAAAATGTTTCTAACAAGGCTAGGTAAAAATAGCCAAATGGTTATTGTAGGTGACATAACTCAAATCGACTTAGTTAGTGAACGCGATTCCGGTCTTAAAGATGCATTAAGAAAATTAAAAAAAATAAATGATATTGGTTTCATTGAGCTTTTTGAAAGAGATGTAATAAGACATGATCTAGTTAAAAAAATAATTAATGCGTATGAAAAAGAAAATAAAAATTAGTTATTTTGCCCAGTCTAAAAAATGGCCAAGAAGATTACCCAAAATAAAAAAAATCAGCTCAAAAACGGTTAATAAAATGAGTAAATATTTTTCTAAAAATAATATTTTTTATTTAAATATCATTCTTTCTAATGAACAAAAATTAATCAGCTTGAACAAGGAATATAAAAATGTATCTAAAGATACCGATGTTTTAACTTTTGTATCAAATTTTTCAAATAAAGAACTTGGAAAAATTCTATATTGTGATATTTTTTTCTCAATTGAGACTATTGAAAAACACGTAATTGAAAATAAAAAAGATATTTATGATCATTTTAATCATCTATTAATCCATAGTATTCTTCACATTAATGGATATGATCATAAAAGCTTGAAACAATTCGATATGATGAAAAAAGAAGAAATCAAGATTTTAGATAAAATGTGTATATCAAATCCCTATCTATAATAATGAATAGCAATATCGATAAAACTTCAACTTGGAAAAATTGGATAATTAAGAAGTTATTATCCAACAATTCAACAAAAGAAGACATTTTAAACTTCATTGCAAATGAGGATAGTAAAAATGAACTTAAAGATTTTGATGACAATAATGAAAAAAACTTAATTAAAAATATTCTTAAGCTTAATGAAAATAGTGTTGAAGATTTAATGGTACCAAGAAGTGAAATTGTAGCTGTAAATTATGAACAGAGCTATTTCGAGATTTTAGATGTTATTAAAAAAGAGGCCCATTCCAGGATGCCTGTCTATAAAAAAAATATTGATAATGTAATTGGGTTTTTTCATATAAAAGATTTTATAAAAGTATCTGATAAAAACTTTAATATAAATTCAATATTACGCGAAGTTCTATATTTTGCGCCTAAGTCCCCAATACTAGAATGTCTTAAAACAATGAGGTCATCAAGTATCCACATAGGTTTGGTTATTGATGGTGTAGGTGGTGTTAAGGGTTTATTAACAATTGAAGATTTAGTTGAAGAAATTGTTGGTGAAATTGAAGATGAACACGATGCTGAAGATAAAGATGAATTAATTATAGATAAAACTAATGATTCGATTACTGTTGATGCAAGCTATAGAATTGAAGAATTAGAACAATTTTTTAATATTAAAATAAAGAGAACTGATGAGGATGAAATTTTTACTGTTGGTGGATTAGTATACTCTATAATAAACAGGATACCAAATACTAATGAAATTATTAAAACAGAAGATAATTTGATGATTAAAATAATTAAATCAAATAATAGAAAAATTGAAACTGTAGAAATAAAAATAAATAATTGAGCATTATATTTTTTTTAATTCTTGGAATCTTTACTTCTCTGCTCTTTCCTCCATTTTTTTTTGTACCATTAGGTTTTATAATTTTTCCGTTAATATGCAAACTTATCGACTATTATAAAATAAATAGATCAATTCTGAATTTATTAATAAATACACTCGGCTTTGGACTCGGATTTTTCTTAACATTACTTTTTTGGATTCAGGACCCTTTCTTTGTATTTGATGAGACTAAAAATTTTTTTTTTATATCATTTATCTTAATCCTTTTACTTTCGATAATATTTAGTGTTA
>CACNUI010000048.1 GCA_902623545.1 uncultured Alphaproteobacteria bacterium | reverse complement strand
TGAAAAGAGTAGACTCTGATCAAAAAACTGCTGGAGGAATTATTATTCCAGACACAGCTCAAGAAAAGCCGATGGAAGGCGAAGTCTTAGAAATTGGCTCAGGGGCTAGAGACGAAACAGGTAAATTGGTGCCTTTAGATGTGAAAAAAGGGGATAAAATTCTTTTTGGCAAATGGTCAGGTACTGAAGTGAAAATGAACGGTGAAGATTATTTAATTATGAAAGAGTCTGACATAATGGGAATAATTACAACTGGTAAAAAAAAATAATTATTAATTATTAGGAGAAAATAAAAATGTCTGCAAAAAATATATTTTTTGGATCAGATGCTAGATCAAAAATGTTAACTGGAGTTAACAAGCTAGCTGATGCAGTTAAAGTAACACTAGGACCAAAAGGTCGAAACGTAGTTATGGATAAATCTTTTGGAGCACCAAGAATTACTAAAGATGGAGTAAGTGTCGCAAAAGAAATTGAACTTAAAGATAAATTTGAAAATATGGGCGCACAGATGGTAAGAGATGTTGCCAGCAAAACAAATGACATTGCTGGTGATGGTACAACAACAGCTACCGTGCTAACTCAGGCAATTGCAACTGAAGGAATGAAAGCAGTAGCAGCTGGCATGAACCCAATGGATCTTAAAAGAGGTGTAGATTTAGCAGTTGAAGCTGTTGTAAATGAAATTAGGAAGAAATCAAAAGTGATCAAAACTGACAAAGAAGTTGCTCAAGTTGGAACTATTGCTTCTAACGGAGATGTAGAAGTTGGCAAAATGATTTCTAGTGCTATGCAAAAAGTTGGTAAAGAGGGGGTAATTACAGTTGAGGAAGCTAAAAGCTTAGATACAGAACTTGACGTTGTAGAAGGGATGATGTTTGATAGAGGATATCTATCACCTTACTTTGTTACCAACGCTGAAAAAATGATTACTGAACTTGGTGATTGCCATGTTCTATTACATGAAAAAAAATTATCAAGTTTACAACCCATGCTTCCATTATTGGAGTCAATTGTGCAATCAACTAAGCCACTTCTAATTATTGCTGAAGATATAGAGGGAGAGGCATTAGCTACTTTAGTTGTAAATAAACTTAGAGGTGGTCTTAAAATTGCAGCCGTAAAAGCTCCGGGTTTTGGTGATAGAAGAAAAGCAATGTTGGAAGATATTGCGATCTTAACAGGTGGGCAGGTTATTAGTGAAGATCTAGGAATAAAACTAGAAAATGTTACTTTAGACATGCTTGGAACTGCAAAAAGAATTGTTGTAGACAAAGAAAATACAACGATCGTTCAAGGTGCTGGAAAGAAAAAAGACATTGAAGGTAGATGTAATCAAATTAGGGCTCAAATTGAAGAGACTACTTCTGATTACGATAGAGAAAAACTTCAAGAAAGGTTAGCTAAATTAGCTGGTGGTGTAGCTGTTATCAGAGTAGGTGGGGCTACAGAAGTTGAAGTTAAAGAAAAAAAAGATAGAGTAGAAGACGCAATGCATGCAACTAGAGCTGCGGTAGAAGAAGGTATTGTACCTGGTGGTGGATCAGCATTAGCTTATGCAACTAAGTCACTAAACTCTGTGAAGACAGCTAACGACGATCAAAAAATTGGAGTAGATATTGTTAGAAGAGCTCTCTTTAATCCATTAAGACAAATTGCCGAGAATGCAGGTGTTGATGGAGCTGTTGTTGCTGGTAAAATCCGTGAAAGTAAAGATCATAATATTGGTTATGATGCTCAAATGGATAAATACACTAACATGGTTAATGCCGGTAATATTGATCCAACTAAAGTTGTTAGAACTGCACTTCAAGATGCTGCTTCTGTTGCTGGATTATTAATTACGACTGAAGCTATGGTTGCTGATGCACCTGAAGATAAGCCTGCACCTGCAATGCCTGATATGGGCGGCGGCATGGGCGGCATGGGCGGCATGGGCGGCATGGGCGGCATGATGTAGCTTAGTTTTTAAAATTATATTAATTAAAAGGGCATTTAATTGCCCTTTTTTTTTATATTAAACGATCAATCTGAGTAGTTATTTTTGAACTATCAGGCCTTGTCATAGAAGACCAAGATTTGACTAATTGTCCATTTCTATCAAAAAGATATTTAAAAAAGTTCCACTTTGGCTTTTGATTAAAATTATCATCAATCCAAGCATATATTGGATGTATGTTATTACCTTTAACATCCATTGGTGATGAAGTAACAAATCCTACTCCGTAGTTTACCAAACATATTTGTTTAATGTCTTCAGCATCTGAATATTCTTGATTGAATGAATTACTGGTTGTAGCAATTATTGTTAAATCCGTATTTTTATAATTTAAAAATAAATTTTGGAGGTCAGCATATTGAGGCGTAAAACCACATCTTGATGCTGTATTAACTATTAATATTGGCTTGCCTGTAAATTTATCTAAATTTACTTGATTACCATCTATATCTTCAAATGAAAAGTCGTACAAACTCATGGTTTCATTGGCTATTAAAGTGTTCTTAAACGCAAACATAATTAAAAAAACAAGTAAAAATCTAATTTTCATGTTAGTGTCTTTAAATATATTG
>CACNUI010000047.1 GCA_902623545.1 uncultured Alphaproteobacteria bacterium | reverse complement strand
GATATACTTTCTAAGATATTAGTTTTACCAGAACCATTATTACCATAAAAAATATTTGTTTTTTTTTCAAATGGTAATTTTAGGTGTTGAAAATTTCTAAAATTATTAAGTTCAATTAATTTTATTTTTGCCAAATTGATTTAAACTCGCATTGGCATCAAAACATAAACTAAATTAGAATTAGAGTTTTCTTGTGCTATAATTGGTGATGAGCCATCTTTTAATTTTAATGTTATTACTTCATCTTCTAAATTATTTACTATATCCATTATATATTTAGAATTGAAACCTATTTCTAAATCTTCTCCCTCATATCTTAATTCTATGTCTTCAGTAGCAGTACTATTATCATTATTAATTGTATTTAAATTGATAACATTTTTCATCAACTTAAATTTAATAACAGGTGATTTATCATTTGCAACAGTACTAACTCTATCAACAGCAGCAAGTATTTTTTCTCTATTTAGTTCAATAATATTTTCATTATCTAGAGGTATTACTCTTTTATAATCAGGAAATGTTCCATCTATTAATTTTGATACTAACACTATGTCGTCTATATAAAATGTTATTTTATTTGAACTGATTATCATTTCTAAATCATTACTGGTTTCTGTTAAAAGTTTTGATAACTCATAAATTGTTTTTTTTGGTATTATAGCTCCTATTACTTGATCAATATTTTCAGCAACTTCATGACTAAATTTTGCTAATCTATGTCCATCGGTTCCAACCAAGGTAATATTTGTTTTTTTATCATTTTTGTGAATATTAAAATATAATCCATTTAAAAAATATCGAGTTTCTTCATTGGAAATTGCAAATTTTGTTTTATCAATTAATTTTAACAAAATTTTAGAATTTATTTTTAGACGACTGCCTTCATTATCAGTATCAATAATTGGAAATTCTTCTTTTGGAAGACAAGCAAGTGAAAACCTTGATCCACTAGCTCTTAAAGTAACAATTTTTCCATTATTTGAAATTATTTCTACATCACTACTATCATCAAGTTTTCTGACTATGTCGTACAAAATTTGAGAATTTAGGGTGGTAGATCCATTTTCAATCACATTACAATCTAGTTTTTCTACAACAGATATATCCATATCAGTTGATGATAAAATTAAGTAATTATTTTTAACCTCAATTAATATGTTTGAAAGTATAGGAAGTGTATTTTTTTTATCTACAATTCCTTGAAGATGAGTGAGTGTTTTAAATAATGCTTCCTTTGAAATTTGAAATTTCATCTAACGACAAGTATATGTCAAATTAATTTAAGAATCTATAAGTCTTTTTAATAATTCTAAGTCTTCGTTAAAGTTTACATCAGAAAGTTTAAGTTCCTCAATTTTTTTTACAGCATGCATTACAGTTGTATGATCTCTTCCACCAAATTTTCTTCCTATTTCAGGTAATGATCTTGATGTAATAGATTTAGCTAAGTACATTGCTATTTGCCTTGGTCTAGCAACTGAACGAGATCTTCTAGGTGAGTGCATATCCGTGATACGAATATTAAAATGTTCTGCAACTTTTTTTTGAATTTCTTCGATTGTAATTTTTTTGTTAGAAGATTTGAGTAAATCCTGTAATACAAGTTGGGCAGTATCAATAGTTATTGGAGTACCTACTAGCGTTGCATGTGCAACTAATCTATTTAATGCTCCTTCCATTTCCCTAACATTAGAGATGATTCTGTGTGAAAGGAATTCTAAAACCTTTGGTGGAATTTCAACACCTCTTTTTTGTGCTTTTTCAATTAAAATACCAAGTCTCAATTCATAAGTTGTTGGGTGAATATCAGCAACTAATCCGCATCCTAGTCTTGATTTAAGTCTTTCTTGAACACCATCTAAGTCAGTAGGTGATTTATCTGCAGATATAACTATTTGTTTATTTTGTTCAATCAAAGCATTAAAAGTATGGAAAAATTCCTCCTGTGTATTGTCTTTCCCACTAATAAATTGTACATCGTCTATCATTAAAACATCAATTGACCTGAATTGTTCTTTAAATGCTGAAGTGTCTTTATATCTAAGTGCTCTTACAAATTGATACATAAATTTTTCTGCTGATAAATATATAACTTTTCTTTCTGGTTGCTTTTGTTTAATCTTCCATCCAATAGCATGCATGAGATGAGTTTTGCCTAATCCCACGCCACCACACAAAAATAATGGATTAAAAGTTATTTTATCAGCTTCTGATACTCTTTGAGATGCAGCGAATGCTAATTCATTTGGTTTGCCAACAACAAAATTATCAAAAGTAAACCTAGGGTCCAAGGGAGCTCCAAATTCATTTGGATAATTTGACAACTGAGTTGATCTTACATCCATAGATGATTTCCAATGATTATCAGTACTTTTTATTGTTCGTGCGGTTCCTGGGACAATCCTGCCACCTGTAGGTTTTACAACAAACTTAATTATATCAACACTTTCGAAATGTTTTTTTGAGTCATTTTTGATCTTATCTGAGTAGTTGTTAACTATCCAATCCCTTAGGAATTTAGTTGGAACGGAAAATGTTATTGTATCATTAATTAGACTTACAAGATTTAAATTTTTTAACCAATTATTATAAGCTGAATCACCGACTGTTTTTTTTAAATCTTTTTTTAAGGAGGACCATTTACTTTCGTCAAATGTAGATGATGTATTGTCCATTTTCCCCCTAATAGACGATTTTTGTTAAATTTAATTTTA
>CACNUI010000046.1 GCA_902623545.1 uncultured Alphaproteobacteria bacterium | reverse complement strand
TTAGATCAAAACCTCGACTATGAAGAATTTAAACAATTTAACAAATTATACTGTGCTGTCTCAGGTTCTTTAATTTCCCCAGATACTCAACCAGATGATATTTTCCTCACTAATTTTGAAAATAATGAAATGATTTGTGGTCAATATTACAAATGTTGTTGGCCTTGTTTATGTGATGTAATGAAATATTCCGAAACAAAAAAAATAAAGATTAATTTTAAAGATCAAACTAAGGATGTTTATGCGATTGTCATAAATAATCCTTGTAACAAAACTGACTTTCCAGAACTTGTCAATCGAGATTATATTTGTAGTGGTGATGAATTAAATAAAAAATATACCTACTCAGTAGATAATAAACTTGTGATCGGTCTATTGCATAATGCAAGAAAATGTGATGCTTATGATATTGATTATATTAAAAATGATCAGATAACTGGCCCTATGTGTGAAGCTAGAAATAGCATGCCTCTTGAGAAGCTTAACTTTGGTATGGGTGATATTTTTATAAGATTAGCAGATTGAATTAATTGAAATGAATAAATTTATTTTTATTTTATTAATATTAGTATCTAACATGGCTAAAGCAGATTTTTTCACAAATATTTCGAATATAATCGAGAATAATAATAATAGATTAAGTTATGGAGTATCAGTAACTGACTTTGATAAAGATGGTAGCTATGAATTTATTATTGCAGGTTTTGGTTACTCTAATCTTGCTCTTAGCTATAAAAATGGAAAACTAATTAATACAATTAAAGATCCTTTATTCCTTGACAAAAATAGGAATACAATTGGTGTATCAGCATGTGATATAGATCAAGATGGCTTTGAAGAAATTTATTTTTTAAACACAGATACTTATAGTGGTGAAAAAAAATATTCAGACAGACTATTAGACAATGATAAAAATATTTTTGATCATTTTGAATTAAATAAAAATTTAGAAAATTTAAATTTAACAGCAGGTAGATCAGTTGTTTGTGTAGATAGGAGTGGATTGGGAAAATACGGTATATATGTCGCTAATTATGGAGGTCCCACAAGATTTTATGAAATCAACGAAAATAGAGTAGAAGACTTAGCACCAATTTTAGGAATCGATCAAATCACTGGAGGAAGAGCAGTAGTTTCAGGGCATATAGTGTCCAATAACATGGATATTTTTGCAGCAAATGAAAGAGGTCCAAATTTTTTATATAAAAATATTAATGGTAATTTTGACGATATTGCGCTTGAAAAAAATGTTCAAGATACTTTTCAAAATGGGCGTGGAACAGCATTAACTGATTTTTTGTATAGAGGAGAGCTTGATATCATTACAAGCAACTGGGAAGGTTATCATCGTATTTTTGTAAAACAAAAAGACTCTTTTCTAGATATGTCTTCTCTGGAATTCAAATCGCCAAGTAAAATACGAACGGTAATATCTGCTGACTTTGATAATGATGGTTATGATGAAATTTTTTTAAATAATATTGGTCAACCTAATAAACTCTTCCGTATTCTTGATGAAGGAAACTTAGAGGAGATTAAATTAGATCGAGCACTTGAAGCACAAGGCTTAGGAACTGGTGCCGCAGTTGCTGATATAGATGGAGATGGAATTTTAGAATTACTTATTTCTCATGGTGAGTCTGGAGCTCAGCCACTCAGTCTGTTTAAAGCAAATGTATCAAATAAAAAATATATTAGAATCAAACCTCTTAATACTTATGGTGCGCCAGCAAGAGGTGCAACTGTTACTTTACATACAAACTTAAGAAATCATGCTAAGACTATAGATGCTGGCTCAGGATATTTATGTCAAATGGAACCAGTAGCACATTACGGTCTACGTGAAGGTGAAGTAATTAAAAATATATCAATTAAATGGACTAATGGTACAATTGATAGTTATGAAATAAATGATATAAATAATACAATAGAATTTAAACAAGGAATATAATTTAAGTGTCTGTTACTGAAACATTAAAAAAACCAGCTCCACGTTTTAATTGGAAATGTAAACATACATGGAGAAGAAGTGCTAAAAATACTGCTTGGTGTTTGCTAGGATGTAGTATTGGTGATTTTGGAACCATACTCTATTTTCAATTAACCGGCATTCCTTGGCCTACTCTTTATATTATGATCCTAGCAATCATTAATGGTATTATTACCAGCATCATTTTAGAGACTGTCGTTTTATCAAGACAAATGATTATCAGCAAAGCTTTTAAAACAGCCATAGGAATGAGTTTAATTTCAATGGTGTCTATGGAAATAGCCATGAATGCAGTTGACTGGATCATTATGGGTGGCGCTAAACTTGTATGGTGGGTGATACCTATAATGCTTCTTGCAGGTTTTCTAACACCGTGGCCATATAATTATTACAGATTAAAAAAATATAATATTGCCTGCCATTAATAAAATTAATTCACAAACTAATATTGAAATTGGTTTAAATCCACATATTTCACCATCATGATTAGAATATTACTTACATTATTATTTATAAGTTCGACATCATTTGCTGCTAGTACTAGTTCAGATGATAGTGCAACTAGCATTTCAGCTAGTGAACAAGTTACAAAACTATACGATAAAGCTTATGAACTAGTTTATTACAAGAAATTTGATAAATCGATCAAATTGCTTGAAAAAATGACTAAGCGTAATGATCTTGGTGAAAAAAAAGCTGATGTATACAACCTACTTGGTTTTAGTTACAGAAAGCACAGTGAACCTAATTTAGATAAAGCCT
>CACNUI010000045.1 GCA_902623545.1 uncultured Alphaproteobacteria bacterium | reverse complement strand
GCCTAATAATTTATTAGATAAAAATGACCCTCTAAATATAGAGGTAAAAAGTGACAAAGGATGCGTACCGCATGATTTGCTTAAAAAAAACTCTAAATTAAATAAACTATATAATTCTCGTTTATTTAAAAATTTTCTTAAAAAAGTTTTAAATTTAAAATATTTATACCCTTATTCTGATCCATTATCTTCAATTAACTATAACTACTATCAAAACACTCAACAATTAGGTTGGCATTTTGATAATGCCTCATTTGCGATTACACTAATGATACAGTCAGCTGAAATTGGAGGAGAATTTGAGTATGTTCGTAAGGGTAGAGATTATAATAAAAAATTTATTGATAAATCATATATATCTAAAATAATTAATTCAACAATAAAGCCTAATCAAATTAAGGCAGAAGCTGGTACACTAGTTTTATTTTACGGAAGAAATTACTTACATCGTGTAACGCCAGTTAGATCAACTAAACCAAGAATTTTAGTAACGTTAAACTATAATGAAGAAGAGGGTGTAGAACTTTCTGAAAACGCAAGATTAACCTTTTTTGGAAGGATTAATTAATGATGATTAAAAAAAAATAATTGTTTTCCATTTTTTTTAAAATTATTTATTAATTCTTTAGCTTCATCGGAAATTAACCAATCTATATAAATTTTAGCATCTTTAATATTTAAATTAGGATTCAAATTTTCATTAACAAGTATAACTCCATATTGGTTAAATAAAGGAGGTAAATTTTCACAGACAATTTTTAAATTATTTTTTGAATTGAATGATATCCACGTACTTCT
The DNA here is from genome assembly GCA_902623545.1 of uncultured Alphaproteobacteria bacterium. Taxonomy (GTDB): domain Bacteria; phylum Pseudomonadota; class Alphaproteobacteria; order HIMB59; genus CACPNW01. The sequence goes on along the minus strand of CACNUI010000045.1, from coordinate 2,162 downwards.
ATCACTTAATGTGTATGCATTTTTATTATTTGCAATTAATAATGTTTGGCCCATACTTTGACCTACACTTAGATACCAATTAAATTGTATATTTGTATTAATATTAACTAGATTCCATAATTCTTTTTCTTTTTTATGTGTACCACTATCGTCACCTCTTGAAATGAAATACAATTTCTTATTTTTTATTTCTAACAACTTTTCTTCGATAGAATTACATTCATTATTATCACTTTTTGGCCCTATAAGAACAAAATCGTTGTACATTAAATCATATCTAAATTTACCATACCCTTGATTAATAAAAGCTAATTCTGATGGAGTATGATGGACTAATAATATTTCCACATTTCCATCCTTTGCAATCCTAATTGCTTGACCTGTACCAAGTGAAATTACATTAACTTTTATTTTATAATTGTCATAAAATATTTTATTTAGTGTTCTTAATAATCCAGTATCGTGTGTAGATGTTGTACTTGCAATTGTTATGAGACCATCATTTGCATATATTTTATTATTAAAAAATAGAAAAATTATAAATATCAATAAGATAATTATATTATTTAATACATACTTTGACATAAAAATTGTTATCTAACATCTTTCAAATATAAATCTTACAATTATTTATTAATTATTATTAGTTTGAAAGGATAAAAATGAGAATTTTGAAAGTTTTAGAAAATACGGAATTAGTTGTTGCAGATTTAGAGGTAAATTTAGGAAAAGAGAAAAGAACAGGCTTAACTCTTTGTGTAAAATACAAAGGTGAATATTATCCTTTAAATACAGCTCATGATGGCAGGCCTATATTAATGAATAAAGAAAATGTAATTAAAAATTAAAATTAAATTTTTTAATAATGCTAATGAATATTAAGTAGGCAATACTAGTACTTAAAATAGCTACGAGTATAGAAAAAGTAAAGCTGTGTTTTAATTTTAACATTAAGGGTAAAATTAAAAAAAAAACAATAGAGGGTAAAGTCATAACAATAGTACTCAATGATAAATCTATTACTTTTTGAGTATCTTTTGTGTCAAAATAAAGCCAGATAAATGCAAGTAAAGAAGTTAGTGGTATTGAGACAATGACTGCTGCAGCCCAAGTATACTTTTTAGCAATCTCAGATACTGCAACAATAACTAATGCGCTTATAAGTGTTTTTATTATTAAATACATATCGTTAATTAAAAATAAATAATTTATTTTCTAGTAGCAATATATACTCCAAAGGTACAAATAATCAATCCTATAAAATCTATAGTATATAATTTTTCATTAAGAATAAAATATGCCATAACTGCAGTTGTGGGTGGAACTAAAAAAAATAAATTTGATGTTTTACTTGCAGTCCCATTTTTAATTAAGTACATTAAAATCGCATAAGCACCAAATGAAACCATTATTATTTGCCAACCCATTGACAAAATAAATCTTTTATCAAAATTAATAAAAGGTATTTCAAACAAGAAAGATACTATAATTAAAAAAAATGCAGCTGCTATTGCCTGATAAAAGTTATTAACTGATAACGGCATTTTATTTGTAAATTTTTTTTGCCAGATTGTTGCACTTGTTGCTCCAAGTAAAGCCACGATTGATGCAAGTATACCTAACAATGGAATTGATTTACCAACATCATATCCAATCACTAGTATTGTGCCAATAAATCCAAGTATAATTCCAAACCATTGAACTAATGTTACTTTTTCTTTTAAAATTGGACCGCTTAAAATATTAGTCAAAATCGGCTGCAAACCAACTATTAAAGCTGATAAAGTAGCAGATAAACCAATAGAATATGAAAAAAAAACACCACCTAAATAAAAACCATGAAAAAGAATACCTGTAATCGATGCTTGCAATACTATATTTAAATTTATTAGAACTCTCTCTCTATATATAATGGATAGTAATAAGAAACAAAATGAAACTATTAAAAATCTAAATGATAAAGAAGCAAAAGGACTGGCTGATTGTACTATAAATTGTCCACTTATAAAAGCAGAACTCCAAAAAAATACAAAAAGATAGGGAAAATATAAGTTCATTACAAAAATAATTCTATTATTTATTTATAAATGTTATGAAAAATTATTCATAGTTTTTTATGCAAAATATTTTTAATTTTAATTGCCCAAATTGTAATTCCACTA
>CACNUI010000044.1 GCA_902623545.1 uncultured Alphaproteobacteria bacterium | reverse complement strand
ATTAACAATTAATTTATTATAATTTCCATTATTAATAATATTTTCAGTCATCCAATTTTGAATTACATTAATTGGTGAAATTAAAATTTGATCTTCTATATTTTTTTCAGAGAATATTGGATCATATTTATTATTAATTTTAATTTCACTGGCATTAATTGAAATTTTTTCCAATCTAGCATTATCAATTTGAATTGGTTTTATTATTTCAATAGGCTGGCATGATAATACACATATTAAAATTAAAAAATGAGTGATACTATTTTTTAAGAACATAAATTAATATAGCTTGTTGAATATACATTCTATTTTTTGCCTGTTCTAATACAACTGAATGCTTACCATCTAATACTTTAGATGTTACTTCCTGACCTCGCTTAGCTGGTAAACAATGCATAAAAATTACTTTTTTAGAAGCAATATTTAAGATTTTATCATTGACTGTAAAATTTTTAAAATATTTTATTTTATTTTTATTTTTTTCACCCATTGATAACCATACGTCTGTCATAATACAATCTGTTTTTAATGCCCCTAGCTTAGGATCTGATATAAATTCGTTCTTTTTGTTTTTGAACTTTTTGATTTGTTTTTGATTAGATTTTAAAATTTTGGATGGAATAACAACCTTCAGTTCAAATAAATAAATATTTTGAAGTTGTAAAAGAGAAATCAAGACATTGTTAAAGTCTCCAATCCAGGTAATAGTACAATTTTGAAAATTTTGAATTTTTTCTTGAATTGTCAAAAAATCACCAAGAATTTGACAAGGATGACTATAATTAGTTAAACCATTAATTATAGGGATAATTTTTTGATTACTTAAATCTACAAGTTTTTTGTGATCATTATTTCTTATCATTAAACAATCTATAAATTGTGACAAAACTCTCAAAACATCTTCTGATTTTTCTCTAATATTATCAAACCCAATATCCTTACTTGAAAGCTCTAAAACATGTCCTCCTATTTTTTTCATTCCTAGATTAAAGCTTAGTCTTGTTCTTAAAGATTGTTTCTCAAAAATCATACCTAATGTTTTATCTTTTAAAACTGAAGAGAATTTCTTGGGATTTTTTTTTATATTTTTTGCTATTAAAATTATTTCATCAATTTGCGACTTATTATAGTCACTAATATCAATAAAATTATTAATCATTTATTTCTTTAAGTACCTTTTTAATTATTGAAATTGATTTATCAATATCTTTATATGAAACTATTAAAGGTGGGGCTAATCTAATAGTATTATCTGCTGCAGGCACATTTAACAATTTATTTTTTTTTAAATTTTCAGAAAATTCTAAATAATTTGATCGTAATTTAATACCTAATAACAAACCAGCACCTCTGACTTCCTCTACAATACTAAATTCATTTTCAATTTCTTTTAATTTAAACCAAAAATATCGAGAAACATTATCAACTTTTTTAAGAAAAATCTGATTTGAGATTATTTTCAAAACTTCTAAACCTACACTCATTGCTAATGGATTGCCTCCATAAGTAGATCCGTGAGATCCTTTTCGCATATAAACTGAGGCTCTATTTGTAGATAAACATGCTCCTAAAGGGAAGCCAGAGCCTATTCCTTTTGCAACTGCCATAATATCAGGTTTTATTTTTGCCCACTCATAAGAAAATAATTTACCAGATCTACCAAAACCACATTGAACTTCATCCAGAAATAATAAAATATTATTTTTATTACAAATATTTCTTAAGAACTTTAGAAATTCTATACTAGCTGGACGGATACCGCCTTCTCCTTGAATAGGTTCGATTATAATACCAGCAGTTTTGTCACTAATAGCTTTTTTTAATTCTTTCTTATTATTGAACGCTACTTGCTTAAAGCCTTTCATCAAAGGCTCAAATCCATTAGAATATTTCTTATTTTTCTGCGCAGAGAGTGCTCCAAATGTTCTGCCATGAAATGCGCCTTCAAAAGTTATAATTTCATTTTTTCCAGTTTTAAAATGTGTATGATAACCTCTTATTATTTTGATACCGCATTCTATAGATTCAGTTCCAGAATTAGTGAAAAAAACTTTATCAGCAAAAGATTTTTTACAAATTTCTCTAGCAAATTTTTCTTGAGTTCTGATTATGTATAAGTTTGAAACATGCCAAAGTAATTTAGATTGTTTATTTAAGGCTTTAATCAACCTTGGATGGCAATGGCCTAAAGAGTTTACTGCAATACCACTAGCAAAATCTAAATATTTCTCATTTTTATTATTGTAAAGATAACAACCTCTGCCTTTCACAAACTCAATAGTTTTATTACCGTAAGTTGGCATAACATTAGAATTTAAAAAATTGATCATTTTAAAATTTGATTTTGTATCCTTTTCTAAACATTAAATAACAGAATAAAATTAATATAAAATTAATAATTATTAAAAATATAATGCCTCTTACTAAAGAGCTGTCTGATACACCAGTAAATGAGTAACGAAATCCATCGATATTATAAAAAAAGGGATTAAATAAAGAAATATTTTGCCAAAACTCTGGAAGTCTTGAAATTGAATAAAATGTTCCTGACAAAAAAGTAAGTGGTAACACAATAAAATTTGTTATTCCTTGTTGTTGATCCCATTTATCTGCCCAAATCCCAATAATAGTACCTAAAGATCCCATCATTACACAACCTGAAAGAGAATAAAAAATCAATGCAGGTAAAGAATAGATTTGAAGCGGAACAAAAAATATAACGCCAATTGTTGTAACTATTCCACAAACAATTCCTCTAAATACAGAGCCTATTATATAACCTAAAGCTAATTCAATATTATTTAAAGGTGCCATTAAAATATCTACAATATTTCCTTGAAATTTTGATTGCCCAATACTTGAAGCGGAATTTGCAAATGAGTTTTGTAACATAGTCATCATTATCAATCCTGGGGCAATAAAGTGGTCTAAATTAATACCATTTATTTGATTTACTGACTTTCCTAATGCTAATGTAAAAACAGCTAAAAATAATAGTGAACTAATTGCTGGCCCTATTACTGTCTGAATTCCAACTTTTAAGAACCTAGAAACTTCTTTTTTAATTAAGGTCAATAAACATAG
>CACNUI010000043.1 GCA_902623545.1 uncultured Alphaproteobacteria bacterium | reverse complement strand
TAAATATATTTTTTCCTTTCTTCGATGTCAAAAGATGTAAAAGATTTATTATTTATTTTAAAAATAATTTTGTTTTCAGAAGCTTTAATCTCAAAGCACAAATATATTATGATTAAACATAATAAAATAAATTTTAAATATTTATTCAACAATAGGTACGAAAACATCTTCTAAATTTATTCCTTCCCACTCTATATCTTGTTTGTCTTTTTCAGATACTGCTAAATTTGTTGATTTATAGCTTCCAATATTTTTAAAAGAGAACATTAAAGTCAACAAATCTTGTGGCTCTAAATTATCTTCTTTATATGATTTTCTTGAAAAATCTAAATTAATTCCAAAGCACTCATCAAAATAACTATATTTTATTTTATACTCTGTATTAATTTCTTTTTTGAGGTCATATAGTCCTGATAATTCAACTTCAGAAAATTTTAAAAATTTGTTAGTTTTAAAACCATAATTTAAAGTTTCAGTATCATTAACAATAATATTATCATTTTTACTTTTTTGATCTAAATATGATAAGTTAACTGTTCCAAATTTATTTAAGTTACTTACTTGAATGTTTTGCTCTTTTAAAAATCTTTCATTTGAATCATATCTAAAATTATAGTCAAACGTGTTTATATTGCTGTATCTGACTGATCCGAATAGATCACTTAAATTATTGTTATTACCTTGTTCTTTATGAAAGTTGCTATTATCTGTAAATTCATAACTTTGTGAAACTTCAAAATTAAATCTATCGTCATATACATTAATACCGTAATTAATTCTTTTCGAATTGTCCATTTTATCTGATCCAGTATATCTATTTAATTGATTAATATTATTAATTGTTAAATTATTATTTGAGGAGTCTTCATTAGAGATTTTATTAGTATTTGAAAAACCTGGAGTAATTATTAAAGATGTATTTGGTTCAAAAATAAAACTATTAAAATCTTTTTTTAATCTGAATGGTGTTTCTGTATAAAAACCTATTGAAGGAAAAAACCTATAATATGTTCCTGAATGGTATTCCTCATTTTGTAAAAATTTATTTTGTGTCTCGAATATTTGATTATAGGTTTCAGTTTTAATGTTTATTTTAGAATTTAACTTATAAAAAGTATTTTCTGTATTAATTTTGTGTGATATTTTTTGTTGTCTTTTTGAATGTATTGAAGTTTCTTTGTTTCTGAATATGTTATAATAATCAACCAAATAATTTAATTTTGTTATATAATTAAAAGAATTTCCACTATAGTATTGAATATTTGGTAAAACTATTGGAGTTGTTCTGTCATCATCACTTTTTTGATTTGTTTGATAGAGATTAATATCTATACTCAAATAATCATCAATTCTATTAAGATTAAAACCTTCAATTTTACCTCCAGTTGTTAGAGATGTTTTGTAGCTTAGATCATCATCTGGTTTAGTAATCTGAATATAATTCTGTGAAGTTTCCAATGCAGAGTTTGCAGTAACTCTAAAATTTTCATTAATATTTTTTGAAAAATTAGTAATAAAACTACCATCTGATACCCAATTATCAGTATTTTCATTTTCAAAGTTTGAATCAAAAGTTAGTTCACTTGATATATTTCCACCAGATATTAGTTGATTATAATCAAAATTAAATCTTTGTGAAGAATCAACACCACCACCATAGTTTATAGTAGGAGTAAATGTTAATTCTTTATCTTCTGATAAATTAAAATAATAAGGAAATGAAGTAGATTGCGATGTTTGAGTATTAAAAAAGTTTAATGCTATTGTAGGCGATAAAAATCCAGATTTCCTGTCTTTTCTAAGCGGAGAAGGAGTAACCATATATGGTAAATAAAATACAGGTGTATTAATTACTCTCATTTTAGAATGTTTTTGATATAAAAATAAATTTTTATTATCATGAAGAATTTTCTCTCCCTCAAGTTGCCATGTTGGGCATATAAAATTTCCTAATTTTATTCTAGATAGGCAAGGTGTGTAAACACCTTTAGAAATAATATCAATATCTCCATCTCTTTTTCCTTTATTTCCTATTATTCTTGATCCATCAGATAATTTAATTTTAATATTATCAAATTCACCATACTCAAGATCTTGAGTAAAATACCCATTACTTGCTTGAATAAAATTATTGTTTTTATCTTTAAGGCTAAAAGTAGTGGGAAGTATAATTTTTTTTGTTGTTTTTTCATAAATTATTAAATCTGAAACAATCAATTGATTATTTTGATATATTTTGGCATTTCCTTTAGCAATGATATTTTTTTCTTTATCGTAAGATATATTATCAGCATAAATTAATATCTCTTTTGCATCATTTACAGCAGGAATGATTACTAAAATTGCTATTATACAAATATTTAATAAATAACTTAAATAATGATTACTCATTTTCTATTTTTATTACTTGGTATAAACCTATTAGAAAAGGAATTGTAAAAATTAAAAAATAGGAGAGGAAGAAGTTTATTGATATCATAATAGTAATTTTTGTTATCATTTCTTTAAATAAAAATATTAAAAAACCAATTAAAATTGAAATAAATAAAACTTTAAAAAAATTTTCATTTCTTTTAAATCTACTTGAAAAACCTAAGATTACAAAAGATAACATTACAATAAATACAGGTTTTAATATTTCTGACAAATAGAACAAGCCAATTTCAGGTGAATATAGATTAAACTTTGTTAGCGTCTTTGTATGAGTAAAATATTTATAAAATGGAATTAATTTAAAGTTTATTATTGAATTCTTTATATTTTCTTTATTAAAATTTATATCTAGAATATACTCATCTAATATAATATAATTTTCTTGATCAATTTCATATAATTTTACATTTTTTAATATAAACTTATCATCGATAATTAAACCAGATTCTGCTTGTATTAATTTATTTTTATTATCTTCTGTCAACAAAATTTTAATATTTATTGAGTTCATATTTTGGATGTTAATATTCTCAATATTAATAAAACTTGAAAATTCTGAATCGACTAAATTATTTATCCACATTTCATTATTTATTATTTTAATAGAGTATAAACTTTGATCATTTTTGTTAGTAATTTTTTTAAGTTTATTTTCAAAGATTGTTGATATTGGGTTAATAAATAATAAGAAAAGTAGACCAAATATAAATACTGAAATTCCAATAGGATAAAAAACATTAAAAATTGAAAATCCAACATTTCTCATTGAGATAAGTTCATTATTATTGATTAAGTTTCTTAATAAGAAAGAACAAGCAATTATAACAACGAATGGTAAAATATCATTTAAAACTGAAGGCAATCTCAATAATGATAAATATATTAAATTTAAAAGAGAATTTTCACCGTTTTCAAATAATCTTGATA
>CACNUI010000042.1 GCA_902623545.1 uncultured Alphaproteobacteria bacterium | reverse complement strand
GTATCGGCAACTGCATCAGAGCCTGCTCCACTGCAATTTTTATCTGCTTATACTGGTTGTACAATGGGTGAATATTTTAGAGATAATGGCATGCATGCATTAATTGTTTATGATGATTTATCGAAGCAAGCAGTTGCTTACAGACAGATGTCTCTTTTATTAAGAAGACCTCCTGGACGTGAAGCATATCCTGGAGATGTATTTTATATTCATAGTCGTCTTTTAGAAAGAGCTGCAAAAATGAGTGATGAACACGGTGGCGGAAGTTTAACCGCTCTTCCAATTATTGAGACTCAAGCTGGAGACTTATCTGCATACATTCCAACAAATGTTATTTCCATTACAGATGGACAAATATTTTTAGAAACAAACTTATTTTTTGCTGGTATTCGTCCTGCGATTAACGTTGGTCTTTCAGTAAGTCGTGTTGGTTCTGCAGCTCAAACAAAAGCAATGAAAAAAATTGCTGGTCCAGTAAAACTAGAATTAGCTCAATATCGTGAGATGGCCGCTTTTGCACAGTTTGCATCAGACTTAGACGCTTCAACGAAACAATTACTTGATCGTGGTGCAAGATTAGTTGAAATCTTAAAACAAGGTCAATATTCACCATTAACGGTTTCTGAGCAAGTTGTATCTATTTATGCAGGTGTACGCGGATATCTTGATAAAGTTGCTGTAGGTGATGTAGTTAGGTTTGAAGCAGAAGTTTTAAATGAAATTAGAACTAGGCATAGTGATTTACTAGATGCAATTGCCAATGAAAAAGAATTATCTAAAGAAAATGATGATAAATTAAAATCAATCTTAGACGATTTGGTCGGAAAGTTTGCAAGTAACTAATTTATGCCAAGTTTAAAAGATATCAAAACTCAGATCAATTCTGTTGGATCTACAAAAAAAATTACATCAGCAATGAAAATGGTTGCTGCAAGTAAGTTGCGCAGATCACAAGAAAAAGCTGAAGCTGCAAGACCATATTCATCAAGACTAGACGAAATGCTTTCTTCTCTTGCATCATCTGTTGCATCTGGTGAAGGCATAATTAAACTCTTAACTGGAACTGGAAATGACCAAAATTATATTGTAGTTCCAGTAAGTGCTGATAGAGGTTTATGTGGAGGATTTAACAGCAGCATAAATAGAGAAACTTTTAAGTTAATTAAATCACTTGAAGAAAATGGAAAAAAAGTTCAACTAATGCCAATTGGGAAAAAAAGTAGAGATTTCTTTAATAGAGTAATGAAGGATCAAATTCTTGAGAGTTTTGTCGACTTAAATGTTTCAAATACTGGATACGAATCTGCATTAAATATTTCAAATAAACTGCAAGAATATTATTTTGATGGAAAATTTGATAAATGCATATTAGTTTTTAACAAATTTAAATCAGCCATTTCGCAAGAAGTAACACAGCAACAATTAATACCATTAGATGTCTCAAATTCTGAAAACGAAGAAGTAAATGAAAATTCTTCAAATGCAATTTATGATTATGAACCTGATGAAGAAACAATTTTAAAGGATTTACTTCCAAAAAATGTTTCTATTCAAATATTTAAAGTACTTTTAGAAAGTGATGCAGGAGAACAGGGTGCAAGGATGGCTGCGATGGACAATGCAACCCGAAACGCAGGTGAAATGATAGATAGTTTAACATTAAAGTATAATAGAACGCGACAAGCGTTTATTACAAAAGAATTAATAGAGATTATTTCTGGAGCTGAATCAATATAAAGGGGGATATATGGCTAACAATTTAACTGGAAAAATATCACAAGTTCTCGGAGCTGTAGTTGATGTAGAGTTCGATGGAGAACTTCCTGCGATCATGAACGCTCTTGAAGTTGACAATAACGGAACAAGATTAATGCTAGAGGTTGCTCAGCATTTAGGTGAAAACGCGGTTCGTACAATTGCTATGGACACAACAGATGGACTGGTTAGAGGTCAGACAGCTACTGATACAGGTGCCCCTATTTCAATGCCTGTAGGCCCAGAAACATTAGGTAGAATAATGAATGTTGTAGGTGAACCAGTTGATGAAAGGGGTGATATTGGAACAAGTAAATCCTATCCCATTCATAGACCAGCTCCAGAGTTTGTTGACCAATCTACAGAAACTGAAGTTCTAGTAACAGGAATCAAAGTAGTTGATCTACTCGCACCTTATGCAAGAGGAGGTAAAATTGGACTATTTGGAGGAGCTGGAGTTGGCAAGACAGTTCTAATTATGGAATTAATTAACAATATTGCAAAGGCACATGGAGGGTATTCTGTATTTGCTGGTGTAGGAGAAAGAACACGAGAGGGTAATGACTTGTACCACGAAATGATTGAATCAGGAATTATTGATCTAAAAGGTAAGGACTCAAAAGTTGCTCTTGTTTATGGTCAAATGAATGAGCCACCGGGAGCAAGAGCAAGAGTTGCTTTGTCTGGCTTAACTCAAGCAGAATACTTTAGAGATGAAGAAGGCCAAGATGTCTTGTTCTTTGTAGATAACATTTTTAGATTTACTCAAGCAGGTTCTGAAGTGTCAGCACTTTTAGGGCGTATTCCTTCTGCAGTTGGTTATCAACCAACACTTGCAACTGATATGGGTGCCTTACAAGAACGAATAACAACTACAAAAAAAGGATCTATTACATCAGTTCAGGCAATTTATGTCCCTGCAGATGACTTAACAGATCCTGCACCTGCTACATCCTTTTCGCATCTGGATGCAACAACAGTTTTAAATAGAGCTATTTCTGAAAAAGGAATATATCCAGCAGTTGATCCATTAGACTCTACTTCTAGAATTTTAGATCCCCAGGTTGTTGGTGATGACCATTATAGAGTAGCTAGAGAAGTACAGAGAGTTTTACAAACATATAAAAGTCTACAAGATATTATTGCTATATTAGGAATGGATGAACTTTCAGAAGAAGATAAACTAACAGTTGCAAGAGCTAGAAAAATTGAAAAGTTTTTGAGTCAACCATTTTTTGTAGCAGAAGTCTTCACAGGTTCTCCAGGTAAATATGTTGATCTTGAAGATACCATTAAGAGTTTTGATGGACTTGTAAAAGGAGAATATGACCATATGCCAGAAGCTGCATTTTACATGGTAGGTGGAATAGATGAAGCAATAGAGAAAGCTAAAAAATTAGAAACTGAAGCAGCATAATGGCAACAATTTCTTTTGATTTGGTCTCACCTGAGAACCTTGTATTTAGTGATGATGCAGGAATGATAATTGTACCTGGTAAGGATGGTGATATCGGTATTTTGCCAGGTCATAGCAAAGTGATGTCATCATTAAGATCTGGAAGAGTTATGATATATGATGAAGACAAGAATTTATTAAAATCATTTTTTGTTTCAGGAGGATTTGTCGAAATAAATCCAGAAAAATGCATAGTTTTAGCTGAAAGTGTCAATGACATGAGTGAACTGGATAAGTCTGCAATAGAAAAAGAAATTCAGGATATACTTAAATCAAATACAGATAACGCAAATGACAAAATAAATATTGCTAAGGATAA
>CACNUI010000041.1 GCA_902623545.1 uncultured Alphaproteobacteria bacterium | reverse complement strand
ATAGTGTGCATTTTAAGAATAATGGAAATTATCAGGAACTTTGATGTTGTATTTGCAATTTACCAAGGAGGGCCTGGAAGTTCCACTGAAACTTTGCCAATTGCGGTATGGAGAATGTTTATGTCTCAAAGACAAGTAGGCATGGGTTCAGCTTTCTCTTTTATACTTATTTTATTATCATTTTTTATCGCATTTATTTTTATTAATTTTCTAAAAAGAACTAGGGTAACACACTGATGAAAACAGAATTAATAAATTGGAAAGCAATTTTTATTTTTTTACTAATAATCACTTTTGCTTTATTTTTTTTCTTTCCATTTTATTTTATGGTCTCATCATCATTTAAACACCCTTTAGATTCTTCTGTATATCCTCCAATAATTTTTAATTTTGAGCCGACTTTAAAAAATTATACAACGATATTTAAAAAATATCCAATGGCAACTTACTTTATTAATTCATTTATTGTTGCCACATTCGCAACTTTAGTCTCCATGGTTCTAGCGATACCAGCTTCATATGGTATGGAAAGATTAATATCAAAAAATAGAGAAAGAGTTGCATACATGTTTTTAACTATGCAACTCATACCTCCAATTTCTATGGTTTTTGCACTTTTTTGGTATGCAAATTTTTTTGGAATTCTTGGTACCTATTGGTTACTTGTAATTGGATACACATTATGGAATGTGCCATATGCCATTTGGTTGACTCGAGGATTTTTTACAACAATACCAAAAGAGCTTGAAGAAGCAGCATTTGTAGATGGTGCATCTAGAATTTGGGTTTTAAGAAAAATTATAATTCCTTTAACAAAACCTGGAATAATAGCTGCCACAATTTTTATATTTATAGGTGCATGGAATGAATTTACTTTAGCCATGTTTTTAACAGATAGTCATACAAGGACATTTCCAACGACTCTTGGATTATTTGTAACACACACAGGAATATTGTGGGGGGCAATGTTTGCAACAGCAACGATTGGGGTTCTGCCTATAGTTGTAATAGCTCTTTTAATTCGAAAGCATTTTGTATCTGCACTTACATTAGGTGCAGTTAAAGGATAGGAGAATAATTATGGATCAAAAAGTAAAAGATTTATTATTAAGTGAAGCTGAAAATCACAAAGATAGACTTGTGAATCTGGTTTCTAAATTAACTCAATTTGATAGTTATATAGGAGATGAAAAAGAAATAGCACACTTTGTAAAGGATGAGCTTAATAACATAGGTTTAGATGTAAGAACGACAGATGTTGATCACGATTTAATAAAAAAAAGAAAAGAATACATCCCTATGCCTGAAGATACTTCATATGAAGATAGGCCAAATGTTTACGGAACTTTGAAAGGTAATGGAGGTAAAAATTCGAGACCATTATATTTATTTGGGCACACTGATGTAGTACCAGTTGATGAAAATACAACTTGGAAATATCCACCATTTAGTGGTCAAGTAGATGGGGATAAAATATATGGACGAGGTTCTGCTGATATGAAAGGTGGTGTTGGTGTTGGCATTGTTGCTTTAGAAATTTTAAAAAAGTTGAATTTAAAATTAAAAGGAGATGTTACAGGACAATTTGTTATCGAAGAAGAAGCAGGGGGTAATGGAACATTATTTGCAGCTTTACAAAATGAATTTTTATCTAATGGCGCTTGTATAATGCTAGAACCTACAGGAACACATCAAATTATGGTTTCTAATAGAGGAGCTCAATACTTTAGAATAACTGTGCCGGGTACTGAGGGTGGTACCGAGTATCACAGAGAAATAGATAGTGCTATTGATAATGCTTACATGGTTATAAAAATAATTAAAAAATTTTCTGATTATAGAGAATCAGTTGTAGATCATCCTCTTTATAAACATGAGAGAACTACTAAAGTTCCAACAGCAGTAGGAAGAATAATGAGTGGTGCATGGCCATCAACAATACCTGGAGAGGCAGTGCTTGAAGGAACCATCGAATGTTTACCAGGAGAAAATATAGATGAAATAGTTGAAGAATTTCATAAATTTATTTTATCTGAAGTTTCAGATTTCGAATGGTATAAAAAAAATAAAATAAAATTTGAAAAATTTGGTTTGTTTTTTGAGTCAGGTATAACTGATCCAGATCATGAGTTTATTAAAATTTTATCAAAATCAACTGAGGGAGTGGATTTAGAAAAACCAAAAATTATTGGTGGAGGGGGAAGTGATTTAAGACTTCCTGTAAATATTAATAAATGTCCAACTGTTTTATTTGGTCCAGGTGGAGGACCTATACATAGTGTAGATGAGTGGGTATCAATAGATCAATTAGTAAAAATGCTTAAAATATGTCTTCTAACAGCGGTAGATTGGTGTGAATTAGATGGATAAAGAATTTATAAAAATTGAAAATCTCTCAGTAATTTTTGAAGATGGTACTGTAGCTGCAGATAATGTAAATATCTCAATTAATGAAAAAGAGTTCTTAGTTTTAGTCGGACCATCTGGTTGTGGAAAGTCTACAATTCTTAGATCTGTTGTTGGTTTACAAAACATTAATTCTGGTAAAATTTATATAGATAACAAAGATATCACTCATCTTTCACCAAGAGACAGAGATATTGCAATGATTTTTCAATCGTATGCTTTGTATCCACATATGACTGTTAGAGAAAATCTTAGTATACCTCTAAAACTTAAAAAAACACCGAAAGAAGATATTATTAATAAAATTAATGAAATTTCAGAAATGTTATCTATCAATAAATTACTTGATAGATATCCAAGGGCACTTTCAGGTGGTCAAAAACAAAGAGTTGCAATGGGGAGGGCATTAATAAGGAAACCAAGAGTTTTTTTAATGGATGAACCATTATCTAATTTAGATGCTCAATTACGAGTTGAAATGAGATCTCAGATAAGTATTTTGCAAAAAAAATTAGGTGTTACAACTATTTATGTGACTCATGACCAAGTTGAAGCAATGACGATGGGGGACAGAGTCGCAATTATAAATGATGGAAAATTAGTACAAATTGATAAACCCTCAAATTTATACAACAAGCCTATTAATACTTTTGTGGCTTCATTTATAGGTTCTCCAAAAATAAATTTTTTCGATATTAATCACATAATTAAATTTAATAATGACACTGATAATAAGTTAAATGATTACTTTAAAAATTATAATAAAAATGATCTACTTTTAGGAGTAAGACCTGAAGATTTAACTACTGAAGAAAAAATAAATTCTCTAATGATAGAGATTAATCCAATATTGATTGAAGATTTAGGGTTCTCTAAAGATATTATATTTACTCTATCTGAAATTGAAAATGATAATAATTTTATTGCAAGACTATCTTCTGAGTCTCAGATTGAATCAAATAATAAAATTAAACTATTTTTTCCAATAAATAAATTAGTTGTGTTTAATAAAAATACAAATGAGAGAATTAATTTGAATGGATAATAAACATATTAGATCTGTAACATTAGAACTTAGTCAAGCTAATATGTTGGATTTTGATACTAGACAATTTGTTGAATCTTTAATCA
>CACNUI010000040.1 GCA_902623545.1 uncultured Alphaproteobacteria bacterium | reverse complement strand
TAATCCATGATAAGAAATCCATTTACTAACTCTCAAACCAATAGCACCAATCTTTTTTTCTTTTTCAAATTTTAAATTGTTTGATTTTGTTACCCAAATCCCAACTCGATCCTTAAATGATCTAGCCTCTATTCCATAATTATCCAGAAACTCTATTAATGAACTCTCAATAGTAGTTATAAATTTTCTTATATCTTTTTTTCTTTTATTTAAATTTATCATAAAATATATGATTCTTTGTCCAGGACCATGATATGTGGTTTTGCCACCTCGATTTGTCTTTATAACTTTTAAATTATTAGATTTAATTATTTCATTCTCTTTGCTGCTTGTGCCTTGAGTATAAACATTATCGTGCTCTAAGAACCAAATTAATTCCTTTTTATTGTTTGATAAAATTTCTTTTATTCTTGATTGCATTAATTCGATAGCCGATTCGTAATTTATTAATTCTTTTGAATTTATAATTTCAATTTTATCCATTTTTTCTCAAAATTTTGATCTGTTGATACTTAATATCCTATCTGATATTTAATTCTACTATATATGCGGCTGTGGCGGAATTGGTATACGCGCAGCGTTGAGGTCGCTGTGGGATTTATCCTGTGGAAGTTCAAGTCTTCTCAGCCGCACCAAATAAAGTTATGGAAGAAAAAATAATTAAAGAAACCTTTTCAGCAGATGAATCTGTTCAAAAAATAACAAATTATTTAGATAATTATCAAAATAATAAAATTTTTGAATATCTTAAAGATTTGCATAATGCAGATATAGCTGATTTACTTCAAAACCTTGATCCTGTTTTAAGATTAAGTCTAATAAATATAATAAGTGATAAATTTGATCCAGAAATTTTAACTTATTTAAATGATAGTCTTCGTGAAGAAATCGTTGAAACTCTTGATATTAAACAACTTGCAACCAACGCAAAAGAATTAGATATTGATGATGCTGTAGATCTTGTAGAAGATTTGGAAGAAAAAGATCAGAATATATTTTTAGAGAATTTAGAAGAAGAAGAAAGATCATTAATTGAAGAAGGATTAAATTATCCTGAAGACTCTGCTGGAAGATTAATGCAAAGACAATTTGTTGCCGTTAATCAATCATGGGATGTTGGTCAGGCTATTGATTATTTAAGAGACAATAAAGAAAATTTGCCTGAAGACTTCTATGATATTTACTTAATTAATAATAATCAAGAAGCGAAAGGAGTTGTTCCATTAGGAAGACTAATGGGCTCTAAAAGAGAAATAGAATTAAACTCATTATCAAACAAAGAGTTAAGATTGATTGATGTAAACACTGATCAAGAGGATGTAGCTTTATTATTCAATAAATATGGATTAGTTAGTGCTCCAGTTATTAATAATCAAAAAAAAATTATAGGTTCAATAACTGTAGATGATGTTGTTGAAGTAATAGAAGAAGAAAGAGAAGAAGATATTTTAAAACTTGGAGGTGTAGATCATACAGATTTATATGAGTCAGTTATTAGTACAACAAAATCAAGAATTTCGTGGTTAATTGTAAATTTAATGACAGCTGTTGTAGCTTCCATAGTAATAGGTTTATTTGAAGCTGCGATTGAAAAAGTAGTAGCGTTAGCTATTTTAATGCCAATAGTAGCATCAATGGGTGCTAATGCTGGTACTCAAACATTAACAGTCGCAGTGCGAGCTATTGCAGTAAAAGAATTGACAGCTAGCAATGCATTAAAAATTATAACTAAAGAAACTTTTATAGGCGGTATAAATGGTATGATTTTTGCTATAATAATATCTTTAATATCTGTTTATTGGTTTGAAAATTTGATGTTGGGCTTAATCATTGGTATAGCTATGATTTTAAACTTAATACTTGCTGGTTTTGCTGGAATTGTAATTCCACTTTTTTTAGATAAATTGAGAGTTGATCCTGCATTAGCATCTGCAGTAATTTTGACTACAATAACAGATGTGTTTGGTTTCCTATCTTTTCTTGGTTTAGCAACCTTATTTTTGATATAATTTATACTATATAAAATTTACAAATGTTAAAAAAAAATGAATTAGTGGAATACTTTTACAAAGGTATAAAAGATAAAGAAAATTTAAAAATTGGCGTTGAACACGAAAAATTTGTTTTAAGTAAAAATGGATTTCATCCACTTTCATACGAAATGCAAAATGGTATCAAGGATATTTTGTTAAAATTTGTCTCCAATGGTTGGAAACCAAAATATGATGATGAAGAAAAAACAATTATTGCACTGGAAAGATTTGGAGAGGGTATAACCCTTGAACCTGGAGGTCAGATAGAATTATCAGGCGCTCAATTAAGCAATATACATCAAACTTGTTCAGAAACTACAAGACATTTAAGGGAGTTAAAAAGTATTGGAGATGAATTTGAATTTATTTTATTAGGCTTAGGAGTTGAACCAAGTTTAAAGTTAAATGAATTCCCATGGATGCCTAAGAAGAGATACAACATAATGCGAAATTATATGCCTAAAGTAGGTAATTTAGGTCATCATATGATGAAAAGAACTTGCACAAATCAAGTTAATTTAGATTTTTCTTCAGAAGAGGATATGAAAAATAAGTATCGTCTAATGTTAAATCTTGAAGGAATAGCAACTGCAATATTTGCTAATTCACCTTTTGATAACAAAAAAATATCAGATTATAAAAGTCTAAGATCTCATTTTTGGCATCATACAGATAAAGATAGAACAGGTTTGATACCTTTTGTATTCAAAAAAGATTTTAATTTTGAAAAATATGTTGAATACGCTCTTGATATTCCCATGTATTTTATCATTAGAGATCATAAACATATCAATATGACTAATTATACCTTCAGAAATTTTTTAGAAAATAAGTTGAAAGATAATAAATATATTGAACCTACAATCGATGATTGGATTAATCACCTATCAACTTTATTTCCACAAGTTCGTTTAAAACAATTTTTAGAAATAAGATCTATGGACGCATGTTCTTGGGATCTAATATGTTCACAACCTGCTTTCTGGATAGGATTACTTTATAATGAAACTTCATTTAATAAAACTCAAGAGTTAGTTGAAAGTTGGACCCAAGAAGACAGAAATTATATAAACAAAGTAGCTCCCAAAGATGGTTTACAAGCTAAATTTAAAAATGGAACAATTCTTGATGTTGCTCAAAAACTTTTTGAAATATCAAAACAGGGCTTAAATTCTAGAAATATTTTAGCAAGAAATAAAAAATATGATGAAACTTTTTATTTAAAAGAACTTGAGATTAATTTAAGTTCAGGAAAATCCCCAGCAGATATACTAGTTGAAAAATTTAATAACAAATGGGATCAGGATATAAATAATATATATACGGAAAATATTTTTTAATGCAAAAACAAATAGCAATTCAAATGGATGATATTGAGTTGATAGACTATAATTTTGATACATCATTTTTAATTGCCTATGAAGCACAACTAAGAAACTATAAAATATTCTATTATAATCCCAGTGATTTGATAATTAAAAATGGTAACGTACATGCAACTGGATATTATTTAAAATTAAATTTAGACCAAAATGATTA
>CACNUI010000039.1 GCA_902623545.1 uncultured Alphaproteobacteria bacterium | reverse complement strand
TTATTTAACCATTTATTGATTTGTGATGTAGAATAATTAATTTTTAAATTATAAGATAGCTTATGAATATAATCCTTTAAAAATTTAATATCTTTTTTATTGAATGCAGATATCGATAATATATTTAAATTTTTTGATTGAGAAAATTCATTTTCAATATCTTTTTTTAAATTTTTTATTTTTTTAATGTCATTTTTAATCAGATCTATTTTGTTAATTAAAAATAACAATATATTTGATTTTTTAAAAATTAAGTTAAGTATCTTTTTTGATTGGTTATCAAATCCTTGATTAATATCAATCAAAAAAATATTTACATCTATTTTATTAATAATTGATATTGATTTTTTTGTAACATAATAATCCAAACTATCTTTATCTATTTTACTTTTTTTAATTAATCCTGCTGTATCTTTTATTAAATAATTGCTACCTTTAAATAAATAATTTGAGCTTACTATATCAGTTGTTGTTTTAGGTTTGTTGCTAACTAAAGATCTATCAAATCCTACTAACTTGTTTAGTAATGTACTTTTACCAACATTAGTTTTCCCGTACAATCCTAATGTACAATCTATTTTTTCTTCTATAATTTTTTTGGAATTATATTGATTTAAAAATTCTAAAAAAATACTAACACCTAATTTATGTACACAAGATATATAGAATATATTTGAAATACCTAAAAATTGTAGATCTTTATCTTGTTTGTAATTATCATCTTTGTTTACTATTAATATTATCTCTTTATTAAATTTTCTATAAAAATTGATAGTTTCCTTATCTTCAAAATAATTTTCTTTTTTATAATCTAAGACATAGAGAAAAATATCTATTTTTTTAATTAATTGATTAATTTTTTCATCTAGTTTTTTTTTATTTTTATATATAATTCCAGGTGTATCTATTATTTTTATATTTTTATTAGTTGATAAATAATTTTCATGCCAATCTCTTGTTGTGCCAATTGTGCCATGTATTATATTACTGTTTTCTAAAGTTATTGTATTATAAAATGAAGTTTTACCAACATTCGGCATTCCTAAAATTAAAAAATTCATACTAGAGAATGTATGTAGTTCCTTTAATAGTAGAGATAAATATATTTTGTTGATAAATAAAAATATTTACAATGTTTCTTATTTTAATATCAATTACATTCTCTATTTCAAAATTTTTATTTATAATCAATAATTTGCCATCACTAGTAAATAAATGAAGTTTTTTATTTATAACAGTAACTTTAATTATTTTAGAATCTTTTTTTAAAATTTTATTTGTATTTATTGTTATGAATAAATTTCCATTAATTATATTATAAACATTAATACTATTTTTATATCTATTAATAAGTGTGTTATTAAAAAAATAACTAGAAGAACCTTTAATAATTTCAAATTCAGACAATAAGAATTTATCTTCAATTAGATCATAAGTGTATAAAGTTGTGCCATTATCTAAATAAGAAAATGTATTTTGATTAACATGTATATAATCATCTAAATTGTTAAGAGATGTTTTTGTTTCGATATTTTGTAAATTAGAATAATGCTTTTCAAATAATAAAGTATCAACAGCATTAAATTCACTATTAGGTAAAATAAAGAATATAATATTAAAATAATTTATTAATTTACCACCAACTGATTGTATAATATTGTTAGAGTTAAAATTTTCTTCGTAAATTACTTTGCCATTTTCAAAGGATAAAATAACAAAATCTTCTGGATAAAGAATAATTAAATTACTATCTTGATATTTGATTGGTGTATTTAAAAAATTTGTTTTTTTATACATCCATAATATTTTACCATTTTTAGTACATCTAATAATTTCTCCAGATTTAAAACCAATAACAAAATCGTTGTTAATTAATGATATTGAAATAGGGATAGTGTTTTTAAAAGGCAGATCAATTTTTAATTTATCAATTAAGTTGCCAGTGCTTGCATCAAATTTTAAAATCTCAGCTTTTATATTAATCGTATAAATTTCAGAATTTACAATAAAAACATTCAAAGGAATATTTTCATCAGGAGAAGAGCCATAGTTTTTTATTTTTATTTTATTAAAATCTGAATTAGTAAAATCAAAATTTATTGTTTCATCACTATAAAAATCAATCGCACCATCTTCTAATTCGTTTATATATGAGAGATCTATTCGATCTTTATCCTCTTTATTTGTAATGGATTGAACATTTTTATTTTTATGATTATTTTCAAATAAAGTTAAATTACTTTGACAAGAAATAATAAATAAAAAATATAATGATATTATTATTTTACTTATAAATCTGAAACTCATGAATTTTTTTCAATCTTTCTTTTACAGATGATGAAATTAAATTTGAATTGATAATTTGTTCATACAAATCATTAATTTCTGAATTATTTTTGTATTCAGATTTATTAATATCTATTTCACAAACTGCTAATAAGTATTGCAACTCCATTTTTATTGAAAAATAACTATCAAAATTATCATTAATTTTATCAATATAAGACGATATATCTTCAAAATAATTGTTAGTTTTTTCAATGTAAGAGGCCTCAATCATAGTGTAAGAAGCTTGAGCCGCAACATTAGATAAATAAAGATCATTTAAATCACTAGAAAAAATAATTTCTTTATATAACTCATTTGAATACTCATAATTTTTATTATCATTATTATATTTTATTAATTTAAGTGTTGATAATATTGAAAATATATTTTCATTTTCTTTTATTTGATTTAATTGAGAAAGAAACTTTTCATTTGTTTCATCTAAATTAAAAAAAATAATGCTATTTTTTTTTAGATTTTGAGTATTATAGAAATTATAAATTTGAAATGAGCCAAATATTATTAATATAATAACTAAAATAAATATTAAATTTCTAAAATTATTAACAAAAAAATTTTTAATTAATAATAAATAATTATTATTACCTGATATATCTTTCATTTATTTCCACTTTATAGAACAACCGACACTATTTATTTGTTTATTTGGTATAGTACCTGTTTTTTTAATATGCATCATTGAATTAAAGAGTTCTCTGTCAATGATCTCATTTTCATCTGAATTCATAACTTTAGAGTCAATTCTACCTCTGTATTTTAACATTAAATTTTTATCAAAACCAAAAAAGTCTGGAGTACAAACAGCATTATAACTTTTTGCAACATCTTGTTTTTCATCAATTAAATATGGAAATTTAAAATCAAATTTTTTTGAAAAAATTTTCATATTATCAAAAGAATCCTCAGGATACTTTTCAGTGTCGTTTGACATGATTGCTACTGTACTTATAGACTCTTTTTTTAATTCATTTGCTTCATAACTTAGTCTGCTGGCAATAGCCTTAACATATGGGCAGTGGTTACAAATAAATACAATAACAGTTCCATGTTTACCTTTTATTTGGTCTAAGGAAATTAGATGATTATCAATATTCATTAACTTAAAGCTTGGCGCAGGCCAATTTAAATTTTCATTTGGAGCATTTACAGGCATAAGTATATAATATAATCTAAATTTATGGGCTTAGTATCATCTAGTTCAATATCAAACAATCACAAATTATATTTTTCTAAATATGAATTAAGCAAAATCTTAGATTTGTACTCTTTAGGTGTGGCAACGGGTAGTTGGAAAGATTATGCTATTGATTTTGAAAAAAATAATGCTTTCTTCTATATATATAAACATTCATTCTCAAGTCCAGAATGTGTTTTGAACAAATATATTGAGAAAAAACGTAAAAAAATTTTATTTAAATTAATTACTAAAAGAAATAATATAAAATTTGAGAATATAG
>CACNUI010000038.1 GCA_902623545.1 uncultured Alphaproteobacteria bacterium | reverse complement strand
AAATTTAACTTTTAATAAAATATATGATTTTATTGTTGTTGATTTGTTTGGAAAAAATAAAAGTAAACCTTTAGGATTTTGATTTAAATTTGTAACTATTTTGTTTTTAAAATAACTATTTGCAATTTTAATATCCACTTGTGATAAGTTTTCTGCTCTAATATTTTCATTTGTAACAAAACAATTCATTTCATCACAACCTAATATTGTTTTAAGATCATTTTTAATTAAACTTATTAATTTTGGTAAACTTTTTATATTTAAAATTCTAATTGTAGACTTAAGAATTCTTTTCTGTGCGTTTAAATGACTTTTTCCAGCAAGTAGTACTTTTGTCATTTGATTTTGTAGGTCTATATTTTGTTGAGATATTTTTTTATATCTATAAGCTTCTAAATCAATTACCTTATCTGAACTTTTATCCAGGTTGGGAAAATTTAGTTCATTAACTAATTCTGAGTTTTTAATAAAAAAATTTTTATTTTTTTTTAAAAAATTTATTATTTGTTTTTCACTAGTTTCATCTTCATTTGCCATAATGATTATTTTGGCAAGATATGCTGTCCTGTTTTTGCCCAATCATCAAGAAATGCTTTTAGTCCTTTATCTGTGAGAGGATGTTTATATAATTCATGAATAACCTTAGGTGGTAGGGTTGAAACATGGGCACCAATTACAGCTGCATCAATAAGATGTTGTGTGTTTCTTACCGAGGCAACTAATACTTCAGTATCAAATCCATAATTTTCATACATTATTACTATATCTGAAATCAGATCCATTCCTTTTTCACCAATATCATCTAGTCTTCCTACAAAAGGAGAAATAAATGTTGCGCCAACCTTAGCGGCTAGTAATGCTTGAGCAGTACTAAAGCACAATGTTACATTTACCATGATATCTTTTTCCCGAAGAGCTTTACACGTTTGAAGACCAGCAGGTGTAAGAGGAACTTTTACAGCAACATTTTTAGCTAATGATGCTAAGTACTCACCTTCTTCAAGCATTTTTTCATACTCGGTTGCTGTCACTTCTGCACTTACTGGACCGGATACTATAGAACAAATTGTTTTAATTGTTTCTCCCATATCTTTACCACTTTTTGCAATTAGAGATGGGTTTGTCGTAACACCGTCTATTAATCCACTAGGCATTAACTCTTCAATCTGAGGTATATCGGCAGTGTCTATAAAAAATTTCATTGTTTATTGTATACCATATACAAGTTATTTAGAAAGTTAACATATAAAAAATACATAAATATAATGTTGTACGATGTAGTAATAACACGACCTTTTGACAAAGTTTTCACTTATTCTTCAACAAATAATCAACTTGAAATTGGTCAAATAGTCTTAGTTCCATTTGGAAAAAAAATAGAAGTCGGAATTATTTGGAAGAAGAATGTTAAAAATCCTGGATATGAAATTAAAGAAATTACAAAAATTTGTAATCAACTTATCCTTAAGAATTCTTCAATCAATTTTATAAATTGGATCGCAAGTTATACGTTAGCTCCAATAGGAGCAGTTTTAAAATTATTTCTTATTAACAATGATATAGTTGAATTTGATAAAGAAAAATTAGATATCTTCAATAATACTGAACCCTCTTTAGTTTCCTTAAGTGAAGAGCAAGAAAATTCATTTAAAGAAATAATCCAATCATTTAATAAATCAAACAAACCTGTTTTATTAGAAGGAGTAACAGGCTCTGGTAAAACTGAAGTATATTTGGAAATAATAGATAAATTTTCAAAAGAAAAAAAACAAATTTTAATAATGGTTCCAGAAATTAGCTTAACACCACAATTAGAGACAAGAGTAAAGAAGCGTTTTGGAATGGAAGTGTGTCTGTGGCATTCTAAAATTACAAAAAAAAATAGGCAAAAAATTTGGCATAAATGTTTTGCAGGAGATCCAGTTATTGTTATTGGTGCGCGTTCAAGTTTGTTTCTTCCTTTTACGAACTTAGGATTAATTGTTGTCGATGAAGAACATGACACTAGTTATAAACAAGAGGACAACATACGTTACCAAGCAAGAGATCTTGCAGTTGTAAGAACTAAAATTGAAAAAAATTTTATATTATTAGCTTCTGCAACACCGTCTTTAGAAACAATAAATAATGTTAAAATTAAAAAATATCATCAAGTTTATCTATCAAAACAATTTTCTGGAACTCCATTACCTGAAATTTCTATAATTGATTTAAATAAAAATAAACTTGATAAAGATAAATGGATATCACAAACAATTATAGATTCTATTTCTCAATGCTTAGAAAATAAGGAACAAACTCTTATTTTTTTAAATCGTAGAGGATACTCACCATTAACCTTGTGTAATAGTTGTGGATTCAGATATGAATGTGATCAATGTTCATCATGGATGGTTATGCATCAACACAAAAAAGTTTTCTTATGCCATCAATGTGGAACTATTAAAAAATTAAATTTAGATTGTCCTCAATGTAGTGAAACAGATAGTATAAAATTTGTTGGTCCTGGTGTTGAGAGAGTTGCAGAGGAGCTAAAAGAATTCTTTCCTAGGAAAAATATTTCCATCATGTCTAGCGACAACGTTAACACACCAAACAAAATCAAAAAATTTATTACTGATATAAACAACAAAGACATAGATATAATTGTAGCCACACAAATTATGGCAAAAGGATATGATTTTCCAAATTTGTCATTAGTAGGAATCGTTGATGCGGACGCAGGTTTATTTGGCGGTGATCCTAGAGCTATAGAAAAAACCTTTAACCTACTTCAGCAAGTTGGAGGAAGAGCTGGCAGAGGGAAAAAAATTGGTAAAGTTTTTCTTCAAACATTTTTTCCAGATCAAGAAATAATTAAGTCGATTCAACTTAGAGAAAGAGAAGCTTTTATTGAAAGAGCTTTAGAAGAGAGAAAGAAATTTAATATTCCTCCTTTTGGCTTTATGAATTCAATAATTCTTTCTAGTCATACAAAAGCTTTAGTTCTTAAACATGCTTTAAGACTGACTCAACAAGATGAAAATAGTGAAAATATTAAGATTCTAGGTCCAGTTGAAGCTCCAATTTCTTTGCTTAGAGGACAATATCGATACAGAATATTATTGAAGAGCAATAGTAGAAAAAATCTGAATAAATTCACAAAAAAAATTGTAGAAAAGACTAAATTACCTTCTTCTGTAAAGTTAATTATTGATGTTGATCCCTACTCATTTATGTAATTTATACACAATTTTAAAAATATCTTCGATTTAACTCATTTGACGCACAAACTGACAGTTTACCTACTTTTTCTGATGTGTTATTAGCCTATCTCTAAACTTCTTATGAACTTAATTTATGGCATCTAATACATTGTCTGGGGATCTTATATCTGAAAGGTACGGAGCAGCTCTCTATGATCTTGCGTCTGAAAAAAAATGTATTGATGATATTCTAAATGATTTTGAATTATTGCAAAAAGCATTGAAAGAAAGTTCAGAATTGAGACAAGTTATTAAAAGTCCATTAGTAAATTCAGATGAGAAGCTTAATATTTTGCTAAAACTATTTTCTAAAGCAAATTTACATAATATTACGACAACTTTTTTAAAAGTTCTTGATAACAATAAGAGAATTTCAAATATCGCTTCTATTATTTTACAATTTAAAAAAATAAACTCTGAAAAAAGAGGTGATATTACTGCGGACATAACATCAGCAAATATATTATCTGATGATGAAAAAAATAATATTACAAATCAACTTAAAAAATCTTTAGGTGAAAAATTATCTTTAAATTTTGATGTTGATGAAGAAATTATTGGTGGTTTAATTGTTAAGGTTGGTTCCAAAATGATTGATACATCTATAGCGAATAAAATTAATAAACTTAAAATTGCAATGAAGGGGGCATAATGGAAATTAAAGCTGCAGAAATATCGTCTGTAATTAAAGACCAAATAGCTAATTTTGAAACTAAAGCGGATGTTGCTGAGGTTGGAACAGTACTAAGTGTTGGAGATGGAATTGCACGTGTGTATGGTCTTGATCAAGTACAAGCTGGAGAGATGGTAGAATTCCCAGGTGGCATTAAAGGTATGGCCCTCAACCTTGAAATGGATAACGTTGGCGTCTCAATCTTCGGTGATGATACTGGAATTAAAGAAGGTGACACAGTTAAACGTACAGGAGAAATTGTTGACGTTCCTGTTGGAAAAGAATTGTTAGGACGTGTTGTTGATGGTTTAGGAAATCCTATTGATGGTAAAGGTCCTATTCAATCTTCTGAAAAGAGAAGAATTGAATTAAAAGCGCCAGGTATTATTCCTCGTCAAAGTGTATCTGAACCTATGCAGACAGGTATTAAAGCACTTGATGCTCTTGTTCCAGTTGGAAGGGGACAACGTGAATTAATAATTGGTGACAGACAAACAGGTAAAACTGCTGTTGCTATTGATACAAT
>CACNUI010000037.1 GCA_902623545.1 uncultured Alphaproteobacteria bacterium | reverse complement strand
TAATTATCAAAAGTATTAAAAATTTTATCAACTGGAAAGTTAGAAGCAAACATACATCTATCAATACCAAATATCTCAATAGTTTTTTCAACAAATATTTTTGTGCTATCTATTGTCCAATTTGGATTAAACATTCCAAGACCAGAAATCTTTACTACAATATTTTCACAATCTGCAATTTTTTTCATATTATTTTCCCAATGTAAGATGTACTCTTCAGATTGATAACAAGGTTCACCAGTGTGATTTAAAATAAACATTATATTATGATTATCTTTAGCTAAATTAACCGCATCATCCATTTGATGAGGATAAATTTGAATATCAAAAGATAAATTTCTATTTTTTAAATTTTTAAAGTTATTTAGCCATTTTGTATTTTTCATAAAATCTTCTGAAGCATGGGAATATTTTGGCTCATCAGCATTGAAAGATAAAATTTGTCTAATTCCTCTAGTATTTTTATATTCTTGATGTCTATCAAGTATCTCTACTACGTTGTCTTTTGAAAAATCTGCAAATGCAATAATTGCATTTGGCTTTTTGGAATTATGATTATCGGCTATTGTTTGAAGCCATTCGGTTTCACTAACAGGGCTATCATCATCATGTTCTGCTTGGACATGAACTGACTTAATTAAATTTTGATTCTTAGCATCATTTAAATAATCATCTAGCAAGTAACTTTTTCTTATAGCACCATAATCACCAAAAAAAGCCTCACCTTCTTTAACCATTAACCATGAGTATTTAGTTTTTTCATTTCCTAAATCCCATAAATGGTGATGAGCATCTACAATAGGTATATTATCCATTTTTATAAATTGATGAAGAGCAATATTTCTATTGCTCTTCAATTATTAAATTAGAAGTTAAAATTATCAATATTGTCAGGAACAAAATCAAGCATTGGTGCTGCATAAATTAAATTGTTAGCATTTATTACAACATCACCTTGATCTGGAACACTGATTGTCATACCTTCAGATAACTTCATTCCATTTTCAACCATTTGAACAGACAAATAACCTGCAATTTCTCCTTCAACAGATGGATCCCATAATTGGAATGCTTTTACACATCCACTTTTCAGGAATGGTCTCATTTGGTTTGGAGTTCCAAGGCCTGTTACTTGAACTTGATCACATTTACCAGCTGACTCTACAACTTGAGCAGCAGCTGCTACACCAACAGTTGTTGGAGAAATAATTCCTCTTAAGTCAGGGTACTTTGCAAGTAATGCTTCAGCCTCAGTTGTGCTTTTTTGTGGATCATCATCTCCATAAACTACACCAAGATATTCCATATCAGAGAACATACCTTTACCAATAATGTTATCTTCCATATCTTTAATCCAAGTATTTTGATCTGGAGCATCTGTAGTTGCACTTAGAATTGCAAACTGACCTTTATGATCAATCAATTGACCCATCAGAGTCATTTGTGCAGTTCCAACAGTTGAAAAATCAACTGGCATAATAGCTAGGTCTCTATGAGCTTCACTTCCAGGAATATCCCCATTTACTACCATTATAATAATACCCTTTTTTCTCGCTTGATCAAAAACAGTATTAAGCGCATCGTTAGAGTTTGGTGATATTGCAATAACATCAACACCTCTTTGTATTTCTGCCTTAATAAAAGGTAATTGTGAAGTAGCGTCAGCAGTAGCAGGAGCTACTGTTGAAAAATTGTAACCATATTTTTCTGCTCCTACTTCGAAACCTTTTATAATTGAATCGAAATATGGGTTACCAGTATTTTTTGGTATATATACAACTTCAGTTTTTGCAAAAACTCCAGTTGTAAGTAACAAACCAAGAATACTAGCAGAAATAAATTTGAATATTTTATTCATTATTCCTCCTATTGAATTATTATTAACATTTTCAATATAATCTGCTTTTTATCAAGAATAATTTGAAATTTTCTCTTATTATTTTAAAAAAACTAACATAGAAGTAATAAATAAACAAAATATGCAACTTAAAACTAATAATATTGGTAAAACATTTAGTGGAGTAAATGTTTTAAGAAATGTAGATTTTGACTTAAAACCTGGAGAAGTTCATGCATTAGTTGGAGAAAATGGTGCTGGTAAGTCCACTTTTGTAAAAATATTAAGCGGAGTCTACACACCAAGCGAAGGAAACATTTTTTTAGATGAAAAAAATGTAGAAATTACATCTCCAATAGTAGCACAAAGAAATGGTGTTTCACTGATTCATCAAGAACCGCAGTCATTCCCTCACCTTTCTGTCGCCGAAAATATTTTTATGGGGCATATGGAAGGAAATAATTTCTCTAGAGTAAAATGGCAAGACATAAATAAACAATCTAATACAATTTTAGAATCAATTGGTTTAAAAATTGATCCAAAAATTATTATGGAAGGTTTATCAATTGCTGATCAACAAATGATAGAAATAGCAGGAGCACTTTCAAAAAATTCAAAAGTATTAATTATGGACGAGCCTACATCACCTTTAACTCCTAATGAAGTTGGTAAATTATTTGAAATAGTAAATAAACTTAAATCAAATGGTATGGCAATTATTTTTATCAGTCATCGTTTAGAAGAAATTAGAGAGATATCCGATAGGGTTACAATATTTAGAGATGGAGACTTGATTACTACAAAAAATATAGGCGAAGTTACAAATGAAGAAATCATAAAATTCATGATAGGAAGAAATATTGACGAAATAGAAGTTAAAGAAAATAAATATCTTAAAAATGATGAATATATTTTGGATATAAAAAATCTTTCTTTATCAAAGAAGTTTAGTGATATTTCTTTTAATCTAAAAAAAGGAGAAATATTAGGATTTGCAGGTTTGGTAGGGGCTGGCAGAACTGAAGTAGCAAAAAGTATTTTTGGGGCAGAAAGATTTGATAATGGTGAAATAATTTATAAAGGTGAGAGTATTGTAAATAATTCACCTAATGAAGCAATTAAAAAAGGTTTTGCATATGTTCCCGAAGATAGAAAACAAATGGGTATTTTTGGCCCTGTTGCTGTAGAGGATAATGTCACATCAGCAGTACCAAAAGAAATATCAAATAATTTAGGTCTTATTAATTCAAAAACTGTAACCTCAATAACAAATGACTACATTAAAAAATTTAATATTATACTAACATCGGGAAGACAATTGATTGAAGAGCTCTCTGGAGGAAACCAGCAAAAATGTATAATTTCCAAATGGTTACTCTCTAAACCAAAAATTTTAATTTTAGATGAACCAACAAGAGGTGTTGATGTTGGAGTCAAAGCAGAAATGTATGAAATTATAAATCAATTAGCCAAAGAGGGTACTGCAATTATTTTAATTTCATCTGAATTACCAGAAATTCTATCTTTATCTCATAGAATTATAGTGATGAGAGAGGGTAAAATTACCAAAATTCTCAATAATAAAGAGGCCTCACAAGAAAAGATAATGAGTTACGCGATAAACTAATATGACATTATTTGATAAGTTTTTAAGAATAAGAGAGCTTGGAATTTTTTCTATAATTTTAGTTTTTGTAATCGTTGCAGCAATTATAGATCCAAGATTTATGACAATAGATAGCTGGAGAGCAGTATTTCTAGCTATTCCATTAATTTTAGTTATGGCTATGGGCCAAATGATGGTGATAATCTGCCGACATGTTGATATTTCTATAGGATCAATATTGGCATTTTCAGCTATTGTAATTGGCTTACTTTATATTCAATTTCCTGGGCTATCACTTTGGTTATCATTGTTAATAACATCATTTGTTGGTTTAGTCATGGGGTTAATAAATGGTTTCATTGTAACTAGGTTTAATGTTCATTCAATAATAGTCACACTTGGAACATTAAGTTTATACAGAGGTTTAGTTTTTATTGTTAGTGGAGGAAGACAAATTGATAGAAATGATATTCCTGAACATGTTGTTTCATTTTCTCAAACTTCATTTTTATTTTCGATACCTGCAATTTTGATTTTTACTGCAGTAATTGTAATTATTACACACTTACTAATGCGTCATTCAGTTTTAGGTCGTGAAATTTATGCTACCGGTAGCAATCCTGTTGCAGCACATCTTAAAGGCATTAATGTAACTAAAGTTACTTTATTTTGTTTTGGAGTATGTGGGATGCTTGCAGGTGTTGCGGGCTTATTCTACGCGTCAAGATTTGGCTATGTAAATCCAGGAGTAACAGGTGTAGGAATAGAATTCATAGTAATCGCAGGTGTAATTATTGGGGGAACAAGCATTACTGGGGGCTCAGGAAGTGTTCTTGGAACATTTTTGGGAATACTTCTATTAGGAATAATTAACGTAGCATTACCTGTCTTAAATATACCAGGAGAATTTCAAAAAGCAATTTATGGTCTTATCATCGTAGTAGCATTAGCTCTGGATCAATTGATTATTTATAGAATGAAAAAACTTAGCGGTGGAGTCAATGCTTAAAAAATTCTCAATATATTTGAGTGAAAATCCTACTTTAAGATATTGGATTGTGAGACCAGAATGGGTTGCAGTAA
>CACNUI010000036.1 GCA_902623545.1 uncultured Alphaproteobacteria bacterium | reverse complement strand
GACATAGGATCTGGTTATGGAGAAACAACAATTTTTCTTGCGAAACAATATCCTGAACACAAGATAATAGCATGTGAAAAATACATAGATGGTAATATAAATCTTATTAAAAATATAAGAACTCAAAAAATTAAAAACATTGTTATTTACCCTGGCAATGTAATTGATGTTTTAGATCAGTATATCAACAAACCATACTTTGATATTATTTCAATTTTTTTTCCAGATCCATGGCCAAAAAAAAAACATCATAAAAGAAGATTAATATCCTACGAATTTTTAAAAAAAATATATTACCTAATTAGAATGGGTGGTGAAATCATTATAGTCACTGATTCAATCTCATATTCTACATCTATAATTAATACCATTTATAAATGTAGGAATTTTTTTGATTGGAAAAATCAAAGTTCTTTATACTTATGTTTTAAATACTATTATGATCTAGAGACAAAATTTTACAAAAAAGCAATTATTTCGGGTAGAAACACATCAATTTTTATTTTAAAAAAAATATAAGCTTGAAATTATTGTCCAATTTAAATATAGATGCCATATATTAAGGTGGGATATCCCACCTTTTTTTTATAAAATATGGCTAAGAAAAAAATTAACGTTATTAGAGAAGAAATGCTTCAGGTTGCAACAAATGTTGCAACAGAAAAGAACATTGACCAAAATGCAGTATTTGAGGCAATGGAACAAGCTCTAGAGAAATCAGCGCGCGTAAAATATGGTTTTGATGTAGATATAAGAGTTTCTATAAATAGAGATAACGGAGATATAAAATTAAACTCTTATTTGGAGGTTGTAGATCAAATAAACGAAGAAAATCAATCTAGACAAATTCTTTTAGAAGATGCAAAAAAAATAGATACAAATATTAATTTAGGAGAATTTATAATTAAAGAACTTCCACCTATTGAAATGGGCAGGGTAGCTGCTCAGAATGCAAAAGGTGTTATAATTCAAAAAGTTAGAGAGGCAGATAAATCAAAGCAATACGAAGAATACAAAGATAAAGTTGGAGAAATTGCAGTTGGTATCGTCAAAAGAATTGAATTTGGCAATCTTATAATTGATCTTGGTAAGAGTGAAGCCATTATTAAAAGAGAAGAATTGATACCAAGAGAAACATTTAAAAATGGTGATAGAGTAAGAGCATACATTTATGAAGTAAAAAATGACATAAAAGGTTATCAAGTTTTTTTATCCAGAACACATCCAAATTTTTTATCAAAGCTTTTTCATCAAGAAGTACCTGAAATTTATGAAGGAGTTATCACTGTAAAAAGTGTCGCTAGGGATCCTGGATCAAGAGCAAAGATAAGTGTTTTTACTGATGACTCAACAATTGATCCTGTTGGAGCATGTGTTGGTATGAGAGGATCGAGAGTTCAAGCTGTTGTTAACGAACTACAAGGTGAAAAAATAGACATAGTTACATGGTCTGATAATCAAGCAACATTTTTAGCAAATGCACTAGCACCTGCTGAAGTTAGTAAAATTTTCTTATTTGAAGAAAAAAGTAAAGTAGAAGTTGTGATACCTGATGATCAGTTAAGTTTAGCAATAGGAAGAAAAGGTCAAAATGTTAAATTAGCATCGAATCTTACGAATTTAGAAATAGACATACTTACAGAAGAAGAAGAATCTGAAAGAAGACAACAAGAATTTAAAGAAAAAAGTCTTTTACTCTCAGAATTATTGGATGTTGAAGATGTCATAGCTCAATTATTAGTTACCGATGGTTATACTTCAATTGAATCCATAGCTTCTGAAGAAGTTGAAAACATTGAAAAAATTGAAGGATTTGACTCAGACTTAGCTAATGAAATTGTAACTAGATCAAAAAATTATTTAGAGGAACAAAATTCAAAAAACATGAAAATTATTAGTGAAAAGATTAAAGATGAAAATCTTATTAAACTAGAAGGAATGGATAACAACATTCTTGCAGAGCTGGCTAAAGCGAACATAGTTACCATTGATGATTTTGCGGATTTAGCATCATTTGAGTTAATAGATAAGGAAGAAGGGATTTTGAAGGATCTTGATATTGATGAGGAATTAGTAAACAAAATGATAATGAAAGCTCGAGAAAATTGGTTCACAGAAGATAATCAAGGATAAAAATTGGAAAAAGAGAAAAGTAATAAAAAAAAACCTTTAAAATTGTCTTCTTCCGGCAGATTGCAAATAAGAAAAAATTTGGGTCCTTCTGGAGATAAGCCTAGATCATCTGGGAATAAGAAAACAATTCAAATTGTATTTAAGAACAAAAATAATCAACAAAAAAGCTCTTCTACTTCTCAATCAAATTTTAGAGGATCATCAAGTTTAAGAACACCAAGACCAGGAATAAATTCTTCACCACAACCAAACTTTTCAACTCCTAATAAAACTAGAAATTTTGAAAATAAAAATAAAAAGAACGTAGATAAAAAAACTCAACAAAAAAAATCAACTCTTAGACCGCTTGAAGATGACTTTAGTAAATCTGATGCAAAAAAAATACTAGAACAAGAAGAACAAGAATTTGATAAATTTCCAAGTTTAGCTAAAATAAAAAGAGCTAGAGAAAAAGAAAGATTAAAATCAGCGAACGAAATAGATGAGAGCAAAATTTCTAGAGAAATCTCTATACCTGATTTTATTACTGTTCAAGATTTAGCCAATAGAATGGCTGAAAAAACTGCAGATGTAGTTAAGGTTCTAATGAAAATGGGTGTTATGGCAAATGCAACACAATCTTTAGAATCAGATACAGCTCAATTAGTTGCAGAAGAATTAGGTCATAAAGTAACTGTTATTAAAGATGATGATGTATTAAATGATATTAAAGATTTTGAAGACCATGAAGACAGTCTTATTAAAAGAGCTCCTGTAGTAACAATCATGGGCCATGTTGATCATGGTAAAACTTCTTTGCTGGATGCTTTTAGAGAAAGTAATGTAGTATCTGGTGAGGCTGGCGGTATTACTCAGCACATTGGTGCATATCAAATCAATAACAATAACAAAAAAATTACATTTATTGATACTCCAGGTCATGCTGCCTTCTCAAATATGAGAGCTAGGGGATCTAAAACTACGGATATAGTTATACTTGTTGTTGCGGCTGACGATGGAATTAAACCTCAAACAATTGAATCTATTGCACATGCAAAATCTGCTGAAGTACCAATAATAGTTGCTATTAACAAAATTGATCTTCCGGGCGCAGATCCCGATAAGGTTAGAAATGAATTACTTAGCCATGAAGTAATTGTTGAAAAACTAAGTGGTGAAGTATTAGATATTGAAGTATCAGCAACTAAAGGAACAAATTTAGATAAGTTAGAAGAAGCGATTCATTTACAGGCAGATCTTCTTAATCTGAAAGCTAACCCGAACAGAAAAGCTAGAGGATCTGTAATTGAATCTAAACTAGAAAAAGGCAGAGGATCAGTTGCAACAGTCCTAGTGCAAAAAGGAACATTAAAAGTAAGTGATATTTTTGTATCAGGATCTGAGTGGGGGAAAGTTAAAGCTTTAATTGATGATAAAGGTAAAAATATAAAGCTAGCGGAACCATCGGTACCAGTTGAAGTTCTTGGATTTGATTCGAATCCGTTAGCCGGTGACGATTTTATTGTAGTTGAAAATGAGAGTATTGCACGTAAAATTGCAGAATTTAGATCAAGTAAATTACAAATTCAAAAAAATACGGTGGTTAAATCTAATGTTGAAGAGATGTTTGCCCAAATAAATAAAGGTGAAGCAACAAGTCTTCCAGTAGTAATTAAAACGGATGTTCAAGGTTCTGCAGAAGCAATTGAAAACTCAATAACTAAACTCTCAACTGATGAAGTTAGGGTTAATGTTATTTATAAAGGTGTAGGCGCAATTACTGAGAGTGACGTTACTTTAGCTGGTTCCAGTAAGGGGTTTATAGTAGGATTTAATGTAAGAGCGCTACCTCATGCAAGAGATATCGCAAAAAGAGATGGTGTAGATATTAAATATTATTCAATTATTTATGAACTTATTGATGATGTAAAAAACCTTTTAACTGGTTTATTAAAACCTGATATTTCTGAAAATATTACTGGCAATGTTGAAATTAGAGAGGTTTTTAACATTTCCAAAGTTGGAAATATTGCAGGATGTATGGTTAAAGATGGTCTTATTTCTAGAAAATCACAGATTAGAATTCTAAGAGATAACATTGTAATTCATAAAGGACAAATTAGTAGTCTTAAAAGATTTAAGGAAGAAGTATCTGAGGTTAAGTCTGGTTTCGAATGCGGTGTAATGCTAGACAATTATAGTGATATAAAAGTAGGTGATATCATTGAAACATTTGAAGAAGTTTCTACAAGTAGAAAGTTATAATGTTTTTTTACAATGGATACTCAAAGGCAAATTAGATACGGTGAGCTCATTAGATCATTACTGAGTGATTGTTTGCTTAAAGAAGATTTTTTTGACGATAACATTAGCTCTTCATCCATCACAATATCATTCGTGAGAATGTCAAAGGATTTAAAGATTGCCAACGTTTATTTTATGCCCCTTGGTGGAAAGGACAAAATACAAGTTTTAGAAGTTTTAAAAGATAGAAAATATATTTTTCAAAAATTTCTATCAAAGGCAAAAATTAATTCAAAATTTACACCTAAGCTCTCATTTTATTTAGATGATACATTCGATGAAGCAGAAAAAATTGAAAATCTATTATTAAACAAAAATGTCCTCAGAGATATTAAGTAATGATTTCAAAACAAGGTTGGATCAATTTATACAAACCTAAAAATATTACCTCTTTTAAGGCTATCAATACTATAAAAAAAAAACTTTCAATTA
>CACNUI010000035.1 GCA_902623545.1 uncultured Alphaproteobacteria bacterium | reverse complement strand
TCAAACATTGTAATATTATTTTAGATCCTTCACATAAAAATGCAGATGCAGGTTTTATAATTATGGAACCGGAAGACAATCCACCTATGAGTGGATCAAATGCAATATGTGTAACAACAGTGTTATTAGAAAAAAATATAATTAAAATGCAGTATCCTACAACTGAGCTTACACTTGAGGCTCCAGGAGGATTAATCAAGGTTATTGCAACTTGTGAAAACAAAAAAGTTAAAAGTGTAACACTAACTAACCTAGCTTGTTTTGCAGATAAAGTAGATGTGAATTTAAAAACTAAAAACTTTGGCTCAATAAAAGTAAGTACAGCTTTTGGGGGTGACAGTTTTTTTGATCTGTAATGCTAATGATTTTAATCTTAAAATTGAACCTAAAAATGCTAAAAAATTTGTTAATATAGCTAAAGAATTATTGCGAGAAGCTAATTTAAAAATTGGATTTGAACATCCTACAATAGAAGGATTAAACTATCTTTCTTTTTGTCAATTTGTTGAACCATTAGAGAAAAATAGCAAATCTATTCTTACTGGCTTAAATACTGTTGTAATACGTCCTGGTAAACTAGATCGATCCCCATGTGGAACAGGAACTTCTGCAAGATTAGCAGTAATGAAGGAAAAAAATGAAATACAAATTGATGAAGAATTTATTTCAAGGTCAATTATTGGCTCTACATTCAAGGCTAGTATAGAAAAAGAAGTTTTTATTAATAATAAAAATTGTATTATTCCAAGAATAACTGGAAGTGCATTTATTATGGGGAAACAAAATTTATACATTGATAAAGATGATCCATTTCCAGAAGGTTATAGATTAAACGATACCTGGTCAGACCTATAGAAAACTGCGATTAAATAACACTTGTATCATTATTAGAAACATTTTATTTTGATGATTTAATAGGAAGTGTACTAGAAGATATCACAAATTATGACTAGATTTAATGCATGGAATGTAATTAAGAATGGGTTGAATGGACAATCTGGTTGGTCAAGACAGTGGAGAGATCCAGAACCTAAAAGTAATTATGATGTTATTATTGTTGGCGGCGGTTTACATGGTTTAGCAACAGCATTCTATCTTGCAAAAAATCATAATATTAAAAACGTAGCAGTTTTAGAAAAAGGATGGATTGGTGGAGGTAATGCCGGCCGAAATACAACTATCGTTCGTTCAAATTATATGATGCCGGGTAATCACGAATTTTATGAACATTCACTAAAGTTGTGGGAGAATTTAAGTCATGAATTAAACTATAATGTAATGTTTAGTCAAAGAGCACATGTATCTTTATTTCATAGCCCAGGTGCAAGAGATTCAGCTGCTCGAAGATATAATGTTATGAGACTGCATGGTACTGATGCTGAACTTTGGGATATTAAAACATTAAAGAAAAAAATTCCTCATTTAAATTATGATGATTCTAGGTTTCCAATCTTAGGTGCAGCAGTTCAAAGGCGAGCTGGAAATGCAAGACATGATGCAGTCGCTTGGGGATATGCCAGAGCAGCAGATTCATTAGGTGTAGATATCCTTCAAAATTGTGAGGTAACCGGAATCACTAGAAAGAATGGTAGTATTGAAAGTATACAAACATCAAGAGGGACAATAAAAGGAAAAAAAGTTGGATTTGCAGTAGCTGGTAATACATCTGTGTTATGGCAAATGGCAGAATTAGGAAATCTACCAATTGAATCTCATAAGCTTCAAGCATTTGTTACAGAGTCAATAAAACCTCTTTTAGATCAAGTTGTTGTTTATGGTGTGGGAGGAGCTCATTTCTATATATCTCAATCAGACAAAGGCAGTATGGTTTTTGGAGGAGATCTTGATTGGTACAAGTCATATGCACAAAGAGGGAATCTTCCTATCGTTCAAGATTCAGCTGAAGCAGCCATGGCCATACTTCCTTGCTTAGGTAGAATAAGGTTACTAAGGCATTGGGCAGGAGTCATGGATATGACTATGGATGGTTCATTTTTTATTTGTAAAACACCGATATCAAATCTTTATCTAAATGCTGGCTGGAATTATGGAGGCTTTAAAGCTAGCCCTGCCTCAGGTTGGTATTTTGCAGATTTAATTGCAAATGAAAATCCACATAATTATGTTCATAACCATAATCTTGAAAGATTTGAAAAAGGCA
The DNA here is from genome assembly GCA_902623545.1 of uncultured Alphaproteobacteria bacterium. GTDB lineage: Bacteria > Pseudomonadota > Alphaproteobacteria > HIMB59 > CACPNW01. Next base: position 2,828 of record CACNUI010000035.1, on the reverse strand, counting down.
TAAACATTGATGAGCGCGGTGCTGGTCCAGATCCTAAATTGCACGGTTAAATGATCAGAATTAATTGTCCTTATTGTGGAGAACGTGATCATAGTGAGTTTAGCTATGGTGGAGATGCTTCAATTAAATATCCCTCTTTAGAAGCATCTGAAAAAGAATGGACGGAAGCTATATTTTTTAGAAAAAATATTAGAGGTTTTCAAATAGAAACATGGCATCATTCAAATGGATGTAGAATGTGGTTAGAAGTTGAGCGTTCAACAGTAACACATGAAATAAAAAGTGTTAGACCATGTCATCCAGATTTACAGAAAGTAGTTGAAAATAATAAATGAAATCAAAAAGATTAAATAACCTTGGAAAAATTGACAGAGATAAAACTCTAAATTTTACATGGGACAATAAAAAACTTAGTGGTTTTGAGGGCGACTCACTTGCATCTGCTCTTTTAGCTAACAATATTGGTATTGTTGGCAGAAGTTTTAAATATCATAGACCAAGAGGAATATTTTCTAGTGGTGTAGAGGAATCGGGAGCATTAGTTACAATTGGTTCTAAAGATAGAAGAGATCCAAATGTTAGAGCAACTACACAAGAGCTATTTGATGGTTTAAAGGCAAGTGGGCAGAATGCATTTCCAAATGTAAATTTTGATCTAGGTGGAATAAATAATTATATTGGTAGATTCTTTGCTGCAGGTTTTTATTACAAAACTTTCATGGGTATACCGCCTTTTGAATGGGGTAAAGGCACTACAATTTGGATGCTTTTTGAAAAATTAATTAGAAAAGCAGCTGGTATGGGAAGTGCTTCACGGTTGCCTGATCCTGATTCTTACGAACATGCTCATGATTTTTGTGATGTAATTGTTGTTGGTTCTGGACCCTCTGGTGTTGCAGCAGCCATAGAAGCTGCTGAGAAAAAATTAGATGTTATTTTAGTTGAGCAGGACAGTCTAGTTGGTGGAAATCAATTGTCTGAAAATGATTTTTCTACCTCTAAAATTTTTAATCAACTTAAAAGCTTAGGAATTAAGGTAATGACTAGAACAACTGCTTTCGGCCTCTATGATAATTGTGTTGTTGGTTTGTTAGAAAGAGTAACTGATCATTTATCAATTCCAGACAGCACACTTCCGCGTCAGCGATTTTGGACAATTAGAGCAAAACACATAATTGTTGGATCTGGTGCATTGGAGAGACACATCGCATTTAACAACAATGACATACCAGGAGTAATGACAGTAAATGCTTCAAAACACTATTTAAATAGATATGGAGTCTTAACTGGTGAGGATATTGTTATCGCTACTAATAATGATTCTGTTTATGATACTGCAAATGCACTATCAGAAGCAGGAGCAAATGTAACTGTTTTAGACTCACGAACTAACATTGAAATTGACTCAAATAAAAATTTTGAAATCAGAAAAGGTTTCGTTCCATATAACATCAATGGGACAAAAAAAATTGATAGTTTAGAAATTTCTAAAAGTGAAAATATTAATAAAATTGATAAAATAAATTGTGATCAAGTTCTTTTATCAGGAGGTTGGTCTCCTGCTGTACATTTGTTATCTCATAGAGGTGTAAAACCCAAATGGGATCCAGAAAATGCATGTTTTATTCCTAGCGATACTAAAGAAAATATTACGATGATTGGCTCTTCAAGAGGATTGTGGAATAAAGATGATTGTATTGCTTCAGGAGTTGCGGGTGCAACAGATGCTTTAAATCGTTTAGGTGTATCTAAAACAAATTATTTTTTTCCTAAACCTGGTGGATGGAAAAACCCAATAAAACCACTTTATGAAGTCAAATATAAAAAATCACGTTCAAAAAGTTTTGTAGATTATCAACACGATGTGACAGCTGATGATGTAAGATTGGCTCATCGTGAAGGTTTTATTTCAGTAGAACATCTCAAAAGATATACAACTTTAGGTATGGCTAATGATCAAGGAAAAATGGGAAATATTATTGGATTATCTTTAATGGCAGATCTTTTAGATAAAGAAATTCCAGAAGTTGGAACGACTGTATTTAGACCACCTTATACTCCTGTTCCGATAGGAGCTTTAACTGGAAGGAATGTTGGAAAACATTTTAGACCATTAAGAGTTACTCCTATGCATCAATGGAATATTGATCATGGAGCAAAAATGATTGAAGTTGGTTTGTATCAACGTCCCTGGTATTACCCAAAAAAAAATGAAACACTAAGTGACTCATACATTAGAGAGGCAGCTGTTGTAAGAAAGACAGTAGGAATTTGTGATGTAACTTCATTAGGTAAAATTGCAGTTCAAGGACCTGATGCTACAGAATTTTTAAACAGAATTTACTCGAATGCCTTTGCTAAACTTCAAGTTGGTAAAGCACGTTATGGTATTATGCTGAGAGATGACGGTATTGTAATGGATGATGGGACATCTTGGCGATTATCAGAAAATGAATATTTTATGACTACCTCAACGGCAGCAGCAGCAAAAGTAATGGTATGGTTAGAGGAATTATTACAAACAAGATGGACTGATTTGAAAGTAAATGTAACTAGTGTTTCTGAGCAGTGGGCAGGAGCAGCAGTGGCTGGTCCAAAATCAAGAGAAGTTCTTAATAATTGTGTTGAAGATCCATCTTTAATTACAAATGAAAATTTTCCTTTTATGGGTGTGATTTCAACTTTTTTAAAAGGTAAAATTCCATGTAGAATTGCTAGAATTAGTTTTTCAGGTGAGCTAGCTTTTGAAGTCTATATTAAATCAGATTTTGCAAATACTATGATGGATTTACTATGGGAAAATGCTCAAAAATATGATGGTTGTTTGT
>CACNUI010000034.1 GCA_902623545.1 uncultured Alphaproteobacteria bacterium | reverse complement strand
TTTGATAAAAATTCAAAATTCTTTCAAAATATTGATTCTGATAAAAATAATATTATTGAGGACAGCGTTATAAAATTTCTTAATAATTTTTTAAATATTGATGATTGAATTATTTAATATTGTTGCAAGTGTATTTGGATATATTATTTTTGGATATTTGGTTAACAAGCTAAAATTACTACCCAAAAAATATATTAATTATTTTGATTTTACTGGATTCAATATTTTACTACCTTTAGCATTAGTTGCATACTTTTGGCAGGTATCCTTCCCTAATATCAATTCTATAGGATTAATGATTTCTTTTTTTGGATCAGGAACTATTATTTTTATAATAGGCTTTTTAATAAGCAAACATTTTTTAATTTATAAAACTGATGACTCTGCATTATTTGGTCTTGCCTCCTGTTTTGGTAATACTGTAGCTATGGGTATACCACTAATGTACGCTGTGCTTGGGCCAATTAATACAATTCCATATATGATTCTTGTTTTTTTTCATGGCATAGTTCATTTTACATACACAGTTATCATTATTGAAGTTTATAGAAATAGGGACAAAAGTATTATTGAAATTTTCTATCAAACTTTATTAGGTATGATAAAAAATATTGTTTTGTTTGGAATGATTGCTGGAATAATTTTAAATTCTTCTGGTTTAAAAATTCCTCTGTATATGGCGAATGTGCTAAATATCTTTGTTAGTCTGGCATTACCAATGGTGCTTATCTCTCTTGGACTTGCTTTAGGAAATTTTCAAATTAGAAGCAATATTAATAGTGCAATTATTTTAACTATTTTAAAAAATTTAATTCATCCTGTATTAGCATTTTGTATTTCAAAATTTATTTTAAACTTAGATGAACTTTTAGTTATAATTGTAACAATGGCAGCTGCATTACCAAGTGGATCACAATCTTATTATTTTGCTTATAGATATAACTCACTCAAAGGAATAGTATCTTCTAATGTTGTTTTGAGCACTTTTGTAAGTTTTTTTACACTATCTTTGCTATTATTATTTTTTAATCTTACGTAGATTGAGAAATAAAAGACATTATGTTTTCTCTTTTTTCCATAGTTTTTAAACTAAAAGGAAATATTTCTAACATTTTATCATAAACATCAATTGCTTGTTGATATTGTCCTTGATGAATAAAAATTAAACCCATACCATCTAAAGCTCCAAAATGCCTTGGCTCTAATTCCAAAGTCTTTATAATATCCTGCATGGACTTGTCAAAATCTCCCATCATAAAATAAACAGTTGCTCTTTTATTCCAGGCTTCAGCAAAATTAGGATCTTCTTCTATCAAATTATTGAAGAATCTTACTGCAAGTGGATAATTTCTTATTCTCATTGCTTGAATACCTTTTTCAAAATATTCTATTACTTTTGGGTCATCTACCTCGTACCATATGTCCCAAATATTTTTAATAATATCACTAATTTCTTCTTGATTTTCTGCCTTATTAAGTTTTTTAAACAAATTATTTAGCCTAGGATCATTCTGATCAGCCTTAACACTTGTAATAGATAAGAATAAAAAAATTATAATACTTATTAATCTAAACATAGCTCTGAAGTTGAAATGGTTTTTCAGATAAAGTTCTTTTTTTCTCATGTTTTCTAGTTCTTCCATTAACCCTTGCTCTCCATAATTTAAAAGACCTTGGTCGGAGGTTTTTTCTCATTATTTTTATAACCTCTGATTCGGTAATACCGTGAATTCTTTTTATCTTTTCAAAAGATGTTTTATCACACCAGGCTAATTTAATAATATTATCTATATTCTCTTGCACATAATCAATATAGTTCACATATAATTAAATTCTAAAAAAATGATTGATTTATATTCATCACCTACTCCTAATGGTCGGAAAATCAGTATTATGCTTGAAGAATTGGGTGTTGCATACAATCCAATTTTTATAAATTTAGAAAAAAAAGAGCAATTCTCGGAAGATTTTTCAAAAATTTCTCCAAGTAATAAAATTCCTGTTATTGTGGATAAAAATAATAATCAAACTGTATTCGAGTCTGGCGCTATCCTTCTCTATCTTGCAAAAAAATATAATAAATTTCTAAATGAAGAGAACTATTGGGAAATTATACAATGGGTCTTCTTCCAAATGGCATACGTTGGTCCTATGCTTGGTCAAGCGCATCAGTATTTATTTTATAATCCTGGTAAAAGTAAATTTGCTGAAGAAAAAACTAAAGGTTATGCAAAACATATCTATGATATTTTAGATAAAAGACTTTCACAACAAGAATACTTTTCAAGTGTGTACTCAATTGCGGATATTGCAATTTGGCCATGGACTGCTCGATTTGAAAGACATCAAGTTGATTTAAATAATTATCCAAATGTTCTACGTTGGTATTTACAAATATCAAAGAGGCCTGCAGTTATAAAAGGTTACAATGTGGTTGGTAGCTTTTTTGAAATTCCAAAACCCTAAGTGTTATATAATAAAACCGATGCAGCAGTTGCGATAAGCATAACAGCGAGGATCCATTCAACGATTTTCTTTAGTTTTTCATTATTTAAATAATTACGAATTACACTGCCACCATATGCCCAAACACTTATTGAAGGTATATTTACAACAGTAGACATTATAACCATAAATAAAGTTCCAATTAAAATATTTTCTCCCTTAGGATAATATAAAGTAACAGCTGTAGAACAAATTACCCATGCTTTTGGATTTACAAATTGAAATAAAATAGCTTCATAATATTTTAAAGGTCTAGATCTATCTTCTGTTTTTGCAATATTTAAAGATCCAAACATTTTATATGCTAAATAAAGAATGTATGCTGATCCTACATATCTTAATATATCGTAAAGAATAGGATACGTAATAAATAAAGTCCCCAATCCTAAACAAACCAAAGCAAGTTGAAGACCATGACCTGAAGGTATACCAAGAATATTGGGAATTGATCTAACGAAGCCAAATTTTATACCGGATGCGGTCAGTATACTGTTATTTGGTCCTGGAGTTACATACATTATAAAATTGTAGACTGCCAAAGCTACAATTAACTCCCAAGTGATCACTATTTCTAGTCTCTAAAATTTATAAATTGTACAGGAATACCAATATTAGAATCTTCTATAAGTTTCATAACACTTTGCAGATCATCTTTTTTCTTTCCATCAACACGAAGTTCATTGCCATTTATTTTAACTTGAACTTTTAATTTAGAGCTTTTGACATCTGCTGTAATTTTTTTACATAACGTTTGCTCAATTCCTTCAATTAAATCATAAGTTTGTCTAATTTTATTTCCACCTGCTTTTTCTAATTCCTTTTTTTTTAAACATAAAGGATCAACTTTCCTTCTTACAAAATGTGTTACAAGCATGTCGTTAACTTGTCCTGCTTTCATTTCATCATCAGTTGTAACAATTATAGAATTTTCTTTTTTTTCTATTGAAGTATTTGAACCTTTAAAATCATATCTTGTTGTAATTTCTCTTGTTGCATTACCAATGGCATTGTCAATTTCCTGATGGTCTAATCTACTAACTACATCAAAACTTGGCATATAATTTTATCCTATGACATCGTCATTACTATCTGGCAACTGTTTTTTAGTACTTAATCTTCCTAATTTTTTCATCTTTTCGACTTTTTTTGTCAGACTACCTGATCCATCTTGTAATCTTTGTTTAGCTTCATCCATTTTTGTTTTTGCTAAATCTAATGATTGATTTGCTTTAGCAAAAGATTCATAAACACTTACAGTTTTATCGTAAATATCCGATGCTGCAAATGCAATATCTTTAATAGTTTTGGATTGTTTATCCACTCTCCACATATTTTCTACTGCTTTAAGAAGAAAGGGTAGTGTAGAAGGACCAACAATAATTATTTTATTATTCCACGATTCTTCAATTAGTTTGTTTGCCTCGTTATAAAGAGTTAGTAAAGCTGGTTCAATTGGTACAAACATAAGAACATTATCGATGGTGTTCATACCATAAATTTTTGTATAATTATCTTTACTTAAATTACGAATAGAGGATTTTGTAGAATCTATAAATTTTTTTAAAAAAATTTTTTTTTGCTGACTATCATTTGTATTTGAGTAATCATGCCATGACTCTAATGACACTTTAGAGTCAATGATTATATGGCGATTACCAGGCATATGAACAACAACATCTGGTTTTTGTAAATTCCCTTCTTCATCTCTAAAGAATATCGATTGCTAGAGCATTAGCTACAAAACCTCGTCTATTAATATGTGATGAACCAACATCTGCATTAGATGTAAGTATACAGGCACAAATATTAAATCTTCTAAAAGATATTCAAGACGAACTTCATCTAACAATGTTATTTATAAGTCATGATCTTCCAGTAATTAGACAGATGTGCAATAGAATTATTGTTCTTAAAAATGGCAGCATGTGTGAAACTAAAAATACTGAGGAATTATTTAATAATCCAGAGCACAACTACACAAAAGAACTTATTAGATTAATGCCAAAAATTGAATCAATTATATGATTAATTTATAATAGGTAATTTTTCTGGTGTTCTAGTACTTAGAAGTTTGTATCCATCTTCAGTTATTAATATGTTCTCTTCTTGAACTAACATTACATTATTATTTAATTCTATTGACGGTTCGAGAGTTATAATCATATTTTTTTCTATAATAGTTTTATCATTTTGCATTATGCTTGGTGGTTCAGTCAATTGTAAACCTAGGCCATGCCCCATTCTACCCACACTGCTATTATTATTATTTTCTTGTATAAGATAATTTGATAATGAAGAATGTATTTCAGCACAACTAATTCCTGGCTTAATAATTTCTAAAGTAGACTCAATTGCTTCCCATAATTTTTTATAGGCATCTAATGAAGTTTGGCTAATTTTACCAAATCCAAAATTTCTATCAAAGTCACAAAAATAACCCTTTAAAGTTGAGCCAGTATCAATAACTAGAATATCTCCATTAACTAATTGTTTTTCGGTTGGGTTAGCAATAATTTGATCATAACCACCTTGACC
>CACNUI010000033.1 GCA_902623545.1 uncultured Alphaproteobacteria bacterium | reverse complement strand
AGAAGCATTTAGTCCAATGGGCCGTCATATAGCTAAAATTAATTTAGAATATATTGATAGTCTAAAAGATAAGAAAGATGGAAAATTAATATTAGTTACTGCAATAACTCCAACACCAGCAGGGGAAGGTAAAACAACTACATCAGTTGGTCTCAGTGATGGTCTAAATAAAATTGGTAAAAAATCTATTGTGTGTTTAAGAGAACCTAGTCTTGGACCTTCTTTTGGAATGAAGGGTGGAGCAGCCGGTGGAGGATATGCGCAAGTTGTTCCAATGGAGCAAATTAATTTACACTTTACTGGAGATTTTCACGCCATAACATCTGCACACAATTTGCTTTCAGCATTAATTGATAATCACATTTACTGGGGCAATAAACTAAACATTGATGTAAGACGTGTAGTTTGGAAAAGAGTAATGGATATGAATGATAGATCTTTAAGGTCAATTGTTGTAGATTTAGGAGGAGTAGCTAATGGTTATCCAAGACAGGATGGATTTGATATTACTGTGGCTTCTGAGATAATGGCGATTTTCTGCTTAGCAAAAAATCTAAATGATCTTGAAGAAAGAATTGGCAATATTACAATAGCATATACTAGAGATAAAAAAGCTATTTATGCTAAAGATTTAAATGCACAAGGCCCAATGACAGTTTTACTTAAAGATGCAATAAGACCAAATATTACTCAAACACTTGAAAATAACCCAGCTATCATTCATGGTGGACCTTTTGCTAATATTGCTCATGGATGTAATTCTGTAATTGCTACAAAAGCAAGTTTAAAATTAGGTGATTATGTAGTTACAGAAGCAGGGTTTGGTGCTGATTTAGGGGCAGAAAAATTCTTAGATATTAAATGTAGAAAGTCTGGATTAAAACCAGATTGCGTTGTTCTAGTTGCTACAATAAGAGCATTGAAAATGCATGGAGATGTTTCAAAAGAAGACTTAAAAAATGAAAATGTTGAAGCATTAAAAAAAGGTCTTGTAAATTTAGAAAGGCATATAATTAATGTTCGTAAGTTCGGGCTTCCAGTTACAGTAGCCATTAATCACTTTATTACTGATTCTCAAAATGAGGTGGATGCTGTGCTTGATTTTTGTAAAACACAAGGTGTTAAAGCATCAATGTGTACACATTGGTCAGACGGGGGTGAAGGGGCAAAAGTATTAGCAAAAAATGTTGTTGAGATTTGTGAACAGAGTAAGAATACATTTAAATTTTTGTATGAAGATGACTTATCTCTTTTCAAAAAAATTGAAAAGATCGGTCAAGAAATTTATCATGCAAGTGAGGTTGTCGCTGATACAAAAGTAAGAAATCAACTAAAGGATTTCGAAGCCAAAGGTTTTGGTAAACTTCCAGTTTGCATTGCTAAAACACAATATAGCTTCTCTACTGATCCAAACCTTAAAGGAGCACCAACAGGCCATGTTTTACCTGTAAGAGAAGTAAGACTATCGTCTGGAGCAGAATTTATTGTTGTAATTTGTGGAGATATTATGACAATGCCTGGATTACCAAGTGTACCTGCGGCAAATTCGATTAAGTTAAATACAAAAGGAGAAATTGAAGGTCTTTTTTAAAACTGTTATAACAATAATAATAAATGGCTTCAAAAAATAAATATTCTTTTTTTTCTATAGCAAGAAATGCTCTAACTTCTCACGAGAATTGGCAAAAAACATGGAAAAGTCCTGAGCCAAAAAAAAATTATGAAGCAATTATTGTTGGAGGTGGTGGACATGGCCTGACAACTGCTTACTACCTAGCAAAAAATCATGGTATCAAAAATATTGCTGTCATTGAAAAAGGATGGATAGGTGGTGGCAATACAGGCAGAAATACAACTATTATTAGATCAAATTATTTATGGGACCAAAGTGCTGCATTATATGAGCATGCATTAAAACTTTGGGAAGGTATGTCACAAGAATTAAATTATAATGTAATGTTTTCTCAAAGAGGAGTTTTAAATGTTGCTCATAATTTACATGATGTAAGAGAACTCAAAAGACGTTGGCATGCGAATAGACTAAATGACATCGACTGTGAATGGCTTGATACAAAAAAAGTAAAAGAATTTTGTCCAATAATAAATACCTCAGCTAACATAAGATATCCTGTTCTTGGAGCTACACTTCAACGAAGAGCAGGAACAGCAAGACATGATGCAGTTGCATGGGGTTATGCAAGAGGTGCTGATGAAATGGGTGTTGATATTATTCAAAATTGTGAAGTAACAGGAATTAATATTAAAAACGGTAATATAACTGGAATTGAAACTACAAAAGGAACAATTAATTCAAGTAAAGTTGGTGTTGCTGCTGCTGGACATACAAGTGTAATTGCAAACATGGCAGGAATCAAACTTCCACTTGAAAGTAAACCTCTTCAGGCTCTTGTCTCTGAGCCTGTAAAACCTGTGATTGATACTGTAGTAATGTCTAATACCATTCATGCCTATGTTTCTCAATCTGATAAAGGAGAACTAGTTATTGGAGCTGGAACTGATGGATATACATCTTATACACAACGAGGTGGTTTCAACATAGTTGAAGATACACTAATGGCAATTGTGGAATTATTTCCTATTTTTTCAAGAATGAAAATGCTTCGTCATTGGGGTGGAATTGTTGATATATGTCCTGATGCTAGCCCCATCATTAGTAAAACACATATTAATGGATTATATTTAAATTGTGGTTGGGGCACTGGCGGTTTTAAAGCTACTCCTGGTTCAGGCTGGGTATTTGCTCACACAATAGCAAATGATGAGGCTCATTCATTAAATGCTCCCTTTAGTATTAATAGATTTTCAAGTGGTGAGTTAGTTGATGAACATGGTGCTGCTGCTGTAGCGCACTAATTGATGTTTTTAATTAATTGTCCTTATTGTGGTGAAAGAGATCAAGCTGAGTTTTCATGTGGAGGTGAAGCTCATATAACAAGACCAAAAAATCCTCCTGACTTAACTGATGACCAGTGGGCAGAATATTTGTTTCTCAGAAAAAATAATAAAGGACTTCACTATGAACGTTGGAATCATGCTTTTGGATGTAGACAATGGTTTAATATAGCAAGGAATACAGCAACGGATGAGATTTTGGCTGTTTACAAAATAGGAGGTCAACCTCCAAAATTAAATATAAATGCACCTATTACACCCTCAGGTGAGCCTAATATTGGTTCTGGAAATTTATCAACTTCAAAGAAAAGATAATTCTATTTATGAAGCGTTTTAAAAATAATAAAAATATTGAAAAAAATAAGATTATAAATTTTTATTTTGATGGGAAAAAATATCAAGGATACGAAGGTGATACATTAGCTTCTGCTTTACTAGCCAATCAAATACACTTAATAGGCAGAAGTTTCAAATACCATCGTCCAAGAGGAATCCTTAGTTCTGGTAGTGAAGAACCCAACGGAATAGTACAATTAGAAACAAAAGAATATACTGAGCCTAATCGACGTGTTACTGAAATACAATTATACGAAGGATTAAGGGCTTTCTCTCAAAATAATTGGCCAAGTGTTAAATTTGACTTTGGTGCAATAAATGATTTACTTTCACCGTTCTTTCCTGCTGGCTTTTATTATAAAACATTTATGTGGCCTCCAAAATTATGGAAAACATATGAATTTTTTATAAGACATGCTGCTGGTCTTGGCAAGTCTCCACAAAAAGATGATCCTCACAAATACGAACACTTCCACTATCATTGTGATTTGTTAATAATTGGAAGTGGAGTAAGCGGTCTTTACACAGCTGAAATTGCAGCTAAACAAAATTTAAAAATATTATTAATCGAACAAGAAAATGAGCTTGGAGGAGAAATTTTATCTACTAATGAAAGAAATTCAAAAATTAATAATATACCAATTAATGACTGGAAAGATAATATTTATAATAAATTAAAAAATTATTCTAACGTAAAAATTGTTTCGAATACTACTTGTTTTGCATACTTGCACTACAACTTATTGCTTGCTATTCAAGATTTAGAGCCAGAAAAAGGATTAAACAAAACACATAATGTTAGACAGAGAATTTGGAAGATAAGATCTAAACAAGTTGTGCTAGCTACTGGATCTATAGAAAGGCCAATTATATTTAACAATAACGATAGACCAGGTATAATGCTTGCTAATAGTGCCAGAAAATATTTAAATAAATATGGAGTTGCAGTTGGTAAAAATTTAGTCTTCTTTACTAATAATGATAGCGCTTACGAAACTGCTATAGATTTTTTTAAACAAGGTATAAACATAGAAGCAATTGTTGACATCAGAAGTGAAACTAATGGTCATTTTCCAAAAAAAGCCAAAGAAATTGGTATAACAATTTTAAATGGATATGAAATTAGCAATACATTTGGAAGGTTAAGGATTAAGGAAGTTCAGTTAAGAAAATTAACTAATAATAATATTAATGAAAATAAATCATCTATTAATATAAAATGTGATACGATTTGTGTGTCAGGTGGCTGGACTCCAACAGTTCATTTATTTACACAATCAAAAGGAAGATTGAAATATAGAGATTTTGATGGAAGTTTTATTCCTGATGAAGCATTCCAAAATTCATTATGTGTAGGAAGTTGTAATGGAGATTACGATCTACATAAAATTTTAGAAACACTTCCATCAAAATTAAATAACTTTTTAAATACTAAAAAAAATAATACTTTAGAAGATGCGAATTATAAAACGAGTGAAATTTTAAACGGTAATCATGAAAATATATGGATTACTTCAAGGAAACAAATTTCAAAAACAAAAATGTTTGTTGATTTTCAAAATGATGTAACAGCCAAAGATATTAAATTAGCATTAAAAGAGGGATTTCAATCAATTGAACATGTAAAAAGATACACAACTACTGGAATGGCGACAGATCAGGGTAAAACAAGTAATGTAAATGCTTTAGGTATTATATCTGATTTATCAAATACAGATATTTCTGAGCTCGGTACTACAACATTTCGTCTACCTTATACACCAGTTACTTTTGGAGCACTTGCTGGAAGGCATGTTAAAGAATTCTTCGATTTAGAGAGAACTACACCTATTCATGAATGGCATTTAAAAAACGGTGCAATGTTTGAAGATGTGGGTCAATGGAAACGTGCATGGTACTATCCAAAAGAAAAAGAGAACTTCTCATCTACTTTAA
>CACNUI010000032.1 GCA_902623545.1 uncultured Alphaproteobacteria bacterium | reverse complement strand
CAAAGTCACCATTAGAGGCTATTGGAAAACCTGCTTCAATGATATCAACCTGCATTGAATCTAACACTTCAGCTATTTGTAATTTTTCATCTAAGTTCATAGATGCTCCAGGTGATTGTTCACCATCTCTAAGGGTAGTATCAAAGATATAAATTTTTTCAGTCATTTTAAAATATTCTATACACTAAACTAATATAAATTAAACTTTCATCTAGTTTTTAGATTTATCAACCATTTTTCCTTCAGCAATCCAAGGCATCAAAGTTCTGAGTTTTTCCCCTACGGCTTCAATAGGATGTTCAGCCTGCTCTTTTCTCATTACTTTAAATTTTGTCTGTCCACTTTTGTGTTCTTGCATCCATTCTTTAGCAAACTGACCTGATTGAATTTCAGAAAGAATCTTTTTCATTTCTTTTTTTGTTTCATTTGTAATTAGTCTTGGGCCTCTTGAGTAATCACCATATTCGGCTGTATTTGATATTGAATATCGCATATTAGCCATACCACCTTCATAAAGAAGATCTACTATAAGTTTTACCTCATGTAGACATTCAAAATATGCCATTTCAGGTGCATAGCCAGCTTCTACTAAAGTTTCATAGCCAGCTAAGATTAGATGAGTAAGGCCTCCACACAAAACTGATTGTTCACCAAATAGGTCAGTCTCACATTCCTCTTTAAAAGTTGTCTCAATTATACCAGCTCTTCCACCTCCAATGGCTGAAGCATAAGCAATTCCAATCTCTAAAGCATTACCAGAAGGATTTTTATCTACTGCAACTAAACAAGGGACACCAGCGCCTCTAACATATTCTGCTCTTACAGTATGACCTGGCCCTTTTGGGGCTACCATAATAACATCGACACCTTCTTTAGGTTTAATTAAATCAAAATGAATATTTAACCCATGCGCAAAGGCAATTGTAGTGCCTTCTTTAATGTTTTCAGATATGTCATTTGAGTAAATTTCAGATTGTAATTCATCTGGTGTAAGCATCATAATTACATCAGCCCAAGAAGCAGCTTCAGATGGAGTCATAACTTTAAAATTAGCTTGCTCAGCTTTCGCTCGAGATTGAGAGCCCTCTCTCAGAGCAATTGTAACATTTTCAACTCCAGTATCTCTTAAATTCATTGCATGTGCATGACCTTGACTTCCATACCCTACAATGGCAATTTTTTTATCTTTAATTAAATTTAAATCTGCATCTCTATCGTAATATACTCTCATTATTCCTCCTCATTTTTATTAATTGATGATATTGCAACGGGACCACTTCTTACTATTTCAACTTTAGTTATTTCATTAATTTCTTTTATAAACCTATTAACTCTTTCAGATGCGCCAGCAATTTCAAAAATTGTTGTATTATTTTCGTTTTCAATTTTTCTAGCTCTATATAAATCACAAAGCTGATAAACTTTCTTTTTGTTTGTATCAGAAATATAAATATAAACTAAAGCAACCTCAGCTTCTACTGAACTATCTTCTTGGTCTAGATTTGTAACACTATGAACAGGAACAATTCTAAGTAATTGTTTTTCAATTTGACTGACAACCTCTGAAGTGCCATGAGTTACTATAGTAATTCTTGAAATATTTTCGTCATTACTAACTTCAGCTACATTCAAACTATCAATATTATATCCTCTACCAGAAAACATTCCAATTACTCTAGCTAGCACACCTGGCTCATTATCAACTAACACAGTTAATATATGTCTTTTAGTCTCCGATACTTGATCAGGAGAAGCATAAACGGATTTATTCATTAAACTAAAATTTTTCCTTTTTCGGCTGATTTTTTGTCTTGTTTTTGATCTTTACTTAACATCATTTCATTATGAGCAGAGCCACTTTGAATCATTGGAAAGCAATTCTCTTCTTTAGTAACCCAAATATCAGCAATAACTGTATTTTTTGTTTCAATCATTTCAGTTATTACGTCATCAAGTTCATCAGTCGTCTTTGCTCTTAAACCGACAGCTTTATAACTCTCGGCTAACTTTACAAAATCAGGTAAACTATCAGTATAACTTTCGGAATATCTTCCACCATGCAAAAGTTCTTGCCATTGTCTTACCATCCCCATGTATTCATTGTTTAAAATAAATATTTTTACAGGTAATCTATATTGAACAGCTGTGCTCATCTCTTGAATATTCATGAGTATAGAGGCATCTCCAGCTATATCGACTACTAAGGCATCTGGATGTCCAACCTGAGCTCCAATTGCGGCGGGAAATCCGTACCCCATAGTTCCCAAACCACCTGATGTTAGCCATCTATTTGGTTCCTCAAACTTATAGAATTGAGCAGCCCACATTTGATGCTGGCCAACTTCAGTAGTAACAAATGTTTTAGTATTTTTAGTTAACTCATACAGTCTTTGAACAGCATATTGAGGCTTAATCTGCTTACCTTCATTATTATAGCTTAAACAATCAATTTCTTTCCATTTATTGATTTTGTCCCACCACAAATTCAGTGAATCAGTATCTATTTTATATTTTTTGTCTTTCCAGATCGAAATCATTTTTTCGACAACTTGTTTAACATCGCCTATTATTGGAACATCAACGTTTATTGTTTTGTTGATATTACTTTCATCAATATCAATATGAATTTTCTTTGAGTTAGGTGAGAAAGCATCAAGTCTTCCGGTAACCCTATCGTCAAACCTAGCTCCAATATTAATCATAACATCACATTCATGCATAGCCATATTGGCTTCATACATTCCATGCATACCAAGCATGCCAAGAGAGTTTTTATCTGATGAACCTACTACCCCAAGACCCATTAATGTCATTGTAACTGGTGATCCAACCATATTTATAAATTCTCTAACTAGTATTGAAGCCTTTGGACCAGAGTTAATACATCCACCCCCAATATAAAAAATTGGTTTTTTAGCTTTTGAAATTAATTCTACTGCTTCTTCAATTTTATTTTTTTCAAAATCAGGACTTGGTTCAAACAATCTATGAGAGGGAATAATAATTTTATTTTTTTCTTCATAAGTTCCTGAAGCAAATTGAATATCTTTAGGTATATCAATTAGTACAGGACCTGGTCTTCCATTTTGAGCAATGGTAAATGCCTCATGAAATACAGAAGATAATTTATTAACATCTTTAACTAAGTAATTATGTTTAGTACAAGGTCTCGTTATACCTGTCGTATCACATTCTTGAAATGCATCACTGCCAATTAAGTGTTGAGGTACCTGTCCAGTTATGCATACAATAGGTACACTATCCATCATTGCATCAGT
This sequence comes from uncultured Alphaproteobacteria bacterium, assembly GCA_902623545.1. GTDB lineage: Bacteria > Pseudomonadota > Alphaproteobacteria > HIMB59 > CACPNW01. The sequence goes on along the minus strand of CACNUI010000032.1, from coordinate 1,936 downwards.
TAAACCAGTGACAACATTTGTTGCACCAGGTCCTGATGTAACAAGAACCACTCCAGTTTTACCAGTAGATCTAGCATAACCTTCAGCTGCATGTATAGCGCCACCTTCTTGTCTTACTAAAACGTGCTTAATTGAATTTTGCTTAAACAAAGTATCGTATATTGGTAATACTGCCCCACCAGGATATCCAAATACAACTTCTACGCCTTGTTCAGCTAAGCTTTTTAAGACAATTTCAGCACCTGTAATTTCATTATTCATTGAACTTAGCTCTTAGGCTGTGGATAAAATAAAATCAATAAATTAGTTCAATTTTGCTCTAAATTAATTGAATTTATGTCAATTTCGTCTGGAAATTGATTAAATTTTTTATAAATATTAAGATTTGAGGATCTCCACCAAGTATGTTGTCTTTTTACATAGTTTCTTGTTACTTGCTGTATTTTAGAGATACATTCCGCAATTGATACTTCGTTATTAAGATAAGATTGAATTTCAGGAACTCCGTGGGCTTTCATTATTGGTAAAGTATTATTATAATTTAATTTAAGTAAATTTTTGACTTCCTCTATCGCACCATCTTCCATCATTAAGTGTGTTCTATGATCTACTCTTTTATAGTTTTCTTTTCTATCTGGAAGAAATAATAATATTTTATAATTTTTTGAATTAATAAAATTTTTATTTTTACTTTTTTTCCAGTCACTAAATTTTTTCTTAGTAAAAAAGTTTACTTCCCATATTCTTCTTATTCTTTGAATATCATTAGGCGCAATATTAATCGTAGCATCACTATCAAGTTCTTTAACTAAATTAAAAAAATTTTCCTTACCAATTTTTAAAATCATTTTATCTGATTCTATTTTTACTTTTTCTGGAATAGATGGAATTGAAACTATTCCATTAATTAAAGATTCTATATAAAGACCTGTACCTCCAACTAAAATAGGTGTTATATTTTTGTTAATCAAATAATTAATTTTTTTTGATGCTTCCTCACACCATTTTTGAACATTAAATCTAACATCACCTTTTACAAATCCATAAAGATGGTGATTTACTTTTTTTTGATCATATATAGTCGGTCTAGCAGTTAAGATATTTAACTCATGATAAATTTGCATACTATCAGCATTAATAATCTCACCATTTAGTTTGTTAGCTAAACTTAATGCAAATTTTGATTTTCCTGATGCAGTGGGTCCTAATAAAAAATAGATTTGAGTTTTCAATTAAGCTTAAATTTAATTGTTACCCAATTTTGCTTATCATCTCTAATTATTTTTAATAATAATGAGGATCTGCCTGTTTTTTCTAAAGAATTTACTAATTCTACAAATGAATCCATATTGTTAATAACCTCTCTATTAACTTCTAAGATTATATCTCCATTTTGCAAACTACTATTAATGTCGTCAATTGAAATTACTTTAACCCCATTTTCATGATCTTCAATAGTAATTCCTAAAGATTCAATTTTTAAATTTTTTTCAATATTTGTAGTTGTTTTTCTTTCAGTAACTACCTCTCCAGGTAATTCTCCTAATATTACCTCAATAACAATTTTTTTATTTTTCCTCCAAACTTCTAAAATGGCGGTAGAACCTACATCTGACTCTGCAACAACTCTTGGCAGATCAGACATCTTTTTAATTTCTATATTATTAAATTTTAAAATTACATCACCTGGTTCTAATCCAGCAGTTTTTGAAGGTCCATTAGGATTGACATTGGATATGAATGCACCTTTTTGATCAGGCAGCCCAAGACTTTCCGCAAAATCCTTTGTAACTGGTTGAATTTGTACACCTAACCAACCTCTCTTTGTTTTTCCAAAATCTATTAATTGTTGAACTATTTTATTTGCACTATTTGCAGGAATTGCAAAACCCAAACCAATACTTCCACCTGTTTGCGATACAATTGCCGTATTAAT
>CACNUI010000031.1 GCA_902623545.1 uncultured Alphaproteobacteria bacterium | reverse complement strand
TTTAGACTAAGTGACATAATTTTTTAATTAAATTTACCAAGCGCTCCAACCACCATCAACTTTAATACATTGTCCGTTGATGTATGATGACATATTAGAAGATAGAAAAATTATTGCACCAATTATATCATCTTCATTAGCCATTCTTCCTAAAGGTACTTGATTTTGATATTTTTTTATAAAAGATTGTGCTTGATTATCTTTTACACCTCCTAAAATTATAGAGTTAACTCTTATTTTTGGAGATAAAGTTGTTGAAAGCCATCTAGTTAATTGAATCAAACCACCTTTTGACGCTGCATATGCTGCTGGATTTGACATTTTAACATCCTTGTACAAATCCCATTTTGGTCCAAGTATTCCATAAATTGAACTAATGTTAATAATACTTGGATTCTTTGATCTATTTAAAAGCCTACTTAATAATTGAATTATATGAAAAGGAGCTGCTAAATTAACGTCAAGAGCTCTTCTAAAAGTCGTAATTGTTTGTTTTTCAAATTTTTCATTCCACCCTTCTAATTTATTTTTACCAACAAAAGCAGCATTATTGATAACTATATCTACCGTTCTATAATCAAGGTTAATCTTTTTAACTAAAATTTCTCGTTCTAATTGATCTTCTAAGTCACAATAATAAAATTTAAATTTTATTCTCTTTTTATTTCTTAATTTATTTATTAATTTTTCTGAATTTTTATTTGAAAAATCAGTCAAAATTAATTCTGCACCTAGTAAACCTAGATTATAACTCATCATTGATCCTAATTTGCCTGATGCTCCAGTTATGAAAATTTTTTTATTTTTAAGTAAATTTTTTAAAGCGAAATTTTTCATTTTTTTAAATTTGAATTAATTAAACTAGCTATTTTAAAATCCCATAGAGTATCAATATCTATTGATCTTTCTTCTGGTATTTCAACAATTCCTAGTTTTCCAGAAAACAATTTTTTTTGTTTTTTTATAAATTTTGTTGAAACAACATAGCATACAGTTGTTAAGTCATATGTGATTGGAGCTTTTTGCCTATTAGACACATCTAAATTATTTTTTTTAAATAAATCAATAAATCCCTTTTTATTTTTTTTTACAATATTAAAATATGGACTTCTTTTAGATTTGGTTGCCGTAATTATCGCATCAAATTTTCCAGACTTATATTTTTTTATACAGTCTTCAATATCAATATGAGATCTAAGAGGTGAACTTGTAGGAATAGACACAATTGCATTAGGAAGTGAGTCATTTTTTGAAAGATAATTAACTAAATGCTGCCAAGAATACCATTCAGGACTTGTATCTCTAGCAAGTTTTTTTGGTCTCATAAAAGGTACTTCAGCTCCATATTTTTCAGCAACCTTAGCAATTTTTTTTGAGTCAGTTGATACAATTATTCTTTTTAATTTTTTTACTTTTTTTGCATGATCAATAGACCAGGCAATTAGAGGTTTGCCATTAAACATTTTAATATTTTTATTTGGTATTCCTTTGGATCCACCCCTAGCAAAAATACATCCTATAAATTCTAAATTATTCATTAAAATTACAAAAATTATTGATTATATTTAAACCAACCTCACCACTTTTTTCTGGATGAAATTGACATCCATAAATATTATTTTTTTTCACTATTGCAGGAATTTTGATTTCGCTAAAATCATAATACGCTAATATATTTTTTGTATTAGTTGGTTTACACATAAATGAATGAACAAAATATACAAATTTTGAATAAGAAATATCAAATAATAAATTTTTTTTATTTAATTCTAAATTTTCAGTTTCTTGCAATTCATACCAACCAATATTTGGGATTTTAAGAATATTTTTAAGACTGTCTATGCTTGGAATTGGGATGACTTCACCTTTTACTAGTTCAAGGCCTTTATGACTGCCAAATTCTGAACTTTCATTAAATAATAGCTGCATACCTAAGCATATACCTAATATGTTAATTCCCTTTTTAGCAGATTGTATAATGATTTTATCTAGATTTCTTTTCTTTAATTCATTCATTGCATATCCAAAAGCACCTACACCAGGTAATATTATGTGACTAGCCTGTGATATAGTTTTTTCGTCAGATGTAATAGAAAATTTAAAACCACATTTTTCAACAGCTTGACTAATGCTAAGTAAATTACCAACACCGTAATCTATTATAATAATATTATTGCTCAAAAATTCTTACCTTAATTTTCTTATCTATTATTTTTTTTCTTAAATCTATTAAGTTAATTTTATTGTAATGAAGAAGATGAGCAATTGCAACTGCATCAGCATCTGCATTTATTACAACTTCGTAAAGATGATCTATTGTGCCCATACCTCCGCTTGCAATCACGGGAATGTTAGTGTTTTTAGATACTTGTTTAGTTAACTCTGTATCAAATCCTTTTTGAGTACCCTCATTATCAATTGATGTTAAAAGTATTTCACCTGCACCCTTTGATGTAGCCTCTTTAACCCATTCAATTACATCTTTACCAGTTTTTTCTCGACCACAATCTGTATAAACTTCCCATTTATCTTTAGATTTTTTTTTTGCCTCTATATTTAGCACCATACATTGTGATCCGAATTTATTTGCTACATCAGAAATTAAATCTGGATTTTTTACTACAGCAGTATTTATTGCAACTTTATCTGCACCAGAGTTCAATAGATCAGTTACATCTTCTATTGACCTTATTCCACCACCTACAGTTATAGGCACAAATACATTAGATGCTGTTTTTTTTACAATCTGCGTTAATTTACTTCTTTGATATAAGCTTGCAACAATATCTATATAAATAATTTCGTCAGCTCCATTTTCATAATATTTTTTTGCGTAAAACTGAGGATCACCTATAATTCTTAAACCCTCTAGATGAATGCCTTTAATTAAATTAGGGCCTTTAATATCCATTCTAGCAATTAATCTTAAATTGCGCATTTAGTTATTTAATTGGATTTCTTAATTGCCAAGTTTTATCTTTATACAACCATAAATGTGGAGATCTAAAATTATCAGTTAGGAGATTGAAATAATTTAAATTCATTATTGGCTCTTCAAACATTTTATTAGCTATTGGAAATTCTTTTTTATTCAAAGATAAATATTCAAAAAGTTCATTGATAAATCTTTCTGGAAATTCGTGATCAAATCTTTTTACTAATGCGACTCCTTCATCTCTGTCAATATCACCAGATCTAATCTCTTGGGCAGCATCATAACTTGCCCTACCTATCCCAAATTTAATTCCAGTGGTATAATAATGTAAATCATCAATTTTATCATCTATACTATTATATTTAGAATATGTTCCTGGTGTTCGTTCTGGTGAGGCAACAAATCCTCCATTTTCAACAGCATAATAATAACAAGATTGTGGATGCCATTTGTGATAGTAACCAAGATAATGAACCTGTATTTTATTCTCAAATATTTGATTTGGATTGGCAGGCAAATAAGGATGAAGATCATTTTTATTAATTCCAAAATAATCAATTAAGTTTGTAACAGAAACGCCACCTAAAGAAACTTTGTCACTATTTTCAGATGTAAAATATGACCAATCACGAATTGCAGACTCAGTATCCTCAATCGGATTGCCATATTCAGCTTCATTTTCACCATAAAATATAAGAGGGATTTTAAATAATAATGCCATTTTTGGAGCTAGTGATTTTTGCCCAAACATAAATGGTTGAAAAGGATGAAATAAAAGTTCAGTTGACAGTCTAGTTAAAAGCCTATGAACTTTTTCATTGGGCGTCATTAAGTAATTATCATGACCTGCACCAATCCAAGAATGAAAGTTTTTCCATCCCCAATCTGTATATATATGTGGTGCCCAAGTAACAGTCAAAGGATGCATATTATATTTTGTTTTTAAAATGTGAGATGCGTAAAAACTATCTTTACCGCCAGATCCAGGAACTAAACAATCATAAGATCCATCATTTTTCCTATGTTTATTACATAATTCAATTAATTCTTTCTCTCTTAATTGCCAATCAATTTCAGTATTTTTTTTATTAGCAAAATTACAAGCATCACAAATTCCTTTTTCGTCAAAATGAATAGTTTTTTTCTTCGTTAAAATCGTGTGATTGTATTCAACAGCAGAGTTAGGTCTTTGGTTTGTGATTACACATTTTTTACAGTATTCAACTTTTGATGGCAAACCATAATATTGATCTAAGTTTTTAACATTCTCAGAATATTTATATGTATCTACCGGCTTAGGTAATTTAATAATTTCCATTCTAATTTTCTTTTTTATTTGCTTTATTTAAATCCTCTGGTATTCCAATATCTATCCAATACTCAAGAATAGGAAAACCAGAAATTCGCTCCATAGAATTTTTAATTTTTTCAAATAATGTCGTCATATTACAAAAAACATTTCTTTCTAAATATTTTAAAGATTTAGGGGATAAAGCATAAACTCCGGCATTAATATAGCTTTGATATATTGGTTTTTCTTCTATATTCGTAATATCTATTCCAGACATTTTTACAACTCCAAAAGGATTTTGAATTTCATGTGGTTTAACTGCCATAGTGGCACAACAATTATTTTTTTTGTGAAATTCCAAGATTTCTGAATATTTTAAATCAACTAAAACATCACCATTTGTGACTATAAAATCATTGTTAGGAATATTTTTTATCAAGCTTAATGCTCCAGCTGTACCCAATGATTCTTCTTCTTTTATATAAGTTATATTTACATCAAATTTTGTACCATCCTTAAAATAACTTTCAATAGTTTCACTAAGGTGATTTACTGAAATAATAAAATTTCTAAATCCATCTTTTTTAGCTTTATCAATAATTCTATGTAAAATTGGTTTGCCGCCAACATTTAACATAGTTTTTGAAATATTTTGACTATATGGCAGTAATCTAGTTCCTTTTCCACCAGCCATTATTATCATTAAGTTATCTCTTAGAATTGGATTACTTAATTCATCCCATAGATGAAGTCCTAAAATTTCATTTTTTTTATTGATAATAGGGATTTGTTGAATCTTGTTTTTTTCCATTATCTCTTTTACTAATTTTATATCTAAATTTTTCTCAACAGTAAGAGGATTATGATTGATAACATCATTTATAGAATTTTTTAAATTTAAATTTTTTAAAAGTGCTCTTCTAATATCTCCATCAGTGACAGTACCTTTAAATTTATCGTTTTGATCTACAATAAGAATAATCTTAGATGATGATTTATTTAAATTCTCAATAGCCTCTTGCAATG
>CACNUI010000030.1 GCA_902623545.1 uncultured Alphaproteobacteria bacterium | reverse complement strand
TAGTACTTCAATAGCAAAAGCAAAATTCAATAGAAAAAATTTAAATTTTAAAAATATATTTAGAGCAAATCCACCAATCCGATCTCCCTATCACTTTGGATCTAGAATAGTTATTAAAGATAATTACTTATATGCTTCAATTGGTGAACGGGGCAAAGGAATGATTGCTCAAGAAGCAGATAAACATCCTGGTAGTATTATAAGAATAAACTTGGATGGTTCTATTCCAAAAGATAATCCAAAATTTATAAATAAACCAGAATGGTTACCAGAAATATATCAAATAGGTGTTAGAAACCCTCAAGGAATGGCACTTTCTCCGTTTGATAATAAAGTTTACATTAGTAATCATGGAGCAAGGGGAGGTGATTGGTTTGGAGAAGTAAAGAAGGGTGAAAATTATGGTTGGAAAATTTTAGGTTGGGGTGGAAAAAATTATAATATGACAAAAATTGGACCTAAATGGTTGCCTGGTTTTACTAAAGCAATTCATTACTGGGTTCCTTCTATAGCAACAAGTGCTATTACAATTTACAAAGGCAAGGAATTTCCCGAGTTTAATGGACTTGCTTTGATTACATCGCTAAAATCACAATCTTTAATTTCTTTAAATTTCTCTGATCTAGATAACGTAATAGAAAATGTAATTTTTGAAAAAAAAATTGGCAGAATAAGAGATATAAAGATTCATCCAAAGAATGGTAAAATTTATTTATTAGCTCAAGATAAGTTGTGGCTTTTTGAAAAAAATAATAGCACCAAATAATTAGGTGTTATTTGTTTATGAAGTTGGAGGAGAAAAATCAACTTTGCTTCCCATCTCTCTTACTAAATTTAAATCTACTGACTCCAAAGTTATTGCTTCTGATAGAGTTCCTTCAGCCTTAGCTTTCAAAGCACATGCAGCTACTGATTCAAATGATTCTGCTTCTGAAATCATGACAAAATCATAATGCCCTCTAGTAATATGATAATCTATTAACTTAGCCCCAATACTGCTTAGCATTTTTTCCATTGCTATTTTCCTATCTGATGAACCATTAATTATACCATCTGCTCCTTTTTGTGAATATATTCCTAAAGATATAAAAGTTTTCATAATTTCCTCCTAAATTTGCAAAATTATTATATAATTTTTATAATCTTTCAAATTTAAAATGAGGTAAATTTATGTTCGAATTTTTAGCTTTTATTGTAGGAATTATGATTATGGGTCCAATAGTATTTATCTATTTCTCGTTGCAGGAATTAAAAAAGAGAATAGAAAATCTAGAAGTTAATTTAAAAAACAAATGAGAGAATTTTATAAAGATAAATACAGGTTAAGGGGGAAATATTATTGGTTTGTAATAATAATTATCCTCATTTTTGTATTTTTCTTAATTTTCGTATTTAATTGATACACAATCTTACAAATATTTTAAATTTATGTGATTTTTTTAAAAAATTTTTAATTTAAAATAGAAATATAAATTTAACAAAGGGGATAATATGATTGCAAATAAAACAAGATCATTAGTTAAAGCTATAAGTTGGAGAATTTTAGCTTCTGCGGACACTTTTTTGATTAGTTATATTATAACTGGTAAGCTATCATGGGCAGGAAGTATAACACTACTAGAGATTGTTACAAAAACTGTACTGTATTATCTTCATGAAAGAGGTTGGAATAGAATTAGTTGGGGGACTATAACTAGATAAAATTTAACTATGGCGGAGAGAGTGAGATTCGAACTCACGAACGAGTTGCCCCGTTGCCGGTTTTCAAGACCGGTGCTTTCAACCGCTCAGCCATCTCTCCTTTTAAAAGCTTACTATAGTTTCATCTTAAAAATGTCAAAATATTAAGTATTATCATTTCCTAATTGACGATAGTTTTGGTAATTTTAGTTTATGATTATTAGGTTTATAATATTTTTTGTTTTTATTTCTTTCAAATCTTATGCAACTGATTGTGAAAAACCGAAAATGCCAACTGATAAAGAATGGAACAGCTGGCTGATAAATATAAAACAAGAAGCACTAGAAAGAGGCATAAGCCAAAATACTATTTCAAATAATTTAAATGATGTTAAGCCACAAAGTAAAATTATTATGCGTGATAGATGCCAGCCGGCATCAACAATGACTCTAGATGAATATTTATTTTATACAATTACTAAAGATAAAGTTTATGCGGGAAAAAATTTTTTAAAAAAACATAAAGATTTATTAAAAGAAATTGGTGATGATTTTAAAATACAACCAAGATTTATAGTGGCTGTATTAGGTATGGAAAGTTATTATGGAAGAAATCAAGGAAAAATAAATTCCATAATTGCGATAACAACTCTTGCATTTGATAGAAGAAGAAGTGACTTTTATAAAAAACAATTATTTGCTGCTCTTGAAATATTAGATAAAAATCTTGTTCCTAATGGAGAACTAAAAGGTAGTTGGGGTGGGGCGATTGGTATGACACAAATGATCCCTACAACTTTTTTAGAAACTGCATATGACTGGGATGGCGATGGCATAGATATATGGAATAGTTATGCAGATGCTTTTGCTAGTACTGCAAACTACTTAACTTCATTAGATAAAAATCCATGGTCTAATGATAGTACTTGGGGGAGAGAAGTCCTTCCACCAAAAAATATTTCTTCATCTTTTTTTGATTCTATAAAACAAGTTAATCCCAAAGGTTGTGGGGCAGTTAAACGTAGATCAATTCCAAAAACTCTATCCGAATGGTCCAAATTAGGATTTACAAAAATCAATGGAGATCCTTTACCAATAAGAGATGATTTAGAAGCTAGATTAATAATGCCAGATGGGATAGATGGAAGAATGTTCATAGTTTATCCTAATTACAAAAATATTCTTTATTATAATTGTTCATCATATTATGCTGTATCAGTAGGTCTCCTAAGTGATAAAATATCTAATTAGTTTAATTTTTCTTTTATTTATAGTTTCTTGTAATGAAATAAATCTTAATAATGTTAGTGAAGCTGTAGAAAATAGTACAAATAGAATAGAAGAAATAATCGAAAATAAAAAAGAAGATAAAAAAGATAAAAATCAATTAAACAATAAAAAAACAAAAGATAATATTTTTTATTATCTTGGTGAGCCTTATTTTATTGAAGGCGTTAGTTACATTCCAGAGGAAAATTATAATTATTCAGAAATTGGACTTTCTTCTTTTTATGGTAAGGAATTACACAATATTAAAACTGTAAACAACGATATAAATAAAGTCACAGAGTTACTTGGCAGACATAAAACATTACCTATACCAAGTATAGTCAAAGTCACTAACTTGGATAATGGACTTTCTATAAATGTAAAAATAATAGATAGACATGATGATAATGCAGTTATTATTCAGGTTTCAAGAAAAGTTGCACAACTTCTTGGATTTTATAAATCTAAAATAGCTACTGTAAAAGTAGAAATACTTTCTGATGCTAGTAAGCAATGGAAGAGTGTTGCAAATTCATTAAATGAAGAAAATTTTGATGAAACTATCTCCTCTGCACCAACAGATATTGTATCTATAGAAGAAATTGATGAAATTCTAGACACTAACAATGAAACCAATTCTATTGTTGAAGAGCCAATTGAGCTAAATTCAGAAAAAATAACTGATTTCAAATTATATTTAAAAGTTACAGGATTTGAAAATTATGAGAGTATTGGATCCATAGTGGATAACTATGATAACAATTTAAAATATACTTCTGAAAAAAATAATTCTAAATATGACGTAATCATTGGTCCTCTTGAAAATACAGAAGCAAATAATTTGGTTTCATACTTTATCTCAAAAGGTTATAAGGAGACTGAAATTCTTATTGAATAACAAATAAAGGTCATAATTAAGAATTATTAATATTTATGGTAAAAATTTTTAGCTTTTTTTTATTTTTTATTTTTTCTTTAAAACTTTACGCTATTGATACAAAAGCAGAGCAAGCAGTTGTCATTGATTTTGATACAAATGAAGTTCTTTTTGAAAAAAATTCTAATGCAAAGGTTATTCCCGCTTCGATGACCAAAATTATGACTGTCTATGTTGCTTTTGATAGAATTGAAAATACAAATTTTTCAATTCTAAATGAATGTAGAGTTTCTCCAAAGGCTTATAAAATGGGGGGTTCAAGAACATTTTTAGAAATAGATGATAAAGTAACTGTAGATGATTTACTAAAAGGTATAATCGTTCAATCTGGAAATGATGCTTCTATTGCACTTGCAGAATGTTTAGCAGGTACTGAGGAAGACTTTGCAAAGCTGATGAATGTTTATGCTGAGCGTTTGGGTATGGCTAATACTAATTTTATCAATTCATCAGGCTGGCCTGATGAAAATCATTTTTCCACTGTATATGATTTAGCTATACTATCTAATGCATTAATAAAAAATTTTCCTGATCTTTATTCATATTTTGAAATGAAAGAATTCACATATAACGAAATTACTCAACCAAATAGAAATAAACTTTTATATCAAGTTCCAGGAGCAGATGGATTGAAAACTGGTTTTACAAAAAAATCTGGGTGGGGGATAGCTGCTACTGCTAAACGAGATAAAAGAAGAATAACGATAGTAATTAATGGAACAAACAGCTCCAGATCAAGATTAAATGAATCAATTAATTTAATTAATTGGGCTTTTAATCAAACATCTCAAAAAACTTTAGTTGAAGAAGGTCAAATAATAAAAAATGTTGATGTTTGGCTAGGTGTTGAACCACATATAAATTTAATTTCATCAAAAAAAATTATCTCTACTTTGTCTTTTGACCAAATACAACTAATGAAAAGCTCAATTCAATATATAAAACCAATTTCTGCACCAATAATATCAAATAAAAAATATGGTGAATTAACCATATCAATAGACGGCAAACCAGATATTATAATACCACTTGTAGCAGAAAAAAACATATCTAAAGTAAATCCATTTTTAAAGATTATTGCTGCTGCAAAATATCTTTTATTTGGTACTAGTTTAGATGAAAATTAAAAACGGTATTTTTATCACTTTTGAAGGTCCAGAGGCTAGTGGAAAGTCATCTCAAATAATTCTTTTAAAAAAATACCTTAATAAAAAAAAATTACCTTTTATTGTTACAAGGGAGCCTGGAGGAACAAAAATAGCAGAAAAGTTGAGATCACTTATCTTAAGTAATAAGTTAAAAATAAGTAATAAAGAAGAAATATTATTACTTATGGCTTCTAGAATTAATCATATTAATAATGTGATTATGCCAAATTTAAAAAGAGGTAAAATTGTAATCTCAGATAGATATGCAGATTCTACATTTGTATATCAAGGTTATGTTAATAAATTTGGTGTAAAA
>CACNUI010000029.1 GCA_902623545.1 uncultured Alphaproteobacteria bacterium | reverse complement strand
CTTATGGAAAATAATGAAAAAAATCTGGCTGCCTCTTCATATTTTTCGAGTCTCCATGATGACAAACCAGCAGTCCAAGCCGCATAAGGAACATATTGTGCTGAATTAATTAGTGCTTCAGATGCATATTTTATAGCAAGTTCATTTTTATTTGCTAGAAAATATCCCTTTGCTATCAATTCTTTTTGTTGATCTATTTCAACCTGATCTAATAAAAGATTAACATCACGTTGGTCGAGTAACTGAACTGCGCCTGTTGGCCACCCTTTATTTACTCTCGATTTAATACCATTTATTAGTTTTCTTTTTTCACTACGTTGACCGCTTGATAATTTTTTTGAGCTTTTGTAACTATTATTTTTAATAAAATTTACTTTTTCAGCTTCTACACCAATAGGAGGGGAGGGTTTTGTTGGACTTTTATAACCCTCGGGCATTCTTTTTATTGCTAATCTATATATTTGTTTTGCCTGTGGAAGATCATTATATTTCTTTAACCAATAATAAAGTTCTAAATATTTAGATTTATAGCAATTAGGATGTAAAAATTTTTGAGCATAAATATGCCCAAGTAAAATTTTATTTTGTATTTTTAAAATATACCTATTTGCACTTTTCCACTTACATTGTTCCTGAAATTGATATGCCTTTTGATAATATTCTAAATCTTTTTCACCTAAGACTTTAGATGAAAATATTGTACTATATTTTTCTGATATATTACTTTGAAAACCAAAGGCATTATTACTGATTAATAAAATACTATAGAAAATAATTAAAATAAAATTAATGAATAAGTTATTCATTTTCCAGTTTTTTTTGTAACATTTGTAAATCTTCCCAAGATGCTTTTTTATATTGTGGTGAACGTAATAGAAATGCAGGATGGTATGAGGCAATAGTAAAAATTGTTTTATTTAGTTGAAGTGATTTATATTCATGCCATTTACCCCTTAATTTTCCTAAAGATAAAGGAGTAGATAATATAGCTTTAGCTGCTACACCGCCTAATAAAAAAATATATTCAGGGTTAACAATATCAATTTGTCTTTGTAAGAATGGTAAAAATTCTAAAATTTCCTCATCAGTAGGCGTACGATTATCAGGTGGTCTCCAATTAACTACATTTGTGATATAAACTGCATCTCTTTTTAAATTAATTGCAGATAACATTTTGTTAAGAAGTTGACCCGCTCTTCCTACAAATGGGATTCCTTGTTCATCTTCATCTCTTCCCGGAGCTTCTCCAATAAACATAACTTTAGCATCTAGATTACCATCAAAGACAACTAAATTTTTTGCAGATTTTTTTAATATTGTTTCATGATTCTTTAGACTGGCTATTATCTCGTCTAGTTGCTCTAACTTATTATTTTGTTGAATATTATTTTGTGTTTTTGCTTTTTTGACAGGACTTTCGAACCAATTTCTTGGAGAATCTTGGAGAAAATAATTTATTCCTGAATTCTTTATAAATTCAACATTTTTTTTAGTTTGATTCATTGTAATTTAAGATTATCTATTTGTATTGTAACTATATATTGTTTTAAATAATAAATTGATGAAAAATCTTATATTTATTGTCGTAATTTCCTTTGTTTCAATACCTGTTCTAGCATTTTCTAGCTCATCCTTTCTGATTTCCCAATTAGCATTTAAAAATTATGATTTTAATGAAAGTTTATCTAATTTTGAGACAGAATTAAATATTTATTCCGAGATTAATCTTTTGAATAAAATTATAGCAGCAGTCATTATAGAAGATTTATCTCAGGCGAATAAAATAGCAAACAAACTAATTCTTAATGATAAAGATAATCAGGAAGCATACATTGTAAAACTTGTATACATGTATTCAAATAAAAAATTTGATGAAATAAGAAAATTTCATCAAGAGGCAAAAAATAAAAATGAGTTAATTGATTTTATTTTTTTTAATAATAATGAATTGAAAGATAAAACTACAATTAGTAATTCACTAATTGATATTGTAACTTCTTCATTTTCAAATGTAGATCAACAATCTTTAAATTATAATTTTCTTTTATTTTATACCTCACTTTCAAAAATTATTGATAATAAAAATGAAAGAGCAATTTTAATTAAAGGAGAATTATTTCAAAATATTGAAAAATATGAATTAGCAAATAAATTATTTCAAATTATTAAACCATCAAGTCCTTTCTATATTGATGCTCAAAGAAATTTAGCCTTTAATTATTCATATAATTTATCTTATGAAGATGCAGAAAATAAAATCAAAAGTATATTAAAAAATAACAATAATAATTATCTACTTCAAAAGATACTTGCTGACTTTTATAGAATTAAAAAAAAGTATAAACTTGCTATATCTTTATATAGTGAAATGATAAAAGAAAAACAAAGTGATTTATGGAATATATACTACATGAGAGGTATTTGTTATGAACGTCTTGGTGACTGGGCAAGTGCTGAAAATGATTTTCTATTATCTCTAAATATAAAACCAGATTCACCAAATGTTTTAAATTATTTAGCCTATGGATGGGTTGAAAGAGGAATAAAGATTGATCAGTCACTAGAAATGTTAAAAGCAGCCTATAATGCTAATCCGGAAAGTTATTATATTATTGACAGTTTAGCATGGGCATATTTCAAAAAAAATAACTTTGAAGAAGCTGCAAGATTAATGGAAAAAGTTATCGATATTGCTCCTGGTGAAGCAATATCTCTAGACCATCTTGGTGATATTTATTATGCTATGAAAAGAAAGAGAGAAGCAATTCATTTTTGGCAACAAGCACTAGAATTGGCTGAACCAGAGGATGAAATAACCGAAGATGTTCAAAGTAAATTAGATAATATTAATGCTGGATAAAATAATTGAAAAATCACCTGCCAAAGTTAATTTATTTTTAAAAATTTTAAATAAAAGAGATGATGGTTTTCATAATATTCGCACTGGTATAACTTTTATTGATCTTTACGATGAGATAACTGTTCAGCCTCACGATAAATTTAAAGTAGAATATATAGGTAAATTTGCTCCAAGAAATAACCTATTTGAGGATTGCATTATTAATAAATTATTCAAATATATAAATGAAGAAAAACCAAAACTTCTTTTTACTATATCAAAAAATTTTCCTTATGAAGCTGGTTTAGGTTCTGCCTCATCTAATGTTGCAAGTGTTATAAAAATTTTAGAAAATCTAGAGTTAATAAAAAAGAAGAATATATTTGATTATGTTGATCTTGGTTCTGATATTCCTATTTTTTTGCATCAAAAAGATGCTTTAGTTAGAGGTAGGGGTGATTTAATTGCCAATGTTCATTTTCCAAAATATTATTTCTTACTAATTAGACCGTCTTTCAAATGTTCTACAAAAAATATGTATGATTCATTTCAATTGTCAGATTTTGATTATAATACTGACTTTGATTTAGAAGAAATTAATGATCAAGATTCGGGAAATGATTTTGAAAAAATTCTTAAAAAAAATGAACCTGAATTTTTATCAATAATAGATTTCTTGGAGGATTTTGAAAATGTTATATTTTCAAGACTAACTGGAAGTGGTTCTTGTATTTATAGTGTATTTGAAAAAAAAGAGCATGCTGTAGATGCACAAAAAAAATTTCAACAAAGCTTTTCACATTTATGGACACATCTAAGTGAAAATAATTTGGTTAACCTATTTTAAATTCTTTCTTAAATTCTTCAATGGAAAGTACTTCATTTGTTGGCTTGTCCCACCTAATTCTATGAATTCGAGGAAAACGCATGGCGACACCTGATTTATGTCTACTGCTAGGGAAGACATCGTCAAAGGCTACTTCTAATATAATTTCTTTTTTTACTTCTCTTACAGGACCAAATTTATTGGTAGTATTATTTCTAATAAATTTATCTAAAGCTAATAGCTCTTTGTCTGTGTAACCGGAATACGCTTTTCCTATAGGAACTAGTTCATTTTTTTTCCAAACACCAAACGTAAAATCTGAATAATATGATGATCTTTTGCCATGTCCTCGTTGAGCATACATTAAAATAGCATCAACTAGTTTTGGATTTTTTTTCCATTTGTACCAATACCCCTTTTTTCTTCCTGGTAAATATTCACTATTTTTAAGTTTAATCATTAAACCTTCATTTAATTCATCATGAAAATTATTTTTATATTTAGTTAATTCTTTCCAAGTTTTAAATTTTATCATTGATGACAAATCAATTTGATTAGTTTTATTTTCTTTTTGAAATATTTCTAAATATTTTCTTCTTTCGTAAAGAAATAATTTTCTTAGATCTTTTCCTTTATAAAAAAGGATATCATAAGCTCGAATAAAAACAGGAAACTTTTTTTGAAGATCTTTTGATACCTTTTTTCTATTTAACCTTTGTTGTAGATCATTAAAACTAGAGGATTTAAAATTTCTCCCCACAAGTAATTCTCCGTCAATAACCGCATCACCTTTAGTATTTTCAATTATTTCTGGGAATGCGGATGAAATATTATCACCTGTTCTTGAGTATAGTGATACACTTTCTGATGAAACCATAAGTTGAACCCTTATTCCATCCCATTTATATTCTGCTTGAAATTCACTAGCATTCAATCTTTTAAAATCTTTTTCCTCATCAATTGGATTAGCAAGCATCATGGGGTGAAATAATTTTTTAAAATCTATTTTTGGTTTTGATGTTTCATTTTTTAACCATTGAAACAAATTCTCATATGGAAATTCTAGACCATGCCAAATTTCTTCAATCTCATTTACAGATTTGTTATAAAGATCAGCTATAGCAGTTTTTACTAATCTTTCAGATACTCCAATTCGCAACCCACCCGTACAAATTTTAATTAAAGTCCACCTTTCGTTATTAGATAATTGACTCAAAATTTTACTAAACTCTGTATTAATTTCAGACTTTTTAATTTTTTTTATTATTTCTATTAAAGTAGATAAATTTTGTGACTTACCATCTTTTTTGGTTGGCCAAATTAATGATATTGTTTCTGCTAAATCTCCAACATAGTCATATGAGTAATCAAATAAATGTTGATCCACTTGTTCATAAACAAGCTCTCTCAGTTTAGATGCTTTAATGAATTGAAATGAAAGTTGGTTAGATAAAATTGCAAGAGCATATGCACGATTGATATCTAGAGTTTTAAAATAATCTTGAAGTAACTTAATTTTAGTATTTCGACTTGGTGTTAAAATTAAATTATGAAGTAAGGAAGAAAATTTTTTCATTCTATTTCCTCATCACTTCTTCCTTGGATGGAAAGTGGCTTAGATAAAAGATTTTGTTTTTTACAGTAATATACTAAAGCGTCTTCTTGTCCGTGTGTAATTAGAATATTTTTTGCCTTTGATTTATTAATTGTATCTAGTAATTCGTTCCAATCACTATGATCACTAATAACTAATGGAAGTTCAATACCTTGTTGTTTTGCTCTTTGTTTAACCGTCATCCATCCACTAGCCATACAAATAATAGGATTAGGAAACCGTCTTGACCAACGATCCTTTAAAGCTGATGGAGGTGCGATAATTATTTTGCCCTCATAGAAATTTTTATCTTTTGAAGAAACTTTTTCAAATTTTCCAATATTAATTTTTTCTTTTGAATAATATTCACACAACTTTTCTAAAGATCCATGAATATAAATTATTTCATTATAATTCTGCTGGCGTAAAAGATTCATTACTCTTTGTGCTTTTCCAAGTGCATAGGCGCCAACAATATGACAATTATGTTTATTTATTTTTACCGATTGAATAAGTTTTTCAATTTCATTTTTGGGATCTGGATGTTGAAATATAGGTAAGCCAAACGTTGCTTCGGTAATTAAAGTATCACATTTTACAAGTTTGAAATTTTTACATGTTTTATCTTTTCCTACTTTATAGTCACCTGTGATAACCAAACGATG
>CACNUI010000028.1 GCA_902623545.1 uncultured Alphaproteobacteria bacterium | reverse complement strand
TATTTTGATGGAAAATAAAAAGCCCAAAGGTGGTAAATGGAGCTTTGATGAAGATAACAGAAAAAAACTCCCTAAAGATATTAAAATACCAGAAATGATTACTGCAAAAGAAACAAAGCATACAAAAGTTTTAAAACAACAAATAAACACAATTTTTAAAAATCACCCAGGCCAAGTTGATAATTTTTGGCTACCTACAACTTATGATGATGCAGTGAAATGGTTAGATTATTTTATTATTAAAAAATTTAATTTATTTGGTGATTACGAAGATGCAGTTGATACTAATAATAACTTTTTATTTCATAGTGTTCTAAGCCCCATGATTAATTTAGGTTTATTAACACCAGATCTAATAATTGAGAGAGTAAGAAAAGTTGAAAATAAAACTAAAATTAATTCTTATGAAGGTTATATTAGGCAAATTATTGGATGGAGAGAATTCATTAGAGGAATTTACCAAAATTATGATCAACAATTAGAAGAAAATAATTTCTTTCAACATAAAAATTCTCTTACTAAAAAATGGTATGACGGTACAACTGGTTTAGATCCTTTAGATCACTCAATTAAAAATGCTCAAAAATATGGGTACACTCATCATATTGAGAGACTAATGGTTTTATGTAACATTATGAACTTATGTGAAATTAAACCTAATGAAGTTTATAATTGGTTTATGGAAATGTTTGTAGATAGCTCTGATTGGGTAATGTCACCTAATGTTTATGGTATGGGATTGTTTAGTGATGGAGGTATATTTAGTACCAAACCTTATATTTGTGGATCAAGTTATTTTATGAAAATGATGAATTTTAAAAAAGGGAATTGGAATGACATAATGGATGGACTGTATTGGCGCTTTATTAATAAAAATAGAAAGTTTTTTCAATCAAACCCAAGGTTAAATATGATGGTAAATATTTATGATAAAATGAATGTTGAAAGAAAAAATTATATAATAAAAAAAGCAAATCAGTTTATTCGTGATAATACTAATTAATGAATCAGTTTGATGTTGTTGCTGCGATAATCATAAAAGATAATAAATTTTTTATTGCTCAAAGAAATAGAAGTAAGCACATGGGATTAAGTTGGGAATTCCCTGGAGGAAAAGTAGAAAAAGGTGAAACTTTTAAAGTTGCATTAAAAAGAGAGATAAAGGAAGAGCTTAATATAGAAATAGATGTCAAATATAAGTTAGGTGAAGAAAACTACCAAGATGACAAAATAAATGTAAAATTACACTATTTTATATGCTCTCATATTGACGGTGATATCAATTTAAGTGAACACGAAGACTCAGCTTGGATTAAAAAAAATGAATTTAAAAACTTTAATTTCGCTGAAGGGGATAGTGATATTATAAAATTGTTAAAAGACTAATTTAAAGAACCCATAAACTCCTCATTTTTATTCTATTTTTTTCAAAAATTTTATTTTCTCTATTTTTAATGATAAAGAAACCATTCGTTTATGAAAGTTAATAAAGATCAAATATCCGCATGGGGTGTTCATGCTTTTACTGGATCAGGAGCTATACTTGGTTTTCTTGCTTTAATATCAATATTAAATAATGATCAAGTAGGAAGTTTTTTATGGCTGGGTATTGCATTACTAGTTGATGGAGTTGATGGGACCCTTGCCAGAAGAGTAGGTGTAGAAGAGAAAGCTCCAAATCTTGATGGTATAATATTAGACTCTATAATTGATTATTTAAACTATGTAATTAATCCTGCTCTTATGATTTATTGGTTTCAAATGGTACCATCAGGTTTTGAATTATTTTTACCAGCTTTAATCTTTGGAGTATCTCTTTACACTTTTATAAATGTAAATATGAAAACTGAAGATTACTATTTTCAAGGATTTCCTGCTGTATGGAATGTAGTAGTTTTGTATTTCTTTATTCTCAATACTAATGAATGGATTAATTTAATTGTAATAATAATATTGTCTGTACTTACATTTGTCCCTTGGAAATTTGTACACCCTTTGAGAGTAAAATCTTATAGAAATTCAACAATTTTTTTTACAGTTATATGGGCAGCTACTACTTTAAGGTTAGTAACTAAATCTGAATTTAATTTAATTATTAATGATACTATAGTCTTATTTATTTGGTTAATTTGTACTGGCTATTTTACTTGGATTTGTTTTATACGCTCACTTAAATCTTAAAAATAACATTTATTAATTTTATAATTATAATATATGTTTTAGTAATGGAATTGGAAAAAATATTTAAAAATTTGATACTAATTGATTTTGCATTTCTTATTTTAATTGTTTTTTCATCAATGTTACAATCAAATGATTTAACTGAAATTAATAATTATTTAGAAAAAGGACTTCTTTCAAATTATGAAAATTTTACAAGGACAATATCAATTATATTATTTTTTATGTATCTTATTACCTTAAATTTACTTTATCGTTTTATTTCATATGGAAGAAATCTTTATACTTTTTTAATTATTTCAGGATTGTTATTAAATTATTTTAATGGATCAGTAGTTTATACATCAATTGGATCCGTATTAGATCAAATAGGTGGTATTATAACTGGTTCAATTTTAATATTAATTTATTATTCACCAATTAAAGAAAATTTTAAAAAGTAATTTTCCTTTGTTTTTCAACAAAAAATAAAAAAATATTACAATGATATTTCATTAAATTATAATACTTTTTATTCAGTCGGTCACTAGCCTGAAAGCATATTGCTGAGTAACAAAAGGCCAAAAAAAAGGTTATGGAAATTGGCTCGTATATTATCTAAATTAATAGTTGGATTGCTAGCTTTATGGGCCATTTCCGCTTTTATAGCTGAAATTATGGGAGTCAGTATTTACTTTCCCTTTAATATAGTTGAAAGACAAGAAATCCCATACCATAGACTTAATGCATTAAGACTATCAATTTTTTTAACCTTTGCCTATTTTGGAGTTAGATATATTTTCTTTCAATCTGATAAAATGTATCCTATCCAATTTTTAGATATATATATTAAAAATTTCACATTAAGTGCTATGTTTGTATTCTATTCAATGAATGTAGAATATAGAGAATATTATTTTGTTTTATTTTTTTTAATTGTTTCAATCATTCTTCATTTTGCAGCTAGAAGAAAAGTAAGAAGTTATTTTAATTAAAACAAGCGGTTATTAAACCGCTTGAAATTTATTAGTAACCCTCAAAAATTGTTCTAAGAATAATTAGAATTAATCCAACTAATGGAAATATGACACCTCTTATATTTGGTGTAATTCCATAATTGTTTACTAGGTTAAAATACCTAACTACTGAGCTAATTAAAGCTATTGCCATAAGCATGAATAAAAATGAATACCAGAATTGATATTGTACTACATTTTCTTCATAAGTATTTCCAGTTACATCAAAAGTTAACAATATAGACATTAATAACATTGCTAAAAAAACAGCACCTAAAGGGCCTCTAAAAACCAATTTTGGTTCTTCATTTGAAAATCCTAGTTCATTAAAAAATTTATCATTAAAATAAAATTGATAAATAATAAATAAATTGAAAAGCATAAATAAAACATGAAAAATAAACGCTGCTGTTCCACCAGCTTCAAAAATTAATTCCGACATAATTATCTCCTATACATTAATCTTATAAAAAATATCGCTGATTCTAAATACAATTAATTAAAATAGTCATAATTTTACTCATAAATTAATAGAAGCATAATTATTAAATATGATAAAGGAAACCAAATTTATGCTAAAAAATCTTATTTATATATTAACGCTAAAAAAAATACCGATATTAAGTTGGAGTTCTGAATATGAATTCAATTTAAAACCAAAAAAAAAAACAATTTTTTATTTAATTTTTGGGCTTATTTTATTTGGTATTGGTGAGGCATTGTTAATAACTGCCAATATTGGTGTAAGTCCATGGTTTGTTCTTCATCAAGGTTTGGCTCTTAAGACAGGTTATACAATTGGTATTACGACTTTTATAGTTAGTATTTCAGTACTATTATTATGGTTTCCATTAAAACAGAAACCAGGTATTGGAACTATATTAAATGCAATTTTTATATCAGTTGTAATAGACCTATCATTATTTATTTTACCTTACCCAGAAGAATTATTATTTCAAATATTTCAAGTTTTTATAGGTATATTTATTATAGGTATAGGAAGCGGATATTATCTTGCTGCAAACTTAGGACCTGGTCCTCGTGATGGTTTAATGACTGGCATAAACAAACAGACTAATCAATCTATAACTCTTATAAGAACTTTTTTAGAGCTTAGTGCTGTTGGTATTGGGTTTTATTTAGGAGGAATAGTAGGAATAGGAACCATTATATATGCATTTGGTATAGGGTTTTCAGTTTCATTAGGTTTATTTTTAATTGGAGAATTTTATAAATAATATTAATTATCTATTATTTAAAAAATATATTAATATATTGCTCTGATGTTTAAAGGTAAAGTTGTAATAGTGACTGGTGCAGGTAATGGAATTGGAAAATCAATAGCAAAAAAATTTTCTGAAATGGATGCAATTGTATGTGTTACTGACATAAACGTAGATAGTGCAAAAAAAACTTCTATTGAGTGTAAAAATAAAAGTTTTTATTTTAAACTAGACGTAACAAATAAAAACGAAGTCAAAAAAACATTTAATGAAATAAGTACTATTACTGGGAATTATCATATTTTAATCGCTAATGCTGGTGTTTCTACAATGAATACAATAGAAAATTTATCAGAAGATGAATGGGATCATAATTTCAATGTAAACACAAAAGGTGTTTTTTTAACTAATCAAGAAGCTATCGTACAATTTAAAAAAAATAAAATAGAAGGGAGAATTGTTAATACCGCATCACTTGCTGCAAAAGTTGGAGCTCCATTACTATCACATTATTCAGCTAGTAAATTTGCAGTAATAGGATTTACACAATCTGCCGCTAGAGAAACTGCTAAATACGGGATAAGAATAAATGCGGTTTGTCCTGGTTTTGTGAAAACATCGATGCAAGATAGAGAAATTGAATGGGAATCAAAAATCAGATCTATG
Organism: uncultured Alphaproteobacteria bacterium; assembly: GCA_902623545.1. Classification (GTDB taxonomy): domain Bacteria; phylum Pseudomonadota; class Alphaproteobacteria; order HIMB59; genus CACPNW01. Next base: position 896 of record CACNUI010000028.1, on the reverse strand, counting down.
ACAAAAAATGAAGTTTTAGAAGAATATATTGCTCAGACTCCATTAGGCAGACTTGAAAAGCCAGAGGATGTAGCCAAAGTTGTATTATTTTTGGCGGGTAGTGACTCAGATTTTATGACAGGCCAGGCCATCAATGTTACTGGAGGTGTATATATGACATAATTCTACAACTAAGATATATAAATTTATAATTTCTACAAAATCTTGTATTTATATAAATTAACTATTTAATTCTATTGATATATAATCCTTACTATAATTTGATTATGGAAAATTATTTAAAAAAAGAAGCAAATGTAAAAAAGTTTCTAAAAGAACCTTTTTCTAAACATAATCTAGAGACTTTAAAAATATTAAATAACTTAAGATCAGTTAATACAAAAAATAAATATTGCTTAATTTGTGTTAAACCATTTAAATTATGGCAACTTGCAAAAATGTCTGGTGAAAGAGGAATTCCTCCAAAAAAAATAAATAAATTTTTTAAAAATTTAGAAGATGCTGAAAGATACGTTTTTAAATTAAGAACAAAATGACACTATGACTCAAAAGAAGATAGTAGGCTACTCAGATATTTTAAGCGTAAGACCAAAAGAAAGAATTTCATTTATGATATCATGCGATCCTAAAATCAAATCAATAAATTCTAGATTTATAAAATTAATACAAGGTGATACAAATCCTGAAGGCCCTGGTTTTAAGGAAGAAGCAGTTGCAGAATATGATATAAAAAAACATAAAGCAATAAATCAGCAAATATATTCTGGATCCTATATTTTTATCCCATTAAAAAAAGAAATAAAATTATTAAAAGATTTTACATTTATTTCATTTATTATGCCCACCTTAAACAATAAAAAGAGGCAATCTATAATCACATCTGGTTTTTATAAAAA
>CACNUI010000027.1 GCA_902623545.1 uncultured Alphaproteobacteria bacterium | reverse complement strand
TTCCAAAAATTCATAGATAATAATACTAAAACTGTAAATATTTCCAACCTTCCGATAATCATAGTAATAGATAATATCCATTTTGCACCATCATCTAGAGAAGAATAATTTCCTGATGGGCCTAAAATTTCACCTAAGCCTGGTCCTACATTTGAAATTGCTGATGCTGCAGCAGAAAATGCTGTCAGAAAATCTAAATTAAATAAACTCAAGCAAACTGCTGAAATAATAAATATAAATATATACATAAAGAAAAATCCCATCACTGAGTTATAGGTATTTTCATTAACAGATTTGCCATTAAATCTCATAATAAAAACTGCATGAGGCTGAGTTAATTTTTTAATTTGCATTATTGCGCCTCTAAATAGGATTTGTAGTCTAAAAATTTTTATACCACCCGTTGTTGATCCTGCACAACCGCCTACAAACATTATAATAATCATAATTACTAATCCAAAACTTCCCCAATTAGAAAAATTATTACTAGTATAACCAGTTCCAGTTAAAATTGAGGTTACATTAAAAAATGCAATTCTAAAAGCATTACTTAATTCTACAGATTGTTTGTTTGTAATCCACAATGTGGTTAATATAATTATTAAAATTAATATTAAAAAAAATAATTTTATTTGGTCATCTTTTATAATTGATTTATTTCTTTGATGAATAAATTGTAGATATAGTACAAAAGGTAAACTACCAACTAACATAAAAGTAATTGCTACTAATTCTATTTGAAATGAATCAAAAAATTTAAACGATTGATCATAATTAGAAAAACCACCAGTGGAGATGGTTGTCATAGCATGAATTACTGAATCAAAACCTGACATACCATTAAAATAATAGAGAAATCCGCAACAAATGGTCAAAATTACATATAATAAAAATAACTCTAAAACAAATCTATTTACCTTTGGTATAGTTTTTTCATAGGGGTCATCATGTTCCATATGTAAAAGTTGCATACCACCAATTTGTAGAGTTGGTAATATTGCCATTGCTAGAACAATTATACCAATTCCACCAAACCACTGAAGTAATGATCTCCATATAAGAATACCTTCTGACAAGTTCTGTAAATTAAATATAACTGTTGATCCAGTAGTTGTAATGCCACTTACAGATTCAAAAAAAGCATCAGTATAGGATAATAAAGATGATGAATATATAAATGGTATTGCTCCAAAAAGAGAAATTACTAACCATGATGAAATAGTTAAAAGAAATGCCTGTCTTATTCCAAGCTTTAAATTTTTATTTCTGAATGAAATAAATAATATAATACCGATAAAAAATGTAATTAAACTCGAATATAAAAACTGGACCCAATCCTCATTTTTATAATACAAATCGTATATTAAAGGAATTAACATTGCTGCAGCTTCTATACATAGAAGCAATCCAATTATATTTACTATCGACCTAAAGTCTCTCATGAATCTAAAAATTAATTTAGTTTCTTTTTATCAAATGGGTTATCTAGAGAAAACTTTGGTATAAAAACATTAAATTTATCACCACTACCATTTTCCATTTCATAAATACCTTCCATAAACCCAGATGATGTTGAAAGTGGTGTTCCACTAGTATATTCAAATTTTTCGCCTGGATTTAGTATAGGTTGCTCACCAACTACACCCTTACCTCTTACTTCCTGAAGTATTCCATTTGCATCAATTATTTTCCAATATCTATTTACTAACTGGACTTTATCTTTACCCTGATTATTAATAGTAACTTTATAAGCCCAAACATAATGTTGATCTTCAGGCTCTGATTGATCCTCAAGATAATATGGTTTAACAGTAATATTTATTTTTTTAGTTGTTTTTGTATACATTTTATTGTGCTCAATATACCAAATTAAAAATAAACAAAAGTTAATTTAATTTTTTTATTTCTACTCTTCTGTTTGCTGGTTGCTTGGTGTCATCTGGAGTATTTACAGCTAAAGTTTCTTCGCCTTTACCTAATATTTTTATACTATTTTGTTTTACTCCATAATTGATTAAAATTTTTTTCACAAACTCTGCTCTTTTAATTGATAATGATAAATTATATTTATTTGTACCTTTAGTATCTGTATGCCCAACGACAAGATACTCATTAATAACACCCCCATAATTATCTAAAAAATTTTTTATTTTGTCTTTACTAACTTCAGTTAAATTAAATTGATCAAAATCAAAATATATTATTTGCATTAATTCTTTATTTTCATCTTTAGTAACAATTGTTACTTCATCTTTTGTTTCTTTTTCTAAATTATTATTTTTGTTATCTGAAGATTCTTTCTTATTTTCCTGCATAGATATTTTTTCATAAATATTATGCATGGAGTACAAGAAATCATTCTTGCAACTATTAATATCCCATGTTTGCCAATTTTCCTCTTGTTGCTCTGACCAGCAATCTAGTGATGAAATAGCTCTTGCTAAATTAAAAGGATCAATCTTTTTTGCATCTCTATAAATTCTCATAAGGTTATCATGTGCAATCCTTATTTCATTAATACTTTCTTCTGGCAATTTCCAATATGAAATTTCTTCTGGATATATCTCATCAGTTTCTAAACTCTTGAGAGCTTTTTCAGAATATAATTTTGCTGAATTCCAATCATGCATCTCTTCTGCTTCGAAAGTAGCTCTATTTTTGTACTCGGACAATAAGTATTCTTGAAAGTTTTTTGGCTTATTAGTTTCCATAGTAGTTAGTTCTTTATAGCTAGCAGAGCAACCCATTAAAAAAATTAGAATAGAGAATATTGGTAATAAATATTTAGATTTCATAAAAATCTTTTATTAAATTTTGCTGTCAAAACTATGACTAAATTTTGACCTAATTAAGGTCCACCATTTTCTTTAAATCATACACATTTTATCATTGCAGAGTATTTAAAGATTAAATACAGAAATATCATATTTATTTAAGGAGTTTATGATGATTAAACATTCTACGTCAGTGGATCAATCGGACAGAAAGGTTCCCTACAATTTAAGACAAAGTGGTCCTACACCAGTTCAAATGCTTATTTCAACCAGAGTGAGAAAATCACCTTACTGGCATTTGTCTATGGAGGCGGGATGTTGGAGAGCAACAGTTTATAATAGGATTTACCATCCAAGAGGTTATGTAAAACCAGAAGATGGTGGAGCAATGGTTGAGTATGAGGCAATTAAAAATCATGTTACCATGTGGAATGTTGCAGTTGAAAGACAAATTCAGGTTAAAGGACCTGATGCTGAGGCTTTTGTTGATTATGTAATAACAAGAGACGCAACAAAAATATCTCCAATGAGAGGCAGATACGTTATCTTATGTAATCAATATGGTGGCGTACTGAATGATCCAATACTTTTAAGAATATCAAAAGATGAATTTTGGTTTTCTTTATCTGACTCTGATATTGGTCTTTATTTACAAGGTGTAAATCATGACAATAGGTTTAATGTAAATATTGATGAAATAGATGTGAGTCCAGTACAGATACAGGGTCCAAAAGCTCATGCATTAATGAATGATTTGATAGGCGATCAAGTTAAAGTTGATGAAATGCCATTCTATGGTTTGGCATCAGCAAAAGTTGGTGGAAGAGAGTGCATAATTTCACAAACTGGTTTTTCTGGTGAAGCGGGTTTTGAAATTTACCTATATGATTCTATGAAATATGCTGATGACATGTGGAATGCTGTATTAGACGCTGGAAAAAAACATAACTTAATGGTAATTGCGCCTGCTCATCATAGAAGAATTCAAGCTGGAATTTTATCTTGGGGTCAAGATATGGATAATCAACATAATCCATTTCAGTGCAATCTAGGTTATCAAGTTTCTTTATCTGGGAAAGGTGAATGGAATAAAACAACAGACTATGTTGGTAAAACTGTTTTAGAAAAAATGAAAGCAGATTTAAATGATGGGAAAAAACCATATAAGCTTCAATTAGTAGGATTAAGTCTTGGTGGTAAACCAATTGAGGAATACGCACCTGACTTCTGGCTTGTCTCAGAAGATGGTGGTGAGCCATCTGGTTTCATCACATCTCCTTGGTATCATCCTGAACAAGGTAGAAATATTGCTATGGGGTATGTTCCATTTGATGGCACTTTAAATAAAAATGGTTTTCCGATTGGTAATTACGGAAAAAAGTATAAGGTTCATCTTCCTGACCAATATGCAGACACACCAGGAAAACCAGTTGATGCTGAGGTTGTTCCTATTCCATTTACTGAGTCTCACAACGCAAATACAAGAGAAGTAGTAGAAAATAACTAACTATTTTAAAAGCTCCATGCAAAGTGGAGCTTTTATTCATTTAATAAAGCTTTAATTCTATCAATAGATATATATCCAACAACAAATTCCTCATTAATAAAAAAAGTAGGAGTTCCTCTTGCTCCAGAACCATTTGCTAAAAAAGAACTTAAATTAACAATATTTGAAACTTTTTCTTTAGTCATGTCTATATTAAGTTTGGCACTATTAATTTCTAAATCATCTATGATATTATTTAGTTTATCACTATTTAGATTACCTTCTATGCTAAATAATGCATTATGCAATTCTACACCCTTTCCCTGCATATTTGCTGCAATAACCATATTCGCTAGTACCTTTGAGGATTCACTTAATATTGGATGTTGCAAAAAAATTAAACGCGTATCATCACGCTCATTTGCTATCTGCAGTAATTCTGGATGAACTTTTTTACAATAGCCACAGAAATAATCCATAAATTCAATAATTGTATTTTTTGCATTATCATTTCCAATTTGTACAATTCCTTCTTTTGGAATAACATCAATTATTTTTAAATGAAAAGGTTTTGATTCATCGAAAAATAATTCTTTTACTGTAATTTCTGCATAAGCTGAAAGACAACTTAACGCACTAATAATAACCACTAAAATCTGTTGTTTGAAGTATCTCATGATTGACCCACCTTATTTAATATGATTAATGAAGTACAGTATTAAATAGTAATAATGAAATCAAAATCAAAAGTCGTAGTTATTGGAGGTGGGGCTGTAGGTGTAAGTACACTATATCATTTGGCTAAAAAAGGTTGGTCAGATGTAGTGCTAGTTGAGAGAAAGGAATTAACATCTGGATCTACATGGCATGCAGCTGGACTTTTACCATTGTTTAATATGAGTTATTCAGTTGGCCAACTTCATAAATATGCGGTTAAGTTATATAAAACACTTGAAGAAGAAACAGGTCAAAAAGTTGGTTTTAGTGTAGTATCAAACATTAGGTTAGCAACAACAAAGGATAGAATGGATGAATACTATCAATATTCTGGTGTTGCCAAAACAATAGGAGTTGACGTAAAATTCTTAACACCGGAACAAGTAAAAGAAATATGGCCACTCTGTAATACAGATGGTTTGATTGGTGCAATACAGCACCCAGAAGATGGATATATTCAGCCTGCAGATTTAACTCAAGCATTAGCAAAAGGTGCTAGAGATAAAGGGGCAACAATTTACAGAAACACAAATGTCATAGGTATTACTAAATCAAAAGATGATATGTGGGTTGTTGAAACAGACAAAGGTACAATTGAATGTGAACATGTAGTTTCATGTAGTGGAAACTTTGCTAGACAAACAGGCAAGATGGTAGGTCTTGAAGTCCCGGTTATCCCCGTGGAACATCAATACATTGTAACAGATGATCATCCAGAAATAGTAAAAAGAAAAGAGCAAGGATTGCCTGAAATGGGTGTACTAAGAGACTCAGATAGTTCATGGTATATGAGAGAAGAAAGAGGTGGTCTGATTTTAGGTCCTTATGAGAAAGGAGCCCCAGTATGCTATTTAGATGGCCCTGATAAAGAATCTGAATTTGAACTCTTTCAAGAAGATTTAGAGAGAATAGAACCTCATATTGAATCAGCAATTCATAGAGTTCCTATATTTGGAGAAGTAGGTGTAAAAAAAGTATACAACGGTGCCATATGTTATACACCTGATGGAAGTCCCATAGTTGGTCCTGCTTGGGGTCTAAAAAACTTTTGGTTAAATGAAGGTCATAGCTTTGGTATCACAGCAGCAGGTGGTGCTGGTTGGCAGATTGCTGAGTGGATAGTTGATGGTGAACCTACTATTGATATGCTTGGTGTTGATCCTAGAAGATTTGGAGATTATGCAACCGAGTCTTACTTAATTGATAAAAATGAAGAAGCATATGCAAATGTTTTTACTGTTCATTATCCTGATGAAGAAAGAGAAGGAGGGAGGCCATTGAGACAGGCTCCTTGTTATGACAGATTAAAAAATTTAGGCGCAGTATTTGGACAAAAATTTGGATGGGAACGTGCTAACTGGTTTGCTCCATCTAAAGAACTTCAGAAAGATGATTGGTCATTTAGAAGATCAAAGTGGTTTGAGCATGTTGGTAATGAATGTAAGAATGTTGCTGAGAATGCTGGATTACTTGATATGTCAGCTTTTGCTAAATGCCGTATTTCTGGAACAAGAGCTGAGGAGTTTTTAGATTATCTTGTAGCAAATAAAATTCCTAAACAAATAGGACGAGTTAACTTATGTCATGCATTAAACACTGCAGGAGGCGTTCACTCAGAATTTACAATTGCAAAAGAAAAAGAAAATTCCTTTTATTTAGTTTCGGCAGGTGCATTTCAAAGATTAGATCATGATTGGATTCATAAATGGATGCCTAAGGATGGATCAGTAGTTTATGAAAATTTAACAAATAGTATGGGTGTTCTTGTTTTGGCAGGACCGAAATCAAGAGATATTCTTTCTAAAATTACCAAGACTGATTTATCAAATAAAAACTTCCCATGGCTATCATCAAAAAAAATAAATGTTAGTTTAGCACCTGCTATTGCTATGCGTATGAATTTTGTTGGAGAACTTGGGTGGGAATTACATCATCCAATTGAATATCAAAACCATATCTTTGACAAATTGATGGAAGCTGGAAAAGATTATGGGCTTAAACCATTTGGAATTAGAGCAATGGAAAGCTTACGTGTTGAAAAAACATATAAATTGGTTGGTACCGAAATGTCTATAGAATATGCAGCTTTTGAGTCTGGGTTAGAAAGATTTGTACATTTAAATAAAGGAAATTTTATTGGAAGAGATTCTCTTGTTCAATGGCAGCAAAAAGGTTTTAAAAACAAAATGGTAACTTTAGAAGTTCATGATGTTAAAGATGCAGATGC
>CACNUI010000026.1 GCA_902623545.1 uncultured Alphaproteobacteria bacterium | reverse complement strand
AAAAGATATTGATGAAATTTATGAATTCTTAAATAAAGTTGAAGATATTATAACTAAGCCACTTTATGGTAATGGTGGAGTAGGAATTCATAAATTTAATATAAATAATTTTAATCCTAATATTTTAAAACAATATCTTGATTTACCAATTATGATTCAAAAATATATTAAGGAAATTGATAAGGGTGATAGAAGATTAATAGTTATTGACGGGGAATATTGTGGATCAGTAGCTCGAATTCCTAAAGATGGCGATATAAAAGCAAATTTCCATGCCGGGGGAGTCCCTAGCAAAACTGATTTAGTTTTTCGTGATAAGGAAATAATTGATGTTGTTGGACCACAATTAAGAGATAGTAATCTATTTTTTGTAGGAATTGATATTATTGGAGATTATTTAACTGAAATTAATGTAACTTCTCCTACTGGTATCAAACAAATTAATGCTCTAAATAACGTTAATTTAGAAAAAGTTTTTTGGGATAAGCTTGAAGCAAAATATAAATTAGTTTAATTACAAATTATAAAAGGATAAAATTATGAACAATAATAGGATTTTAATAAATAAGTTGAAGAGTTTTGAAAATATCAATTCTAATATCTTAAACATAGTATTAGCTCTTTTTGGAACGCTTTTATTAGCTTTATCTGCTAAAATTCAAGTTCCTTTTTGGCCTGTTCCAATGACTATGCAAACATTTGTAATTTTTTTAATTGGTTTAACTTATGGAGTTAGACTTTCCTTTGTAACAGTTGCTTTATATCTTTTTGAAGGTGCAATAGGTTTACCTGTTTTTGCCTCTGGTGGAGGAATTGCATATTTAACAGGTCCAACAGCTGGTTATCTTTACGGTATGTTATTTGCATCTGTAGTAATAAGTTATTTGGCAAATCTAGGTTTTAGCAAAACATATTTTAAATCTTTGATTTCTCTTACCATTGGTTCAATAATTATCTTCTCAATTGGTATAATTTATCTTGGATCAATCATCGGTTATCAAAAAGCTGTAGCTGTAGGTTTACTTCCATTTATACCAAGTGAGTTATTTAAAGTTGCATTAGCAGTTGCCTTAATTCCTACTATCCAAAAAGTTATTAAAAAATAACTTTAATGAAAATTGGAATTGATTTGGGAGGCACCAAGACTGAAGGCATTCTCATTGACTCCTCTGGTAAAGAATTAAACCGAGAAAGAATTAAAACTGAAAAGAACTATGATGGTACTATCAATGGTATACTTTCTATAATTAAAAATTTTGAAAACTCCTTTGGTGTTGTTGAGTCTATAGGTATTGGTATGCCTGGAGCAATATCTGCTGACACTACATTAATTAAAAATGCAAATTCGATATGGCTTAATGGTAAACCGTTAAAAAAAGATTTAGAAAAAATTTTAAATAGAAAAATTAATTTGGAAAATGATGCAAATTGTTTTGCCTTATCTGAAGCTGTGGATGGTGGTGGAAAAGGCTTCAAAGTTGTATTTGGAGTAATTATAGGTACTGGCACAGGAGGTGGAATAGTTATAGATCATAAAGTCCTACAAGGTAGAAATAATATTGGCGGTGAGTGGGGACATGTTACTTTACCCAATAGATCAGATGATGAAAAAAAATATGTTAAAGACTGTTATTGTGGCAAAAATGGCTGTATGGAAACGTACGTCTCTGGACCTGGCTTTGCCTCGACTTTTAACTTACGTTTTAATAAAGATTATGATTCACATAAAATATTAGAGGGTTTTAAAGAACATGATCCAGATTGTATTTTTGCTCTCGAACAATACACCGACCATCTAGCAAGAGGTTTGTCATTGGTTTGTAATATTCTTGATCCTGATGTAATTGTTTTAGGTGGTGGTATGTCTAATATTGATTTTATTTATAAGAATATTGATGATGCGTTAAAAAAATATGTTTTTACTGATACTCTACATACCAAAGTAGTAAAAAATATTCATGGTGATTCAAGCGGTGTTAGAGGAGCTGCTTGGCTTTCCTAAATTCCACCCATTGAAATATATTTGATAATTAAATAATCATCCAAGCCATACCTTGAGCCCTCTCGACCCATACCAGATTCTTTTACACCTCCAAAAGGTATTTCAGGTATAGTTGGTAATCCATTGTTGATAGATACAATTCCATATTCTAGAGCTTCAGCAACTTTCCAAATTCTTCCTATATCACGAGAATAGAAATATGAGGCAAGTCCATATGGAGTATCATTTGCCATTTTAATTACTTCATCATCAGTAGAAAATTTATATAATGGTGCAACTGGTCCAAAGGTCTCCTCAAATGTTATTTTTGCTTCAGTTGACACATTTGATAAAACTGTAGGTTGATAAAAATTACCTCCTAATGGATGAACTTCACCACCAACTGCAATTTTTGCCCCCGTATTTACTGCATCTTGAACATGGTCAATAACCTTATCTAATGAGGATTTATCAATGAGCGGACCAGAAACAATACCATCATTTAAACCATTCCCAACTTTTATTTTTTTTACCTCATTTGTAAATTTCTCTAAAAAAGAATCATAAACTTTTTCATGAATAAAAAGTCTATTTGTGCAAATACAAGTTTGTCCACTATTTCTAAATTTACTTTGTAGTGCACCTGTTACTGCTTCATCAATATTTGCGTCCTCAAAAACTATAAAAGGAGCGTGACCTCCTAGTTCCATTGATAACTTTTTAACTGTTGATGCACTCTGTTCCATCAATATTTTTCCTACTTCTGTAGATCCAGTAAAAGATATTTTCTTAATTTTTGGGTTTTTAGTTAATTCCATTCCTATGTCTTTTGCTGAACCTGTAACAATATTAAAAACCCCATCAGGAAATCCAGCAGCTTTTGCAAGCTCTGCTACAGCTAAAGCTGAAAAAGGTGTTTGACTTGCAGGCTTGACAACGGTTGTACATCCAACTGCTAGTGCTGCAGCACATTTTCGAGTAATCATTGAATTTGGAAAATTCCATGGCGTGATAGCTCCAACCACTCCTACAGGCTGTTTGATAATGACTATTCTTTTTCCTGGCCTTGGATCTGGGATAATGTCACCATAAACTCGTTTTGCCTCTTCAGCATAAAACTCAATGTATGAGGCACCCATTAATATTTCGCCCTTGGCCTCAGCAAGTGGTTTTCCTTGTTCAATTGTCATTATTTTTGCAAGATCATCAACATGTTCGATTATAAGATCACTCCATTTTTTCAAAATTATTGATCTTTCTTTCGCTGTAGTATTTTTCCATGACTGAAAAGCTTTCTCAGCATGATCTATTGCAGATTTAGTTTCTTCTGCTGAAAAGTTTGGCACTTTGCCTACAATTTCCATTGTAGCTGGATTATTAACTTCTATTGTTTTTCCACTCTGACTATCCGTCCACAGTCCGTTTACAAAACATTTTTCCTTAAAGAGTGATTTATTGTTTAATTCCATAAGCGTTAATTATAATAGTTAACCTAAATTAAGGATATTATAATGACAACAGTAAATTCTTGGAATGAATGGGATCCTCTTAGACATGTAATTGTCGGTACGGTAGAAAATGCAAATGTGCCGCCAATGGAACCTGCCCTTGAACCTAAAATAACTAAAGATAGTGGAATGGTGGGCGCTAATGGACCTAGAAGTGAAGAGTCTATTGGAAAAGCAAATTTACAGCTAGATAATTTTATTAAAATTCTTGAGTCTCAAAATATAAAAGTTGATCGACCAACGCCAATTGATTTTACAAAAGCTATTGAAACTCCAGATTGGCAAAATGATGGCCAATTCGGTTCAATGCCTCCAAGAGATGTAATTTTAACTGTAGGAAATGAAATGCTAGAAGCCCCAATGTCATATCGTTGTCGTTGGTTTGAATATCTTGCTTATAGACCCTTACTCGAAAAATATTATGATGAAGATCCAAATATGCGATGGGAGTCAGCTCCAAAACCTCGTTTAACAGCTAAGACTTATAAATCAAATTACTTACCAGAGGGTATTACAGAAGAAGAAAGACATAAAAAAATCGCAGATAGAGATATGATACTAACCGAACAAGAACCATTATTTGATGCCGCTGAAGTTCTGCGTTTTGGTAAAGATTTATTTTATCATAACAATTTTACTTCAAATTTAAAGGGTTTGAATTGGTTACAAAGACATTTTCCTAACCATCGAGTCCATCAAATAAACTTACCGGGAGAATTAATACCAACTCACATTGATGCATGTTTTACCCCAATTAAGCCAGGTGTCATTATTATCAATCCCAACAGAAAAATTTCAAATGATCAAAGAAAGATATTTGATGATAATAAATGGGAGATACATGAAGCTGCACCTTCAATTCACAATACTCCACCACCTATGTGTTATTCATCAATTTGGTTATCAATGAATGTATTAATTTTGAATCCAAAAACAATTTGTGTTGAAGCTTCTGAAGAAAAAATGATTAAGCAAATGGAAGGTTTTGGTATGGATGTAATTCCTGTTCCTTTTAGAGACGCTTATGCTTTTGGGGGAAGTCTTCATTGTGCAACCACAGATGTTTACAGAGAAGGGGAATGTGAAGATTACTTTCCCAATCAATTATGAATAATTTCAATCAAAATAATTTTAAAGCAGATTTAAAAGAGATAAACTTCAGCAAAGTAGGTGTTATAACTTTATCAACTGATTTGACAATTGAACAGGATTATAGAAAAGTATGTTACAATTTACCTATAGATATTTTTTTTAATAGAATTCCATTTTTAAATCCCCTTACTCATGAAAATTATATCAAGATGGCAGATCATATTTCTGAAACAACAAATCAAATATTACCTAATGAGAAAGTTGATGTAGTAGCATATGGATGCACCTCTGGCACAATTGAAATAGGGGAAGAGAGAATTAAATCTGAAATACATAAGTCTAAAGTAGATGCTTTGATAACTACACCAATTACTGCAGCAATTAAGGCCTTTAAATTATCAAATTTCAAAAAAATTGCTGTTCTCACACCCTATCCTAAAGAGGTAAATGTTAAAGTATATGAGTATCTAATTAAGCACGGGTTTGATATTAAATCCTTTAGTTCATTTAATTTGAATTATGACTCCGAAATTGCAAAGGTTACATCAGATAGTTTAGTGGAAACAATTTCATCTATAGATTTAACAGACATTGATTGTTTGTTTGTTTCGTGTACAGCTTTAAAAATTTTAGATTTAATTGAAGATTTAGAAGAAAATTTGAAAACAAACATTATCTCAAGTAATCAGGCTATCATATGGGATTCTTTACGTTTATCAAAAACAAATAATAAAATTGATGGTTTTGGAAAACTTTTTAAATTACATTGATGAAGGTATAAATTGATTACACTTCAACAAATTCAAAATGCTCATAAGAAAATTTTACCTTATGTTAATTATACTCCGCTAGTCCAATCTCAATATTTATCAAAAAACTCTAAAGTAAAACTTAAACTAGAAAATTTTCAAATTACTGGATCATTCAAATTAAGAGGCGCAGTTAATAAGTTACTCTCCTTAAGTGAACAAGAAAAGGACCAAGGTGTAATTGCAGTTTCAACAGGAAATCATGGTAAGGGAGTAGCTTATGCTTCAAAAGTATTAGGAATTCAATCAACTATATATATGTCATCAATGGTGCCTAATTACAGAAAAGAAGCTATCGAAAATTTAGGGGCAAAAGTTGAGATAATTGGAAAAAATAGTGATGAAGCAGATTTATTTGCCAAACAAACTTCAAAAGAAAAAAATATTACGTTAATTCACCCCTTTGATGATGAGGATATAATTATTGGCCAAGGAACTGTAGGTCTTGAAATGTTAGAACAATTTCCTGAAGTTGATACAGTTATTATACCTACTTCAGGTGGAGGACTAATTTCTGGAATAGCAAAAGCTATTAAACTGCAAAAACCAAACACAAAGGTCATTGCTGTATCTATGGAAAGAGGACCATCAATGTATGAAAGTTTAAAAAAAGGAGAGCCAGTAGATGTTGATGAAATAGAGACTTTGGCAGACTGTTTGGGAGGAAGTATTGGCTTGGATAACAAATATACATTTAATATTGTTAGAGAATATGTAGATGACTTCGTTTTAGTTAGTGAAGAAAAAATAGCAGAGGGTATTAGAATGAATTTTATGGAACATAAAATAGTTTCTGAGGGAGCAGCAGCGACAAGTGTTATGGTAGCTAAAGATAATTTAACATCTCATCTTGGAAAAAATATAATTTGCTTAATTTGTGGGGGTAACATTGACTCTGAATTATTTAATAAAGTTTTAAGCAATGCTCATCCTTAAAAAAAAAGATATTATTCAACACGTAAATCTTAATAAAGATCTAATTCCAATTATAGAAGAGGCTTTTAAAAGTTTGTCTAATGGAAAAACTGTAATGCCTCCAATTATGAGAATTGATATTGAAAAAAATCATGGTGAATCAGATGTTAAGGCTGCTTATGTTGAAGGCTTAGATAGTTTTGCAATAAAAATAGCATCAGGTTTTTTTGACAACCCTAAATTAGGCTTACCATCTAGTAATGGGATGATGGTCTTACTAGATTCTGAGACAGGAGTTATAAAATCTATTTTGTTAGATGAGGGATATTTAACTGATACTAGAACTGCAATAGCAGGTGCAATAGCTGCAAAATACCTATCAAATGAAGATGCTAGTAATCTTGGAATTATTGGAGCTGGAATTCAAGCAAGATTACAACTAAAAGCTATTTTGTTAGTAAGAAAAATTAATAAAATAAATTTATGGGCTCGTGATAAAGTTAAAGTTGATGAATTTAAAGATAGTCTAAAAGATTTAAATATTGATATAAACATATCCGAGTCTTGTGAGGATTTAGCTAGTTCTTCAGATATAATTATAACAACGACTCCAAGTAAAAAACCTCTTTTAGAATTTGATTGGATTAAAAAAGGCACTCATATAACAGCTATGGGATCTGACGCAGAACAAAAAAATGAATTACACCCAGCTATGATAAAGCTATGTGATAAGTATATTCCAGATAATCAACCACAAACAACTATTTTAGGTGAATTACACCACGCCATTAAGGAAAACATAATATCGCCTGATCATAAATTTGATGATCTTGGAAGTATAATCATTGATCCTAGTTTAGGAAGAAAAAATAAAGAAGACATTACAATATGTGATTTGACAGGGACAGGTGTTCAAGATACTGCAATAGCAAGATATACGTATAATATCTGTAATGAAAATAATTTAGGTATTAAAACTTAATCTATGAGTCAAGCTGTTATTAAGAAAACATCAGATTACTTTAAATCAAAAGGAGTTATTCTCCCAAGTATAAAAGAATTACAAAATCCTGTAAATATTAATGAAGAGATAAAAAATTCTCTTACAAAAATAAATAATAATGATGTTAATCCATTAAATTTATTTAGAGTTCACTGGTTTAATAAAAAAGATCAGTCAGGTTTTGCAGACGAACCTGAACATATTGTTCTTCCATCAGAATTTACCGGAGTTAAAGCTAAAATTATAGTAAATATGGGTCGATATTTTCCTTTAATAACAGCTCATAAGGTTTTAGCCGCCTATGGATGTCTACTACCAAGAATATTAAATGGAACTTTTGATTATGAAAAACATAAAGCTGTTTGGCCATCAACAGGTAATTACTGCCGAGGAGGAGTTGCTATTTCACGTATTATGGGACTTAATAGTATAGCTATACTCCCAGAGGGAATGAGCAATGAAAGATTTGAGTGGCTCAACAACTGGGTGGAAGATAAAAAAAATATTATTAAGACAA
>CACNUI010000025.1 GCA_902623545.1 uncultured Alphaproteobacteria bacterium | reverse complement strand
CCGCTATGAATTTACAAGATTTAAAGAGTAAAGATCCAGAGGAGTTACTAAAACAAGCCGATAGTCTTGGTATTGAAAACCCATCATCTTTACGTAAGCAAGATTTAATGTTTGCTATTTTAAAAACAATTGCTGAGGAAGGAACAGCAATAACTGGCGTTGGTGTAATTGAAATAATGCAAGATGGTTTTGGTTTTCTTAGATCTTCTGAATCAAATTATCTTCCTGGTCCAGATGATATTTATGTTTCACCATCTCAAATAAAGAAATTTAGTTTGAGAACAGGAGATAGTGTTGATGGAGAAATAAGATCACCCAAACAAGGTGAAAGGTATTTTGCAATTATTAAAATAAACAAAATAAATGGAGAGGATGTAGACCAAGTAAAAAACAGAATTAACTTTGAAGATTTAACACCATTGTACCCAGATTCTAGATTTAAACTAGAACAAGAGAAACCAATGCCTGACTTAACTGAAAGAATTATTGATATAATTGCTCCTTTGGGCAAAGGTCAGAGACAACTAATTGTTGCACAGCCCTTCACAGGTAAGACAATTATTATGCAAAAAATAGCTAATGCAATTACTGCGAACAGTCCTAATACTAAATTAATTGTACTTTTGATCGATGAAAGACCTGAAGAAGTAACAGATATGCAAAGATCTTTAAAAAAAGGTGAAGTTATTAGCTCAACCTTTGATGAACCAGCGTCAAGACATGTTCAGGTAGCAGAAATGGTTATTGAAAAAGCAAAAAGGCTTGTTGAATATAAACAAGACGTAGTAATTCTTTTAGACTCAATAACAAGACTTGGTAGAGCTTATAATACTGTAGTTCCTTCTAGCGGTAAGGTTCTAACAGGCGGCGTTGATGCGAATGCCCTTCAACGACCTAAAAGATTTTTTGGTGCAGCCAGAAATGTAGAAAAAGGAGGCTCTTTAACAATTATAGCCACTGCTCTAATAGATACTGGAAGCAGGATGGATGAGGTTATTTTTGAGGAGTTTAAAGGGACTGGAAACAGTGAAATGGTTCTAGATAGAAAACTTAGTCAAAAAAGGACGTATCCTGCCTTTGATATAGGTAAGTCGGGAACCAGAAAAGAGGAGCTATTATTAGATAAAGACGAATTGGGTAAAATTTTTATTTTAAGAAAAATATTGGCACCTATGGGAACAACTGAGTCTATGGAATTTCTTTTAGATAAAATGAAAAACACAAAAACAAACAACGATTTTTTCCAAAGTATGGGTACAAAATAGCTTTCAATAAAGCTAACTTTAATTTTATATTTTTATTTACTTAATTATTTCTTGGGTTTAATTCCCAAAATATGAAACCTTTTAAGGATACAATCTTTGCTCTTTCTACACAAAAGGGAAAATCAGGCATAGCTGTTTTTAGAATTTCTGGTAAAAATTCGCACAAAATAATAAAATCAATTTCTTCAAAAAAAAACTTTAAAGCAAACTTTGCATCACTTAACAACATTCTTGATGGAAAAAACATTATAGATCAGACCCTAACAACTTTATTCAAATCACCAAAAAGCTATACAGGAGAAGATATGGTAGAAATATCTTGTCATGGAAGCATTTCAGTCATTAATAAAATAAACAAAACCCTATTAAAAAAACAAATCAGAATTGCTGAACCGGGTGAATTTACAAAAAGAGCGTTAATGAACAACAAGTTAAGTGTTTTAGAAGCTGAAACAATTAATGATTTAGTCAATGCAGAAACAGAAAATCAAAGAAAAATAGCTATAGGAAATTTAAGCGGAAGTTTAGATATATTTATTAATGAGGTTTCAAACAAATTAAAAAAACTGTTAGCAGACATAGAAGCTATAATTGATTTTATTGACGAAGACCTCCCCAAAGAAATATATAAAGGTATAATAGAACAAAATAAGAACATATATAAACAAATCAATAATATTATAAAAAAATCATCGTTATCAAAAAAAATATACAGTGGTTTTACAATAACTATTATTGGAAAGCCTAATACCGGTAAGTCTTCTTTTATAAATTATATTAATAATAAAGAGGTTTCTATAGTTACTAATATACCCGGCACAACTACCGATTTAATAAGCTCTTCTCTAGACATTAATGGTAATAAATATACATTTGTTGATACAGCTGGAATAAGAGAATATAAAAACTTGATTGAAAAAATAGGTATTGAAAAATCCCTTGAAAGTGCGGAAAAATCTGATTTAAATATTGTTTTTCTTAAAAATAATGAAAGAGAAAACTACAGTAAAATCAAATCTAAAATATTTGTTAAATCAAAATATGATATTAATAAAAAAAAGATTAAGGGAGTACACAGCATTTCATCTGTTTCTGGTTATGGTATTGAAAACCTTATTAAAATTATATCAAATAAATTGCAAAAAAGACCTATCGTTGGCCCTACCTTTTCACGTGAAAGGCATATAGAAAGTCTTAAAAAATCATTAATTTTATTAAAAAATTTAGATTTAAAAAAAATAGATATTGCTGCAGAAAATGTTAGAAGATCAATCATGTATATTGAAGGAATAAACCATAAATTTGATATTGAGAAAATTTTAGATATAATATTTAGTGATTTTTGTATAGGTAAGTAATTTCACGTGAAAAAAGACATAAATAATAAATTTGATGTGATAGTAATAGGCGGAGGGCATGCAGGTGTAGAAGCAGCATGTGCATCAGCAAGAACTGGTTCAAAAACAGCTCTAATCACACATAAAATTGATAAAATAGGAGAAATGTCTTGTAATCCAGCTATTGGAGGTCTTGGAAAAGGGCATCTTGTTAAAGAAATAGATGCCCTGGATGGAATTATGGCTAAAGCTACTGATAGTTCTTGTATCCAATTTAGAATGCTTAATTCAAGTAGAGGTGCTGCTGTGAGGGGTCCTAGGGCCCAAACAGACCGATTATTATACAAAAATGCTATAAATGAACTAGTAATGAAACAACAAAACCTTGAAATTATACAGGGGTCGGTTGAAGACATTATAGTATCAAATAAAAGAGTAACGGGTGTTATATTAGGTGATAATAGAAAAATATCTTCTAAATCTGTTGTTTTAACAACTGGTACCTTCTTACAAGGACTAATAAGAATAGGTTCTAAAAAACAAGAGGCAGGAAGGGTTGGAGACAAACCATCTATAAAGCTTGCAAAAAGGCTCAAAGAACTAAAGTTTTCAATAGGCAGATTAAAGACAGGAACACCACCAAGACTTCTTAAAAAAACTATAAATTTCAATGATTTAAGTGAACAGCACCCAGATAAAAAGCTTGTTCCATTTTCTTTTATCAACAGAGATATCCACATTCCTCAAATATCTTGTTTTATCACTCATACTAACAAAAAAACCCACGAAATAATTTCCAAGAATTTAACTTTATCACCTATGTATTCAGGTGAAATACAGTCTATGGGAGCCAGATATTGTCCATCAATCGAAGACAAGGTTTTCAAATTTAAAAATAAATCATCTCATCAGATATTTTTAGAGCCAGAGGGCTTAGACAGTGATTTAATTTACCCAAACGGAATATCCTCTTCTCTTCCAACTGAACTACAAGAATTATTTGTTAAAACTATTAAGGGCCTTGAGAATGTTACAATTACACAACCCGCTTATGCAATTGAATATGATTTTGTTGATCCACAAGAATTAACACACACACTTGAAACAAAAAAAATCAAAAATTTGTTTTTTGCCGGACAAATAAATGGAACAACAGGATATGAAGAAGCAGCTGCACAAGGCATAATAGCCGGGATAAACGCTTCACTTAGAACAAAATCTGCAAAGGAATTTATAATACCGAGATCTGCAGCATATATCGGCGTTATGATAGATGACTTAGTTACAAAAGGAACTAATGAACCATATAGAATGTTTACATCAAGGTCGGAATACAGGCTTTTACTTCGTGCAGATAATGCAGACTTGAGACTAACACCGCTTGGAATTGACATAGGTTGTGTAGGTATGCACAGGCAAAGACAATTTGAAAAAAGATCCACAAGGATAAAAGAGGGTTTTAACTTAGTAAAAAGCCAAAAATTCTCTCCCGATGCGTTACTTAAAATGGGAATAAAAATAAATAAAGATGGAAAGAAAAGGAATATTATAGACCTTTTGTCTTTTTCAAATATCACAACACCCAAATTAAAAAAAATTCTTCCTAAATTAAATGACTTACAAGAGGATGTAATAGAGCAAATAGAAATTGAAGCTAAGTATGCAGGTTATCTTGATAGACAAAGGGCTGATATAAAGGATTTTGAGAGAGAGGAAAATTTGCTAATTCCTAAATCAACTAACTATAAATTAGTTGGAAGTTTATCTAATGAGATAATAGAAAAATTATCTAAAGCAAAACCACCAACATTAGGCGCTGCCTCAAGAATATCAGGCGTAACTCCAGCGGCCACAATAGCATTACTTAGGTATATTAAAAAAAATAAAAATAAAAAAGCAGCATAATTTGGATAAAAATACAGTAATAAAAAATTATTGTCTTAAGAAAAGACAAATTGATTTAATTGACAAATACTTAAAGAAATTAAAAAATAGCAATAAAACGCATAATTTAGTAGGCCCTTCAACAATAGATATTTCATGGGATAGGCACATTAATGACTCATTACAGCTATCTAAATTTATTTTTAAGAAGAACTCATCAATAATTGATCTTGGCACTGGGGCGGGTTTACCAGGCATTATCTTGTATATTTATGGTTATACAAATATATTGTTGATTGACTCTAAAATGAAAAAGATTAATTTTATTAAGGAGTTTGCTAGTGAGCAAAATTTTGAAATTAAAACAATTTGTACAAGAGTAGAGAAAATCAAAAATTTAAAATTTGACTTTATCATTTGCCGTGCTTTTGCCCCACTTATAAAATTATTAGATTATTCACTTTTTTTTACAAAAAAAAATACATCACTGCTTTTTCTAAAAGGAAGAAATGTTATGAAAGAAATTGATGATGCAAAAAAATCCTTTATTTTTGACTACGATCTTTTTCCAAGCGCAAGTAATGGTGATGGGTTTGTATTAAAAATAAACAAATATAAAAAACTGTGAAAAAAATAATTTCTATATCTAATCAAAAGGGAGGTGTTGGTAAAACCACAACTGCCATCAATTTAGCAACTTCATTAGCTGCAATTAAAAAAAATGTTTTAATTATCGATGCCGACCCACAAGGTAATGCCAGTACAGGCCTAGGCCTCTCACATGCTCACAGGAAACCAACAATTTATGAAATGATACATGAAAAGAAAATCTTATCTGAGGGGATTAAAGACACACTAATACCTGGTTTAAAAATAATTGGAGCAAACACAGATTTGGCTGCAGCAGAGCTAGAGCTTACAAATTTTGATAACAGAGAGTTTGTTTTTAAATCAATGTTTGATAAAATTAACAATTTTGATTTTATTTTTGTAGATTGCCCTCCAGCACTAGGCCTACTAACAATAAATTCACTTGTTGCTTCAGACACCACCCTAATCCCCCTTCAGTCTGAATTTTTCGCTCTCGAGGGCCTTTCTGCATTAATGCAAACAATTAAGTTAATTCAAGAAAATTATAATAAGGATTTAAAAATAGAAGGTATACTTCTAACAATGTTTGATAAAAGAAATTCATTAAGCTCACTAGTAGAAAAAGATGTAAGACAGCATTTTGGGAATCAGGTATACAAAACAACCATTCCTAGAAATGTAAAAATATCTGAGGCGCCTAGCCATGGTAAACCGGCACTGGTATACGATACACATGCTGCAGGCTCTTTAGCTTATATTGAGCTTGCAAAAGAACTAATTTTGAACCAAAATAAAAGAGATGAATAAAGAAAATAAATTAGGCAAAGGGCTTGGGGCGCTTCTTTCAACAAACCAAATAAATGTTAGAAATTTAGTTAAACGAATTAACATTTCACAAATAAAACCAAATCCAAACCAACCTAGAAAAGCTTTTAGCGAAAAAGAAATTGGAGAACTAGCCACTTCAATTAAAAACCAAGGAATAATTCAACCAATAGTAGTGAAAGAAATAAATGATGAGCAATATCAAATTATCGCAGGTGAAAGAAGATGGAGAGCATCCCAACTTGCCGGTTTACATGAAGTTGACTGCGTAATTAAAGACTTACAAGATTCTCAAATACTAGAATCTGCGCTCATAGAAAATATTCAAAGAGAAGACTTAAACGTTATTGAGGAAGCAAATGCCTACAAAGACTTAATTTCTATTAAAAAAATGAATAACGAAGGTTTGGCAAAAATGATTGGAAAAAGCGCTAGCCACGTATCTAATATTTTAAGACTTTTGGACCTTGATAAAGCAATTCAGGAAATGGTTATGAGAAACGAGATATCAATGGGACATGCTAGAGCATTAATTGGTGTCCCAAATGCACTAGAAAAGGCAAAAGAAATAGTTTTAAAAAAATTAAGCGTAAGAGATGTTGAAAGCTTAACTTCTAATTTTAAAAAAAACAAAAAATCAAAAATTACAAAAGACCCCAATATAATAGACTTAGAAAGAGAATTATCAGATAAAATTGGATTGAGAACATCGATCCAATTTAATGAAAGCGGAACCTCTGGATCCCTAACTCTATATTATTCTGATTTAAATCAGCTTGATGAAATAATGAAAAGACTTAAGAAATAGTTAGTTTTCTTAAACTTAATAAAAATCTTAATCCAATCAAATAAGAAAAGTTTCCACTTTTACGCATTCTTATTTCGGTTTTATATAAAAGATTAATCAAGCCCCTTTTTTTATCTTCATTAAATTTGGAAAATATATTAACAAAAACACCTTTTTCTCTAAATAAATATAAAGGTATCTTCCTTGTGAACTCCTCTTTATTTTTACTATTAATTATTAAGACACAAAATTGCTTAATAGTATAATAAAATTCACTTACATCATTAGTGTCTTCAATTTTATTGTTATAGCTTTTAATTAGCTCTGAATTATTATTCAATATTTCAAAAAAAATTTTGCTTATACCTGTCTTCTTCTGGTTTATAATTAAATTTACATTATTTACATTTAATTCTTTTTCTTTGAGTTCTTGAATTTTTTCAAGATCTCTCTCAAAAAATATATATTTATTGCTTAGTTTATCAACTAAGAACCAAAATAAAGTTTCGTCTAATTTTAGCTTATTTAATTTAGCCCAATTATTTAATAGTTTTACCTTATCATTTTTCGACAGCTCGTAACACTCTATTACAAAACTATCATTTCTATTTATAAATATATTTTTTATTTTTTTTGATTTTGGAGAGTTTTCTATTAAAAAAATAAAATTATTTCCTGTCAAAGATACTTTTGTAAGCAGGCTATCTTCTATTAAATTTAAACTATTAACGATATTTATTGTTTTATCACTAAATAAACCCATATTATCATCAGTATTTTTTAGATCTTTAACATTATTTATTTTTATAGAATATTTTTTAGAAAATTCCTGTACAATTTTTTCTTTAATTTTTTCAATAAGTGTTATTTCATTACCAGTAATAAAATAAAATATTAAGTCTGTATTTATATTTTCACTGATAATTAGACTTATTGGATCAGCTTTCATTTAAACAATCTGAAATATTGTTTTTAGAAACTAAATTTATAAAGTCTCTCAAATTATTTTGTGTAGCGTCTTCATACATTTTATCTAACGATTTATCAGAACCAAAATTGTAACCAGCGGATTTAGGCGTATAACTAAACTTAGAAACGATATTTTTATTAAAAATTATACATTTTTTTGACATATCTTTTACCTGATAACTAATATCTAGTTCATAATCCAACTTAGAGACAGCCTGATTCGATTGAACGGCTCTTTTAATCTTTTTTTCTGATGTAGATATGGAAATTAAATAAAGCTCTTCATTTGCCCCACCTAAATAACCAGCAACATGTTTGTATAAGAAGGGAATATCTTTACCAGAAAACTCATAAATAGATTTGTTGTAAAGTGGATTTTCAGGATTAATTGAACCATCATACACAAACTCTAATTTATTGCACGAATTAATAATAAATGAGAGAATTAAAATTAAGAAAAATTTTATCACTTAACTACAAAGTTAAAT
>CACNUI010000024.1 GCA_902623545.1 uncultured Alphaproteobacteria bacterium | reverse complement strand
TGACATTCAAGAGCAAAGTTAGTTGTGTTTGTAATTTTTACTTTTTTTATTTTA
The DNA here is from genome assembly GCA_902623545.1 of uncultured Alphaproteobacteria bacterium. Classification (GTDB taxonomy): domain Bacteria; phylum Pseudomonadota; class Alphaproteobacteria; order HIMB59; genus CACPNW01. Next base: position 9,265 of record CACNUI010000024.1, on the reverse strand, counting down.
TTAATTAAATTTTCATTTGATTCTGTAAAGGTGCTTTGATTATATATTGTCCTACCTATAAATTGATTTTTATGTCTACCCTTCTTTTCAAATAACACTTCCATTTTTTTGTTTAAAAAGGAGTTATTATATTGTATTTGTTGTTCTTTTAGCAGTGATTGTAAAGCACTAAGTCTTGCTTTTTTAACTGACAATTGAATGTTATCTCTATTATGGGCAGGTGTTCCAGGTCTTGGGCTGTACAAAAAAGAATAAGCAATCACAAATTTCACTTTTTCTATAAATTTCATAGTATTTTCAAAATCTTGATCACTTTCATCAGGAAAACCAACTATGAAATCAGATGACATGGCTATATCTGGTTTAACATTTCTAATTTTATCTACTATCCTAAGATATTGGTCAACGGTATGTTTCCTATTCATTTTTTTTAAAATACGATCAGACCCTGATTGTATTGGTAAATGTAGGAATGGCATTAGTTTAGAATTTGTAGCATGCGCATTTATTAGACTGTCATGCATATCTATGGGATGAGAAGTCATATATCTTATTCTTTTTATTTCTTGTATTTCAGAAATTTTGTTAATTAAATATGACAGATCTTTAGATTTTCCATCTGAGCCTTTTCCATGATAGGCATTTACATTCTGTCCTAACAAAATTATCTCCTTAATTCCGTTTAAAACGTACTTTTTCGTTTCACTTAAAATATCTTTTATTGGTCTGGAAAATTCAGGTCCTCTTGTGTATGGAACTACACAAAAAGAACAAAATTTGTCACATCCTTCTTGAATTGACAAAAATTCAGATGATAAATTTGATGAATTAAAAATCAAATTTTTAAATTTTTCATTTTGTAAAAAATCACTATTTAAAATTTTTTCGCTTTTGTTAATCATATTAGGAAGTTTATGATATGATTGAGGTCCAACCACAAAATCTACATCTGGAGCTCTTTTTTTAATTTCAATTCCCTCAGCCTGAGCAACGCACCCAGCAATTACTAATTTCATATCTTGTTTATTTTTTTTTATTTTTTTAATTCTACCGATATCCGAATAAACTTTTTCAGCAGCTTTTTCTCTTATATGACATGTATTTAATACAGCCAAACTGGCTTTTGTAATATCATTTGTTACTTCATATCCTTTATCTAAAAACAGATCTTTTATACGATTACTGTCATAGACATTCATCTGACAACCATAAGATTTTATATAGATAAATTTGTTGTTCATAATTTATAAAATCTTATAATAACATTTAGCACTAATATTTAAATTTTTTTCTCTATAATAATTATGTCTAATTTTAAATAAAACAAACCCATTTTTTTCATAAAAATTTATTGCATTTTGGTTCAACTCAGATACTTCTAAGAAAATTTTTTTAATATTTAATTGAATTTTTTGCTTATTGATAAAATTTAATAACTCAGTTCCAATATTCTTTCTTCTTAAATTTCTCTCTACGTAAAATAAATAGATTTCTAAGTCAAAATTTATATCATTTGGTATTTTATCACCAACAACAAAACCAAGTAGTTCACTTTTATCATAGTATCCTATAGAGAAATTAGTAGTTTTTTTTAATTGTAATCCAATATTTCTAATATCCCATCCTTTGTTTTTAAACATATCAAAATCATTATTATTTTTTATTAAAAAATCTTTTAAATTTTTTAAATCTAATTCTTGGATGTTGTGATTTGTTTTCAATTTAACAATTTATTGTTTGATACATATATTGGTTTTAAAATTTTATTATTATTAAAATTGAGATGATCTAGATTTAGTAATAGTTCATCTATAAAAGAAAATTTATATTGTTTAACATTTTGATATTCAGTGTTTAGTTTGTGTTCATTATAATAAATTGTATCAATTTTCTTAGGTATAAAAACTTTCTTTTCATTAACTGTATTATTTTCAATTTTAAATAGATTATTCATAGTACATAAAAATTGCTGATCATTTGCAGAAGCTATGAACACACATACCTTATTAATATCTCTGTTTTTAGATTTGAACATGATAATATCTTGTGCTGAAATTTCACAAACTGTTAAATTTTTTGAAATTGACAAACCAGCGACAAAAGCTGATCCGACTCTTAAGCTGGTATATGAGCCCGGTCCATTTGTTATAACAATTTTTTTTAAATTTTGAGTAAGGTTTAACTCACTATTTAGTTTTGAATAAACCTCAAAAATATTATCGCTTAATTTATCACCTTGTTTTGAAAGTATTTTACGATTTAATATTACTTTCTTCTCTTCAATCAAGTAAAATTCTGGTATTGTCGATATAACATCAAAAAAAAGAAGCATAATGATATTTTATAGATATATAATCTTACCAATATTAAAAACATTTTCTTTAGTTATTTTTATAGTCTCTACTGTTGAAGCGACCAATATTAAAAATTCTGCAACAGTATTCATGTATCATAAGTTTGGCGTATCTAAATATCCATCGACTAGTGTTACTTTAGCGCAATTAGAAGAACATGTTACGGAACTTACTAAGGAAAAATATAATATATTACCTTTAAATTATATAATGGATACAATTCTAAATGACGGCGATCTTCCAAATAATACAATAGGTATTAGTATAGATGATGCTGACAAATCATTTTTTGAAGTTGCGTGGCCTCTCTTCAAAAAAAATAGTATTCCTGTAACACTTTTTGTTACTACCGGCACAATAGCAAATAATAATAAAAGTTATCTTAATTGGGATCAAATTAGAAAACTTAAAGCTGAAGGAGTAACCATTGGTGCTCATTCTCACACACATGCCCATATGCCAGATTTAACAATTGAAGAAATAAAAAATGAAATTGAGACCTCAAATAAAATTTTTCTTAAAGAACTAGGTGAAATTCCAACTTTGTTTGCTTATCCATATGGTGAAACAAGTAGTGAAATTATTAATATGATCAAAGAATATAAATTTAAGGTTGCCTTTGGCCAACACTCAGGCATTATTAATGAAACATCAAATATGTATTATTTACCCAGATTTTCTCTGAATGAGAAATATGGTGAAATAGAAAGGGTAAAATTTGCAGCTTTATCAAAAGGTTTAGGGATCTATGATTTTATTCCAAATAATCCAACAATTAATGAAAATCCTCCTTTTATAGGTTTTTCTCTTTTAGATGAAAAATTAACACCTTCACTCAATTGTTTTATATTTGATATGGATGGTCAAGTAGATAGAGAAATTTATAAATTTAATGAAAGAATTGAAATAAGATTATCTAGAGAGTTAGGTAAAGGCAGATCAAGAGTGAATTGTACAGCAAAAGACGCAGAGGGTAAATGGAGATGGTTTGGTCATCAATTTTATAATTAAATCTAATAAGAAATAACTTTGGAATCAAATTTATTAAAATTATTTTTTTCAATAACTAAGTTTAAAGTATTTGTATAGTTACTATCTTCTGCATAAGAATTTAAATTATTAATCAATATATTAACATCGGAAAAGTTGTTTTTAAGACGCATTACTTTTCTAACTTCTCTAAATTCTTTGTAAGCATTATGAGAATTTATATTTTTAAAATATGATTTAACACTGCTGTCGTATGAGCTAAAAGATTTAATAAGATGTGTATCGCCATCTTCTCTTTTTAGGGGTATAACCCCTTCGTTTTGATCATATGTATATTCACCAAAAAGAGCGTTATATTCTTTAGCAAATCGTGATTTCCCCCAACCACTTTCAATGGCAGCCTGTGCTAGAGCAATTGAATTTGGTATGATGTCAACTTTTAGAAGAATCTCATCTATAAGATCTAATTTGTGTTTATTGTCATATTTAATATTAAATTTTCTAGCTATTTTATATAGTTTGTTTATCTCTTGAACGCTTAAAGTCTTAAAAGTTGCCAGTTTTTCTTTGAGTTCATTTACAAAATATCTGGTAGTCAAAATATTTTGATTTTCATTTATAATTATAGGAAGTACGGTCTTTACAAATTCTTTTTTCTCTTTGTTAAGATGGTTAAAATCACTATCGGATAAATATGAAATAGTAAAAATTTCCTTTTTACTCTCAATATTAGATACAATTTTAGGATTTATTGGTTTTTTTCTAATTTTAACAATTATTTTTTCACTTAAAATTTCTGATACAGGAGGATCTTTTAATAAAATCTCTTTTTCAGAATATAAGCTATTAATTTGACTAGCTGTTTTTGAATTGGCAATATTTTCTAATTCATATGAATTATATCCTAGTATTCCATTGCTGATAAAAATTAATCCTGAAATAAATATTGGAAAACATAAAAAATTTAAAAGTTTACGCATCTACTGGCCTTACCTCTTGTACCTCTGGTACATAATGTTTAAGCATATTTTCAATACCCATTTTTAAAGTTGCAGTAGAACTAGGACAACCTGAGCAAGCACCTTGCATATGTAAATAAACAATTCCATCTTTAAAGCTATCATAAATTATATCGCCTCCATCCATTGCTACAGCTGGTCTAACTCTTGTGTCTAATAATTCTTTGATTTGCTTAACTGTTTCCGTATCATCTTCACTTGTTCTAAGTGATATGTTTTCTTCTTTTTTATTTGTAATTATTGTTTCTTCATTTGAATTATAATGGTCCATTATAGATCCTAAAACTAGAGGTTTCATAACTTGCCAGTCAGTTGAACTATTTTTTGTGATTGTTATAAAATCACTTCCAAAAAAAACACCCTCAACACCATCTACATCGAATAACCTTTTGGCAAATGGGGAGTTATGAGCGTCCTCAGATTTCTGAAAAAAAGCCGTACCTTCATCCATTACGACCTTACCTGGTAGAAATTTTAAAGTCTGTGGATTTGGAGTCTGTTCGGTTTGTATAAACATTATGGTCTATATATAGTTATTAATATGTCTTTCGTATGAATTTTAATAAAAAAAAATAAAAATTTGGGGAATTATTAGGATAAAAAGCCTATTATTTCTTTAGTTTTAGCTAAAACAGGTTCAGCTACACTAATTGCACTCTCCTTTCCATTATTTAAAACCGATTCTAAATACTCTTGATCATCCATTATTTTATTCATTTCAGATGTAATTGGTTCTAATTTAGATACTGCTAAATCTACTAAATCCCTTTTAAACAATGAAAATTCTTTTCCAGCATATTCTGCAACTATTTTCTCAAGAGATGTATCATGTAATGAGGCAAAAATAGAAATTAGATTTAGAGCTTCAGATCTAGATTTTAAATCATCTAAATTATCAGGTAGTGGGAGAGGATCAGTTTTTGCTTTTTTTATTTTTTGTGATATTTTTTCTGCTGAATCAGTTAACATAATTCGCGAATAATCAGAAGGATCTGATTTACTCATTTTTTTTGAGCCATCTCGAAGACTCATAACTCTTGTAGCTTCTCCAAAAATTAAAGGCTCAGGAATAGGAAAAAAATCAGTTTTAAAATCATTATTAAATTTTTGAGCTATGTCCCTAGTTAATTCCAAATGTTGCTTTTGATCATCGCCGACTGGAACATGAGTTGCTAAATATATTAAAATATCTGCTGCCATTAAAGTTGGATATGAAAAAAGACCAACAGATACGTTTTCACTATTCTTTCCAGCTTTATCTTTAAATTGTGTCATTCGGTTTAACCATCCCATTCTAGCAACACAATTAAATAACCACCCAAGTTGCGCATGTTGAGGAACTTGTGATTGAACAAAAATATTATTTTTATTTGGATTAATCCCAGAAGCAATAAATGCGGCTGTTACTTCTCTTGTTTTATTAGCTAGAACTTTGGGATCTTGCCAAACTGTAATTGCGTGCAAATCAACAACACAAAAAAAACATTCATATTCTTCCTGAAGCGAAACAAAATTTTTTATTGCACCAAGATAATTTCCTAAATGAAGATCGCCAGATGGTTGTACTCCTGATAGAATTCTTTTAGTTGGTTTTTCCATTTTATTTTCTTAAATACTCTCTTAATTGATTTATCGATAAGACTTTTAACATAATTACTAATCCAAAATAAATAATTATAGCTAAAAATATAATCACAAGTAAAAGTGTTGAACTTAATAAAGCTGAATTACCACTAATATTAGTAAAGAATAGCCCATTTAATAAATATATTCCTATAAATAATGTGATTGAACAAAATAAAATTTTGAAGAAATTCCCTATTAAAAGACCATCAAATTTCATATGATTTCTAAAGGCTAAAAAGAAGTAAAGTAGTGATGCATTTACCCATGCACTAATTGCTGTTGCAAGTGCAATGCCCATCTCTCTCATCGATCCAATTAAAAGAAGGGATAACACAACATTACTAATTACACTGAGAATAGATATGTATAATGGTGTTTTTGTATCCTCTCTTGCAAAGAAACAAGCAACTAAAACTTTTGTTATAATGTAAGCGGGTAATCCTAATGCAAAATAACTGAGTACTTTAGAGGTATAAAAAGTGTCTTCTGATACAAATGCACCACGTTCAAATAAAATATAAATAATTGGTTTAGCCAAAATAAATAACCCAATTGCTGATGGTAAAGAAATCAATAAAGAAAATTCTAGAGACCTATTTTGAATGTTGTTTACTGATATTGAATCAGATTGTTTTATTGCTTTTGATAAACTTGGCAAAAGAACTATGCCAAGCGCTATCCCAAAAATCGCAAGTGGTAACTGATTAAGACGATCAGCGTAATAAATATGACTGATGGCACCAACGGGAAGAAATGATGCAATGATAGTTCCTATAACAATATTTAATTGAATAACACCTGAGCCAACAACACCAGGCAAAAATAATTTAAAAAATTTTCTTAATTTTTCATTTAAAACTGGAATACGAATACGTGGTCGGTAAAAATTTAAAACTGCTCTGTATAAATATAGAAATTGTAATACCCCTCCAATTAATACGCCGTATGATAAAGCATGGCCTGCGGTTGTCACAAAAGGTGTTAAAAAAAATAATGAGAGAATAAAACTTATATTCAAAATCGCAGGGGCAAATGCACCAGCTGCAAAACGCTCATGAACATTATTAATTGAGGTAAAGTGAGCAGCTAAAGAAATAAAGATGATGTAGGGAAAAATTATTTTTCCAAAATGGACGGCAAGTTCATAGGCCTCTTTATTATCTGTAAAACCTGGTGCTAAAACTTGAATGATATACGGCATTCCAAAGAAGAAAATGATTGTTAAAACCACCGTAGCAAAAAGTAACATGGAGGTTGTGTTTTCAACAAAATCAGAAGCCTCATGTTCATCTTTTGGATTGAGAACAACACCAGAGAAAACAGGGATTAATGCAGCGCTGTATGCTCCTTCTGCTAGGACACGGCGAAAGAAATTAGGAATACGAAATGCTACGAAGAATGCATCAGCAATTACTGTCGATCCAAGATATCTTGCTATTAATATGTCACGGATAAAACCTAATACTCGACTTAAAAATGTATACAAGCTGACAGTAAAGAATGATCTAAAAAGACTCTTCATATGGTGGTTTTATAGTTTGGTAAGTGATTTGTATAAGTGAAATTTATGGCTTAATTACGAGCCAAAACAATATCCTGCTGATCTGACGGTTCTTATAAAATCTTCTTTTACGTCATTATTAATGGCCTTTCGCAGTCTTCTTATATGAACATCAACTGTTCGAGGTTCTACATAAGCATCATTTTTCCAAACATGATTTAGTAATTGTTCACGGCTAAAGACACGACCAATATTTTCCATGAAGAAAGCTAATAAATTAAATTCTGTTGGACCAAGATGAAGAGTTTCTCCATCTCGTGATGCTGAGTGAGACACAAGGTCAATTACTATTCCTTTATAAGTTAAAACTTCATCAACAAACATTGGTCTAATTCGTCGAAGAACAGCTTTTACTCTTGCCACTAATTCGTTAACCGAAAAGGGTTTTGTTATGTAATCATCTGCTCCAGTTTCTAAGCCGCGAAGTTTATCTTCTTCTTCACCTTTTGCTGTTAACATTATGATAGGAATATTCTTATGTTCTTTATTTTTTCTAATTCTTCTACAAAGTTCAATTCCTGATAGTTTAGGTAACATCCAATCAAGAATAATTATGTCAGGTGGTTTATATAAGATTTTTTCTAAAGCAGTTTCACCATCCGTTGCAGTATCTATTTTATATCCTTCTTTATTAAAATTAAATTTTAAAAGATCTAATAATGCTTCTTCATCTTCAACGATAAGCATTTTTAGTTTCATGAATCTTTACTATTAAAATTTTGTTACAATAATATTACAATTTATTTCTTCTTTGGAAGAATTGCTTCCCAGGTTGGGTCTGGATTACCATCAAATAGGGGCTCACCAGAAACTGCGTAATAAATATCTTCTGCAATATTTTGAACATAGTCACCTATTCGCTCTAGGTCTTTAACCATATATAAAAGACTTGTACATGCTGTGATTCTTTTTGGTTCTTCCATCATGTAGGTTAATAATTGTCTTAATATTCCAAGATATTCTTCATCAATTTGTCTATCCATTAACCAAACTTTTTTTGCGGCTTGATCTGAAAATTCTAAAAAAGCTTTTATTACTTCACTGATCATAATATTAACTTGTGCACCCATATTAATAATATCTCTCGAAGGTTTTTCTGGCAAAACTATTTCTGCTACTGCTACTCTTTTGGCAATATTTGTTGCATGATCTCCTATTCTTTCTAGATCTTTATTGATTTTAATTGCTGAAAAAATTGTTCGTAAGTCTGCAGCCATCGGTTGTCTTTTGCCAAGTATTTCAACTAAGTTTTGATCAAGAGCATTATATGCTTTATCAATTACATTATCGTTTTCTATAATTTTTTCGGCAAATTCTGTATCTTTATCCTTTAAACATAGAAGTGAGTCTTTTAGTTGATTTTCAACTAAACTGCCCATATCAACAATATTATTTTTAATTTCTCTAATTTCTTCATCGTATGATTTTACAATATGTCCTTCTTGTTTCATTATCCAAATCTCCCTGTAATGTAATCCTGTGTTTTTGTATTATCAGGATTTGTAAAAATTTTGTTTGTCTCGCCCGTTTCTATTAATTCTCCTAAATGGAAGAAACATGTTTTCTGCGAAACTCTTGCTGCCTGTTGCATAGAATGAGTTACTATAATAATTGTATAGTTTAATCTTAACTCATCAATTAATTCTTCTATAATAGCAGTTGCTATTGGATCTAAAGCAGAGCAAGGTTCATCCATTAGGATTATTTCAGGATTA
>CACNUI010000023.1 GCA_902623545.1 uncultured Alphaproteobacteria bacterium | reverse complement strand
GATATAATGTTAATATTTCTGTAATTTTTAAAATTAAATTTTAGTATATCTTGATTAAAGATCTTTATATTTTCGTGATTTAAGTATTTATCTTTTAAAAAATAATAAATATTTTTATCCTTTTCAACCAAAATAAGATTTTTAGGTTTTTCTTCCAAAATAAAATCCGTAAGAAAACCATAACCAGGACCTACTTCTAAAATAATTTTATTTCTTATTGGAATTTGATTAATTATTTTTTTTGCTATATTTTTATCAGTTAGAAAGTTTTGACCTAATGATTTTTTTGCTTTCTTCATAATTAATTCTATTGTTATAGATATTTTTTATTAATTTGAATGAATTAATAAGTGACTTACTAGATAAATTTCTAGAATTAATTAAATTATATGCTGTTCCATGATCAGGAGATGTTCTGATAACTTTTAAATTACCAGTATAATTTACACCTGAAAAATTACTTATATACTTAAATGGAATAAGTGCTTGGTCATGAAAAATAAAAACATAGCAGTCGTAATTTTTTTTACTTAAATTTATTAACATACTATCTGCAGATATTGGCCCTTGAATATTTATACCCCTTTTTCTTATTTTCTTTACTTGTGGTATAATGATTTTTTTCTCTTCATCGCCAATTGTACCATTTTCACCACAATGAGGATTGAACCCTGATATAGCAATTTTTGGTTTTTTTATATTAAAGTCAATTTTAAGAGTATTGGATAAATTATATATTTTATCATATATATAATTTTTCTTACTAAAAGTTCTCGAAATTGATTTAACACTAATATGTGTCGTTAATGTAGAAACCATAATTTTCTTGTTGTATAATATCATGTTACTACCATTTGCTTTATCCAATTTTTCCAGATATTCAGTGTGCCCCATAAAATCTTTATCTAATCTATTTTTAATCAGATCTTTTCTTAAAGGTAGAGTAACAAATCCTATTATATTTTTTTCTAATTTTTCTTGCACCTTTCCAATCAATATCAAATAATATATTTTTTTTATTTCTTTTAGCTTTTTTTACATTTTTAAAAGGAGAGCCATAATAATGATTGAAATTTTTAGCAGTTTCAATAAAAAAATTTTTTGACTCTAATTCTAAGAATTTATTTTTCGAAACAAAGAAATAATCCTTACCATTTTTTTCATTTAATCTCTTGCCTCTTGAAGTATAAGATATTGATAACTCAATATTTTTCATTTTTTTTAAAAGTAATTTACAAAGTGTTGTTTTACCAGCTCCAGATGGTGAGGAAATTATAATTAATTTATTTGTTTTTTCTATATTCATTCAGCTTCTCTTTATGATCTTTAAAATTTTTTGTAAATATATGTTTTTGTAATTTTTCATTAAAAAAATAAAATAGGTATTCAGTTTTATAATCTTCTATAATTATATTTAATGTTTTAGATCCAACAAAGCAAATAGGTTTTGGTGGTAAACCATCAATTTTGTATGTATTAAATGGATTATCAATTTTTAGATCATTAAATGTAATTTTTCTATTTAAATTAAAAGATCCCGAAGTTAACGCATATAATACTGTAGCATCTATTTGTAGTTTCATATTTTTATTTAATCTATTCATTATTACTGAAGATATATTTTTTTTATCTTGATAGTCTAATCCTTCTTTTTCAATTAGAGAACCAATTATTAATAATTCGTTAGTATTATAAGTTTGAAAAAAAATACTATTTTCAAATTGAGTAATATAATTTTTTTTAAATTTTTTTAGTTTTGATATAAACTGTTCAAATGTTTCATTTTTTTGAAAATAATAAGTATCAGCTAATATTTCAGTGTAATCTACTTCTGAAAAACTCTCAAAATGTTTTGATAACTCATTTTGAAGATCATATTGAGTCCAACCTTCAACTATTGTAATTTTATTTAGAACATTGCTTGGTTTTGTAATAATGTCCATTAATTGAAAAAATGATACTTTTTTACCTATAAAAAAATCACCGTAGTGGATAAATTTATTATTTAAAATATTAAAGAAAAGATAATAAAATTTATAAATTAATTCATCTAGATTATTAGTTTCTAAATTTACTGTTTCAATAACGGAAGATACTGTATCTCCTTTTTTGATTGTTATTATATCATCCTCAGTATTAAGATTTTTATTCAAAATATAATATGAATATATTGATAACAAAAACAATAATAATAAGATTAATATTAAAAAAAAAAATTTAAATTTTTTTAAAAAGTAATGCAGTGTTTGTGCCTCCAAAACCAAAAGAATTGCTCAAAACACAATTTATATCTTTTTCGATTGGTTCTTTTGAAATCAAATTGATATTATTTGAATCAACGGGGTTATCTAGATTCAATGTATACGGTAAAATATTATTTTGAATTGATAATATAGAAAAAATTGCTTCAACACTTCCTGCAGCACCTAATAAGTGTCCAATTGAAGATTTAGTAGAACTTACATCTATTTTATGTGTAAATAAATTTTTAATAGCATTTAGTTCAATTTCATCTCCTTTTTTCGTAGATGTTCCGTGTGCATTTATATAATCAATTTCTTCTGAAGCTAAAGCTGACATTTTAAGTGCTTCACTCATCGCTCTGTAACCACCATCTCCATCTTCAGATGGAGCAGTAATATGATATGCATCACCAGACATTCCATAACCAACAAGTTCTGCATAAATTTTAGCACCCCTTTTTTTAGCCATTTCTAATTCTTCTAATACCACTATTCCAGATCCTTCACCCATTACAAAACCATCTCTGTCTTTATCCCATGGTCTTGATGCAAGTTGAGGTTGTTCATTAAAAGATGTGCTCAAACTTCTAGCTGCACAAAAACCAGCTAAACCTAATTTACAAACTGCAGCTTCTGCACCCCCTGCTACCATAATATCAGATGCACCCCTTTTAATCATTTCAGCAGCATCTCCAATAGAATGGGCTCCAGTAGCACAAGCTGTAACTACTGAATGGTTTGGGCCCTTAAAACCATATTTGATTGAAATTTGACCTGATAATAAATTAACTAATGAAGAAGGGATAAAAAATGGTGATAATTTTTTAGATCCTCTTTCATTAATTGTTAAAGAACCTTCATAAATTGTTTCTAGTCCACCTATACCAGAACCAACTGATACACCTATTCTTAGTTTTTGCTCTTCATTTAGCTGATCTATGCCTGAGTCTCTGATAGCCATATTTGCAGCAAACAAGCCATATTGTATAAATCTATCATTCCTTTTTATATCTTTTGCATCAATTAAATTATTTTTATTAAAATAGTTATTATGCTCAGGATTATTTGATATATAACCAGCAATTTTACATGGTAAATCTGAAACATCAAAGTGTTCTATTTTATTAATTCCAGAGTTACCTTTTAATAAATTTTCCCATGTATTATCGCTATTGTCACCTAAAGTTGTTAATAATCCTATACCTGTAATAACAACCCTTTTCATAAAAATATTTAAAAATTATTTTTTGGTTTGGATATAGTCAATCGCGTTTTGAACAGTTTGTATTGTTTCGGCTGCATCATCAGGAATTTCAATCCCAAATTTTTCCTCAAAAGCCATAACAAGCTCTACAGTGTCTAAACTATCAGCTCCTAAATCATCTATAAATTTTGCTTCTGGCACAACTTTAGATTCGTCTATTCCAAGGTGATCAACCACAATTTTTATTACTTGTTCTTGTACTTCGCTCATAATTAACTCCTTAATTTCTTTTAGATTATTTTTTGATTATATGTCAACCTATTAAACCATAATCATCCCACCATTTATATTAAAATTTTGACCAGTGATATAAGATGCTTCATCACTAGATAAGAAATATACTAAATTTGCAACATCTTCTGGTTTGCCAAATTTATTCATTGGAATTTTTGATAAAATATCATTTTTCTGAATTTCATTTAATTTATCTGTCATTGGAGTAATAATATAGCCTGGAGAAACAGTATTAACATTAATATTTCTTTTTGCTACCTCATGAGCAATTGACTTATAAAAACCAATCATTCCAGATTTAGATGCAGCATAGTTTGATTGACCTGGATTTCCTGTAGTGGCTATAACTGAAGATATACCTACAATCTTTCCATATTTTTTTGAGAGTAAGATTGGTAAAAGTGATTTTATTATAAAATAATTTGAGTTTAAATTTGTATCAATTACTTTTTGCCATTGTTCTTGCTTCATTCTTAAAATAAGATTATCTTGAGTTACTCCAGCATTATTTATAATTATGGATAAATCACTATGTTCTTTATTTATTGTCTCAGCACACTCTTTTATGCTATTTTCAGATGAAATATCTACTTTGTAGTAAGAATGTTTATCACTATACATTTTTTTAAGTTCATTAAGTTTTAAATCAGATGAAGATGTTAAAATTAATTTAAAATTTTCAGAGATAAATTTTTCACATATAGCTTTACCAATACCACCGGTAGATCCAGTCAGAAATACTTTTTTATTATGATTCATAACTTTTCAATATCAGATACATTGATAACACTAACTATATCAAAAGAATTTGAGATTCTCCTTATTAAACCCGATAAAACGTTCCCAGGGCCAATTTCAATTATTTTATTTTCACCACTTTTTTCAAGATTTTGTACACTCTCAGTCCATTTTACTTCATTAGCCATTTGATTCATTAAAGATTTTTTTATTACATTATTATCACAAGAGGCGTTGGAGGTATAATTAGATATTATATTAATTTTATTTTCTTTGAGTTGAATTTTTTCTAATAAGTTAGATAATTCTCTTTGAGCATTCAACATAAAATTACTGTGAAAGGCAGCGGAGACATTTAGCTTAACAAATTTTTTAATATTATTTTTAATGAATATTTCTTTACTATTTTCGAGCTCTCTAATTTCCCCAGATATTACCACTTGCATCGGAGAATTATCATTTGCTATTTCAATTTTTAATTTATTGTAATCAATTATTTTTCTTACTTCATTCGCACTTAGCCCAATTAAAGCAGCCATACCAGTCACATTAGGGGCAACACTATCATGCATTAACTGACCTCTTTTAATTAGAATGGCTGTGCAATCCTTAATTGAGATTTTTTCACTACATGTGAGTGCAGTATACTCACCCAAAGAATGGCCGAGCATATTTTTTATTTTTAATTTATCTACTTTTTTAAGACTCTCTAAAGTCTTATATATTATTAAAGAAGCAGTAAAAATTGATATTTGCGTGTATTTAGTTAAATGTAGATTGTTATCAATATTATCGAATATAATTTTTTTCAAATCAAGCTTAGAATAATCTTCTATTTCTTCAAATATTTGTTTAGCAATGTCATAATTATCATAGAAATCTTTAGACATCCCAACAATTTGGCTGCCTTGACCAGGAAAAACAATTGAAGTCATTTATGCTTGATTTATTAGAAAATAATAATATATGCAAGTTCAACTTCTCTTATATTATGTATAAGATTAAACCGTGGAGTTGTATGAACAAATTTGAAACTGTAATTATTTTAAGTCCTGATCTTAGTTCTCAATTACTTAAATCTGAAATCGATAACTTTAAAAACAAAATTACCGAAAATAATGGAAAAATTATCAATGAGGAAGAATGGGGTCTAAGAGATTTAAGTTATAATATAAAAAAATTTAAAAAAGGTTTTTATAATTTTTTTCAACTTGAGATTAATGGTACTGATTTATCTAAGATTAAACTAGACTTAAATCAATCAGATGTGTTATTGAGATATTTGTTTATCAAAGTCAGCACTCACCAAGAATTACCAACAAAATTATCAAATGAAAAAAAATAAATTCAAGTCTTCAAATAGAGATGATAAATCAAATTCTCCATTTGAGAATAAAAAACGTTTCTGCCCTTTCAGTCAACCAAACTCTCCAAAAATTGACTATAAGGATATAAAATTACTTTCAAGATACATAAGTGAAAAAGGAAAGATAGTACCAAGTAGAATAACGGGAGTTTCAAGAAAAAAACAAAAGGAATTATCTAAAGCTATTAAGAGAGCTAGGTTTTTATCATTACTATCTTACACAAATAAAGGAAGCTATTAATGAAAGTAATACTTACAACAAATATTAAAAAACTTGGTAAAATTGGTGATTTAGTTAATGTAAAAGATGGGTATGCGCGAAATTTTCTATTTCCAAATAAAATGGCATTAAGAGAAAATAAAAAAAATTTAGATTATTATGAAAAAATTAAAGATGAAATGAAAAGCAATGAAGAAATTAAACTAAAAAATGCTGAAAATTTAATTGCTGAAATAGCAAATATTAATATTCAGTTTACAAAAGAAGCTGATGATAAAAATCAGTTATATGGATCTATATCAAAAAAAGAAATTATAGAGTTTCTAAGTCATAATAACTTAAAGGTTAAATCAGATGATTTAACAATTAAAAATCCAATTAAAACAATTGGAGAACATGAAATTGAAATATCTCCTTATTTAGATGTTACAAAAATCTTTAAAATAAAAGTAATTAAAAACTAATTTATTCACATAATTATAAAATTATTAACTTTTATTTTTTAAATAATATTGTTTGATATCAATTTTGCTTTTATACATTATAAATGGCAGTTGAATTAATAAATACTAAGATTGTTGATGAACAAAATAATAATAACTTTTCTAACATTGAAGCAGAATTAGCTCTAATAGGCAGCATTTTAATCGATAATAAAAACTATGAAAAAGTATCAGATTTCTTATCTGAAGAGCATTTTGTAAATCATGATAATCAGATAATTTTTAAAACAATTAAAACATTATTAGACAGAAATATTTTGGTCTCTCCAATTACTTTAAAGAATTATCTTCCAAATGAAAATAATGAAATAGATAGTGTAAAGTATCTAAACCAAATTAAAGATAGTGCTCCATCAACACAAAATGCATACAATTATGCAAAATTAATTTATGATTTATTTGTAAAAAGAAATTTATTAAGTATTGGCCAAAATATAATTTCTGATACTAGCAACAATGATGGAAATCTTGATGGTGAAAATCTTATTGAAAAAGCAGAAAATGAACTTTACTTATTATCCCAAACCGGAAATATAGATAGAAAACATACTTATTTTAATACAGCTTTAAAAAACGCAGTTGACATAATCAGTGAAGCATACAAGCGAGATGGGAAGATTGCTGGATTACCAACTGGCTTTAGGGATTTAGATAAAAAATTAGGAGGATTACACAAATCTGATTTAATTATCATTGCTGGAAGACCTTCAATGGGAAAAACTGCTTTAGGAACAAATATAGCATTCAATTGTGCAATAAAATATCAAGAAGAAAAAGATGAATTAAATAACATAAAAATTATTGATGGTGGTAAAGTAGCATTTTTTTCATTAGAAATGTCTAGTGAACAATTAGCTACAAGAATTTTAGCAGAACAAACAAAAATATCAGGTGATAAAATGAGAAAGGCAGAACTTTCAAAAGATGATTTTAATCAAATTGCTAAAGTGTCTTCAAAGTTAGAAAATTTAAATTTGATAATAGATGATAATCCTTTACTAACAATACCAGGTTTACGCTCAAGAGCGAGACGCCTTAAAAGATTACACAATATAAACTTAATTATAATTGATTATCTGCAATTAATGACATCTAACTCCACAAGTAGAAATGATGGAAGGGTACAAGAAATTTCACAAATTACTAGAGGATTAAAATCTATAGCTAAAGAGTTGAATATACCGATAATCGCCCTTTCACAGCTTTCTAGACAAGTCGAACAAAGAGAAGACAAAAGGCCTCAGTTATCCGATTTAAGAGAAAGTGGAACAATAGAACAAGATTCTGATGTTGTAATGTTTATTTATAGAGAAAGTTATTATTTAGAAAGAATGGAACCCATAAGAAAGACTGATGAGGATGATTTAAAATATAATGAAAGAATGAGTAGATGGCTTCAGATGAATGAGGAAAATTATAATAAAGCTGAAGTTATAATCGCCAAACAGAGACATGGTCCAATAGGTTCAATAAAAATGCATTTTGATGCAAATTATACAAAATTCACTGACCTAAGCAACAAAGATTATGATAATATTATTGAGTGATAAAAAGTAGCTCAATTCTTGAAGTAAATAAAAAAAATCTTATTAAAAATTATAATTTTTTTAAAAAATTAAAAAAAGATATCATTGTTGCCCCTACTATTAAAGCTAACGCTTATGGTTTAGGAGTTAAGAAAATATTTAATTTGTTAGTAAAAAATAAATGTAAACATTTTTTTGTTGCAACACTAGAAGAAGGTTTAGAGATTAATAACAAAAACAAAAATATTTATATTTATATTTTAAACGGTTTACAAAATTACAAAATTGAAAAATTTTCTGATAATAATTTAATACCAATTATAAATTCAATTTCAGAATTAAAAAAAGTATATAAAAGTAATATTGTATATGGACTACATATTGATACTGGTATTAATAGATTAGGTATAGATCATAAAAATTTACCAAAATTTGTTTTTAAAAGTAAAAATATTAAAACTGTAATAAGTCATTTAGCAAGTGCTGATGAAAAGAAAAATGAATACAATAAGATACAAATACAAAGATTTAGAGAATTAAGAAATAATTTTAAAAATAAAAAAATAATATTTAGTTTATCAAACTCTAATGGCACTACATTGGGAAAATCTTATTTATTTAACATGATTAGACCAGGAATTGGTTTATACGGAGGTAATAATAATAATAAAAATTTAAAAAGAAATATAAAATCAGTAGTTAAGTTAATTGCAAAAGTTATTCAAATTAAAAAAATTAATGCAAATGAATATATTGGATATAATCAAACATTCAAAACAAATAAAGACATTAAAATAGCAATTATTGGAATAGGATATGCAGATGGTATTCCTAGAAGACTAAGCAATAAAGGGACGGTCTTTTATAAAAATAATACATTTAAAGTTATCGGTAGAATATCAATGGATAGCTTAACAATCGATATATCAAAAAATAAACATAATCTTAAAGTAGGAAATTATATTGAGCTAATAAACTATAAATTTGATATAGAAAAATTTGCAAATGAATGTGGAACAATTAGTAACGAAGTTATTACTTCTATCGGATCAAGAGTAAAAATTGAATATGTCTAGATATTTGAAAGTATATTTAATAATTTTTACTTTATTTTGTTTAGTTTTTTCATCAATTTATATTAGAGATTTTAGAATTGATGCATCCTCTGATACATTAGTTGCACAAAATGATAAAGATTTTAATTATTTTAATCTTTATAAGGAAATTTTCCCTTCAAAAAATACACTTATTGTGGCAATCGAATCAGATAAGGAAATAGATAAAAATTTACTAGACGAAATTGATACAATATCAAATAAACTTACTGAAATAGAAGAGATTGATAGTGTGTTTAATATAAATAAAGCACCTATTCTTTTTTTAAGTGGATCAAGCTTAATTGATTTATCCAATAATAATTACGAAACAATTAATAATACTCAGTTTAAAATTGAAAAAGTTTTAAATGAATTTGCAGCAAGTCCTATCTATAGCGACCAAATAATTAACAAAGAAAAAAATATTACTTCATTAATAATTTATTTAAATAAAAACGAAAAATTAGAAGAATTAAAAAAAAATAAACAAATTTTAATTGAAGATAAATTATACTACTTAAAAAAAAAATGAAATTGATAAAGAAAGAAAAGAACTAATAGATAAAATTAGAAATATATTAAAAAAAGCAAACAAAAATTATACTTTTTACCTAGGAGGAATTGAAATGATTTCTAATGATGTCATATCTTATGTAAAAAATGATATTACAATTTTTAGCTTTGTTGTAATGTTAATCGTATTAATTATTCTATTTATTATTTTTCAGAAAATCAAATGGGTATTAGTGATAGTATTATCTTCATCATTTGCAGTATACACAATGATAGGATTAGTAGGATTTTTCAATTTTGAAATCACAGCTATTTCTGCAAATTTTATATCTCTTATGTTCATACTATCAATTTCAATGAATATTCATATTTTAAACAATTATTTACATACTGATAATCAAATAATTAATACTTTTAGAATAATGTTTTGGCCATGTTTTTATACTTTTTTAACAACAGTTGTTGCATTTATGTCTTTACTGGTTGCTGATATTAAACCAATTATTGATTTCGGATTAGTAATGATAATTGCATTAGTAGTAATATTGATAACTGCATTCACAATATTACCATTGATGATTTCATTTTTTAGAAAAGAAAAAATTGAATCGAAAATTAATTTATTATTTGTTAAAAAATTAGGCATAATTGGTTACAAATATAAAAATACAATTTTATTTTTTAATTTTTTGTTTTTCTTAATATCAGCTTACGGAATATCGCAATTAAATGTTGAAAATTCTTTTATAAAATATTTTAAAGAAGATACAGAAATATATAAAGGAATGAAACTTATTGATAGAGAACTAGGAGGAACTACTCCTATAGATGTAATAATTAAATTTAATGAAGATGAGGTATTAACAAATAAAAATACAACTGACGATTTAGATTTTGAAACTGAGTTTGATGACGATATTTTTAGTGACGATATATTTGATGAAGATAATAAAATATGGTTTACACAAAAAAAGATCAATATTATAAAAAAAATACATGAATACTTAGAAAATAAAACTGAAATTGGAAAAGTTAATTCAATTTACTCATTGATAAATGTTGCAAATCAAATAAATAAAAATGAACTATCAACCTTTGAGCTTTCAATTTTATATAATGAAATACCAGAACAATACAAAATTAATTTAATTTATCCTTATTTAAACATAAATGAAAATATGATTAAAATTACTGCTAGAGTAAAGGACTCCGAAGACATAAAAAGATCTGAATTAATAGAAGATATAAGAGAATATTCAAATAAAATTATAAAAGATGATGCTGAGATTAATGTTAATGGTCTGCTTGTATTATACAATAATATGCTATCTTCTCTTTTTTCTTCTCAAATTAAATCTTTAGGATTTGTTTTGTTAGCAATATTTATAATGTTTTTAGTACTATTTAAATCAATCAAATTAAGCTTGATAGGGATTTTGCCAAATATATTTGCATCCAGCTTTATTTTAGGTTTAATAGGGTTATTAAAAATACCACTTGATATTATGACAATTACTATAGCAGCAATTTCAATTGGCATTGCAGTTGATAATACAATCCATTATCTTTACAGATATAATATCAACAAAAATGTTACTGTAAGTGCTCAAGAGATAATTAATATAACTCACCTAAATGTAGGAAAGGCGGTGATGATAACATCTGTTGCTATATCTTTAGGTTTTTTAAGTCTTTGTTTTTCAAATTTTGTACCAACTGTAATTTTTGGATTTTTTACAAGTTTAGCTATGATATTTGCTATGATAGGTGTCTTAATTACTCTACCATCAATTTTTTATTATTTAAAATGAACTTTAGCATTGAACTATTATTCTTTGATTACATTGTGTTAACTCTGACGCTTATATTTATTTTATTCGGTATTTGGAAAGGTTTTATAAGTTCAGTTCTTAGTTTACTTACTTGGGTTGGATCAGTTTTTATCACTATTTATAGTTATGAATATTTTTCTTTGTATTTAAATAATATTTTATTAAATATTGATTTTTTTTCAAGATTTGAGGAGTTTACTACTATCCTAACTAGTGTTTTAACAATTCCTATTATTTTTTTATTAAGTTTATTCATATTAAAAAGAATTAGAAAAATTATAAGTAAAGACCTCGATAAACAAGTATTAGGCCTTATCTTTGATAAATTTTTTGGAATAGCTTATGGTATAA
>CACNUI010000022.1 GCA_902623545.1 uncultured Alphaproteobacteria bacterium | reverse complement strand
TTATTTATTGATCATTTTAAATCTTTCGAAACATTTTGCTCTACTCTGAGTATAAACAAATCATATTTGAATATTGAAATAATTAAATGCAATTAGTTAAAAATTTCATCAACAGCTTGAAAAATAATACTATGTCTTTTTGCTAGTTCTATTTTATTATCTGAATATCCACCACCGATAACAGTTGCAACTGGGATAAATTTATTTTTAAAAAAAGATATTACCAATTTATCTCTTTCTAAAATTCCTTTTGAAGTAAGACTTAAATTACCGAGTTTATCATTCTTATGTACATCAACTCCAGCATCATAAATCACAATATCTGGAGTAATTTTATCCATACATTTTTTTAGAGTTTGTCGCAAAATATTTAAATATTCATGATCATTTAAACCATTATCTAGTTCAACATCTAAATCACTTTTAGATTTTCTAAATGGAAAATTATTTTTACAATGTACTGAGCATGTAAAAATTTCTCTGTCTTTAGATAAAATTGCTGCTGTACCATCACCCTGATGAACATCAAGATCAATTATTAAAATTTTCTTTACATAATTTTCTTTTATTAATTTTCGAGAAGAATATGCAATATCATTAAATACACAATATCCTGATCCAAAACTTTTATGAGCATGATGAGTTCCTCCACCTAAGTGACATGCAATATTATTTTTTAGTGCCTCCTTACATGTTAGTAAAGTTCCATTGACTGCTAAAAAAGATCTATTACTTAATATTTCAGACCAATTAAAACCTAATCGACGAATTTCTTTTTCTGATAATGTGCCATTTTGAACCTTTAAAATGTATTCATTATCATGAACTATTTCTAGTTCATTAACTGATGCTTTGTCAGGCCTTAAAATTACTGCATTTTTGTAAAAGTCTTTTGTTTTTAATTCTTTGTAAAGATCTGAGAATTTACTGGAGGTGAATTTATGATTTTTTGGAAGAGGAATGTCATATTGAGAATGAGTAATCCAACTAATTTTTTTCACAATTTTACCTTTTTTTCACTAAAATTTAGTCTTTTTCTGTATATACACATCAAATCGTGGTGCTGATCAACCAATATATATTTAGTTAGTAAATGTATTCTATCCATAAAAATCTGCACCACAATTGATAAATATGGAAACTGTACTTCTATTTGATATTTTTATTATTTGTTTAATTGGGTTTTTTATAGTCTATTATCATTGATTATTATTTAGTCTTTTACTAGTATAAATTATCTAAATGAAAGAATACTATAATACTAATGGATTTTATTCTCCTCTAAGACTTTTTAGCGTTGATCAATCAAAAGAATATAGAAAAAAATTAGAATTAACAGAGTCTAAAATAGGACCCCTCCATTATTTTGCAAAAACTTATACAATGATGAAATGGGTTTACGACGTTGCAACAAACAATACTATGTTAGATTTTGTTGAAGATTTAATTGGAAAAAATATATTACTTTATAATGCAACTTTTATTATAAAAGAACCTAAATCCAAAACACATGTAAGCTGGCATCAAGATTTAACATATTGGGGGTTTGATAATAACGAAAAACAAGTGAGCGCATGGATTGCCTTATCTAATGTTAATGATCTAAGTGGATGTATGAAAATGATACCTGGCTCACATAAAAAAGGTTTTTTTGATCATAAATCAACTGATGATAGAAATAATGTTTTATCAAGAGGGCAGACTGTTCTTGACGTAGAAGAAGATAAAGCAATATCGTGTCCGTTACTTCCTGGTGAAGCATCTTTTCATCATGGCTTAACTCTTCATGCATCTCAACCAAACAATAGCAACGACAGAAGAATAGGCTTAAATTTGCAATTTATTACAACAGATATGCAGCAGTTAAAAAGTGATAATGATAGTGCAATTCTTGTTCGTGGAAAAGATAATTATAATAATTTTAAAATAGATGTAGTTGCCAAAAATGATTTCGACGATGATGGACATGAAAGACTTCTTGAAAGAAATGAACATTATAATAAAACCATACGAGAAAATAGTTTAGATAAATGAAATATAGAGAATTTAGTAATTTAGGATGGAAGGTTTCTGAAATAGGAATAGGGTGTTGGGCAATTGGTTCTGAATGGGGAGATGTTTCAGTAAATGATGCTAAAGATGCTCTTTATGCATCAATAGATAATGGTATTAATTTCTTTGATACTGCCGATGTATATGGCGATGGAAGAAGTGAAAAAATTATTGGAGAAGTATTAAAAAATACTAAAGAATCAATATATGTTGCAACAAAAGCTGGTCGAAGATTAAACCCACATAATGCAGATGGATATAATTTAAAAAATATTGAAAGTTTTATTGATAGATCTCTAATTAATTTAGGAATTGAAGTAATTGATCTTGTTCAACTACATTGCCCTCCATCAGAGATATGTGGAAAAAAAGAAACATATGAAATGATGGATGAAATAGTTAAAAAAGGAAAGATAAACTACTATGGAGTTAGTGTTGAGAAAGTTTCTGAAGCTTTAGATGCTATTAAGTATCCAAATGTAAAAAGTATTCAAATTATATTTAATGTGTTTCGTCAAAAACCAAGTGAAATATTTTTTAAAGAGGCAAAAAAAAATAATGTGGCTATAATTGCTCGGGTTCCATTAGCTAGTGGATTATTAACAGGGAAAATGAATAGTCAATCTTCATTTCCAGAAAATGATCATAGAAATTATAATATAAATGGAGACGCTTTTGATGTTGGGGAAACATTTTCAGGTATAAATTTTGCAAAAGGATTAGAGGCAGTTGAAGAATTAAAAAAAATAAAACCTAGTGATTTTTCATTAACTGATTTATCTTTAAAATGGATATTGTCTCATCCTGAAGTAACTGTAGTTATACCAGGTGCTAAAAATAAAATTCAAGCTGAATTAAATGTTAAAGCATCTGAACTTAATGAAATAAATTCTATAAAAGACAATATTAAAGAAATTTATAACAAATATTTTAAAAAAGATATTCATTCTAATTGGTAAATATATGATAATAAGCGAATCTTGATTATTTAAGTTTTAGGAGAGTTTTTATGATAGAGAATTTTAATGGTATTTTTAATTTAATTTTAAATATTTTAATTTTACTTCTTTTTGCTGTTTACACTTTTAGAATTTTATTTGCACCAGCAGGTATTGCCAAAGAATTTAATGTAGATAAAAGTGGTATTTTTATTATTAGATATTTAGGATGTTTTGCACTCAGTGCTTTATTATTAGGGTTGTGGATTTTATTTCGCCCTATGGGTCCAACTGGAACATGGCCATATTATAATTTTATATTTTTAACTGCGATGTTTAATTTAATTTATGATTTATGTTATTATTTTAAATTAATTGATAAAGATATTGGCGCAAAGAATTCTCGTTTAGATTTGGTTGTCTCTACATTTTTAACTGTAGGTTCTGCAATTTTGATCTTAAACTTATCTAATAAAATATATTTATAAAAAACGGGTCTAGAAGACCCGTTATATGTTTAAGATCTTTTCCAAGGCCCAAAATCTTTTTGATCACTTGTAAATTCGTATGAAATAAATTCATCATCACTTACAATCCATCCATCATGTCCTGGTGCTAAATAGTATGCATCTCCTGCCTTAAAATTATCTTCTGTCCCATCGTCATGCTTTACTTTCATTTCACCTTTAATAACCACTCCTACATGACCTGCTTGACAACTTTCAGTACCAACTATAGGTTTAATACAAGAGCTCCAACTCCACCCTGGTTGTAATATAGTTTTGCTCATAGTAACGTTACCAAGCTTAACTGTTGATGAATGTGCTTTATCAGGTGTTTTAATTTCTCCTTCTTCAAAGGAAACTTTCATTACATTAGACATATTTTATCCTTTTATTTAATTTTTATGATTTAATGTGACTTCACCAGTTTTTGTATCTACAACATCAAAAGTATTTTCATTATTACTCATTCTTTTTGATCTAGCAGCTGATGCACGCTCCATTGCATCATTATCGGTATATAGAGAAACTGCCATTACAGTTGTATCACTCGCACGTATTTGTAATAATTGTTCTGCTTCTGGAAATTCACTAGGTGCTTTTTCTGAATAATCTTCAATTGATTTATCAGCATCTTCTTTATTTTTAAAGTTAATAGTTGTTATTCTTGCTACAGACATTTTACCTCCAAATTAAAATAATATTATACTATTAATTTCCTAAAAAACTTAAAGATATTTTTCTTTTATGAGGATTATATCTATGTTCAAAAAGATATATACCTTGCCAGGTTCCAAGAGTTAGTTGTTTATTTTTAATAGGAATCGTTATAGATGTTTGGGTCAACATATGTTTTATGTGTGCTGGCATATCATCATTTCCTTCATATCCATGTAAATATAAAGATGAATCTTCAGGTACTAAATTTAGAAAAAATCTATTTATATCCTCTTGTACATCAGGACTCGCGTTTTCCATAATTGTTAACGATACAGATGTATGTTGAATAAATAAATTTAACTGACCTTGAGTAATATTTTTTTTTGAAACCCAGTTATTAATATTATCTGTAATTTCGTACATTCCCTTACCGTTTGTAGAATAAATTAAATCTTCAATAAGATTTATCATTATTTATATTTACTACACTTATAAAGTAAGTCCATATGAAGATGTGGCACCTACAAGGAGAATTATCATAAAAAATAATGAAATAAAAAAAAGAACTATTCTTTTGATCAGTGCCACAAATATATTTTATTTGTAAATAATGTTGTAATATGGATATAATTAAGGAAAAATTAAGATATTGAGTCTTAGGAGGTAATTTTGATTAAGTTAACAATAATTGGAGCTGGTAGTGCAGTATTTACAAAAAATATTGTTGTTGATTTAATGCACATATCTCAATTTAAAAAAATGCACATATCTTTAATGGATATAGATAAAGGTAGGCTTAAGTTAGCAAAGGAATTAATAGATACGGTTTCAAACAAACTTGAAGCTAATCCTAAAGTTACACTGCATACTGATAGAAAGGAAGCTTTACGTAATGCTGACTTTGTACAGACTACAATTCAAGTTGGAGGTTATAAACCCGCAACAGTAATAGATTTTGATATTCCAAAAAAATATGGACTCAAACAAACTATTGCAGATACACTTGGAATAGGGGGTATTATGAGAGGTCTTAGAACAATCCCTATTTTATTAGATATTGCCAAAGATATAATAGAAGTTTGCCCAAAAGCTCTTTGGTTACAATATGTAAATCCAATGTGCTCAAATATGATTGCAATTAAGAAAAAATTTCCAGAAATAAAATCAATAGGTCTTTGTCATTCTGTGCAAGGAACAGCTGAAATGTTAGCTAAAGATTTAAATGAAGATATTGGCAATATTAATTTTACTTGTGCAGGTATTAATCACATGGCTTTTTTTTTAAAATTTGAAAAAAAACAAAATGGATTAAATATTGATCTTTACCCTAAATTAAAAACATTAGCAGATGAAATAGTTAGTGATAAAAAAATTTCATCTCGAAGTAAAAATATTCATTATGAATCCAATAAAATACTTCATGAAAAAGTTAGATATGAAATACTGCGTCGATTTGGTTATTTTGTAACTGAGTCAAGTGAACATTTTGCAGAGTATGTTCCATGGTTTATTAAAAATAATAGAGATGACATAATTAAAAAATATAAAATTCCAATTGATGAGTATATAGATAGATGTGAGCACCATGCTAAAACTTGGCAAGAATTGGAAAAAGATATAACTCCTTTAAAAAATGAGCCTTTAAAATTAAGTCATGAATATGCATCATACATTATTGATGCAGTAACAAATAATAAAAGTATTACTGTTAATGCTAATCTTATGAATAATAATTTAATTGATAATTTACCAAGTAATTGTTGTGTAGAAGTTCCGTGTTTGATCAACTCAGATGGATATAATCCCCAAAAAGTAGGTAATTTACCTGAACAATTAGCAGCTCTAATGCGTACAAATATAAATGTTCAAATATTAACTGCAGAAGCGGCAACAACTAATAAAAAAGAGCATATCTATCATGCGGCAATGTTAGATCCATTATCTGCTTCTAGTCTCTCTATTGATGAAATTTATACAATGACTGATGAATTAATTGATGCTCATAAAGACTATCTTCCTAAATATAATTAACTATTAAATATCGATAATTCGTCTCTAATTAATTTACTTAATAAACTATAACCTAGTACATTCATATGTAATGGATCTTCTCCATAAAATTTTTCAAAACCAGTTTCTAACATTGGTGAACATAAATCAATATATTTCCATTGACCTAAATGATTTATAGTTTTTTTAATTTTATCATTAGCTTCTAATATAATATCTAAATAATTTTTTCTAAAAATACTTGGTTTTATTGAAATAAAAAAACATCTTGTATGTGGAATTTTTTCATTTACTTCAGAAGTGAATAACATGAATTCATTTAATAATTCATCAGCTGTAGTTCCACTTCCTATATCATTATCTCCTGCATAAAATATCATTGTATCTGGGTTATAAGGAACTACAATTCTATTAAAATAAGTTCTACAGGAAACTAATGTTGAACCTCCGAAACCTAAATTAGATAAATTATTTAATGATAAATCTAGATGTGCATTATTCCAATCTTTAAAAGTGGAACTTCCATATAATACAATTTTTTTATTTTCTAATTCTTTATTATGAAGATTAATTTCTAATTCTCTAACATCAGCTTCATATTCTTCTTCAATTGGACTAACTAAATTAATATTTGTTTCAACATTTTCTATTTTTTTATAATCATTATAAATGTTTTTACCTAATTCAATTGCTTCTTCTACATAACCTCTAAACTTTATCCTATATTCTGTTAAAAATTTTTCTAATTCTTTTTTATTTTTAATATCTTTAACATAATCATTTATTTTTATAGGTTCTTTAATTATGGCTGAGTATATGGTATTTGATATAGAATGATCAAAATTTGCTAAAGCTATTGGTACGAGAAGAGGTTCAGGTTCTAGTTCACTGGCTAATAAAAATGCCCCTGGTTTAAAAGGTCCAGGAGAATTAATAGTTATATTATCTTCAGTTTCACTTGTACCCTCTGGTGCAATTACTAAAGGTCTATTTTGATCAAAAATATTTTGAGTTTCAACAAATAATTTTTCTTTTCTTTTCTTTTTTTCATTATCTGTTTCTTCTAGTTTATCAGATTCAGGTGTGTGAACGAAAATATAGTCTAGATTTTCATAATAATTATATCTCCAAAATTCAGTATTTCTACTATATCTTGCTATTCTTTGTCCACCATCTCCATATTTTGGGAACAAAATTTTAGCTGAAATAAAATGACTATCAATGCTAAATGAATGTCCATTTGCCAATGTATTTTCATCAATACCAGCAAGATGATTATAGAAAAATATATTAGTAGGTTCCTCTGGCAGATTTTCAATACCCTTAATTACGTAAGGCACTTGATCAAATGCTTTAATAAAATCTGAGTTAGTAAGTTTTTGAAGAGTTTTTTTGTTAACTTCTTCATGAGATGTAGCTACTCTATTATAAATTTTAGTTAATTGATTAAAAAATCTATTTTTCCTCTCCAAACCAGACATTGCGTCTATCATAAGACTAGCAATAGATTTTTCATTTTCGTTACCTGATACTACAACATCATATATAATATTAAATGCTAATGAATGGGTTAAATGGTTTTTTAAAAGATGGGGTATATTGTATAATTTAGAATTTACAGGTATTCTTGAAGAGTTGTCATTTAGTAGAAAATTGAATAATTCTGATTCATCTTTAGCAGGATACGTAGTTAGACCAGATGAAGTTTGAATATATTTACCTAATTGCCATAATTGACGTTTTAAAAACTTTAAAGCTAAGCTTGGATCTTTTTTTATTAAATTATCAATAAAATCATTTGAGAATTTTATAATCGTAGTATCTCTAGTTGCTTTTATTGAATAAGGTGATTTAATTTTATGTAATCCTGCTGAAAGTGATAATGCAACTCCTGATCTTGCAATTGTTCTAGTATTTTTTTCTAAAACATTTTGTTTTTGATTATTAAAAGTAGCATCAACTTTTCCCTTAAGTAAGATATTTATACCATCTGATATTTGACCTTCGGTTGTTATGTATTCGTTGGCAGAAAATAGTTTTATACTAGAATAATTTAATAACTTTTTTAAATCTTGTTCATTAAGAAAAGCAAGAAAGGCTGTATCTTTTATTCTTTTAGTATTAACAATTTCTCCACCAGTTTTAACTCCTTCAGATATAGAAATTTCAGCTTGATGATGACAATCATTTAGATTTCTAGATGACCATATTAAATTCATAGATTGTAGTAAAAGATAAGAATAGAAAAAACTTGCGTAATTAGGATCACCTATTTCAATTTCCTTCAACTTTTTTAAATCAATTTCAATATACTCAGAATTTGCTTTGACATATATATCGGACATGTATCTGCCAGGTGGATTTAATCCTGAAACACCAAGCGGTAATCCAATACCTTTTAAAGAAGCTAATTTATATAATTCATTGTTATGATCTTTTGTAAATTCAGCCTCTCCTTTCATTAATATAAACAGCTTATTTGCTATACCATGTTGTTTAGCTACCAGTATTTCTTCTGATGTCTTTTCCAATTTTGATGCATCATTTATTATTATCTCTGTCTTATGATTAGGGGTTAAATTAAAACCTTTATCTACCAACATTAATGAAATTTGTTCTGAAATATTCATATAATAATAATTAAAATAATTATAATTTAAATGAAAGAAAAATTATCTCCTAATTAGTGATTTAAAAATATTAATAAATGATAATAATATAATTTTTAATCTGAATATACTTACAATAGATTGTGCAAAATATGTTAATGCAGCAGCTCTTAAAACAGATCTACATTGCTTTAAATTCTTGTTTGGAACATATTTTTTTAAAATATTTAATGCTCGTTTACTCGCATCAAATTCAACAGGTAGTGTAACTAAATGAATTAAAACGTTTGTAGATAAACATCCCATTATCAATATACCAGCTAATAAGGTAATAAAGGGACTTTTGGTAAAAGCAAAAATTGATGGGAGTCCTATAATTAAAAGAAATGAGCCTATTTTTTGCAATATAAAAGTTTTTTCTATTAAAGATTGTCTTAATTTAAGTGGTTTATAATCCTCTTTATCTTGGATAGCATGACCAATTTCATGTGTGACTACTGATATACTTGTAATACTTTTATTATCAATTTTATCTTCAGAAATGTGAATTTTTTTTTCTTTTGGATTGTAATGATCTAAAGTTTTGATAGAATTTATACTTACATTACTTATATTTTGATCCTCTAGTACTTTTGTTCCTAATTCTTTACCTGTGAAGGGCATATCAGGAAATGTAACATTAAATTTTTTTAAAACATAGTTTACCCATAGGCTTGGTAAAAAAAGCACTAAAAAGGGTAGAATATAAAAAAATAATTTAAGCATAGATTGAAAATAGTAATAATATTATTAAAAATCAATTTTATTTAATCTAGTTTTTTTTTAAAAAGTATCTATTAAAAAAACTATGAAATCCAAGTTTGAAAGAATTAATAGACTTCCACCCTATATTTTTTCAGAAATTAATAGCCTTAAAATCAAATTACGTTCAGAAAAAAAAGATATTATCGATTTTGGTATGGGCAACCCAGATATGCAAACACCCTTGCATATTAGACAAAAGTTGAAAGATACAATTGATAAACCTGGAGTAGGGAGATATTCTGTCTCAAAAGGTATAAATGGATTGAGAAAAGCTCAAGCAAAATATTATAAAAGAAGATTTAATGTTAATCTTGATATTAATACTGAAATTATTGTCACTATTGGTTCTAAAGAGGGATTAGCAAATCTTGCTCAAGCAATAACTTCTAAAGGTGATAAAATTTTATGTCCGGATCCTTCATATCCTGTACATCCATATGGATTTACTATAGCTGGAGCTAAATTAATTCCATTAAAAACAATTTATAATGGTGAATTTAATCCCAAAAAATATCTAATTAATATTGAAAAAAATATAAAAAGATATTCTACAATTAAAGCCGTTATAGTTTCATTTCCATCAAACCCTACAGCTCAAACAGTTGATTTAGATTTCTATAAAGAACTTGTAAAGTTAGCAATAAAATATGAAATTTATGTTCTATCTGACTTAGCATACTCAGAAATATATTTTGAAAACAATCCACCTCCATCAATATTAGAAGTTAATGGAGCAAAAAAAGTTGCAGTAGAATTTACTACTTTGTCAAAGACTTATGCAATGGCTGGTTGGAGAATTGGTTTTGCAGTTGGTAATAAAACACTTATTCAAGCTTTAACAAAGATTAAATCATATGTAGATTATGGAGCATTTACACCTGTTCAAGTTGCGGCTACAGCTGCTTTAAATGGTTCGCAACAATGTGTTGAAGAAATAAGACAAATTTACAAGAAAAGAAGGGATGTTCTTATTGAGTCTTTTGGGAGATCTGGTTGGTATATTCCAAAACCAAAGGCAAGTATGTTTGTATGGGCACCTATACCGGATAAATTTAATAAACTTGGGTCAATGAAATTTGCAAAAAAATTGATGATCAATGCTGATGTAGCAGTAGCACCAGGATTAGCTTTTGGTAAAAATGGTGAAGGTTTTGTTCGAATTGGATTAGTTGAGAATAATCAAAGAATTAGACAAGCTGCTAAAAATATTAAAAAATTTTTAGACTAATATTTATTTTTATCTAGTCCAGGTACCCAATTTGTGCCAGCTAATGGAACTCTAGCCATAGCTGCAGCTTCAACAGTTAAAGCGCATAAATCTTCAGGCTCCAAATTATGTAAGTCATTTTTTCCACATGCTCTAGCAATAGTTTGAGCTTCAAGTGTCATAACTTTGAGGTAATTTGATAGTTTTTTACCAGCTTTGATGGGATCTAATCTTTTCATTAACTTTGGATTTTGTGTTGATATACCAGCTGGGTCATTGCCTTCATGCCAATCATCATAAGCACCAGCTGTGGAACCAAGTTTATTATATTCCTTTTCCCATTTAGGATCGTTATCACCGATAGCAATCATTGCAGCAGATCCGATTGATACAGCATCTGCACCAAGAGCTAGAGCTTTCGAAACATCCGCACCATTTCTAATTCCACCTGATATTATAAGTTGTACATTTCTATGCACATTTAAATCTTGTAGAGCATCAACTGCTGGTCTGATACATGCAAGGGTAGGCTGACCAACATTTTCAATAAACACCTCTTGTGTAGCAGCAGTACCACCCTGCATACCATCAAGAACTACAACATCAGCTCCTGCTTTAACTGCTAGAGCTGTGTCGTAGTAAGGACGAGCTCCAGCAATCTTTACAAAAATAGGAACCTTCCATTGGGTAATTTCTCTTAACTCAGTTATTTTAATTGCTAAATCATCAGGGCCTGTCCAGTCAGGATGCCTACAAGCAGATCTTTGATCAACTCCTTTAGGAAGTGTTCGCATTTCAGCAACACGGTCTGAAATTTTTTGACCAAGAAGCATTCCTCCTCCACCAGGTTTTGCCCCTTGTCCAATTACTACTTCTATTGCATCAGCCTTTCTTAGGTCATTAGGATTCATTCCATATCTAGATGGTAATAATTGGTAAACTAAAGTTTTAGATTGTCCTCTTTCTTCTTTTGTCATTCCTCCATCACCAGTCGTAGTTGAAGTTCCGGCCATCGATGCACCTCTACCTAATGCTTCTTTTGCTGGACCTGATAATGCTCCAAAACTCATACCTGCTATTGTAATAGGAATATCTAATTTTATTGGTTTTTTTGCATAGCGTGTACCTAACGTAACATTTGTAGAACATTTTTCTCTATAACCCTCTAAAGGATATCTGGACATTGATGCGCCTAGAAAAAGAAGATCATCAAAATGAGGAAGTCTTCTTTTAGAACCACCGCCTCTAATATCATAAATTCCAGTTTCAGCTGCTCTTCTAATTTCAGAATTGGTATATTCATCGAAGGTCCAAGATTGACGAGGTTTAGTAAATATTTTATTTTTATTATTATTCATTTAATATTCCGATACATTATCTATTTTAAAATTATA
>CACNUI010000021.1 GCA_902623545.1 uncultured Alphaproteobacteria bacterium | reverse complement strand
CCTGAAGACCAATTTCAAGATGCATTTGATAATATTAGAAATAAAAACTGGGAAAATGCTAAAAATTCCTTTCAAACATTTATTGAAAATTATCCAGAAAATCAACTATCTGGATCAGCTCATTATTGGCTTGGTGAGCTATATATTTTGGAAAAAAAATACAGGGATGCGGCTCTTATATTAGCAGAGGGTTACCAAAAATTTCCCGAAAGTATTAAAGCTGCGGATATGTTATTCAAGCTTTCACAGTCTCTGTTTGAGGTTAACAAAGTTAATGAATCTTGTAAAACTCTAGAAAAGCTTATAATTGATTTTCCAAAAAATAAATTTATTAAAATTGCAAAAAAACAAATACAAGATTATGGCTGCCTAGATGCAATCGAATGAAGTTAAATAAAGAGAACTTCCTAAAATTAATTAATCAAAAGTTTATTTTTGAAAATAATCCAACTATAGCAGTAGCTGTGTCTGGTGGACCTGATAGTATGGCATTACTATTTCTACTTAAAAGATGGATTAAATTTAAAAAAGGCAAATTGATTGCACTTATAGTAAATCATAACCTACGTAAATCATCTATGAAAGAAGCATTATCAATATCAAAATTATTAAGTAATAAAAATATTAGATCAAAAATTTTAACAATAAATAAACAGAAAATTATAAAAAAAAGTATGGAGGAGGCAAGGTTATTTAGATACGAAAAACTAATTAATTTTTGTAAAAAAAATTATATACTTCATTTATTTGTAGGTCATCACAAGGATGATAATTTGGAAACATTTGTAAATAGAAAAATATCTGGTAGTGATTTTGATGGTCTGAAGTCAATGAAAAATTTAATTATTTTAAATAATATATGTTTGTATAGACCTTTATTAGGATTTTCAAAAAAACAAATATTAAATTTTAATTCTTGTAATAAAATAAAATATATAACTGATCCAACCAACGAAAATTTAAATTATACTCGTCCTGTAATTAGAAATTTTATAAAAAATTCTAATTCGAAAATTTATAAAGAAATTTTAAATGATTTTATAGATGTTAAGAAAAATATAAATTTATATAACCAAATGATATATGAAATTTTTTTTGAAAATCTTGAGCATGTAGATACTAGAAAGATTAAAATTAATCACAGCAAATTTGAATTGTTAAATAAATTGGTTTCTACAAAAATAATAAAGCTAATTTATAAATTCTTTTTCAGTCAAAAAGTATTTTTAAGGACTTCAAAAATTCAAAATTTTTTATCAAAAATCACTGAAGACAATTTTAATTTTTTTAATTTAAAAGGAATGGATGTAAAAAAACAAGGAAATTCATTGATTTTTTCAAAAAATCGTAACTAAATCATATATAAAGTATTGTGTTTTCTTAATTAATTCCTATTTATAAAATTATGAAAAACATCAGCAAAAACGTTATTCTGTGGATTATTATAGGTTTACTCCTGATTGTCTTATTTAATCTTTTTCAAGGAACTTCAACTAGCAAAAATAGTTCTAAAATTTCATTTTCCGATTTTATGGCTGCAACAGAAAGTGGTAATGTTTCAGAAGTAAACATAAATGGTAATACCGTTACTGGATTTTTAAATGATGGTAGATCTTTTAATACTTATGCTCCAAATTATCCAAACCTTGTTGATAAGCTTAATGATGCTGGTGTAAAAATTACTGCTGAGCCATCGGAAAGGTCAATGCATCCTCTCTTAAGTGTTCTATTATCATGGTTCCCTATGCTTCTCTTAATCGGTGTGTGGATATTCTTTATGCGCCAAATGCAATCTGGTGGTGGCAAGGCAATGGGATTTGGTAAATCAAAAGCAAAACTTCTTAATGAAGCAGTTGGAAAAGTTACATTCGATGATGTTGCTGGTATTGATGAGGCTAAACAAGAACTTGAGGAGGTAGTTGAATTTTTAAAAGATCCTCAAAAGTTTTCAAGACTTGGTGGAAAAATTCCAAGAGGCGCTCTATTAGTTGGCCCTCCTGGTACTGGAAAAACCTTATTAGCAAGAGCTATTGCAGGTGAAGCAAACGTTCCATTCTTTTCAATTTCAGGTTCAGATTTTGTTGAAATGTTTGTTGGAGTGGGAGCAAGCCGGGTAAGAGATATGTTTGATCAAGGGAAGAAAAATGCCCCATGTATAGTTTTTATTGATGAAATTGATGCAGTAGGACGTCATAGAGGAGCTGGTCTTGGTGGTGGAAACGATGAAAGAGAACAAACCCTTAATCAACTTCTTGTAGAGATGGATGGATTTGAAGCTAATGCCGGCGTAATAATAATTGCAGCTACAAATAGACCTGATGTATTAGATCCAGCCTTATTAAGACCAGGAAGATTTGATCGCCAAATAACAGTTAACAATCCAGATGTAATGGGTAGAGATAAGATACTCAAAGTTCATATAAAAAAAATAAAAGTCTCGCCAAAATTTGACTCTAAAATAATTGCCAGAGGTACGCCGGGCTTCTCTGGAGCTGATTTAGCAAACCTAGTTAATGAAGCTGCATTACTTGCAGCCAGAAAAAATAAAAGAATGGTTACTCTTGAGGATTTTGAAAGTGCTAAAGATAAAGTTATGATGGGTGCTGAAAAAAGATCTATGGTTATGTCTGAAGATGAAAAAAAACTTACAGCATATCACGAGTCGGGACATGCGGTAGCTACTCTACATTCACCAGCTTCAGATCCTATACATAAAGCCACAATCATTCCAAGAGGTAGAGCCTTAGGAATGGTAATGCGACTCCCAGAAAAAGATCAGTTGTCTATGAGAAAAGATCAAATGAAGGCTCATTTATTAATTGCTACTGGAGGAAGAATTGCTGAGGAAATGATTTTTGGAAAAGATAAAATCACAAATGGAGCAGCAAGTGATATTCAAATGGTTACAAACCTTGCAAAAAAAATGATAACCGAATGGGGCATGAGTGAAAAGTTAGGCAGACTAAGATATAATAATGACAGTGAAGAAGTCTTCCTTGGACATTCTGTTGCACAATCAAAAAATTTATCTGACTCTACTGCAAAGTTGATAGATGAAGAAGTTAGATTTCTTGCAGAAGAAGCAGAAAATAATTGTAGAAAAATTTTACAAGATAACATTGAGGAATTGCACATTGTTGCTAAAGGTCTTTTAGAGTACGAAACATTATCTGGTGATGAAATTAAAGATTTAATTAAAGGCATAAAACCCTCTAGAGATGATTTTGATAATGATACAAATACCCCAAAAAAACCAGTAACCTCAGTTCCAAAAACTGGTGGATCAGAAGCTGCTCCAGCAAATTAATATAATTGCTTCACTTTATTTATTTTTTTGAATAAAAGACATAAATGTCTAAAATTTTTGGCACTGATGGGATTCGGTGCTTAGTAAATAAAGAACCTCTTTCTGCTGAAACTTGTCTTAAAATTTCAAAAACAGTTGCATTCCTACTTAAAAAGAAAAATTCTAAAAATAGTAGAGTTGTAATTTGTAAGGATACAAGACTATCTGGGTATTTATATGAGCCACTTGTTACAGCTGGATTTATTTCTATGGGCATGAATGTAATTTTAGTTGGTCCACTTCCCACACCAGCTGTACCACTAATGATTAAAACTTTAAGAGCTGA
Organism: uncultured Alphaproteobacteria bacterium; assembly: GCA_902623545.1. Taxonomy (GTDB): domain Bacteria; phylum Pseudomonadota; class Alphaproteobacteria; order HIMB59; genus CACPNW01. Next base: position 10,255 of record CACNUI010000021.1, on the reverse strand, counting down.
TATTGGCGTTATGATTACAGCTTCTCATAATACTTATGAATATAACGGACTTAAATTTTTTGATAGTACTGGAGCAAAATTAAGTTCATCAATAGAGCAAAAAGTTGAAAAAATAGTTTTAGATAATAATAAATATTCTAAAGTTTCAAACAACACATTCGTATCTGGAAATGCAAGAAGACTAGAAGATGCTTCAGGTAGATATTCTGAATTTTTAAAGAGCACACTAAAAAAAACATCTTCAAAGAAAAAACTAAACATTGTTTTAGATTGTGCAAATGGAGCCACATACAATATAGCTCCAAATTTATTTTGGGAACTAGGTCATAGTATAATTGCTATTAATAATAACCCAGATGGCTTAAATATTAATAAAAATTGTGGTGCAGTTGATGTTAAATCACTTTCACAAACTGTCATTAAAGAAAAGGCTGATATTGGATTTGCATTTGATGGTGACGGAGATAGATTAATAGTTGTAGATGAAAAAGGTAAAGAAGTAGATGGAGACAAAATTATAGGTTTACTATGTAAATATTATGTAAAACCTCAGAAAAAAACTAATCAGCATGACGTTATTATAACAGTTATGTCAAATATGGGATTAGAAAAATACCTTACAAATAAATTAAATTTAAAGATAAAACGAACATCTGTTGGAGACATAAACGTTATAAATCAAATGAAAAAATCCAAATCTATGATTGGTGGTGAACAATCAGGACATATAATCTTGTCAGAACACTCTAATACTGGCGATGGAATTTTAGCAGCTCTAAAAATCACTGAAATTTTGATATCAAATAAAAATAAGTCAAGTAAGCTTTTTGATTTGTACAATGATTTTCCTCAAGATAAAATTAACTTAAGATATAAAACAAAGAATACTAAACTGTTAAAAATTCTTGGTAAGTTAAAAAATGATAAACTATATAATAATAAAAAAATAAGATCTATTGTTAGGCTATCTGGAACTGAACCATTAGTAAGAATACTAGTTGAAGGGCAAGAAATTACTGAGGTTAAAAAGAAGTCTTTAGAAATAAAAAGATTAGTAAGGCCTTATCTTGGTTAATAAATTTTTAGTACCTGCAGGTTTTAAAGATAGTTTAAATTTCGATGCATCTATTGAACATAAATACAAAAATAGCATAATAAATTATTTTAGAAATAATGGTTTTACTCTAATTAAGACTCCACTAGTTGAGTTCAGTAAAAATTTAGATCGGAATACTCTAACTTTAAAGACTAAGAAAAAAAATGATCAATTAAGTATTCGAAATGATATAACTCCACAAATAATTAGAATTGCCTCATCTAGACTAGCCAATAAAATACGACCACTTAAACTTTGTTATTATGGTGAAGTTGTCAGAAAAATGGGAACAATTTTAAGACCTGAAAGACAATTTCAACAAGTTGGTGCTGAGATTATAGGATCTGAAAGCTACAAGGCTGATGTAGAAATTATTAATCTTGCTTACGAAACTCTAAAAAAAATTGGAGTTAAAAATATTGTTATTGAAATTACAGCACCATTTTTTCTCGATTTTTTGCTTAAAAAAATAACTAATAAAGATTTAAAAAATAAATTAAAAAAATGTATTAAATTAAAAGATATTAATAATTTTTTAAAGTTATTGAAAAAAAATGAATTATATAATTCATTTGAAACTTTACATTTATGTTCTGGTTCAATTCAAACTAAAAAAAAATATATATCAAAGTTAAATAAAATAATAGGATTTTCAAACGAAGTTGAAAGATTGCTAAAAATTGCTAATTTAATTAAAACTTCAAAAAACGATTCTTTAAACGTAGATTTTTTTGACTTACAAAAAAATAAAAATTACTACAAGGGGATAAAATTTACATTTTTTGCGAAAAATGTAAGAGGTGAAATAGCTGGAGGAGGTCGATATAATTTAAAATATGGTAGTAATTCTGAGACCGCTATAGGATACACATGTTATATGGATACGATTTTAAGATCTTCATCTTTAATTAATCAAAATAAAAAAATTTTAATTGCATTCAATACAACTGATAAAATTAAACAAAAATTAATAAATAAAGGTTATAGTTTATTTAAAACTTTTGAAGATAATATTGATATAAAAAAAGAGGCAAAAAAGTTTGGAATCAAGTATTATCTGATTAATAATATAGTTAAGCAAATCTAATGTTTTATACGATAGTTGGAACCCAATGGGGAGATGAAGGCAAAGGCAAAATTGTTGATTGGATTTCTTCTAAAGCTGACTTGATAGTTAGATATCAAGGTGGAAATAATGCAGGTCATACAATTAAAGTAGATAATAATGTTTATAAACTAAATTTATTGCCTTCAGGAATAATTAATAATAAAAAATGTGCTATTGGTAATGGCGTTGTTTTAGATCCGTGGGCATTAATTAATGAAATTGATAATCTTAAAGAACAAGGAATAGAAGTAAACGAAGATAATTTATATATTGCTGATAATATTTGTTTAATATTGCCTATTCATAAACTTCTTGATGAAATAAATGAAACCTCTAGAGGAAAAAAAGAACTAGGAACAACTAAGAAAGGCATTGGTCCAGCATACGAAGATAAAGTAGGTAGAAGAGCAATAAGAATTTGCGATTTAAAAGATCCAATCTTTTTAAAACAAAAAATTGATAACCTTTACGAATTTCATAAAGATAAAATTTCAAAACATATTCATAAAATTACACATAATTATTATGAAGAACTTTTATCTATGTCTAATTATCTAAACTCTTTCAGTGTGCCATTATGGAAAATAATTAATGAATTAGGTCAACAAAATAAAAACATTGTTTTTGAAGGGGCGCAAGGTTCAATGTTAGACATTGATTTTGGAACATATCCTTATGTTACTTCATCAAACACAATCTCAGGTCAAATATTCTCTGGCACAGGTTTTAGTGATAGAAAAAACCACAAAATTTTAGGAATTACGAAGGCGTATACTACTAGAGTTGGATCAGGGCCATTTCCAACAGAGTTAATGGACGACATTGGAGAACATCTTGGTGAAAAAGGTCAAGAATTTGGGACGGTTACTAAACGAAAAAGAAGATGTGGTTGGTTTGATAGTGTACTTTTGAAGCAATCAATTAAACTTAATGGTATTACAGATATTGTACTTACTAAACTTGACGTCTTAGATGAATTAAAAGAAATTAATGTATGTACTGGATATTTAATTGATAACAAACATTATGACTATTTACCGAGTGAAGAATTTCTATTTGATAAGATAAAGCCGATTTATAAAAAAATTGATGGTTGGGAAAAATCAACTGCAGGAATTAACAAATTTAATGAACTTCCAGAAAATGCTAAAAAATATATTCAAATACTTGAGAATCTTATGGAAACTAATGTTTCAATTGTTTCAACAGGGCCAGATAGAAAAGAGACGATTGATATAAATGGAACTTTATCTAATATTTGAAATTTCTTTTTGAAGTTTTTCTAGAGCTTTTTCTTCAATTTGCCTTACTCTTTCCCTACTAATTTTATACTTTTTACTCAAGTCTTCTAATTTTAATGGATTTTCACTTAGTTTTCTAAGTTTAATAATTTCTTTTTCTCTTTCGTTCAAAACTTCAAAAGCTTTTGAAAATAAAATTCTTCGATAATCAAGCTCATCTTTATTTTCAATTATTTTATCATGAGTTTCTTGTTTATCTTCTATTAAGTCCTGCCATTCACTGTCATGTTCTTCACCTAGTTTAACGTTTAAAGATTGATCTGAAGTAAAAAGTCTATTTTCCATATCTATTACTTCACCTTCTTTTACATCTAGTCTAGTTGCAATCTCCCTAACATTTTCTGGTGACAAATTACCTGAGTCAATTGAGGTAAGTTGATTTTTAATTTTACGTAAATTAAAAAAAAGTTTTTTCTGAGCCGCTGTAGTTCCAATTTTTACTAAAGACCAACTATGTAAAACATATTCTTGTATTTGAGCTCTTATCCACCACATTGCATATGTTGCTAGTCTAAAACCTTTTTCTGGATCAAATCTTTTAACTGCTTGCATGATTCCAACATTACCCTCTGAAATTAAGTCAGTAACAGGTAAGCCATATCCTCTATACCCCATTGCGATTTTGGCAACTAATCGAAGGTGACTTGTAACTAATTTATGAGCAGCATCTGAATCTCCATGTTCCTTATAACGTTTAGCTAACATGTACTCCTCTTCAGCAGTGAGCATCGGAAATTTTTTAATTTCCTGCAAGTATACTGCTAAATTTCCTTCACTTGATAGTACTGGTAAATTCATAATACGCCTATATCACAAATAAAATATAATTTAATATTTAAGCAATAATTCAATTAAATTCTTAAAATCTTCAGGTATTTCAATATCAAAATCCATCCTTTTTTTTGATGTAGGATGATCAAAACCAAGATGATAAGCATGTAATGCTTGTCTTTCAAAATTTTTTAAAATCATGAATTTATTAAATGTATTTTTATCTTTTCCAAATTGATTAATTTTACTTTTTCCATAAATCTTATCACCAATGATTGGAGAATTTTTAGAAGTTAAATGAAGTCTAATTTGATGCGTTCTTCCAGTATGTAAATGGCAGTCAACTAAACTAGCAATACCAAAAGTTTTTTCTAATTTAATATCGGTTTTAGAATATTTTCCAAAACCCTTATTATTCAAACTCATTTTTTTTCTATTTTTTCTATTTCTCTCAATGTACCCTTCAATTGATTGATTATCAGGCGTTCCCCAAACTATTGCTTTATATCTACGAGATATCGAATGTTCTTTGAATTGTTCGGCTAAATTAATATGAACATTATTATTTTTTGCAACAACAAGAATTCCACTTGTATCTTTATCTAAACGATGGACTATTCCTGGTCTAGCATTATCATCTAAATTACTTAGTTGATTATTAGTGTAATGCATAAGAGCATTTACTAGTGTGCCGCTTTCATTTCCAGGAGCTGGATGCATTACTAAATTTGGTGGTTTATTTATAACAATTAAATCTTCATCTTCAAAAATAATGTTTAAGTCTATATTTTCAGCTGAATGTTTTGTTTTTTGTTTTAAGATAATATTTATAAAGTAATTTTCATTTTCTTTAGTTATGTAAGATGGATCTTTTATTTTCTTTTCATCAAGACTTACATTGCCATTTAATATTAAAGTTTTTATTTGTGTTCTTGAATATCCTTCCAATTTTGAAACGAGCACTTTATCTAATCTTTGTGAACTTAATTCTTTATTTATAGTTAATTTAAGATTATAGAATTCGTTCATGTCTCAAAAAATTCTTAAATTTATTGTAATATTTTTAGGTATATTAATTGTTATTTGTTTTTTAGCTCTTGTTTATGGATTGTATATAAAAACAACAAAAAAACAAAGTAATTTAGAAACAAATTTAATTAATTATAATTTAAATTTAGAAAAAGGGCATAAAATTACAGATATAGATATGATTGATAATAATAGGATTTTGTTTACAATAAAAAGTAATGATAAAGTTTATGCTTTAATATATGATATAGAAACATCAAATATTACAAAAATAGATACATTTAATGAGTAAAGATAATAATTTTGAAAATAATTTAAAAAAACTTGAGTCTATTGTAGAGAAATTAGAAAATGGTGAAGTGGATTTAGAGGAGTCTGTAAAACTTTACGAAGAGGGAATGAATTTAAAAAAAGCATGTGAGGAAAAATTAAAAAGTATTGAAAGCCAAATTAAAAAAATTAAGCAAGAAAACAATAAAGTTACAAAAGAAGATTTTAAGTAATTTTCAAATTTGAGTAAAAATCTAAAAATAAGACTTGATCAGCTTTTAATTGATAGAAACTTAGCTGATACTAAATCAAAAGCTCAATCTATGATTATGGCCGGCCAAGTTTATGTAAACGATAAAATTATTACCAAAAGTGGTAACAGTTTTAATGAAAACTCGAAAATAAAAATTAAACAACTTCATCCTCCTTGGGTATCAAGAGGTGCATTCAAATTACTGAAAGCGATTGATCATTTTAAGATTGATATTGAAAATAAAATTTGTTTAGATATCGGTTCATCAACTGGTGGATTCACAGAAGTTCTTTTAAAAAAAAATGCTAAAAAAATATATTCTATTGATGTTGGCTCAAATCAACTTCATGAAAAATTAAAAAAAGAAAAAAAAATTATCAGTATAGAAAATTTTAATGCTAAATATTTAGATAACTTAATAATTCATGAAAAAATTAATTTGGTAGTCTGTGATGTTAGTTTCATTAGTCTAACAAAGGTTATAGAACCTAGCTTGAAGCTTTTATCAAGTAAAGCTGAGATTATTTCACTAATTAAGCCGCAATTTGAAACTAATAAAATAAATTTGAAAAAAGGTATTGTGAAAGATCCATTGATTCATGAACAAGTATGTAATCATATATCTAATTGGTTTGAAAAAACGATTAAGGCTGAAGTTGTTGGTTTAGTTGAAAGTCCAATAACTGGACCAAAAGGGAATAAAGAGTTTTTGCTTTATTGTGTTCTAAAGAAATCTTAAACAGTGATCAGCTATAGTTGTAGCAACCATTGCTTCACCAACAGGAACAGCTCTTATCCCAACACACGGATCATGACGACCTTTAGTAGATATTGTTGTTTCTTTTAACTTTGTATTAATTGTTTTTTTTGTCGATAATATTGAACTTGTCGGCTTTACTACAAATCTCGTAATTAATTCCTGGCCAGTTGTAATACCCCCAAGTACTCCTCCATTATTATTTGAAAGAAACACAGGTTTCTTATTTTTAATCCTCATTTCATCAACATTAGAAATTCCAGTTTCATAAACACTGCTAAATCCATTTCCCATCTCTACACCCTTAACGGCATTAATAGACATCAACGCCTTAGCTATATCAGAGTCTATTTTTTCATAAATAGGTTCTCCTAATCCAGCTGGCAAACCTTTTACTCTAATTTCAATTATGGCACCTAAAGAAGAGCCAGATTTTCTTGCAGTTTGAATTTCGTTTTCCCATATTTTAACAATATCTTTATCAGGACTCCAAAAATTATTTTTTGGAATAAAATTATTATTCCAATTATTATAATTAATTCTATGATTACCTATTTGAATTAATGCACCTGTTATTACAACTTGATTTTTGATTTTATTTTTAATTATTTTTCTTGCTATAGCTCCTGCCGCTACTCTCATTGCAGTTTCTCTGGCACTAGATCTACCGCCACCTCTATAATCTCTTATGCCATATTTTTTCCAATACGTATAATCTGCATGACCTGGTCTAAATTTACCTTTAATATCACCATAATCTTTTGATCTCTGATCTTGATTATAAATAATTAGAGAAATAGGGTGACCCGTTGTTTTTCCTTCAAACGTTCCAGATAGTATTTCAACTTTATCCTCTTCTTTTCTTTGAGTTGTAAATTTTGACTGACCAGGTTTTCTTTTATCTAAATAGGGCTGAATATCTTTTTCAGTTAAATTTATGTTTGATGGAACTCCATCGATAACACAACCAATTGCTTTGCCATGGCTTTCTCCCCATGTGGTAAAGTTAAAGATTTTTCCTATTGAATTAGAAGTCATTTTTTAGAATTTGTAAATTCACCTAATAATTCTGAAACACTTTCACTCTCATCAACTGCAACCATTCCTACAGTATGATAGCCACAATCGACATGTTGTATCTCACCAGTAACGGCACTACCAAGATCACTTAAGAGATACAAAGCAGAATTTCCAACATCTTGCTGATTTACATTTCTTTTAAGTGGAGCATTAAGTTCGTTCCATTTTAGAATAAATCTAAAATCACCTATTCCTGAAGCTGCTAAAGTTTTAATTGGGCCAGCACTAATGGCATTAACTCTTATATTTTTTTCTCCCAAATCAACTGCTAAATATCTAACACTTGCCTCTAAAGCTGCTTTTGCAACTCCCATAACATTATAATGAGGCATAACTTGTTCTGATCCATAATATGTTAAAGTTAAAATTGATCCACCATTGTTCATTAAAGGTTCCGCAAGCCTACAGGCTTCTGTAAAAGAATAACATGATATGTGCATAGTTTGTTTAAAATTATCAGAGGATGTATTGTAATATTTACCTCTTAATTCATCTTTGTTGGAAAAACCAATTCCATGAACAAGAAAATCTAATTCACCCCATTTATTTTTAAGTGTTTCAAAAACATTATTCATACTTTGTGAATCTGACACATCACAGGGAATAATTGTGTCAGAACCTATTTCTTCAGCAAGTGGCTGAACTCTTTTCTTAAGAGCCTCTCCTTGATAAGTAAGTGCAATTTCTGCTCCTTGCTCTGATAATTTTTTTGCAATACCCCAAGCAATAGATCTGTCATTTGCAACTCCCATAATCAGACCCTTTTTATTTTGCATCAACATGTTGTAAATCAGTGTTTTTTTATAAATATAGATATATATACTTAAAAATTAATATTGATATCTATAATATGCAATCAAATCAAAAAATAATAAATTCTAATAAAAAACCAATTGAACTGTTTCAAGAATGGTTCGAAGAGGCAAAGAAAAGTGAAATCAATGATCCAAATGCTATGAACCTTGCTACTATATCTTCTGATGGCAAACCCAGTTCCCGAATTGTTTTACTTAAATCATATGACGAAAAGGGTTTTGTTTTTTACACAAACTCTAAAAGTAAAAAAGGTAAGGGAATTCAAAATAACAATAGTGTAGCTTTAAATTTTCATTGGAAAACACTTCAAAGACAAATAAGAATAGAGGGTAATGTTTCACAAATTTCTAATGTTGAAGCTGATGAATATTATAATTCAAGACCACTAGGAAGTAGAATAGGGGCTTGGGCTTCATTACAGTCAGAAGAGCTAGATGATAGATCCACATTAATAAAAAGAGTAGAAGAGTTTGAAAAAAAATTTTCAAATAACGATGTGCCAAGACCATCACATTGGAATGGTTATTTAGTAAAGCCCTTATTAATTGAATTTTGGCAAGATATGCCGTTTAGATTGCATGACAGGCTTGAATTCCGTAAGGAAAATGATAGCTGGGTTAATAGAAAACTATATCCTTAATTATCTTCTTTCCATTTTTGTAAAATCCATGAACTGGAGTTTGATTTATTGTCACCGCCAATCCCCCATAGCAATTGTATATTATTTTCTTCACAGAAGATTGATTCTGGCGTAGTGTTATTATTTCTATCACCTCCATTTGCAAACTTAATAATTGATTTTGGGTATTTATTTTTTACTTTTTTAAGACCATCAATGCAGGTTTTATCTCCGTCATCAAATTCTATAACATCAATAACATTTTTTAATTCATTCATAATTATAGATCTTTCAATAAAAGGCAGAAATTCTTTACCCTTCTTTTTTTGAAGCCATAAATCAGAATTTAACAAAACTACAACTTTACCATGTTTAGCAGCTTCTTTAATTAATTTTATATGACCACTATGAATTGGATCAAAACCTCCACTGACAACAACTATTTCACGCATACTTGCTTCTCCACTTTTCTGGGTCTTTTAAAAATTCTTTTAAGTTTTCAACCTCATCATGAGAATATATTTTTTCACTTTCAATATAGTTTATTATATCTTTCCAAGTGCATAGTGAGTGCATATTTACATTTAACTTAAATAATTCTGATTCTTTAAAATTAAAAATGTCATAATAAAATATTACAAATATATCTTTAACTTTTAATCCAGCCTCACGCATTGCATTAATAAAAATTATTTTACTTCCACCATCAGTAGCTAGATCTTCTACTAAAAGAGCTTTTTGATTATTTTTAAATTCACCTTCAATTTGTTTGTTTTTTCCAAAACCTTTTATTTTTTTTCTTATGTAGATCATTTGCTTGTTTAATTTTTGAGAAATAAATGCTGCATAGGGAATTCCAGCGGTTTCTCCTCCGGCAATAATTTCTGCCTCAATATTATTTTTAGCTAAATAATCTAAAGCTTTATCAATTATAAAATTTCTTTCTTTAGTAAAAGAAATAATTCTTCTACAATCAACATAAACAGGACTAACTAAGCCTGATGTAAGCGTAAAATATTTATCAAATGAAAAATTAATAGACTTTATATCTACTAATATTTTAGCTATCTCTTTTGACATTTTTTAAGTTATTTGTGCAATGTGTTCAGATGAAAGATTTCCTGGCACTATCATTATAGGTATCCTAAGATTTGT
>CACNUI010000020.1 GCA_902623545.1 uncultured Alphaproteobacteria bacterium | reverse complement strand
CTGTAATAATTGCAAGAGCTAATCCAATAGTTGCAATTACTAAAATAGGCCTAAGAATATTTGGTAAAATATGTTTAAACATTATTAGGACATTCGATAATCCTATAATTCTTGATGCAGACACATATTCCTTATTTTTTTCAACTAAAGTAGATGCTCTAGATACTCTTGCAAATTGAGGCCACTCAGATATACCAATAGCAAAAATTAAAACATATATTGCCATTTCATCATGCATTGATTGGGATATAATTGCTCTTGCTATTCCATCTACCAACAATGCCATTAAGATACTTGGAATTGTTAATTGAACATCCGTAAGTCTCATAATAATAATTTCATATCTGCCACCTATATAACCAGCTGTTATGCCAAGAAACACTCCAAGTAACATTGCAAATATAATAGATGCAAAACCAACAATTAATGAAATTCTTGAACCATAAATCATGGTTGAAAACATATCTCTTCCTTGCTGATCTGTACCTAAAATAAAACTTGAATTACCACCCTCTGACCATACAGGTGGGGTAAATGCGTCCATTAATGAAACTGATGCTGGATCAAAAGGATTGTAAGGTGCAACAACACCTGCGAAAATAGAGCAAATTAAAATTATAAAAAAAATAGTAGATGAAATGACTGCAATCTTGGAATTAAAAAAGCTATAGCCAATATCAGTATCATATATTTTATTATAAGTTTTTGAAAACATTTTAGCTTGTCTCTTCTTTCAATCTAATTCTTGGGTCGATAAAATAATATGTGATATCAACAATGAAATTTATCATTACAAAAATAAAGGCAACCATAATCATGTAAGCTGACATAATTGGGATATCAACGAAATATACAGCTTTAATAAACAATGAACCCATACCAGGCCATTGGAATACAGTCTCTGTTATTATTGAGAAGGCAATTAAAGTTCCAATATTGATACCCGTAATAGTAATAACTGGAATTAATCCATTTTTAAGAGCGTGTTTATAGTTAACTATATTTTTTTTTATACCTCTTGCTTTAGCAAATTTTATATAATCAGTTTGCAGAATTTCCATCATTTCTGCACGAACTAATCTAATAACATACGTCATTTGAAATAAGCTTAAAGTTACAGAAGGTAGTATTAATGCTTTTAAACCTGAAGTTGTTAGAAAACCAGTTGTCCAAAAACCTAATTCGGTAACTTCCCCTCGTCCAAATGAAGGCAAGACTCCTAGTATCACCGAAAATAAATAAATTAACATTATACCAATAATAAAAGTAGGAAGAGATACTCCTGCTAGAGATATAACAAGTATTACATTAGAGATAAAACTATCTCTATGAATACCAGTATATACTCCTAATATTACACCAGTTATAATTGCTATTAATGCAGATACAAAAACTAATTCTAAAGTAGCAGGCATTCTCTCTGCTATTAAATCTGAAACTTCCCTTTTTAATTGATAAGAGATTCCAAAATCACCTTGAATAACATTTCCTAAAAATCTTGAGAATTGGACATAAACAGGATCATTTAATCCTAAAACTTCTCTTACTTCGGCTCTTCTTTCATCTGAAGCATCTTCACCAGTCATACTATTTACTGGATCCCCTACAAAATTAAAGAGAGAGAAAGAAACAAAAGCAACAACAACCATTACGAGAATAGATTGTATTAATCTTTTGAAAAAGTAGCTAAACATGAGGTAATTTTCTGGCCAGTAAACTGGCCAGAAAAAAATAGGTTTTTTAGTTTACGTTAGCAAATCTAAATAATGGCTCGTTGTTCATTCTAATTGGAACATCGACATTACTTTTTGATGCTTGGTTAACAACTTGATGATGTAAAGGAAGATATGTTACATCGTCTTGAGTAATATCCCAAGCTTCTGCTATCATAGCATTTCTTTTATCCAAGTCTGTTTCCACACCCATTGCTGCTACTAATTCGTCAACTCTAGCATTGCTGAAATTTACTTTATTCCAGCTACCAGCACTATCAAATAAGTATGAGTAAACATAATGACTGTCAAAAGTTGGAACACCCCAACCTAACATATACATATCACTTGTCATGCCATTAGCATCACCTTCTTTCACTTCTGAGAAATGCTGACTTTTAGTTTTTGCATCAAGAGTTACATCAACTCCAATTTTTGCAAACATACCAATTGCGGCAACACAAATTGCTTCATCATTTATGTATCGATCATTTGGACAATCAAGTGTAACACTAAAGCCATCTGGATAACCAGCTTCAGCTAAAAGTTTTTTTGATAGCTCAGGATCATATGGTAATCTTTGATCACGCTCTGCTGTATGACCATTAACACCAGGGGCAGTAATAATTCCTGCAGGAACACTTTGTCCTCTCATTACCTTGTCTTTAATAGCATCCATATCTAATGCATGGTACATCGCTAAACGAACTCTTTTATCTGCAAAAGGATTTTTCCCCTTAATATTAGATGAGTTTAACTCAGCTGAACCTTGATCCATTCCAAAGAATATTGTTCTATTTTGTGGCGTCATTTTTACACCATGACCAGATGAAGATTTAATTCTTTCAATATCTTGAACCGGTACAACGTTAGTATAGTCAATTTCTCCAGATAGAAGTGCTGCAACTCTAGTTGCATCATTAGCAATTGGAAGTAATTCAATTTTATCTATATTGAATGTACTATCATCACCCCACCAATCATCATTTTTTTCAAAAACAGTTCTTACGTCTTGCTCTCTTAAAGTGATTTTGAAAGGCCCAGTTCCATTCGCATTAGATGCACAATAAGAAGTTTCTCCTGCATCCCAATTGTATGAAACTTCACAATCATTTGCTTTTGCCCAATCTTCAGACATTACAAAGATTTGAGTTAATTGGTTTAAAAGAATTGGGTTTGGTCCATCCGTTACTATCTGAACTGTATGATCAGATAAAGCTGTCGCTGTTTTAATACTTTTTATTAAATCAACCATATCAGATGGTGCTGTTTTTGCTCTATTAATACTGAAAGCAACATCACTAGCAGTCAAATCTGATCCATCATGAAATTTAACACCTTTTCGAATATTAAATATCCAAGTGCTATCAGAAGTTGTTTTCCATGACTCTGCAAGCTGAGGAAGTATTTCCATATTGATACCTGGAGTTACTAAACCTTCATATACTTGACGAGACACCATATGTGTTGGTCCTTCGTTTTGTGCATGCGGATCAAGAGTTAATGAATCACCTGGCATTGACCATTTAATTGTATTAGCAAATGCTGGTGAAAAAATACCCATGAAAAGCAATGACAAAACAATGCTTAAAGTTTTTTTCATATTATTTCCTCCATAGAAATTTGATGGTAGACCCATACTACTTCATTGGAAATATTCAATATTATTAGTATTAATAAATGCTATATTTTGTCATAATATAAACTAGAACCTTATATATGATGCCAACTGGAGCTTAAAAAATGAAAAGAGCTGATAAAGCACAGCAAGTCTCAAAAATCCTAAATCGGATATATAAAAAGGTACCAATACCTCTAAGTCATAAAAATAAATTTGAGCTTGTAGTAGCAGTTCTTTTAAGTGCTCAATGTACAGATGAAAGGGTTAATCAAGTTACACCAGTACTTTTTAAAAAAGCAAATACCGCTAGTAAAATGACTAAGATTCCAAAAAATACTATTTATAAAATTATACGCCCATGTGGATTGGCTCCACAAAAATCTAAAGCGATTTTTGAATTATCAAGAATACTTGTCAAAAAGTTTAAGGGTAAGGTTCCAGAGAGTTTTGAAGAATTAGAAAAACTACCTGGAGTCGGTCATAAAACTGCAAGTGTTGTTATGTCTCAAGGATTTGGACATCCAGCGTTTCCAGTAGACACTCATATACATAGATTGGCTCAAAGATGGGGGCTAACGAATGGTAAGAATGTAATACAAACAGAAAAGGATTTAAAAAATCTTTTCCCAAAGAAATCTTGGAATAAGTTACATCTTCAAATAATTTTTTATGGACGACAATATTGTCAGGCTAGAAGTTGTTTTGGCTTAGAATGTGAAATATGTAAAGTTTGTAATCCCAAAAGAAAAAATCCAATAAAAACGAAAAAATAGTAATCAAAATGGTTGAAATACAACAAGTATAATAATGAATATTAATAGTACAGCTGGAACTTCATTTGTAATTCTAAAAAATTTTGTTGAGAATCTATTTTTATCATTTTTAAAATCGTTAAGACATTTAAAGCAAAAAAAATGATAACCAGTAAGCAAAACAACTAAAAAAATTTTAAAAAGAAGCCAAGTGTCAATTCCTACATAATGTGTCATTGAAAAACCAGATATCCAAGTAACTATTAACGCTGGTAACATTATAATTTTGTATAATTTCCCTTCCATCAGCTTGAAAGTTTCTGATGTTTCTTTAGTTATCTGAGGACTAGCATGATTTACAAATATACGTGGGAGATACAGTAGGCCTGCCATCCAAGCTATCATACTAAAGATATGAATTACTTTTAAAATATTAAATAACATCTTTTATTCCCATGTTGCATGAGGGGGCATTGACATTAATATAGCATCAACATTTCCCCCAGTTTCTAGACCAAATTTAGTACCTCTATCATATAATAAATTAAATTCAGCATAACGACTTCTTTTAATTAGTTGTTTCTTTTTTTCTACTTCACCCCAATTTTCATCCTTAAGTGAAATTAAGGTATTTTTGATAAACTTATGAAAATAATTACCAACTTCTTGAACAAATTCGAAATCTTTTCCCCAATCTCCAGTCTGAAGATAATCAAAAAAAATTCCACCAACACCTCTTGGTTCATTTCTGTGTTTAAGAAAAAAATAGTCGTCACACCACTTTTTAAATTTAGGATAATAAGATTTATCATATTTATTACATAAAACTTCTAAACCCTGATGATATTTTTTTTCATTCTTAAATATTAAACAAGGTGTAATATCTACGCCACCACCAAACCATTCCTGAGTGGTTTTAATAAATCTTGTATTAAAATGCATAGAAGGAATTTTAGGTGAAACAGGATGTAAGACAACACTGATGCCGGTTGCATTATAATTTGGATCTTCTTTTGCACCCGGAATAACATCTCTCATATTTTCGTTAAATGTCCCAGAGACGGTAGAAATATTTACTCCACCTTTTTCAATAATATTACCCTTAATTTTACTCATTTTACCACCACCATCACCTTTGTGATCCCAGTTACTTATTTCAAATTGATTTTCATCAATGTTTTGAATAGTTTCAACTAAGTTATCTCGTAATTTTTCAAACCATTCTTTTGCAGTATTAAATTTGGGATCAGCAATCATAATGGCCAACCTTGAGTATGTTTTTTTATCAGATTCACAAAAAGGTCTATGTGATCATCCTGATCATTCAAGCAAGGTATATAATGATAATTTTCTCCACCTGACTCCATAAAATATTCTTTATTTTCTTCTTCAAGTTCTTCAAGTGTTTCAAGACAATCACTACTGAAACCAGGAGATATTATATGTATATTTTTAATCCCTTGTTTTGGTAATTCTTTTAATGTTTCACTTGTATATGGCTTTAACCATTCCTCTCTTCCAAATCTACTTTGGAAAGTGGTCATTATATCATCATCGGATAATCCCATATGTTCTTTGACCAGTCTTGTGGTTTTAAGACAAAAGCAATGATACGGATCACCATTAGTCAAATACCGTTTTGGTATACCATGATAACTAAAAATAATTTTTTGTGGTTTTGGATTTTTTTTCCAAAATGACTGTATTGAATTTGACAATGCTTCAATATAATTTTTTTCTTCAAAGTACTGATTGATAAAACGCATTTCAGGTATCCAACGCCATTTTTGCAATGCATTTGTTACTTCATCAAATGTACTACCTGTTGTTGCAGCACAATATTGCGGATACATAGGTAGAACTAATAATCTTCTTACTTGTTTTTTTTGAAGTTTTAACAAAGCATCTGGAATAGATGGATTGCCATAACGCATCCCAACTTCAAAAACTATATTTTCATTTTTTGAAGAAAAAGATGATTGGATTTTATTTAGTTGTCTGTTTGCGATATCTAAAAGTGGAGAACCCTTATCAGTCCAAATTTGTTTATATGCTTCTGCTGACTTTGATGGTCTTATTTGTAAAATTACTAGCTTCAATATAATTTGCCATAAGATTTTAGGTAATTCGATTACTCTAGGGTCTGACAAAAATTGATTAAGATAAATTTTTAGTTCTTTTTTATTTGGAGCATCTGGAGTGCCTAGGTTAGTAATTAAAACACCAATTTTTTCTTTACTCCCGTGCTCATAATCTTTTTCACCTATATATTTAACCATATCTATTAGCTAAATTCTTTTCTGATATTTTCTATAAATAAATGAACATTTTTTTCTGGAGTATTTTTGTTAATTCCATGTCCAAGGCCACAAATCCAGCCATTAAGATTTTCAATTGATTTCATTTTTTCAATAAAATCTTTTAAATTATTAAGAAATGTATCTGTTTCACCCAACATTAACTGTTCATTGAAATTTCCTTGAATAAATCCATGTTTTTGATTTTCAAACATAAATTTAAGATCTATTGTGTGATCATAGCCAAAACCAGCAAAGGGAAAGCTGATGATAGAATTTAGATCTGTTAAACTCTTACCCCTTGAATAATAGCCAAGTTTATTTGGAAAAGAAATTGCAATCTCTTCCAAAAATTTGGAATAAATTTCATAAAAATTTATTTTATCTAAATCATACAAGGAGCTATCAAAAATCATGACAAGTTCAACACCTGCATCTAATTGTAATTGAATATTTTTCTTTAGAAGGGGTAAAAGAATTTTTGAAATAAATTCTAAATTCATTTTAGTGTCGATTAAATCAGAGTTATTATTTCCAAATGCATATTTTGATAATGTCCAAGGTCCACCAACAAATCCAATTAAACTTTTATTATTTGGCAATTTCTCTTTTGTTATTTTTATAGCTTCAAATTGAAATTGCATATGCTCAATACCACGATCAATATTATCATAATCATTAATGTTTTCTGAATTTATATAAGAATTAAATTTTGGCCCTGGGTCAAACTTTAATTCTAAACCAAGTCCCTCCAAGATAAATAAAATATCACTGAATAAAATTGCAATGTCGTAATCAAACTCTTGTATTGGACCAAAAGCAACTTCTGCAGCTAAATCTGGAGTTTTACATAATTCTTCAAAAGTATATTTTTCTTTGAGTTTACGATAATGCGAATGGTATCTTCCAGCCTGCCTCATGAACCAAATGGGTGGTGTTTTTTGACCATTTCTTTTGAGCGCATTTTGTAATAAAATATTTGTCATTTTTGGGCTTTTATTAATTTTTTTTTCCAACTATCATAAGATAGCTCAACAAAAAGATTTTTATCATTACCTAATATTTTACTAATCTCATTGTAGGTATTTCCCGGGCCACAAAAATGATATTTTTCTATAATTTCAGGATATTTATCTATGCTCACCTTAAAAGCTGAACTACTCATCCAATAAAAGTATTTTTTCTTTTCTATATCTATTTCAAAATCAATAGGCACCAATTGATATGTTTCAATCTTATTTTTTATCGAACTTACTGGAGATTGAGAATGAGTTAACTTAATCCAAGTATTATTTGTTAGCGAATTAATTTCGTTATCAAAATCCTCACCAAGACCATCAGAGGTACCATTAACCCAAATACCTCTTTCAGATAAATTTTTCCATGTTCTTAAACCACTAGTCCAAATGACATTATTTGATTGGATGTTTGACCTATCTGGGATTGAACTAATTCGTGAAATATAAATACATTTATTTTGTAAATTATTTATATCATCGACATTTTTATTTAATTGTTTTCTAGAAAATATTTTATAATTTTTTAAATTTTCAGGATAAATTTCATCTGTTGTATTACTAGAAAAACTTATATCTTTTGAATCAATAAAATCCCTGCTCTCAAAATGATTGCCATTTTCATCTTCACCTCTTTTGGATACAACTAATCCTAATTTATGTGAGATGTAAGATACTCCTATTTTTTGGTGACATCCTCCTCCATAATTTTTTAAAATATTTCTTTCTTGAATAACATTCGAATAATCTTTGGAAAAATTAATATCATTTAAAATTTCGTTAAGTTTATTATCTTTAATTCTTGTTTCAATGGCTAGAGCTCCTTGTCCGGGAGAACAAGGATTTATAGACAATGGTAAAACAGACCAAAGACATTCATTAATATATTCTTTTAGAGTTGTTTTTAATTCATTAAATTCAGGATAATTATTTAAAAGCAATCTATCAATTGCTGCCTTAGCAACAATGAAACCATCACTATTAGAATCTTCCAAAAATTTTTTAAATCTAGTGGGTATGTTACCCCTTATATTTTCAAAGCAAACTTCATCAAACTTTTGTGGAAGATAATTTTCGATAAAATTTTCTAAATTATATTGTCTTCGAGGTGATGAGCAAAGAATAGTAATTTTCTTACTATCCATTTTTTTATTTTTTTTTAAGAATAATATATCTCGTTTATCAGCACGTTTTAATGTAGCAGCAATTTTAGTTTTCTCACCAACTTCAATTGGAAGATCCTTCCAAGAATGGACAATTAAATCACATTTATTATTTATTAATTCATCTCTTAAATCATTAGTAAAAACACCTTCTGTTGGCATTTCAGAAAGAGGTGTTTTTAGATCTTTATCTCCTGAAGTACTTCTTGTTAAAAATTCTATTTCTACAAAAGGATGTTTTGATTGCAAATAATCGGAAAATTCACGTGCTTGAATTATTGCCAAGTCACTTTTTCTAGATAAAATTCTTATTTTCATTACTTATATTTCTATAAATAACACTATATTGTAAAATTGGTAATGGTTGAATTTAAAGGTACAAAATCTTCGTGGGGATTGGTTGCAAAGCTTTTTCATTGGTCATTAGCAATTCTTCTTTTTTGGCAGGTTGCAACTGGGATTAGTCTTCATAATATGGAATTTTCTCCAATTAAAATGGGTTTTATTATTACACATAAATTTTTTGGCACCTTAATTTTTAGTTTAGTTGTGCTTAGATTAATGTGGAAATACATATTTAACAATCATCCCAAATATGAAAATATACCTTTATTTCATAAATTGGTTTCGAATTTAGTCCACTTTGTTCTTTATGGTTTAGTTATTCTTATTCCTATTCAAGGTACCTTTATGACATGGCTTGGAGGAGAGGATGTTCATCTCTTGGGATTAATTAAAATACCACCTTTAATCGAAGAGAACTTTTTTCTATACCCTCAAGCTCTGACTATACACTACTATTCAGCACTCATTTTAACAGCTCTTTTCTCGCTTCATATAGCTGCCGCGTTATACCATCGATTTATGATTAAAGATAAATATGGTGTTTGGAAAAGAATGGCTTTTAGCAGAAGTAAGGTGTGACAATTCATTCAATTAAACACTTACAATTGAACATAGGGTAAGTTATCTAAGAGCAATGCAATATAATAAATTTTTTAAATCTGAACTAAAAAATCTGAAAGAACAAGGTCTTTATAGAGACTTTAGAAATATAGATAGGCCTATAAAAAATTTTCCAAATGCAGATGAAAGTTTCAAAAATAAAGAAAGAGAAGTAGAGGTTTGGTGCTCTAATGACTATCTGAACATGAGTCAGCATCCGGAGGTTGTAAATGAAATAGTAAAAACATTACTTGAGTATGGGTCTGGTTCAGGTGGTACAAGAAATATTTCAGGAACATCAACTTATCATACCGAACTTGAAAAAAAACTGGCAAATGTTCATAATAAAGAAGCAGCATTAGTTTTTGCTTCTGCGTATACAGCAAACCAATCTACTTTATGGACTTTAGGAAAAAAAATTAAAGAAATTGAGATATTTTCTGATGAATTAAATCACGCATCTTTAATACAAGGTATTAAGAATAGTGGAGCTAAGTGTCATATATTTAAACATAATGACATTGATCATTTAGAACAGTTACTAAAAGAGTCAAATGTAGATAATCCTAAATTAATCGTTTTTGAAAGTTTATACTCTATGGAAGGTATAAGATCACCAATAATTAAAATAGTAGAATTAGCCAAAAAATATAACTGTATGACATATTTAGATGAAGTTCATTCAGTTGGACTTTATGGTGAAGGAGGTAAAGGTATTGCAGTAGAAATGGGAGTTGAAGATAAAATAGATATTATCAATGGAACTTTAGCAAAAGCATATGGTCAAATGGGAGGCTATATTGCAGCTAGTTCAGAAATAATTGACTACATTAGGAGTTTTTCGCCAGGTTTTATTTTTACAACTTCAATCTGCCCATCAATTGCTGCAGGGGCAGCTAAAGCAATAGATATTGTTTCTCTTGCGGAACAATTAAGAATAAGAATAAAAGAAAATGCAGCTTTAATAAGGGAGAATTTAGATTCCGTAGCAATCCCTTATTTGGATACAAATTCTCATATTATAGCAGTATTAATTAATGATCCTTTTTTATGTAAAAAAGTATCTAAAGATTTAATTGATGATCATGGTATCTATGCACAACCAATTTTTTATCCAACTGTACCAAAAGGTTTAGAAAGACTAAGAATAACTGTTACCCCGAAACATAGAAAAGAGCATATTGAAAAAATGATTAAGGCTCTCGATATTGTTTGGTCTAAAAATAATTTACCAAGGAAAAATATTAATAAAGTTACAGTAAATATCTAAGTTTTAATATTGACATCAATCTGCCTTGCAGCAAAACCATAATAAACTACAGCTAAAGTTATAATAAAGCCTCCAATTATTACAGTTGTACTTGGAACTTCATTAATCCCAAAAATAGGAAGCCATACCCAAAGAACTCCTCCAACAACTTCCATTAACGATAAAAGTGCAAGCTCAGCTGAGGGTAAATATTTTGCTCCAAGACTATAAAGTATCAAACCAGCTGCAACAATTAAACCATGAAGTATACTTAAATAATTATTTATTTCAGGCATTAATACAAAAGGTTCAAAAGAAAATCCTAAGACAATAAATGCAAATATTGCACAAAATAGTCCGGCTAAAACAACTGTTGTAAATTTTGGTGTTTCAGGTTTCCATCTTATTGTTACAGTATACAAAGCAAAACCAGTTGCAGAAATAAATCCTATTATTGCCCCTAAAGCAGTTCCTGAAATACTATCATTAATAATCATCACACAAACACCTATAAAAGCTACAACCATTGCAATTAATGTTGATCTTTTAAGTATTTCACCAAGAACAAAATATCCAACAATAGCTGCAATAAAAGGCATAGCTGCTAACATAAATAATGTAACAGCAGCCGTAGTCATAGTAATAGAAAAAATAAATCCTGTGAAAGCTGTAGCTAGGAATAATCCACCAAGTATTGATGATGTTCCTATTTTGAGAAAATTTTTATAAAAAGCAAATCCTTCCCGAAAAAATAAATATATAAGAAGTATAATTGAAATAGTTATGCCTCTATAAAATAAATATTGAAAAACATATTGGTGACCATCGACCATATATCTAACTGTCAACGCACCAAAACTCCAAAAAATTCCAGCAAGAAAAACTACACAAAAGGCATATAGATAAGAATTTTGACTCATTGTTTGAAGGTCAAATCATTAAATTTGATAAAAGTAAATTAATATTTTAGTTATTTATTTGAATACCTGTTTCTTTACTTCCTGTAAGCTTAAAATTAACTTTGTTATCATCATTTTTTTGTATTTCAGATACAGTTGACATTTTACAACTTGCAAGAAAAAAAAGTAAAAAAATTATTGGCAGCTGCCTATAGAACCAAGAGCACATTTTTTTCCATCTATCCAGACAGCATTTGACAAATTTGCTTCATCAAAAATTGCACCTGAAATATTAGCACCAAGTAGGTTTGCCTCATACAAATTTGCACCTTTAAAAGTTGCACCAAAAAGATTAGACCCTTCGAAGTTTACTTTAGCTAGATTTGCATTATCAAAATTAGCATTATTACAATTTGCACCTTGTAGATTTGAAGAATATAAATTTGAATTACTAAAATTTGAGAAAATAAAATTACCAATTGATAGATTTGAGTTGTTAAGCTGAGATTTTTCAAAATTAGATAAAGATAGATTTACTCCTGATAATTGAGAGTTTGCCAAACCAGTACCAGATAAATCAAGATTTTCTACAAAATTACAATTAGTCCAATCAACCTCATTTGCTGGCTGATCACTGCAGGCAGCAAACACAGAATATGAACAAAAGATAGTGAAGAAAAACAAAATTAAGAATTTCATATAAATTTTTTATGATCAATTTATGTTAAATTTAAGGCAAATTAACGAGAAGTAAGTTTTAATTCAATCCTCCTATTTTGCTGCAGATCACTATCTGTTTCTCCACCACTTATAGGATAAAACTCGCCGTATCCTGCCGATGCCAATCTATTTGGTGGAAAACCAAGATCAAGAAGAAGTTTTAAAACTGTATTTGCTCTAGCTAAAGATAATTCCCAGTTAGATGGATATCTTGTTGTCTTTATAGGTCTTTTATCAGTGTGGCCTTCTACCATTATAATCCAATCAATATCTGATGGAATATCATTGGTAGTCTCTTTTAAAGTAAGGCCAATTTGACTTAACTTTTCTTTACCAGATAGTTGTAAATCTGCTGAAGCAGTATCAAAGAGAAGTTCTGATTCAAAAATAAATCTATCTCCTACGATTTTAATGTCTTTTCTATCACCTAAAATAGATTGTAATTTTCCAAAAAACTCAGATCTATATTTTTGAAGTTCAAATACTTTAGATGTGAGAGCTTTATTTAGTTTTTCACCAAGCACTTCTATTTCTAAGTCTTTAATTAATGCCTGACTCTCACTAGCTTCCAGAGCGTTATTAAGTAAAGCTATTTCTTTCTGCAAGGTATCAATTTGATTAGAAAGAATTTCTACCTGTTCTAGTGTTTTTGAAGCTTGTAATTCCATATTTTTAATTTCATCAAGTGATATTTCTTTTTGTGTCTGATTTTCTTGCTCTAATAAAGCAATTTGATTTTGAAGGAGCTCAAGTTTTTCAAGTTGCTGTTTTTGTTTATCTTCTGACAAAGAAAGAACATTATTAAGTTCAGATATTTTCCCTCGAAGATTAAAAATAGTGCTATCTTTTTGAATTAAATCTTTATTTAATCTTGCTAATTCTTCATTTTTAAATCTAATTGCTTCAAGTTGTTCATTAAGAGATGCATCTTTTAAGCCCAGACTATCATTAATTTCTAAAAGATCATTCATAAGTTCTTGATATTGAGATATTTGACTTTGTAATTCTTCATCCCTTAATGATAGCTCGATGTTTGTCTTTTCTAATTCATCATTTAAACTTAAAAGTTGTTCATTTTGATTTTGTAATTCTTGATCTCTTAATGATAGTTCGATGTTTGTCTTTTCTAATTCATCATTTAAACTTAAAAGTTGTTCATTTTTATTTTTAATTGCAAGTAATTGCTCTTCAATACTTCCATCCTCTAAACCAAGACTTTCGTTAATTGCCATTAAATTTTTATTTTTTTCATTTAATTCTGCAATTTTAGATTTGAGAGATTTTTCACTTTCAAGTAATTTTAAATTCACATTATCTAATTCTTGATTAAGTGTTTTTAGTTGATCAATTCTTGTTGAAAGTGCTTTATTAATTCGTTCTCCAAGTCCCTCAGTTTCAAGTAAAGTAATTTCCTGTCCTTCATAAGTTTCTAATGCATTTGCAACAATTCTCAATTCTTTTAAAAGACTGCTAATTTGGTCAGATAAAGCAATTATATTTTGTTCCTGAACAAATATTTCTGAACGTTTTTTTGCAACATCTTTTTGTAATTGCTCACTTAATAATTGCTCACTTTGTAAATCTAATTCTGTATCTTCAAGTTTTTTTTCTGTTTCAGAAAGAGATAAAAGTGCATCTTTCTTATCTTGAGTTTCAATAACAAGTATTTTGGATAATTCGTTTATTTGTTTTCTTAAATCTTGTAGCGCTTTATCTCTCCCTGATATAGCATCGCTCAAATATATTTGTGAAACTGTAAAAACCATTAGCACAAATATAATTACTATTAAAAGTGTAGCTAAAACATCAACAAAACCAGGCCAAATATTGGTTGTATCAGCAAGTCTATTTCTTAAAGACCTAGTAGACATTATTATTTTTT
>CACNUI010000019.1 GCA_902623545.1 uncultured Alphaproteobacteria bacterium | reverse complement strand
CGATTAAGAGAACAAAAAATTACACAATTAAATAATCATATTAAATACCTTAATAGAGCAAATGATTATAGGTTTAATATTAGTTTTAAAATTGAAGATAATTTTTATAATTCCGAACTAAATAATGATACTTATACCTTAACTTTAAAATCTGTAAGAAACTATGATAAAAAATTTGGGGGTACTAAAATTGGACCACACAAATCAGATATAATTGCTAAGATCAATGATGGTTTTGATGCATCTCAATTATCAACTGGGCAACAAAAAACAATTGTGTTGATAATGCTGCTCGCACAGTGTGACATCTTAATTAGTAAAAAAAATATTAAGCCTATACTATTATTAGATGAAATTTGTTCTCATCTAGACTCTAATAATCGAAAAATTTTACTAGATATGATTAATAAATTTGATATCCAATTTTTTTTAACTGGAACTGAAAAAACTTTATTTTCTTTTATATCAACAAATACAGATTTTTATAATATAACAAACATATGAATACCAATTATTCTTCAGATTCAATTAAAGTTTTAAAAGGTCTTGAAGCAGTTAGAAAAAGACCGGGAATGTATATTGGTGATACCGATGACGGTTCTGGTTTGCATCAAATGATATATGAAGTACTTGATAACTCTATTGATGAAGCCTTGGCAGGTTATTGTGATAAAATTGAAGTGATTCTAAACAGTGATGGAACTGTAACTGTAAGTGACAATGGTAGGGGGATACCTGTTGATTTGCACAAAACAGAAAAAATACCAGCTGCTCAACTTATTATGACAGAATTACATGCAGGAGGAAAGTTTGATCAAAACAGTTACAAAGTATCTGGTGGGTTACATGGCGTAGGTGTCTCTGTAGTAAACGCATTATCAAAAAATTTAATATTAGAAATAAACAGAAACGGTAAAATTTATAATATTGAATTTGGCAATGGCGCTGTTATCAAACCATTAAATATAATTGGTAATTCAACAAAAATTGAAGAAGAATATTTCACAGGTACAAAAATAACTTTTTTACCAACAACGGAAATATTTAAAAATATTGAATTTAATTTTAAAATAATTGAGAAAAGATTAAGAGAGTTAGCTTTTTTAAATACTGGAGTTAATATTAATTTAGTAGATAGAAGAAAAACAGATGAAATAAATATTAATTTTAAATATAATGGTGGAATAAAACAATATGTTCAATATTTAAATGATGGAAAAAATGTAATTCATAATTCACCAATTTCCTTCAAAGGAGAAAAAAATAATATATCAATTGAATGCGCATTTCAATGGACAGACAGCTACCATGAAAATACAATTTGTTTCACTAACAATATACTACAAAGAGATGGTGGCACACATTTAGCTGGATTTAGAGGTGCTTTAACAAGATCTATAGTTAATTATATCAATAAAAATTCAAAACATTCTAATAGTATCACGGGAGATGATTCTAGAGAGGGCTTAACATGTATTATATCAGTAAAGCTTCCTGATCCAAAATTTTCAAGTCAAACAAAAGATAAGCTTGTTTCATCAGAAGTTAGACCAGTAATTGAGTCTATAAGCTTAGACAAGATAGAGCAATGGATTGAAGAAAATCCTAGTGAAATTAAAAAAGTGATTGATAAAATTATTGAGGCCTCCAATGCTCGTGAAGCGGCAAGAAAAGCAAGAGAACTTACAAGAAGAAAAACAGGTTTAGAAAATACATCTCTTCCAGGGAAGCTTGCTGATTGCCAAGAAAAAAACCCTGAATTTTCAGAACTATTTATTGTTGAAGGGGACTCTGCTGGAGGATCTGCAAAACAAGGTAGAGACAGAAAAAATCAAGCTATTTTACCGCTTAGGGGAAAAATTTTGAATGTTGAAAGAGCAACTAATAAACAGGTGCTTACTAGCAATGAAATTGGAGCATTAATCACTGCTATAGGAGCTGGGGTTGGCAATCCATCTGATGACATTGATCAAGATAAAATTGAAGGAAAATTTGATCTTAATAAAATGAGATATCATAAAATAATTATTATGACTGATGCAGATGTAGATGGTAGTCATATTAGAACTCTTCTTTTAACTTTTTTCTATAGACACATGAAACCAATTATTGACTCTGGAAGACTTTATATTGCACAACCTCCATTATATAGAATCAAAAAAAGTAATTCTACAGTATATAAAAAAGATGAAAGTGATTTAGAAGATTACCTTATTGAAGAAGGATTAAAAAATACAACATTTAGAAATACACAGAATAATCAAATTGCTGGTGAGCAACTTAAAGAAATAATTTATTTATCTAAAAAAACAAAAAACCTTGTTTTACCTCTTATGAGGAGAATTGATAATAGTGATATAATTGAACATGCTGCTATTGTTAGAGCTTTAGATATAAGAAATCTCCAAAATAAAGAAATAGGAGAAGAGATTGCTAAATATTTACAACAAAGACTTAATTTAATCTCAAATATTTCTGAAAAAAATTGGAAAGTAGTTCATTCAAAAGAATCTCTATATATTGAAAGAACTTTACGAGGATTTTCTCAAAAATTTTTGATTGATCATAGCTTTATAGTTACACCAGAAGCTAAGGCTTTAAATGAAATTAGAGATGAACTTATGGAAAATTTTTATCGATTAAAAGAAAATGGGTCAGGAATCATTCAGTATAAGAATGAAGAATTCAATATTTATGGACCATTAGACTTAATAGAAAAAATACTTGATATTGGCAAAACTGGTATTCAAATCAACAGATATAAAGGTCTAGGTGAAATGAACCCTGATCAACTATGGGAAACTACATTAGACAAGAATGAAAGAAATCTTCTTTTAGTTAAAATTAGTGAAATTGATTCTGCGAACAAAGCATTTGAAGATCTTATGGGTGGAGAAACAGAAGCAAGAAAAAAATTTATAGCTGAAAATTCATTAAAAGTAGCAAATCTAGATATCTAATTTTTAATGAATACAATTTTACTTGGTAATTTAATCAATATTAGATGGATTGCAATTTCGGGACAATTATTGGCAATATTTTTTGTAAAATTTATATTTAGAATAGACATTCCCTTTTTTGAATCACTGATTGTTATTATGTTTTCTGTAGCCATAAATTTCTTTTCTTATTTTCAAGAAAGAAAAAATAAAACTATTAGTAATCTTAAGGCTTTTCTATATTTATTATTTGATACTTTGCAATTAGGAATTCTACTTTTTCTAACTGGCGGAATAATCAATCCTTTCTCTATACTAATTTTAGCACCAGTTATTACGTCTGCATCATATTTACCCGCTTTATTGACAGTAATACTCTCTTCAATATCTATTATTATGATAATAATTTTAAATTTTTATTTTATTCCACTTGATTTAGGTAAACAATTTAATCTTCCGGATATATATAATTTTGGTTTGGTAGCAGCACTTATTATTACAGTAATTTTTATTGCAATTTATGCATATATTTTTGCTAGTTCATCTCGTAAAATTTCTAATGCACTATCTGTATCTAAATTACAAATATTAAATCAAAAAAAAATAACAGAAGTTGGCTCTCTAAGTGCAGCAGCAGCTCATGAGCTTGGAACACCATTGAATACAATATTTTTAATATTAAATGATTTGCTAAAAGATAAAAAAATAAAAGATGATAAAAATACAATAAAAGATATCCAACTCTTGAAATCTCAAGCTGAAAGATGCAAAGAAATACTAGAGCGATTTTCACAAAATCCACATAAATTAAAAGACAAATTTCTAGAAAAAGTAAAAATTTCAGATTTAATTAAAATTAATTTTGATAAATTTAATAAAAATAAAAAATTAAATATTATTCAAAATACAAATATAGATGAACCTGAAATTATTTACAAAGATGAAATAATGTATGCTTTAGGAAATTTTATCCAAAATGGTGTAAAATATTCTGATAGAGTTTTAAGTGTAGAACTAAATTATTTGGATAGCAGCACAAGTATAACAATCTTTGATGATGGACCAGGATTTTCCAAAGAAATATTTGATAAACTTGGTGAACCATATATTTCAAAAAATAATGAAGGTATGGGTCTAGGAATATTTATTGCAAAGAATTTGATTGAGAATATGGGTGGAAAAATTAAATTCTCAAATTCAGAGAATAAGAATGCAGTTGTTGAAATTAATTTTAACAACTCTATCTTAAGTATATGAATATGAAATTATTAATTGTTGATGATGACTTACCATTTAGGGAAAGACTAACTAGATCAATGGAAAAAAAGGGTTTTGAAGTTATTTCTTCACCTGGTTTTTATGATTCCATGCAAAAAGTTAATCAAAATAATTTCGATTACGCAGTTGTTGATATGAGACTTGAAGATGGTTCTGGGTTAGAATTAGTAAAAGAAATACAGAAGATTAGTCCTGAAACTAAATCATTGTTACTAACAGGATATGGCAATATAGCTACAGCTGTTGCAGCCATAAAGTCAGGGGCAATTGATTATTTACCTAAACCAGCTGAAATTGATCAAATTTATGATGCATTAACAAATTCGAAAGAAGTTCTTCCGCCTCCTCCAGAAAATCCTATGACAGCTGATAGAATAAGGTGGGAACATATTCAGAGAGTTTTTATACAATGTAACCGCAATGTATCTGAAACTGCAAGAAGATTAAGAATGCATAGAAGAACTCTTCAAAGGATATTAAATAAACACGCCCCAAGAGAATAAATACAAAAATAGTATTATCAATTATTTATATTAATTTTACAAAAAAATATGTGTCTTTTTCTTTAGATGAAGCTAGCTTTGTATATCCAAGTTCATTCAATAATTTTTTCATAACATTATAATTTTTCTCAAAAATTTCTATTTGAAGAAAACAATTATTTTTAATTAGTGTATTTTTCATTCCTTCAATTATTTTATACTCATGCCCCTCTGCATCACATTTAATAAAGATATTTTCATTTATAAAATTAAACAAGTTGTCAAAACGTTTTGTATCTACCTCTATATCTCCCTCTTTATTAATTTCAAATTTTGATAATTGAACTTGATTATTTTTTGATATACTTTGCATTTTAGATTTTCCATCTTTATCAGATAAAGCTATATTTAAAGCTGTAGTAAGCTTCTCAATTTTATTTACCTTAATATTTGATACTAATCTTTTAAAGGTACTTAAAATAGGCTCAATAGCAATAACCTTATTACAATTAGTAAATTTTTTACTTATAATCAGAGTATAAATTCCAATATTACAGCCAACATCTACAAATATAAAAGATTTATTAAAAAATGCATTATTATCTAAAAAATTAAAATTATCTTCTTCATATTTTTGTTTAAAGTAGAATTCTCTATCCTGTTTTTGTCTAATATCTAAAAGAAAAAAAATATCATTAATTTTTGCCCAAAAAATTTCTTTTTTTAAAATTAATCTTAAATTTTTTCTAATACTTGGTATGATTCTTTTAATTATTGGGATATTTTTAAATGACATAAATTATTGCTTTAATTCTCTTTAATTAATTTTAAAAAAACATCTTCCAAATCACTTTCGTATGTATTGATCTCTATGAAATCTAATTTTTCTTTATTTAAAAGGTCAATTATTTCTTTTATATTTGTGATGGTTTTATCATAAGACAACTTAAGTTTATTGCCTTCTTTTACTGGATAAAAATTTTCTAAACTTTTAGGAATGATAAATTCTTTATCAAATGTAAAGTATACATTTTTTTTAGAAATAACATTTAATAAATTATCTTTATAATCTTCAATAATTTTTATACCATTGTTAATTATTGAGATTTTATCACACAGCTGTTCTGCTTCTTCTAGATAATGTGTAGTTAAACATATAGTAGTTCCATTACTATTTATTTTTTTTATGTATTCCCATACTGATGTACGTATATTAATATCTACGCCAGCAGTAGGCTCATCTAATATTAACATTTCGGGACTATGTACAAGTGCTTTAGCAATTAATAATCTTCTTTTCATTCCTCCAGATAAAGTTCTTGTGTAAGCATTCCTTTGATCTAGTAATTTGAGGTTATAAAGAATTTCTTCTGTTTTTCTACTTTTCTTAGGTATTCCATACAAACCCGCTTGTAGTTCAAGAAGTTCTGACGGTGAAAAGAATGGATCTATATTTAATTCTTGAGGAACAATACCAATTTTAAACTTACTTAACTTTGAATTAGTATCAATATCTATTCCACAAATTGAAACTTGACCTGATGATTTTTTAACCAATCCTCCCAAAATATTAATAAATGTTGACTTACCAGCACCATTTGGGCCTAATAAACCATGAATACTACCTTTTTTGATTTTAATATTAAAATTAATTAATGCCCTTATCTTAGTTGATTTTTTAAAAAAAACTTTATTTACATTTTTAGCATCAATTGAATATTTATAATCTATCATTTATCCTTTTTCCTATATATTGAAATTTACAATGAATAAAAAGAATAGATTAATACTTGTTGACGGGTCGGCTTATATATTTAGAGCCTACTATGGTCTCCCTCCTATGAATCGTGCAGATGGAACACCAATTAATGCAGTCTTTGGTTTTACAAATATGCTTGTAAAACTCATTGAAGATTACAGTGATGATAAAATGATTGTAATATTTGACGCCGCAAGAGAAAACTTTAGAAATGATATTTATCCAGAGTATAAAGCTAATAGAGGAGAAGCTCCTGATGATTTAATACCTCAATTTCCTTTAATCAGAGAATGTGTAAAGAGCTTTAATATACCACAATTAGAAATAGAGGGATTTGAAGCAGATGATTTAATTGCTACCTATGTTAAATTAGCAGAAAAAGATAAAATTGAGACTATAATAGTTTCATCAGACAAAGATTTAATGCAGCTAGTTAGTAAAAATGTGACAATGCTTGATCCTATGAAAAATAAAAAAATAGAAATTAAAGATGTTGAAGAAAAATTTGGAGTTCAACCAAACAAAGTTATATTTATTCAAGCTTTAACTGGAGATAAGGTAGATAATATTCCTGGTGCCCCAGGAATTGGACCTAAGACTGCATCACAGTTAATAAACGAATTTAAAGATATTGATGGTTTAATTAAAAATCTTGATAAAATTAAACAAGAAAAAAGAAGAAATATTTTAATAGAAGCAGAAAATGATATTAGATTAAGTTTAGAACTTGTAACTCTAAAAAATGATGTCAAAATACCTGATGGTATTAATAAAATAAAAACTTATAATGAATTAAAATATGAACATAATAAAATCTTTTTCTTCCTAAAAGAGCAAGGCTTTCGATCAATATCTGAAAGATTAAAATCTAATTCTTTCATATCTAATGATAATGATAATACCATTCAAAAAAAAGAAATAGAACCAAAATATTTATTAATTAATTCGAAGAGTGATTTTGAAAAAGTTATAAAAGAAATTGAAAAGAATGGCATATGTGCAATTGATACTGAGACAAACTCACTCAATATAGAAAAAGCTAAATTAGTTGGGATATCACTCTGTTATAGTACAAACATTTCATATTATATACCTATAAACCATACTACTTCAGATGGATCAAAAAAAATTGATAATCAGTTAGAGGAAAAATATGTCATTAATGAAATTAATAAAATTTGTGAGAATGAATCAATTTTAAAAATTGGTCAAAACATAAAATATGATATTAGAATTTTAAATAAGTATGGAGTAACTTTTAATGCAATAGCAGATACGATGTTAATTTCATACTCAATTGATAATGGTATTTATAAACATAATTTAGATGATTTATCATTTACTCACTTAAATCATACCACTATTAAATTTAAGGAACTTGTCGGTACCGGGAAAAATGAAATAACTTTTGATAAAGTAAATATAGATGATGCAATTAATTATGCTGCTGAAGATTCTCTATTAACATTCAGGCTTTTTCAATATCTTTACCCTCGATTGATAAAAGAAAAGGCTAATTTCGTTTATCAAAATATTGATTTACCTCTTGTAGAGGTATTATCTGCAATCGAAGCAAATGGTATTGAGGTAAATAAAAAGTTTTTAACAAGTCTAAGTAATGAATTTGAAAATGAAAGCAAAAAACTTGAAAAAAGTATTTATAAACTTTCAAAAGAAGAGTTTAATATTGGATCACCTAAACAATTAGGAGAGATACTATTTATTAATCTTAAAATACCTGGTGGTAAAAAAACAAAGTCTGGAACATATTCTACTGATTCTTCAACATTAAATAATTTAGCTTCAGATGGTTTTGAAATTGCTCAACTAGTCCTCGACTGGAGAGAATTAACAAAACTTAAATCAACTTATACAGATGCATTATTTAGGTTAGCAGATGGTAAAAGTAGAGTTCATACATCATTTGGTTTAGCTAATACACTAACAGGCCGATTAAGTTCGACAGATCCAAATCTTCAAAATATTCCAATTAGAACTGAAAATGGTAAAAAAATTAGAACAGCGTTTATTAGCGGAAATGGAAAAAAATTGGTCAGTTTTGATTACTCTCAAATAGAACTAAGATTAGCCGCAGAAATTTCTGGAGATACAAATTTTATTAAAGCTTTTAAAAATAATGAAGACATTCATGCATCCACTGCAAAGGAAATATTTAATATAAAAGATAGTCAAATAGATAATAATTTTAGAAGAAAAGCCAAAGCAATAAATTTTGGTATTTTGTATGGCATCAGCCCATATGGCCTGGCTAAGCAACTTGATATTTCCAATACAGAAGCAAAAGATTACATAAATGAGTATTTTAATAAATATCCAAAGATAAAAAAATATATGGACCATCAAATTGATTTTGCAAAAACAAATCAGTATGTAGAAACTATTTTTAAAAGAAAAATTAATATTAAGGGAATTACTGATAAGAATTTTGCTGTTAGAGGTTTTGCAGAAAGACAGGCTATTAATGCCCCAATACAAGGTAGTGCGGCCGATATTATCAAGCTAGCAATGATTGAAATTCATAAAGAAATAAAACTTAAAAAAATTGAGGCAATAATGCTTTTACAAGTACATGATGAACTTATTTTTGAAGTAGAAAGTAAAAAATATGACAATTTAGTAAAGAATGTTAAAACAATTATGGAGTCTGTACATTTAAAATATAAAGATTTTTCAGTTCCTTTAACTGTTGATTATGGCAATGGTGATAATTGGGGTCAAGCACATTAAATAATATTTTATGACTATTAAAAAAAAATATAAAAAACGAAATCCCTATGCGCAAGAATTAAAACTACCAAAGTATAAACAAAGAATAGTTAGAAGTAAAAAAACTTATACAAGAAAAGGAAATAAAAAAGTTATTTAGAACTCTTCATTAAAGGTATTCATTTCGAACCATTTTTCAAGTTCATGATAACCTCCAATTTTTTCACCATTTAAAATTATTTGTGGAAATGTTTTAGCATTTGGAAATTTCTCAAAAAAATCTTCTCTCGTATAATCTGTATCAAGCATATAAATCTTTGGATTAAATTTAGCTAATCGGAGTTTAGCTCTATCGCAGTAACCACAATTAGTTTTAGAATATATTTCTGCTTCCATCAAAATGCTTCATCAAAACTTAAAGCTCTATCTGTTGGTCTTTGATACTCAGATACTCTCTTTTCAAAAAAGTTAGTGACATTTTGAACGTCTAAAGCTCTCATAAAATCGAATGGATTCTCAGTTTTAAATACTCTATCAAACTCAAATAGGTCTGCAATTCTATCTGCAACAGCTTCAATATATTGACACATTAAGTCAGCATTCATACCAATCAAATCTACTGGGAGTGCATCTTTTACAAATTCCTTCTCAAAAGCTACCGCTTCTCTAACAATTTCTTCAAACTGTGATTGAGGCACATCTGAAGGAATTAAAGATAAATCACTTATATCTGCGTCAGTTAATGTTTTATTATTAAACTTATCTCTTAATGTTCTAAACATTAATGATGAGAAACTAAAGTGCATTCCTTCGTCTCTTGCAATCCAATCGTTAGATAATGCTAAACCAGGAAGCAGACCCCTTTTTCTGAAATAATATATTGCACAGAATGAACCTGCAAAAAACAAACCTTCAACTAATCCAAATCCTATTAACCTCGTAAGAAGGTTTTGGCCACCATTTAGCCATTTTGATACCCATTGAGCTTTATGATTAATACAAGGTACATTTTGTATCGCATCAAAAAGCATATCTTTTTCTTTTGCATCTTTTACATAAGCTTCTATTTGAAGACCGTACATTTCTGCATGAATGGATTCATTCAACATTTGCATTGATATAAAACATCTTGCTTCAGGTATTAGTATTTCTTTATAAAATCTACTTGCCAAGTTTTCATTAATCATTGCCTCAGAGTTTGCAAAATACGCAAGTACGTGTTTTATAAAATGCTTTTCACCCTCATTTAAAGTTTCAAGATCTCTTAAATCATCTTGTAATGATACTTCCTCTGTTGTCCAAAAGGCTTGAATATGCTGTTTATATCTATCCCAAATTTCTTGGTTTTTTATTGGAAATATTGATTTTACGCCTTTTGATATCATTCTATTACTCCTTTTTTATGCACTGCAAGTTTCGCAATCTTCTGGTTCATTAGTTTGTTTAATCGCTGTATTTATATAAGCATCTTTAGCTGCTTTTTCTGATGAAACTGTCACCTTCACAGCATCAACAGCTGATCTACTTCTGAGATAATACATTCCTGTTTTAAGACCTTTTTTCCATGCATACATATGCATGGAATTAACTTTTCCAAATGTAGGTGTTGAAAGCCAAAGATTCATTGATTGGGTTTGATCAATAAATGGAGCTCTATCTGCTGACATATCTATAACAGTTTTTTGTGATACTTCCCAAACTGTTTTATAAACTTTTTTTAGTTCATCTGGAATTTCATTTATGTTTTCAACAGATCCATTCTCTAAGATTATTTTGTCTCTCATTTCTTTATTCCACAATCCTCTTTGAGAAAGTTCATTCACTAAATATCTATTTACCAGTAAGAACTCACCTGAGAGTGTTTGTCTTTTATATATATTGGAGGTTTGTATTTGGAATGTTTCAGTATTACCTAATATAATACCTGTTGACGCAGTTGGCATACAAGCTGTGGTTAAAGAGTTTCTTACACCGTGCTCTTTAATTTTAGTTCTAAGCGAATCCCAATCCCACTTTGAAGAAGGATTAACATTCCACAGATCAAATTGGAACTTACCATCAGCAATTGGTGAATTTTTAAATGTTTCGTAGGCTCCCTTTTCTTTTGCTAATTCGCATGAAGCTTCTAAAGCTCCAAAGTAAATTGTTTCAAAAATTAATTTATTTATTTCTTTGGCCTCCTCAGATTCATAAGCTATTCCCAACTTAAAGTATACATCTGCAAGCCCCTGTATCCCTAAACCTATAGGCCTATGTTTATTATTAGATCTTTCAGTTTTATCAGTTGGATAAAAATTAATATCAATAACTTCATCTAAGTTTTTTGTAGCTAATTTTGCAGTTTCATAAAGAGCATCATAGTCATATATTAATTTTCTATCTGATTTTTTTACAAATTTCGGCAGAGCTATAGAAGCCAAGTTACATACAGATGTCTCATTCTTATCAGAGTATTCAACTATTTCTGCACAAAGGTTTGAAGATTTAATGACACCAATATTTTTTTGGTTAGACTTATTATTGATAGAGTCTTTATAAAGCATATAGGGTTGTCCTGTTTCTATCTGTGCTTCTATAATTTTAGACATTAGATCTCTTGCTTTAATTTTTTCTAAATGTTTCATTTCATTCTCATATTTAGTGTAGAGTTTTTCAAACTCATCACCATACACATCTGAAAGACCAGGGCATTCATGTTCACTCATAAGTGTCCATTCTTCATCATTTTCTACTCTTTTCATGAATAAATCTGGTATCCATAAAGCATAAAATAAATCTCTGGCTCTAAATTCTTCGGCACCTGTATTTTTCCTAAGTTCTAGAAACTGCTCAATATCGGCATGCCAGGGTTCTAAGTAAACTGCAAAAGAACCTTTCCTTTTACCTCCACCTTGATCAACTGATTTTGCAGTTTCATTAAAAATTTTCAAAAATGGAATAAGGCCATTAGATTTACCATTTGTAGATTTTATTCTACTTCCACTACCCCTGATATTGTGAGCATGCATTCCAATACCACCAGCTGTTTTAGATATTAGAGCACAATCTTTTATAGTATTAAAAATACCTTCTATGGAGTCATCCTCCATACCTATCAAAAAGCACGAAGATAATTGCTGCATTTTTAATCCACTATTAAACAATGTTGGAGTGGCATGGGTATACATACCATTTGATAAACTTTTATAAGTTTCTTTTATTTTATCTAAATTAAACTCATTACCGGTAACTGTTAAAGTCACTCTCATCCAAAGGTCCTGAGGTCTTTCAATTGTTTTATTATCGAACTTTAATAAATATGCTCTTATTAGTGTTGTGAGAGCAAAATAATCAAAAGTATAATCTTTGTCATAGTCAATTATGGACTCAATTAAATCTGCATTCTCCATCACCTTTTTAAAATAATCTTCTCTTAACAACCCATCATCGTATAGATTTTTTGTTGCAATTATGAACCCTGGCGTTTCTTTATGTAATGAGTTAACTTTTATTCTTGCTGCAAGATAAGAATAATCAGGATGTTCAACTGTTAAAGCGGCAGCAGTTTCAGCAAGATAAGTATCAATTTCAACGGAACTAATATCGCTGTATAAGCCGGGAACAGCTTTTTGAACAACGACAATTGGATCAATATTTAAACCAGTAGATAGAACAGAGACTCTATTAGTTATTTTATCAAGTGAGATTGGTTCTTTACTTCCATCTCTTTTAGTTACCATCATTGAAGAAGCTTTTTCTCCAACTTGTTCTTTAAGTTTTTTAGTGTGATATCTTGAAGCTGCTCTTTGTTCTCTATATAGAACATATGCTCTAGCAACTTTATGATGCTCATCCCTCATAAGTGCTAATTCCACTTGATCTTGTATATCCTCAATGTGAATCATGTCACCGTCAGCAATCCTTCTTGTTAGAGCCGATACAACTTTATGTGTCAGTGCTTCAACAGTTTTATGAATTCCATCTTGTTGTTCTTTTTCCTTATTTTTATCATTTCTAATTTTTGTTTGTGCTAAAAATGCTTTTTTTATAGCATTTGAAATTTTATCTGATTTGAAAGGAGTAATAGCTCCGTCACGACGCACAACGCTTAATGTTAAAATATTTACACTTTTTTCTTCTGTGATTTTTGCTGATACCTGTAGATTGTCTGCCATTTAAATTCTATCCATTTTTAAAAAATTATTGTCGAAAAACACAATATGTAGTGCCGCCGAAAAGGGACAATACAACATTTGCTCAATATCGCAATAAGAACAAAATAAGAACATAAATATTTTTTTTATCATGTCAATCTCTTACTTAATTCATATTTTTAGTAGGGAAACAAGTTATTGAAATAACTACATTTACTTATTAACCTAAGTCACATTTTGTTAACTGAGTCATTTTTTCTTTGAACTTAAATCTGCCATAAATTATTAATAAAAAATAGTATGCCTAAGATTGCATTAGTCGATGATGAGCAGTCGATTCTCACATCAGTATCACTTTCTCTAGAAAGTGAGGGATTTACAGTTGATACATTCCTTAACGGAGTTGAGGCTTTAGAGGCCCTTGAAAGTAAGTCTTATGATTTGGGATTATTTGATATTAAGATGCCCAAAATGGATGGAAATGAACTTCTATCAAAAGTACGCTCAAGTAAAATAGCAAAATTAAAAGATCTACCAATTATTTTTTTAACATCAAAAGATCATGAACAAGATGAAATTATTGGATTAAGAATGGGGGCTTCAGATTATATAAAAAAACCATTTTCACAAAAACTATTAAATGAGCGCGTAAGAACTGTACTAAGAATTCACAACAATAGAGCTGAAAATCTAGATAATAATAATAATAAACAAAAATTTATAAAAGGTGATTTGATACTAGATGAAGATAAACAATTATGTTTTTGGAAAGGTATGGAAATTGAGCTTACAGTAGCTGAGTTTAATTTAATTAAATCAATTGCTCAGTATCCTGGTGTGGTAAAAGATAGAAATCAATTAATGGATGCTATGTATGGCGATACCATATATGTTGATGACAGGACTATTGATAGTCACATAAAGAGATTAAGAAAAAAATTCAGATCTTATGACAATTCTTTTGACCAAATAAGAACAAGGTATGGTTCTGGATATTCTTGGCGTGATTAAAAGATTATTTGTTCTATCAAGTTATAATTTAACATTTCAACTAATTATACTAAATTTAATTATTTTATTCTTAGGTTTAGTTTTTTTGGGATACTTCAATTTCAATTTAATTCAAAATAGCAAATTTATTGAAAATAGAGACCAATCAATAAAGTTAAATTTATCAAATACTGCAAAATATTTAGAAAATACATCAATATTAAGAGTTCCAATTTTTCAATATGATTATCGTTGTAGATATCTTGAAGATATAGATACTTATAAAGAGAGTTGTGATATCGCTGATAATACCAATCCTATTGAATTGTCGGAACCAGAATTAGAAAAGTTTACGACTGAACAATTTATATTTCAAAACTTTAGTGATAAAGATTTTAATATAAGTATATATAATGAAAATTTGATAAAAATTGTAGATTCTTCAAATTCGTTTGTAAGTACTGATGTTGAAGAAATTAATTTATATGAAACAAGTGAAAATATAGTAGGTTTTTTTGATTTTTTTGAGAATATTTATATTAATAATTTTAACCATATTAACAATTCCATTATTGCAAATAAATTTAGTAAAAATCTAGATAAAAATGTTCATGAAATTACTTTAATTATTGATACCATTAAAATTAAACAACAACTTGTTAAGACATTCAAAGATGACAATAATATTTTAAATAGAATATTAACATCACCGATAA
>CACNUI010000018.1 GCA_902623545.1 uncultured Alphaproteobacteria bacterium | reverse complement strand
TCAATGAACCAAATTGAATTACATAACTTTGATCAATATTGTAATAATAAAAAAGTAATAGGAATAGGTGAAACAGGTATTGACTTGTATCATGATGATCAATTTCTTAGAGAACAAACACAAGTATTTGAAACCCACATTGAAGCTTCAATAAAGCATTCATTACCAATTATCATACATCAAAGAAATTCTGAAAAAGAAATAGTAGATATTCTAAAAAATTATAAATCAAATAATTTAAAATTAATTTTTCACTGTTTTACCGGTTCAAATCAACTATTAAATTTTTGTCTTGAGAATAACTACTACATTTCAATTTCTGGAATAATAACATTTAAAAATGCATCAAATCTTAGAGATATAATTAAGGAAGCTCCCTTAGATTCTATACTTATAGAAACTGATAGTCCTTTTTTAGCACCTGAGCCAATGAGAGGTAAAGTTAATGAACCATCTTTTGTAAAATATACAGCTGAATATTTGGCAAAATTTTTTAAATTATCCTTAGAAGAATTCGAAAAAATCACTGATAATAATTTTTTTAATTTGTTTACGAAAGCTAAAAGAGATAATTATCTGTAATGAAAATAACAATTTTAGGCTGCGGAGGATCTTTTGGTTCACCTTTAGCGTGGAATAGACACGGTAATATTGATCTAAATAATAAAAGAAATTTTAGAACAAGATCATCTATACTTATTGAATATAAAAATACAAATATTTTAATTGATACTAGTCCAGATCTTAGACAGCAACTTTATAATGCTAAATGTACAAATATTGATGCAGTTCTTTATACGCATATTCATTCTGATCATACATCAGGAGTACCAGATATGAGGGCAATGTCTTTAATAAATAAAAAAATTATACCTGCATATATGCCAAAAGAAATGATTTCCGAGATGGAGACAAATTATAAATATATTTTTAAAGGAGAAAAAGATTATTTACCATTTATGGAAATTAAAGAATTAGATTCTAGTATAAATTTTCAAAATATAAATATTGAAACATTTAAACATAATCATGGTTCAATTGATGTTCAAACATACAAAATTGGTAAATTTGCTTATTCTACAGATCTTAAAAAATTTTATGATCAGGATATTGATAAATTAAAAAATTTAGATTTATGGATTGTTGGATTATTAAGAGAAGATACACATCCTTCACATGCTGGATTTGATCAAATAATCGATTTTGTAAGCTATATTAAACCTAAAAAAACTATTTTAACACATATGACAGCTTTACTTGATGAAAAAAAATTAATAACTAAATGTCCACCAAATGTTCAACCTGGTTTTGACGGTATGATTATTGAATTATGAATATACAATCTATCGGTTTCATTGGAATAGGAAATGTTGGTTCAAATATTACAAATAATTTATTAAAATCAAAAAATAATATATTTGTTTATGATATAAATAATAAATCATACTCAAGATTAAAAAGATTGAAAAATAAACCTTGTAAAAATTTAAAAGAGTTAACTGAAAAAAGTAAAATAATTATTACATGTTTACCTTCACCAACTGCTGTTAAAAATGTTATTAAAATTATATCAAGACATTTAACAAAAAAACATCTCTGGATTGAAATGAGTACTACAGACAAAAATGAAATGATTAAGTTGTCAAAAATTGTTAATTCAAAAGGTGCAGAGACTTTAGAATGCCCAATAACTGGTGGAGAACATAGGGCAAAATCAGGTAATATTTCTATTTTAGTTTCAGGTAAAAAATCTGTATTTAAAAGAAATTTTCCAATCTTATCCTTACTTGGCCATCAGATTCTTTATTGTGGTAAGATTGGTAATGCCTCAACTTTAAAAGTGATTACAAACTATTTAGCATCATTACATTTACTAGGTGTTGGAGAGGCTCTTGCTGTTGCAAAAAAAAATAAAATTGATTTAGGCTTGGCATTTAAGGCAATTAAGATTAGTTCAGGAAATAGTTTTGTTAATGAAACTGAAACAAAAGTTATTCTTAGTGGTAGTTATGATGTTGGTTTTACTATGGATCTAGTAAATAAAGATTTAAATTTATTTAATCAATTGAGTAAAGGCATTAGACTAGAACTAGCAAAATATTTAAGCAAAAAGTTTAACTATGGTATGAAAATTTTAGGAGAGAGGTCATTTAGTACCAGTATTATTAAATTAATTGAAAATAGTGAAAATTTAAAACTAAGAGCAAAAAACTTTCCTAAACAACTAATTGATAAACAAAAAAAGCAAAAAGGTGTAGAAGTATAACATATGCCTGCAAATAATTTATTACCAGCTGAATTAGACCCAAGAAATCCTAGTTATGCTTATAAAGATAAGTTTAACGAACCTGTTAATAATACAGATCAATTTACTCAGTATCTTAAAGATAATAATTTTAAACAAGTTTTTACTGGCATGCTGTGGGGTGAGGGTCCTGCATATATTCCTCATCTTGACACATTAATTTGGAGCGATATACCAAATAATAGAATTCTTAAATTATTCAAAAATAAAGTTACAGATTTTAGAAATCCTTCAAATTTTTGTAATGGAAATACAGTAGATAGAGACGAAAATGTAATATCCTGTTCACATGGTGGACGTTGTATATATAGAACTAATGACAATTTAGAAGTGGAAACACTAGTTGATAATTATAATGGGAAAAAATTAAATTCACCAAATGATCTGTTTGTGAAATCAGATGGTAAAATATGGTTTACAGACCCTCCTTACGGTATTATTTCTGATTATGAAGGATATCTTGGTGAGCAAGAATATGGCGGATGCTATGTTTTTTCTTTTGATCCAATTGAAAATAAATTAGAAGTTATAATTGATGATCTTATTAGACCAAACGGTATTGCTATTTCACCAGATGAAAAAAAACTTTATGTAGCTGATACAGGTCAAAATATTAAGCATTTATATGCTTATGACTTAATTAATGGTTATCCTAAAAATAGAACACTAGTTTATGATTTCAAACCTTTTTTCTCTGATGGTTTTAGATGTGACAAAGATGGTAATGTTTGGACAAGTGCTGGGAAAGCAATTAAATGTTTTAATCAAAAAAATGAATTAATTGGTCAACTTACAGTTCCTGAACTAGTATCTAATTTAGAATTTGGAGGCATAAATGGAAATATACTGTACGTAACTGCAACAACTAGTTTATATTCAATTGAATTAAATCAACAAGGTTCAAGATTTTATGAATAAACAATTATCTTTAGAAAAATGTGAACCATGCAGTGGAAATACACCAAAACTTGATTATAAAGAAATTAGTAAATATTTATCAGAACTAAATCAGTGGTCAGTTAATGATAATCAAGAAATGATTTTCAAAAAATTTAAGTTTAATAATTTTAAAAAAGCTATTTCCTTTGCAAATGATGTTGGAATAATTGCTGAAAAAGAAGGCCATCATCCAGATATATCTATTGGTTGGGGCTATTGTCTGGTAATGATTCACACACATGCAATCAAAGGATTATCAGTTAATGATTTTATATTAGCTTCTAAAATAGATTTATTATAATTGTATATTTAATATGACAAAACAACATAACTTTAAGACATATAAAAATTCGATTAGTTCTGTTTTAGAAAAAATATCAGAAAAAGATTTAAATAATTCTATGCAGCTAATTAAGAATACAATTAAAAAAAATGGTAAAGTATATTTAGTTGGGAATGGAGGAAGTGCTTCAATCGCCAGTCATGTTAGTGTTGATTTCGCAAAAATTGCAAGAATTCCTTCAGCAACATTCAATAATTCCAATTTAATTACGTGCTTTGCAAATGATTATGGTCATGATAATTGGGTTGTAGAGGCACTAAAAGCATATACATCAAATAAAGACCTTATTATTTTAATTAGCAGCAGCGGTACTTCAAAAAATATTGTTAATGCTGCAAAATATTGTAAAAAAAATTCTTTCAAATTAATTACCTTTAGTGGTTTTAAAAAAAATAATCCTTTATCAAAATTAGGCGATATAAATTTTCATATTAAAAGCAACCAATATAACTTTATTGAAATGTCACATCATATATTGTTAGTATATTTAGTAGATGTTTTTGCAAAAAATAAATTGAAATTATAATTTAAAATTTATTTTCTAACCTACCTAAAAAAAAGTTTGATAAACATCGATTACATCAAACTTTGAATTTATTAAAAAAACATATTTCCATTTATCTAATGTTATGCATGGATGAGAAATACCAAAGCTAATTAAGTCACCAATATTTAGTCTTATTTTATTATTATATTTTAAAAAAGCATGTTGATCATTTAATTTAAATACATTTAAATTATTTGGTTTAGTTTCATTATTTCTATATATTTTGTTATTTCTATAAACATTAATTGGTATCGGATTTCCTAAATCAAAAGAAACATCTCTTTTACCAAAATTTACAATTGCAATTCCATTATCATTTATTGACAATACGTGTGACCATAATAATAATGATGGTTTAAAAAAAAATTTATTTTTATCTGATACACTTTTAATTATATTTCTTTTTTTTAAATTATTTATTTTTTTTTCATAATAACCATGACCATATGCTATGAAGCTTCCTGGTCTTAATATTAACTTTGTATCATTCTTAGTATTAAATTTATTAAAGTATTTAGTTACTAAATCAAAGTATTCAGAGCCTCCACCACTTATTAATTTTATTTTTTCTTTATATAAATTTTGATAAACTAATTCTTCATGACATCTAAAAGTAAATTGTAATAAATCCATAATTTTTTTTGAAACTTTTGATAAGCTGCTATTTTTAATCGCACCTTCATAAAAAAACAAACCACTTACTAATATATTCTTTGGAATATTATTTAAAGAAATAACAATTTTTTTAAAACTTTTAAAATTTCTTATCCCACA
The DNA here is from genome assembly GCA_902623545.1 of uncultured Alphaproteobacteria bacterium. Taxonomy (GTDB): domain Bacteria; phylum Pseudomonadota; class Alphaproteobacteria; order HIMB59; genus CACPNW01. Next base: position 11,415 of record CACNUI010000018.1, on the reverse strand, counting down.
TCTTCCATTTTTAGTCCCTAATTCAATTAAAATTCTAATTTTAAATTTATATTTTTTTTTGGTGACTACTTTAATTAGTAGATTCAATCCAAATAAACTATCAATACAATAATATATGTTTGTTAATTTTCTGTATTTTTTTACTATATCTAGGTATTGAATTAAATTTGCTTCATTTACTATCAAGTTACCATAAATTATATTTTTAACATTTAAATTTATTATAGAAGATAATTGTTGATTATTAGATATTGTCAATCCCCATGTTTTTTTTAGATGATTATTAATTAACTGAGGACTCATAAAGGTTTTACAGTGTGGAGCTAAACTAAGATTATTTTTAACAGCAAAATTTTTCATTATTCTAATATTCTTTATTAATTGCAACTTATCTATTGATAATATTGGGAATTGAATATTCTCCTTAATTATATTAAGTTTTTCTAACTTTATTTTTTTTACAGACTTAGATTTAAGAAATGGAATACCTTTTATTTTTAAATTAATTTTTGTTTCTTCAATTTCTTTTAAAAAACTATTCATTTATAAATTAATAATGTTATGATTTATAATTAATATAATTATTGTATATTAGATGCAAACAATTGTTTCCTTAGATATTGGTACCTCTGTAATAAAATGTGTTTTATTTGATAAAGATTTTAATCAAATTAAAATTTTTTCAACAAATAATATAGTTAGTTATAATAAGTTTGGGCATTCAGAAGTATCTATGGATAATCTTTGGCTACTTTGTAGATCATTATTGGTTAAATGTTTTAAATATTCTAATAATAAAAATTTTAAAGTCATTACTATTGGTATTACTGCCAACATGGTCGGTTTATGGCCAATTAATAATAAAGGAAAACCAGTAAGAAAGGGAATTTTATGGAATGATTTAAGAACTGCTGAATTGATAAATAAATTAAAGCGTAAAAATAAAAATATTTATGAAGATATATTTGCAATTTCTGGATCTGTTATGCAATTTGGATGTACAATTCCACTGATTAAATGGTTTTATGATAATGAAAAGACTAATTTTAAGAAAACAAGATGGTTTTTGAATTGTAAAGATTGGATCAGATTTAAAATTACCAATGATATTTCTAATGATTTTACTGAAGTAGTAGTATCTCCTGGTGATGCAAAAAAATTGAAAAGAAGTCAAAAAATTTATAAACTATTTAAAATTAATAATGAGATAATTAAAAAACTTCCTAAGGTATTGAAATCTAATTCAATAGCTGGGTATACTTCAAATAATATTAATAAACTATTTAATTTAAACCAATCCATACCTGTTTCAGTAGGCGCTGGAGATGTGCCTTCATCAGTAATAGGTCTTGGTATAAACAAAGAAAATACGGCAGCTACTATCTTTGGAACTACAATTCATAATTGTTTTATATCGAAATTTCCTATTTTTTATCCAAAGAATATTGGCCTTCTATTTTATTCACCTAATGAATTGTGGCTTAAGACTATGATAAATGTAGCTGGTACTATTAATTTAGATTGGATAATTAAAAATTTTTTTAATTATAATACTAAATCTAGTATCAATAAAAAATTAAATCAAATTGAAAAACACATAATTAAACATAATGTAAGCAGTAATGGTGTATTTTTTCTACCTTATTTAAATCACGGTGGAGTAATTGCTCCATTTTTTAACGAAAATGCATCAGGAGTTATTTATGGCTTAAATCATGATCATAATAAATATAATATTATTCAGTCAGTTTATGAAGGTTTAGTTTTGAGTATATTTGACTGTTATGAAAAATTTAATAAAAAAATTAAGTTTGTTTATTTAGCAGGAGGAGCAACAAAAAGTTTAATTTTACCTCAAATGATTGCAGATATTTTAAATAAAAAAATTTATATTCCTGAAGGTCAAGAGTTTGGCGCCAAAGGTGCTGCTATGATTGCATACAGCTCCGTTTCTAAAATAAGTTTGAAAAATAAAATATTTAATCAAAATAAAATTTCTAAAATTTTTGTTCCAAATCAAAAAAAATATATTGAATACAAACAAAAGTATAAATATTATAAATATTTATCAAGAAAATTATTTCATGTTTAAAAATATTAATGAATTAAATAAAATTTCGAGCTTTCAATATAAATATATTAGTCCAACTCCTCAAATATCTTGGCCTAAAGTAAACAAAAGATTTGGAAATAAAATATGGATTAAGCATGAAAATCACACGTCAATCGGATCATTCAAAATTAGAAGTAGCTTAAATCTCATTAGAGTTAAATCAAAGAAAAATGACAGTTTTTGCTGTGCAAGTAATGGTAATTATGGTCAGGGATTGGCATTTGCCTCAAAGGTTTTAAATAAAAAAATTATAGTTTTTTGTCCAATTAAAACCTCTAAAATAAAATTACACTCACTTAAATCCTTAGGTGCAAAAGTTATGTTGAGAGGCATAGACTTTACAGAAACCTTTCAAATTGCTAGACAATTTTCAATCCAAAATAATATTGAATTATTGCCCTCATACTCATCCGATTTATCTAAGGGTTGTTCAAGTTATTCTTATGAATTATTTAAAAATGTTAATAACATAGATAAAATTTATGTTCCAATAGGTCTAGGCTCAGGAATATGCGGTACTATTTTTACTAGAAACATTTTAAATAAAAAAACAAAAATTATTGGTGTTGTACCTAAGGGTGCAAATGCTTATTACCTATCGTTTCTAAATAAAAATTTGACAAAAATTAACAAAGTTTCGACATTTGCGGAAGGTACTGCTATAAGAGTACCTAGTGATGAATCGTTAAATATAATGTTTAAAAACCTTCATGATATTGTTCAAATTAGTGAACTTGATATAAAAAAGTCAATAAAAAGAATTTTTGATGACACTAGTAATATAGCTGAGGGTTCAGGAGCATTAAGTTATGCAGCTGCTTATAAAGATAGATTTAAAAATAAGAATTTAAATGTTGCGATAATATTAACAGGAAGCAACATTGATCGAAGTAGATATTCAAAAATTATTTCTAAATTCTAAACTAAACAGATACTTTGATACCTTTTTCTATTGACTCAAATATACAGTCAATTACTTTTATTGATTTAGCTGCAAAATCAGGTTCTTGTAAAAACTTGTTTTGATTTTTAATAGCTTCAGAAAAATGTAGCAATTCATCTCTTAAATCTCCTGTAATCTGACCATTTGTAGTTGGCCATAGGTGTGTATCAAATGAACTTAGTTTATCTTGAGTAATTTCCCATATCCCTTGATCTCTCATATCAATAAAATTACCTGTTTTAGTTCCTAAAACTTCAAAATTAAAATTGTATCCAGAAGGTAATGCTGATGGCCAAGACCAGCAATAATCAAGCATTCCAAGTGCGCCATTTTCTAACTCCAATATTGCTAATAAACTATCCTCATTCCCATTATTATGCTTTTCTACTTTTTTTGCGTAAACAGATTTAATTTCAGATCTAGAAATCCAGTTGATTAAATCAATATCATGTACTCCTAAATAATATAGTATTGAAGATGTGGAGCTTAATCTATTTGCTACATCTATTATTGTCGCTCTTTTTGCTTTTATATGAATTAAATCACCAATTTTATCTCTAGAGGTATTTTCATATAATTGAACACATCGAGGATCAAAACGTAGTATATGTGCAACCATTAACCTAACATTATTTTCTTTACTTGCGTTAATAATTTTTTCCGCAGATTCATGATTATGAGCTAGTGGTTTTTCAACTAATATATGTTTTTTTGCTTTAGCAGCATCACAACAAGCATCAACATGAAACATATCTGGAAGACAAACGCTTACAGCGTCTACATCTGAGCTTAATAAATCTTTATAATCATCATAAAATTTTGTGTTATATTTATCTGCTAATTCTTTTTTCTGTGGATCTTTATCAGCTATCCCTACAAGGTCTACATTTGGAAGGGTTGAATAACAATTTGCATGTAAATCCCCCATAAAACCTAGGCCAATCACTCCGATTTTAATGTTTTCCATTCGCTGAAACTAACTTATTTGACCTATAAAATCTATTAATTTATTTATCTGTTGTTTAAAATTATTAGTGAATTTTGGTAAATTTAGAAATTTTTTCAATTTTAATCTAATTATCTTTTATTATTGTTTATTTTTTGGTAGCGTAAACAAATTTTTTAATCATTAAGGAGGTAATGATGAAATTATTATTTACACTAATATTTTCATTTGTTTCCATAGGTTATGTCCACGCAAGTGAACTTGCTGCGGAAAGCGGTGAAGATGTTTTTTTTAGAGGTTGGCAATATAGAACTGATATTGTTCAGTCTAATATCGATAGATATAATAACGAAATGGGTGGTAATGTAGATTACGCTACTGTTACTGGTGACTATCCTGCAATCATGGAACAAAACTTAATGTCTGGAGGAGATTTGGATATTTTTTATGCAAATCCTTCACAAGCATCAAGATATTTTGATGGTGGTTGGGTAAAGCCTGCAAACGAACTACCTAACTTTGATGAAATCAAAGCAGATATGTATCCGGCAATGTTAGATGCTTGGACTTATAAAGGTAAACTTTTAGGTTTATCTTACTTTGTTTCTACAAGAGGTACAATGCATGTCAATTTACAAAAACTTGAAGAAATTGGAATGAGTGAGAGTGATTTGCCAAAAAATTGGGATGAGCTTTATGACAGTATCTATAAAATGAAAGATGCTGGAGTAAAATACCCATATCTTCCACATTGGTTTTCAGAATGGTATGGAATAAGCTGGGCTTATGTTTGGGAAGTTATGAATAGAGGTGGTTTAGTTGCTGATCCTGATACTCACCAACCTATGCTTACTGCTGATGGACCCGGAGGAGATGCTTTAAGAGATTGGAAAAGAGTTTGGAATGACGGCTTGATTCCTGAAGAAGTATTAACTTATAATGAATCATCTTATATGGAAGCATTTAAATCTGGTGAGTATGTAATTAGTCCTCAACAAATTTATGATCTTGCATCTTTTAATGATCCAGCGAATTCAAAAATCGCAGGACATGTTAGCTTACTTCCATATCAAGGGCAAAGCTGGGGAGTTCTTGACTCTGCAGTATACGTGATGTCTAATAGAGATAGAAGTGATGCACTTGAAAGTGATGTAGAGAAAATGGCAAGCTGGTATGGTTATAAAGATCAAAATGGCGAACCATTTGTTGGAGCTAATTGGTTAAATGTATCAATGCTATTTTCAGGCTATAAATCTGTAATGGAAAGCCCTGATGCAAAATCAACAATTCAAAATGCTTTAGCAAGACCAGAAGATTATGAAACTGTTCTTGAAGTATATAAAAATACACCATATCCAAAAGGTGTATGGAGTGTTACTTGGGCACCAATATTTAATTCTTGGTTAAAAGAGACAATGACAGAATTTCTATTAGAAGATAAATCTGTAGAAGATACTGTTAATGCCATAAATGATAAAATCAATGAATTAAATGATGAATATGGAATAGGTGGCTAAAAAAATCAAACAGTGAACCACCTAGTTTTAGGTGGTTCATTACCAAAATAATAATGAGACAGAATAAAGAAATTTCAGACTTAAAATTTGCTTTGTTTATGTCATTACCTGTAATTTTCTTTTTAATATTCGTAGTGATATATCCATTAGCTTATGCTTTTTGGATGAGTCTACATAAAGTTTCAATGTTTGGTGGTTTAAAATTTAAATTCATAGGTTTCTCTAATTATTTAAAGGTTGTTACAAATGAAAAATTTTGGGACGCTTTATTCGTATCCATAAGATTTACCATAGAGTCTACAATTTTAACCCTGTTACTAGGTTTATTAATTGCTTTAATACTTTCAAAACCTTTTAAATATAAAACATTAATTAGATCAATGATAATTATTCCGTGGTCAATATCATTATATGGATGTGGTATTATGTGGGCGCAAATAGGAAGAGGGCAGACAGGTCTATTTACAGCAATTTATCACTTATTTGGTGGTGATGATAAAGTAAATTTAATAGGAAAAAATTATGTTATTGAATTATTAGCTTTAGGCAATGCTTGGAATTTATCTCCATTAGTTGCTTTTTTCCTTCTATCAAATATTTCAACTATTCCCAAAAGATTATATGATTTAGCAGATATAGATAAAATGAGTAATTTTGAAAAATTTTGGAACGTTACATTTCCACCGTTAAGATTCACAATATTTGTTTTTACATGTATTACTATTGTTATGAGTTTAAAACTTCATGATTTTATTTTTACTTTAAGTCAAGGAGGTCCAGGAAGAGTATCTTCTACTTTAACATATGAAATATACAAACTTAGTTTTAAAAATATGCAATTAGGCTTTGGTTCAGCAATGTCTTTTTATCTTTTATTTTTAATAGTTGGAAGTACATTGATGTTATATTGGTTATGGGGGCGTCGTCTTGAAAAGTAATAAAATTTATTTGTATTTAGGTCTATTTGTTTTGTTAATATGGACTTTAACCCCAATTTATTGGTATTTAAAGTTAGCCTTCTTAACTCCTAACAATATAAATATTTTTCCACCTGTCTTTTTGCCCGATGATATGCATTTTGGTGCTTTTTTTAATATTTTTGGTTATGATTATACAACTGCTGATAATATTTTATTACCTGCATCTGGACAAGCAAGTCAAGTTATAAGAGGGCTGCTAAATAGCTTATTTGTTTCAATAATTTCCACTATTATTACTATGATAGTAATTGTTCCGTTAGCGTATACTTTTTCTAGATTAACATTTAGGTTTAAAACTGCATTACTGTTAACAATACTTTTATCTGTTGCTTTACCGCCTATTTCAACTTTAATTCCTTTCTTTGCTATGTATGTAAAACTTGGTTTAACAGGAACAAAATTTGGATTAATTATTGTTACTTTGACTATTACAATTCCTTTTGTAACATGGATGTTGATTGGATATTTTCGTAATATTCCTCCAATTGAAAAACTAGGGCGTATAGATGGGTATGGCAGGTTTGAGACTTTTTTAAAGGTATTTATACCAGTAAGTAAAAATGGAATATTAGTAGCAGCAGTTATATCATTTATATTTTCATGGAATGAATTTACATATGCTTCAATTTTAGTAAACGGCACAAAGGCTGTTACTTTTCCTACATCAATAAGTTCATTCTTATTTCAACATCCACATCCTCAGCATTTATCAGCATCTCTCTTTTTAGGCATGATACCTCCATTTATAGTTGCTGTTTTTTTACAAAGATATATCTCTGAAATGAATATTGTGGATCCTTTGAGGTAATAATGGCTAAAATAGAATTAAAAAATTTAACTAAGCAATTTGGAGATAAATTTGCAGTTAAAGATCAAAATCTAATTGTTAATCAAGGAGAATTTCTGATTTTACTTGGTCCTTCAGGTTGTGGTAAAACTACCACTTTAAATTGTATAGCTGGTTTAGAGATTCCTTCATCAGGTGAGATTTTTTTTAATAACAATGATGTTACGAATGACCCTCCACATTCAAGAAACGTGGCAATGGTTTTTCAATCAGCTTTGTTATACCCACATCTAAATTGTAAGCAAAATATATTGATGAGTTTAAAAAAAACTAATCTATCAGATGATCAAAAGGAACAAAGAATTAGTGAATCAGCTTCTATTTTAAATATAAAAGAATTAATGCATAAAAAACCCCATCAACTTTCTGGTGGAGAGAGACAAAGAGTGGCTACAGCTAAAGCTATAGTTAGACAACCTGATGTATTTTTATTAGATGAACCTATGGCAGCTTTAGATGCAGCATTAAGGCAAACTTTAAGATCTGAATTAGTTAATCTTCAAAAAAAATTAAATACTACAACAGTTTTTGTAACTCATGATCAAGTTGAAGCAATGACAATGGGTGATAGAATAGCAGTAATGAATGATGGAAAAGTAGAGCAAATTGGAACACCAATTGAAATATATAATAAGCCAAAAACAAAATTTGTTGCAGGATTTGTAGGATCTCCACCAATGAATTTCTTAAATGGTAAAATTACCAATAAAGACGGTAATTATTTATTTGAAGTAAATAGTACTATGGATAATATTTTACTAAATAAAGATATGAAAGATATAAATAATTATAGAACATTGGCATTTAGACCTCAACATGCTTCAATTGTAAATGATAACAATTATGACTTAGAGTTAAAAATTTATGGTATTGAAAATTTAGGTAAAGAGCTAATTATTATTTGTGAATATAACAATGATAAAATAAGAATTATTACAGAGAATCCAAATTATAAAATTAATGATCTAATTAAAATAAAAATAAATAAAAATAAAATTTTATTTTTTTAATTATCTACTGGTTTATACGCAATAGCCTCTATTTCTATTTTTGCATCAACAACTAAATCACAAACAGTTGTTGATCTTGCAGGTTTATTATTTTTAAAAAATTTTGCATAACAATTATTAAATCTTCCAAAATCTCTTGCATCTGACAGCCAAACCGTTGTTTTAATAATATCATCAATTTCACAACCAGTCTCTTTGAGTATTTTACATATATTATTCATTATTAAATTTGTCTGATCCTCTATATTGCCTGTTATTATTCCACCATTATCATCATTTGCTGTTTGACCTGAAACATAAATAAAGTCACCAGCTCTTACTGCTTTAGACAATGGTATAGAACTACTACCTGATTTATGAGGATCTCCATAAAATATTTTTGCCATAACTTAAATTATCATATTATTTAAAAATTAAAATATTATTCATTTAAAATTGACAATTAATTTAATTTGTATTTAATGAAACTATGGCTTTTAATCCAGATGATATAGAATATAAAAAGCTTCACTTTGTAAATGGAGAATTTAGATCTGATAAGGATAGTAGTTTTGATTACATAAGACCCTCAGACCAAAAAAAATTAGATAGTATCCCAAATGCCTCAAAAGATTTAGTAGATGAAACTGTAGAGCATGCTCAACAGGCTTTTCAAAAATCAGACTGGTCTAATCTAAAACCAAGACAAAGAGCAAAATTATTATTTAAATGGGCAGATTTAATTGAAAAAGATGTTGACTACCTGTCTAAGATAGAAGCTATGAATTCTACAAGATTAATTTCAGAAACTTCTCAAGGAGATGTGTTTGCTACTGCAGATACAATTAGATATTTTGCTGAGTGGGCTGATAAAATTGAAGGCCAAACTACTGCAAGTTCACCAAATGTTTTAAGCTTAACAATAAAAGAACCTTATGGGGTAGTACTAGGAATTACTCCTTGGAACTTCCCTATAGTACAAGTAGCTTGGAAAGCTGCTCCAGCTCTAGCCGCTGGTAATTCAGTAATAATTAAACCTTCTGAATACACACCTCTTTCAATTTTTAGAATTGCTGAATTGTCTATAAAAGCGGGAATACCAAAAGGTATTTTTAACTATCTTTTAGGTGAAGGATCTGTAACCGGAAGTTATTTAGTCAATCATCCAGGGATAGGAAAAATTGCTTTTACAGGATCTTCTGCAACAGGATCAAAAATAATGGCTGACTCTGCTTTAACGGGATTAAAACCAGTTCATCTTGAATTAGGTGGTAAAAGTCCTCAAGTGGTTTTTGATGATATTCAGAATATTGATGAGACAGTTTCAAAAATAGCTGCTGGAATATATTTAAATTCTGGTCAAATATGCACAAGTGGTACTCGATTAATTGCTCACAAAAAAATTGCTGATGAATTAGTAGAAAAGCTAATTAAGATTGGATCTCAAAAGTTACCTGGAGTGACTTGGGAAGATAAAACTTCATTACCTCCAATTGTATCAAAAAAACAAGCTGAAAGAATTGAGGTTTTAATTTCAAAATCAGTTGAGATGGGTGCTAAAGTTATTTCTGGTGGCTCCTGGCATGATACTAATTATGGTGGATATTTTTATAAACCAACATTAATTGAAAATGTAACCCAAGAGATGCCAGTATTTAAAGAAGAAGTTTTTGGGCCTGTAATTAATATTGATACGTTTGATGATGACAATGAGGCTATTTTAAAAGCTAATCATCCAACTTATGGATTAGCAGCTTGTGTTCATACATCAAACCTTAACAAAGCAATAAATTTATCAAAAAAAATTGATAGTGGAATGATTTGGGTAAATCATTGGGGTTATCCAGATGAATTTTCTCATCCAGCAGGAGGTTTCAAAAGATCAGGTATTGGAAAAGATATGGGTAGTAATGGAATTAATGAATACTACAAAGAAAAAGCTATTTGGATACCTCACTAAGATTGAAAAATTATAAACAAATTTTATCTGATTTAATATCTTTTGATACTACATCTAAAAATTCAAATATATCTGCAATAAAATATATTGAAAATCTTTTCAAAAATAATTCATATTATCAATCAATTAAGGTCTTTAACAAAGTTAAGGATAAATGCTCAATCTATATCAAGCCAAAGAATATTAATGTAAAAAATGGTATATTATTTAGTGGTCATATAGATACCGTGCCTACTAATGAACAAAAATGGACAAACAATCCTTATAAAGCTCATATTTTTAAAAATAAAATTTTTGGTAGAGGCTCAACAGATATGAAAGGTTTTTTATCTGTTGTTATATACAATATGTTAAAAAATCCATCTTATCCCTTTTGTTTAACTGTTACTTATGATGAAGAAACTGGCTGTGATGGTATAAAAACTCTATTAAGTTATTTAAATAAGAAAAAAATAGTTTTACCTAATAAATGTATTGTAGGAGAACCAACTAATCTAAAAATTGTTACTGCAAACAAAGGTGTTGAAATTATTGAGACATCTATATTATCTAAAATTGATGAAGGTCACTCATCAAATTTTAATCAAAAAATAAATACAATAACAACATCTGCAAGTTTTATATCATACTTACAATCTTTACAGGAATTAATACCAAATAAAAAAATATTAAAATGCAACCCTGGTAATTCAAGTATCCATATAGGTTTATTGTCTGGTGGCACATCTCATAATATAATTCCAAAAAAATCTTCTTTTAGATGGGAAATGAGATACATTAATAGCGATAATGTATTCATAACAAATAAGTTTCTAAAATTTCAAAAAAATTTTATAAATAAACATAAAATGTTTACATCTAATTATTTAGTTAAAAATAAGACTTTATTTTCAGTTCTAGGGTTAAAAGAAAAAAATCAAAAAAACGTAATTAATTTTATTGAAAAATATACAAATTCAGATGCTTATCATGTTCCTTATGGTACAGAAGCTGGGATTATACAAAGTTATGGTTTATCTACAATTATTTTTGGTCCCGGCTCAATTAAACAGGCTCATAAGCCTGATGAATATATAAAATTAAGTGAATTAGATAAATTTGATAAAATATTGTCAAAAAT
>CACNUI010000017.1 GCA_902623545.1 uncultured Alphaproteobacteria bacterium | reverse complement strand
AAATAAAAAGAGATTGTTAAAAGGATAAATAAATATTTCATTTTTTTATATATTGATAAGTCCAAATATAAAGAAATCTAAATACAATATTAAAATTATTGTGCATATAATTGTTGTCAATAATTATAATAATTTATTTGTAAATTTAGAAATGACAAGAGTTGTAACTGATAATAGATAGAGACATTAAATCCATATTTCACTTAGGATTTAAAATAAAGTTTGGAGTTAAAATTTGGAGCGGGCGAAGGGATTCGAACCCTCGACTTCAACCTTGGCAAGGTTGCCATGTACAATTGAGATCTAAATTTTCTTTTATTTGTGCAAGAAAATTTTACAAGACTTTAAGACTTTGTAATCCAACTGGTGCGTAAGTGGAACGTTAGAAGTGGTGTGGTTGAGCGGTTGAAAGCACCGGTCTTGAAAACCGGCAAAGGAGCAACTCGTTTGATAGTTAAATTTTAGTTTCTCCACAATTAGTAATCTAATTTGAGCTTTAGTTTTTTTATTAATTCTAAACTTTGTTGATTTAAGGTGTTAAGATATATTTTATGGAAGATATACTTAGACAAATATCAAGTAATTGGAAATCTTATAGATTGCATTGTCAAAGCAAGTCTAAAACAGGATATGATATTAAAATTGTTAAAAAAGATCATATTATCTATGATCTAGTAATAGATAAGTGGTCTGATAAAATTAAAAATAAAGTTAATGATAAAAAATATATAGTTGAGTCGTCTGTCGGTGAAGGAAATTTGTCAGCTGTTCCTTGGTTAGCAATAATGAATAAAAGTATTACAGAAAGTCCAAGAGAAGGCTTTTATATTGTTTATTTATTTTCAAGGTCAGCAGAGAAACTATATCTATGTCTGGGTTTAGGAGCTTATCAATTTGAGTTAATTTATGGAAGAAACAATAAGTCTTTAGAAAAAATTAAGTTGGCTACCGATCATTTCAGACAATTATTTAATGAATACAACTTTCAAAGTTTAAATAGTGAAATTGAATTACTGGAAGATCAGAATAGTTTTGAAGAACCTATAAAAGGTTCGTCGAGATTTTTAGTAAGCGCATTTCAAAGTGGGACTTGTTTTGCAAAATCCTATGATATTAATACTGTATCTAATGAGATTTTGTATAAAGACTTGGATAGTTTTTTAGAGTCTTATCACTCAATTGTTGAAGATCCAAGGGCTGAAAATTTAGATATTATTTCTGAAGCTTATGTGGTTAAACCAGTAAATGTAGAAGTTGGGTATGAGGTACCTTTATTTACCCCAAGAGAAAAAAATAAAACTAAGAGAAAAATTTCAACAGTCTTTAAAGCAAAATCTAAAAGAAGAACCCAAGAATCTAAAAAGGTGGGCCTAGCAGGAGAGAAACATGTGTATTCAAATGAATATCAAAACTTAAAGAGTGTTGGCAGAGAAGATCTAGCAAAAAAAATAAAAAAACATTATGAAATAAATGAATATCCAGGTTGGGATATAACTTCATATGATAAAGACGGAAATGAAATTTTTATTGAAGTAAAGTCTACTAAAGGGCAATCGATAAATTCCTTAGATATTACAGAAAACGAGTGGAACGCTGCTGTTAAAGAAAAAGATAAATTTTATATATATCTAGTGAATAATGCACTTACAGAAAAAATTAAGATATTCGAAAAAATTCAAAATCCCAAAAAATTAGTAGACGAAAAAAAAATAAATTTATCAACCTCTGTTTTTGAATTGAAATTATAAATATAAATTGGAGTGTAAAAGGAGCGTTACCACAGTACCACAGTTTATTAAATTCAACTGTGGGTCTATTTTTTCAATCATTACTTGAGTTTTTTGACAGTTCACCACAGACCACAGTTCATTTCGTAAATCTAATAAATAAATTAAATTGTTTTACGTTTTGGTTTTACGTTAAAGTGAAAAAAGGTGTTTTAACTGTGGTAGTGTGGTAAATTATTTGAATGATTGGAGTTAAAAAATATTTTTTAATTTTATATTTTTCTATAAGTCTAATAATAGTTACTCCTAATTTATTTGCTCAAACTACTTTCGATGATCCTCGTGTAAGAATAACAGTTAGTGAATTACAAAAAATTTTAGATCAAAAAAATCATTATCTTTCTGATGACAATATTGAAAGAATAAATAAAACAATATTAAAATTCCCTGATGATGGATATTCAATAATTGATTTAGTTGATAGAATTATTGACTACCAAGATGCCTACCCTGATTTGGATGCACCCTGTATAAAGAATGTTAGTAGGACGGTTACAGCACTGTTAGACATAGAGGATTGTATTTGGAGAAAAAATCAAATTCTTTTAAAAAAATACGAATTTTATGACTTCCTTTATGATATTTCTTATAGCACTTATTCTAAGTTAAGAAAAAGTGCTGGGATCTACTCAACCCTTATGCTCAATGGAGCAGATTATTACGAAGAATATTATAATGCTAAAATTAATATATTAGAAGATTCTTATGAGATGGATGTGATCTACCTTTTGGAAATTTTAGATCAAGAGTTAACACAAAAAAATGTAATTCCAAAAAATGCTATTATTTCAAATGAACCGGGAATTATTGGGTCTGGTTCTGGATTTTTTGTTACGGAATTTGGACACATTATTACAAACAACCATGTAATTGATGGTTGTGAAAAGGTTTTTTTAAATGATGAAACTTTAGAAATTATTGCAACAGATCCTTATAATGATTTGGCAATTTTAAAATCAAAAGTTAAAAACAACAAATTTTTATATCTTAAAAAAACAAAAATAAAAAAGGGAGAAGATGTTTTAGTTGTTGGATACCCGTATGGAAAAGATTTTGGTGATCAATCAAAAATTACTAAAGGAATTGTAAGCTCTCTCCAAGGTTTAAATAATGACTATTCTAGGATTCAAATTGATGCTGCTATACAACCAGGAAATAGTGGTGGGCCAACTTTAGACTCTGAAGGAAATGTAATGGGTGTTACTGTTTCAACAGCAAGCGTTAAAACTTTTTTAGAAATTTATGACTCAGTTCCTCAAAATATGAATTTTGCTATTAAAAGTAGTGTTGTCGAAATGATGTTGGAAGCAAATAATATCAGTATACCAAGTAAAACAAATAATTCTAAAAAAGAAGCAAGTGAAATAATTAAAGCAGCAGATCCTGCTACAATTTATTTAGAGTGCTTTGGTACCCCTCAACAAAAATAGGTTGAAAAATTTTATTTAAAAGATCGCCCAATGTTACTTTGGAAGCTGTCGAGTAATCCGAATAATCTCCTCGATCAAGTTTCGTTTCCATGTTCCTTGCCCAACGTTTAGCGTCGGTTCGGTTCATAAAACTTTTTGTAATGGTTCTTACACCAGCTCGCCTTATGCGAACTTGGTAGCTAGTTTTATTTAAGTATTTACGTTTTTGAATAGTAGCCATAAGTTCTCTCTTTCTAGGAAAAGCTTAGCTATATTGGATCGTAAGTGGAGCGTTTGAATCTAACCCGCTCAATATTTGGAGCGGGCGAAGGGATTCGAACCCTCGACTTCAACCTTGGCAAGGTTGCGCTCTACCCCTGAGCTACGCCCGCTTAAATAACACAATTACCACTTTGAATTTATAAGTCAATATTTGAGGATTTGATTTATTTAAATCTTCTTCTGTAGACAACATCAACAAGCAACATGTGAGGCAGGGTTAATGCAGCAAGTCCAACAAAAACGACTTTTAATATTGACTCATAAATTGATAAATTTTGAACTAGATAGTAAACAATTCCTAAACCACCAACCCATGAAATTACTGTAAAAACTAATGTTGAATATATAACAAATTTTTTATTAGCTAAATTTAAATAAATATTTTTTATCAAATGTTTTAAGTGTTTATAGGTATGAAAAAAACAAAAATATATAGCAAAGCTTAGAAGTGGATCACATAGATAAAAAATCAATAAAAGAAATAAAATTTCAAAAACTCCATTTCTTAATTTTTTTTCAAATATAGATAGGTAAATGAAATATATTATTGACAATAACGTAAAAAAATATGCAATAAAAAAGTACTTTTGAAACAAATAAACTTTATCATTAGTTAGATATTCAAATATCAAAAAAGATTCATTTTCATTGAAGAATATAATCCCAAAAATAACAGTCATTCCATAAGTAAAACTCACAGAATATTTGAATTTATTTACTTTAAAGTTTGTCCAATCACATAAACCAAAATGAGCGATTGTCATCATAATAAAAATAGTTAGAGCTGCTATAGGAAAGTGAAACCAAAATAAAATTACTAGAAAAAATAAAATAAGATAATAGAATATAAATTGTAAAAATTGAGTTCTATTTCTAAAGCCTACTAATGAAGCAACTGCACCATCGAATGAACCATGAGGAAGTCCGATAAAAAAAATTAATAAAAAGGAAATAAAATTTAGAAACGTAAGATCAGTGATCATTTTATTGAAATAATTCCTTTATAAATGGTAGTTTTGGCATACTTTGGATTATTTTTAACTTAGTAATTAGATTGGACTGTCCCATCATAAAGCTTTGGAATTCATTTCCATTTAGATTAGAGGCAAGTTTTATAAAAGACCTTCCATTTTCATTATTATTTTTTAAAAAATTTATAAAGATTTTATCCATTTTTCTTTCAAAAAATTTATGAACATTTACATAATTTTTATTAGAATTTTTTAATAGTTGGATTTGCTTTATAAGAAATGAAAAGGCATATCCAGTTGATGGTTTACAAGCTCCCCCCCTAATTCCAATATTAAAAATATTAGGACTAGGTGGATTATTTTCTTCTGCAAAAAACATTGGTATAATACCTTTTTCTGAGCTGTTTTCTTTGAATTTATAAATATTTTTTTGACTTAAATAATTAACTATTTTTTCTCTGTACCAGGATTGTTCTAAAATCATTTTAGAAAATACAGTAGACTCAACGAGAGCTTTATTATGACTAAATGGTAAAATATAGATGAAATGTAAAAGATTTTTTTCTTCTGTAAAATGCATTAAGGTTAATTTATTTTCATTAAAAGTATCATCTGCTACAGTAATATTAATTCCATAAAAATGTTGCAACAACTCACCTTTTTTTTCTTTAGCAGATCTTGAATCGTATATTTTTTCAGCATAATATTCACTGTTATCATCAGTAATAATTTTAAAAAAATTTTGTATTGGAAAATATTCAACAACTTTTTTCTTTTTAATTACTAATCTATTTTTTGTTTCTAAACAGTAGTTTTTCCATTTTTTGAAACTAATAACACAGTAGGGTTTGTCGCTACAAGTGTGTGTTATGTCAATATTATTATCTCCAATAGACCACTTATACCATTTTTTTTCAATAATGTTTTCATATGGTTTCATCCAATCAGTTAACCAAAAACCAAAAAAATTATCTCTTTTATTTATTTCTTCATTTTCAAAAGCGACAATATCATTAAAATTATCTCCATAAATAATTTTGTTAACAGCTAAACCACTCGGCCCTAGACCAATTATAGCCGCTTTATAAATTTTCATTTGAGATACTGTCTCTAATTTTTTTATACTGATAATTCATCAAAGGGATAAAAATAAAAAGCAAAATTGATTTGATTGTAATAATAAACTTTTCAAATGAATTTAAATATATTCTTTTTCTAAGATATTTTTTTTTATTAGATTTTATCTTAAAGCCTATTCCTCTATAGACATTAGCAGCGATAAATATTCCTAACCTGGTAGAGATAGGGATGTATTTCAAGCCAGCAAAACCATTTTTGTAAAATTTTTCTGATAGATTTATTACTCTATGAATTGCTTTTGATATTTTTTCATCTTTTTCTAAACTTAATTCATGAGGTTCATTTAGATTTTTTAATGATATATTTGGTATCCAATTAGCAGGTATATAAATTCTTTTCATTTTAGAATCTTCATAAACATCACGTGCTATATTTGTAAGTTGCATACCAATACCTAAATCAATTGCAGATTTTTCAGCATTTTTATTTTTTACTCCTATAATTTTAGACATCATCAAACCAACAGTACCAGCAACATGATAAGAGTAATTAATAAGCTCTTCCTTATTTTGAATTCTAATTATTTTTTGATCTAAAATTAATCCTTCTATTAAATCTACAAATATTGAGTTATTAATTTTATTTTTTTGCAAAAAAATATTTACTTTATTACTTTTATTGTTTTTAATTTCTTCAATTGAATTTTTGAGATAATTAGTTTGATCCTCACTGCTACTATCAGCAATATCATCAAAATATCTACAAATTGAGTAAAGTTTACCTGCGTTTATTTTTGAATTTTTTGGTAAGAAAAAACTTGCCCAATAAAAACTTTTTCCCTCTCTTTTTAAATCAGTCAGTGAATTGAGCTCTAAATTAATCATTGTAATTTATTTCAGCTTTAATTATATTTTCTACAACTTTGGCTGAGGAAAGAACACCTGGTATTCCTGCACCTGGATGGGAGCCGGCAGCAGAAAAATACAAGTTTTTAATTTTTTTATCTTTATTATGATATCTAAACCATGCTGATTGTGTGAAAATGGGAGCTATAGAAAAGCCTGCTCCGTGCATAGAATTATAATCATTCTTAAAATCTTTAGGATTCATCCAAAAGATATCAGAGATATTCTTTTCTAAATTTGGCATTATTGTTTGTGATAGTTCTTTAACTATTTTATTTTTAAGATTTTCTGATTCAATATCCCAGTCAACATTACCTTGTAAATTAGGTACCGGACATAAAACATAAAAACTATCACAGCCTTTTGGGGCAAAAGATTTATCTGTTGCAGTAGGTCTGTGAATGTATAATGAAAAATCTTTAGATAAAATTTTATTTTTAAATATATCATGAAGTAAGGACTTAAATCTTTCTGTCATCCAAATAGTATGATGAGCAACATTATGATATTGTTTTTTTGTACCAAAAAAAAGTACAAAAAGACCCATAGAATACAATAAATTTTTTTCTCTCAATATAGGCCTTCTTAAATTTTGTTTTTTTAGAAGCTTGGAATAAACTATAGGTGGATCAGCATTACAAACAACCAAATCTATGTCAGTGATTTCTTCATTGTTTGTTAATATTTTTGTTATCTTGTTATTTTCAACAATAAACTCTTTTGCCTCTGTATTTGTTTTAATTTTAATACCACTGTCAATCATTAATTTTCTTAACTCAGATACAATTTTTCCCGTCCCACCCATACAAAAAAATACTCCCCATTTTCGCTCTAAATAGTGAATTAAAGCATAAATCGACGTTGTAGTGTGTGGATCTCCTCCAACTAAAAGCGGATGAATTGAAAATGCTTTTCTAAGATAGGGATTTTTAAGATAACTGTTTACAAGTTGTGATACAGTAAAATAGCTTTTCAAAATTATTAAATTGGGAATAACTCCTAACATTTTAAAAAATGATATAAATGGTTTATCAGCTAACTTTGTAAAACCAACATCAAATATTTTTTTTGATTGATTTAAAAGTTTGTAATAACCTTTTATGTCTCTCTTATCAAATTTACCTATTTCACTATTAGTTCTTTCAATTGTTGAGCAATAATCAAAAGTCTTACCATCATGAAAATAATATCTATACCAAGGTTCAAGAGGAACAAAATTTAGATAATCTTCTCTTTTTTTTCCAAATAAACTAAATAATTCATCAAAAAGAAATGGTGCCGTTATTACAGTTGGCCCTGCATCGTGTTTAAAACCATTTATTTCAAATACTCTAGCTCTACCACCTATTGTTTCTAATTTTTCAATTATAGTTGTATCATACCCTAATTTTTTTAATCTAAGGCTAATTGCAATACCTCCAAAACCACTTCCAATAACTATTGCTTTTTTATTCATTGTTAATTTAGTAAATTTATTTAAATACCTTATTTCTAAATAAAAATAATACCATTTATGCTTTTAAAAAGAGATTTATTTGAATTACTTATAAAAATTGGGCTAGAATTTGAAATTCACAACCATAAACCGCTTTTTACAGTTGAAGATTCAGAAAATCTTAGAGGTGAAATTCTAGGGGCACATACTAAAAATCTTTTTTTAAAGAATAAAAAAAATGATTTTTTTCTATTTAGTTGTGACGAAAATGCTAAAGTTGACTTAAAGCGCTTCTCTAAATCAATTAATGCTAAAAATTTATCTTTCGCAAACGAATTATACCTTGAGAAATATATGGGTATTAAACCTGGTTCTGTTTCACCATTTGGACTATTAAATGATAAGGATGGTATAGTAAACTTTTATTTTGATCATAAACTTACAAAAAGTAAGTTTATAAATTTTCATCCTTTGATAAATACAACAACAATAAGTTTAAAAACTTCAGACTTTATTAATTTCATTCTTGAAAATAAGAAAAAAATTAATATTTTTTGTTTAGAAAGCTATAATCTGATTGATACTTATGAATGATAATAAAAATGTAATTGATGTTAGCGAAGCAGAATTTAACGATAAGGTAATTGAGGCAAGTTCTGAAAAACTAGTAGTAGTTGATTTTTGGGCTCCATGGTGCGGTCCGTGCAAACAACTGACACCGTTACTTGAAAAAATAATTAACAGTAGCGGTGATAAAATTACTCTCGTTAAAATAAATATTGATGAAAATCAACAAATTGCAGCTCAGTTAAGAATTCAATCGATACCGACAGTATACGCTTTTAAAGATAAACAAATTGTAAATGCATTTCAGGGTGTAATATCAGAAAAACAAATTATTGAATTTTTAGAAAAATGCCTTGGTTCTAAAATTAACCAAGATTTTGAAGAATTTTATCAAGATATTAAAAAGCTTATGTCAGAAAATAAATACGAAAGTTCTAAAAATCAGCTATTAGAATTTATTTCCAACAATCCAAGTGATATTCAAGCAATTAATCTCTATTTAGATTCTTTAATTGAGTTAAAGGAGTATGAAGAAGTTACATCCTTCATAGAATCGTTAGAAAAGGAAATTAAAGATAAGGAAGAAATAAAAAAGATTATAAAAAAATTAGAAATTATAAAAAATAATATTTCTGGACCTGATATCAATATATTGATATCAAAATTAGAGCAAAAACCAGATGACATTAATTTAATTATCGAAATTTCTAACAAATATTTTTCGACACAAAACTATGAAAATAGTTTTGATATACTAATAAATAATTATCCTAAAAATAAACAAAAAGTGAAAGAAAAAATGATTGAATTTTTCGAGGTATTGGGAAATTCTAATGAGCATACAATTAATTATAGAAAAAAACTTTCACAGATAATGTTTGCGTAAAATGGAATTACCAATATTTCCGCTGAATGGTGCAGTGTTATTCCCAGAAACTAGTTTGCCATTAAATATATTTGAAAGTAGATATATTGAGATGGTTAACTATGCACTTACGAGAGACAGATATATTGGAATGATTCAGACTGATAATGATAATAAATTATACAAAATTGGATGCATAGGGAGAATACATAGTTTCAATGAAACTGGGGATGGTAGATATTTAATTAGTTTGCTAGGCATTAATTGCTTTAGTGTTGTTGAAGAATTGAAACAAACATTTAGTTTTAGAAGGGTTGAGGCTAAGATTTTGCAAAAAAATGAAGTTGAAAAAAATAAATTAAATGAGGATAAGAAATTTAATCTTTTCAGAATATATAAGAAATATATCGAACTAAAAAAAATAGGTATAGATATAAATGAAATCGAAAAAATTGATTGCAATCAAGCAATGAAGTTTATTGCAATGGTTTCACCTTTTGAAAACACAGAAAAACAATTACTTTTAGAAACAAACGATGATTTAGATTTTTATAATAAATTAATTTCAATGATTGAATTAGAGATTAATGGAATATTTGATAATACTTCTATTAATTGACCCCCATTGCAAAATCGCTTATCAAGTTTTTAATTTTTGAATTTCTTTGAATTATACTTAAACCTACAGATCTTCCTATATTAAAAATAGTGTTTTGCGATCTAAACAAATTATCTAACTTATCAGTAATTTGATATAATCGATATGCATTAAAATAATTTTCGTTATGATATTCTTTACAAAAATTATTATTTCCAAGGTTAATACCCAAAGAGTTATACTTCTTAATTAAATTAAAAATATTTTCTACGTCTTTCATTCCTAGATTCCATCCTTGTCCTGCAATAGGGTGAAAGGAATGTGCTGCATCACCAATATAAATGGTCTTTCCATCATAGAATTTTGTACTTAAATGAGCGCTTATTGGAAAATTTTGTTTTGAAAGTAATTTAACAATTCCTAGTGAAGAATTAGTTTTTTTTTCTAAAATGGAAATAAGTTCTTCGTTGTCTAATTTAAGTAGACTGTCAACGTAATTGTTTTGATTTGTCCAAATTATTGAACTAGAGAAATCAATATTTGTTGATTTCATGGGCAAGATAGCCAAAGGTCCATCTTTATAAAAAAATTCAAATGCTGTTCCATTGTGATTTTTTGAATGCAAAAGTGTAAGAACCAATGCTTTTTTATTATAATTTTTTTTATAAATAGGTGTTTTAAGTTTTTCTCTTACAGAACTGTATTTACCATCTGCAGCAATGTTGACATCAGATAAAATTGATATTTTATTAGTTTTTGTAATTACATGATCATATTTATTTTGAATATTTGTGATATCAATATCAAAAAATTGATGTACATTTTTTTGTTTTTTAAGACTTTGATAAACTACATTGATTAGATCTTTATTTTTTATTATATAGCCTAAGAAAGAATCTCTTCTTCTATTATCAAAATCTAAGTTATTAATAGGCTTTCTATCAATAATGTTTATTTTCTTTATTGGTTCCGCATATATTTTAATTTTTTTCCAAATACCAATTTTTTCTAAAAAGTTTCTTGTTCCCTCAGATATAGCCAGTGTTCTTTGGTCATTATATCTAACAGAGCTAGTGACCCTAGATTTTTTTTCTAATAATGTAATGTTCATATCTAACTTCGATAAGCAAAATGCAGTTATAGCCCCGACTAACCCGCCACCAATAATATTCACTTGAGCTTTAATTTGTTTCATAATTTTCTTCGAATTACCATAATCTAAATGTATTACAATCTAACTATATGTTCAAGTATGGTTCATTGCGTCATTTCCTCATAAAAATAATTACTGGTATTGTTTTTTTATCAATAGCAGTCATATTACTTCTAAGTCTGTACTCATATGATCTTTTAGACCCTGGAATGAACAGGCTTGTAGATGAAAGCTCAGACTATCAAATAAAAAATATTTTTGGAAATTTTGGTGCACACTTATCTAGCTATTCAATAGAACTGATTGGGTACTTATCATATATTGTTGGTTTTTATTTGTTGTTGAAGGGCTTTAAACTCACATTAGGAATTAAAACAAAGTTTATTATAATTAAGTTTCTTTTTTGTTTAACAGGTATTTTATTAATAAATCTCTTTTTTGAAAACTTGGTTATTGTTTCTTTTGAAAGCGGTATCTTATCAGAACTTTTATTAGCTATTTTGTATCAATATATAATAAATTATGTGCAGAATATAGTTTTAATAAATTTAATTTTTGTTTTATTCTTTCTAGCGGGTATATTATTAATCTTATATTCATTTTCTATAAAAATCAATTTCATTAAAAATATATTTGGATATTTTAAATTTTTCAAATATTTAAGATTTTTACGATACTTGTTTTTCTTTTTAAAGATTTTTAAATATTTCAAATTTTCAAAAAAATTATCAAGAAATAAATTAAAGAATGAGCCAACTATTTTTAAAAACCGCAAAAATAATAGTGAGCCTATCTTTTCTTTAAAAAGAAAAACGCCGACGAACTTGGAAAAGTTTAAATTTAATCTTCCATCATCTGATCTTTTAAATAAATCACACAATAAAAACTTTAATAAAAGAGAAATGGGTAAAATTTATGATGATGCAAGTGAGAAGCTTGAGCAAACACTTCAAGAATATGGGGTAGACGGTAAAATTGTTGGATATAAAACTGGACCAATAGTTACTTTGTTTGAATTTATTCCAAACGCCGGAGTTAAGTCTAGTAAAATTATTGGCTTATCAGACGACATAGCCAGAGCCATGTCATCAATTTCTGCAAGAATTTCCTCTCAACCAGGAAAAAATAGTCTCGGCATTGAAATACCAAATCTGAAGAGAGACAATGTCTTGTTGGGTGATATTATTGAAGAAAAAAAATTTTTAGAAAGAGATGGTGCTCTTACACTTGCTTTGGGGAAAGATATTTCAGGAGAAACTATTTTTGCAGATTTAGAAAGAATGCCACACCTACTAATCGCAGGAACAACCGGTTCAGGTAAATCTGTAGGAATAAATACAATGATTTTAAGTATTTTATTCAAGTTCAAACCAAATGAGTGCAAATTAATTTTAATTGATCCCAAGATGTTAGAATTAAGTATTTATGAAAACATTCCACATCTATTAACACCCGTAGTTACTGATCCAAAAAAAGCAGTATTTGCATTAAAATGGGTGGTTAGAGAAATGGAAAATAGGTATAAATTAATGAGTTCTATAAATGTAAAAAATATTGATTCATATAATAGTAAGGTTTTAAGTACTTTGTCTTCAGGTAGAAAGATTTTTAAAGAAGTTCAAACTGGCATAGATAATGATACAAGAATGCCGATATTGGAAAAAAAAGAGATCAAGTTAGAAAAACTACCGTATATAGTTGTTGTAATTGATGAAATGGCAGATTTAATGATGGTTGCTGGAAAAGAAGTTGAGACACTTGTTCAAAGACTTGCACAGATGGCAAGGGCATCTGGAATTCATTTAATAACAGCAACACAAAGACCAAGTGTGGACGTAATCACTGGAACAATAAAAGCGAACTTTCCAAGTAGGATAAGTTATAAAGTAGCAAGTAAATTTGATAGTAGAACTATCTTAAATGAAATGGGAGCAGAGCAACTACTTGGAAGTGGTGATATGTTGTTGCTAGAAAATGGTGGAAATATCAAAAGACTTCATGGTGGTTTTGTTTCAGAAAATGAGGTTGAAAGAGTTGTTAGTTTTATCAGAAAACAAGCCACTTTCGATCCTAAAAAAGAGATATCATTAGAAGAATCAAGCTTAATAAATAAAGAAAACAATGACTTGATTTCAAATAATAATGATGAATTGTACAACAAGGCTGTAGAAATAGTGATTAAACAACAGAAGGTCTCAACAAGCTATATTCAAAGATACTTGCAAATTGGATATAATAGAGCCGCTAGGATAGTTGAAAAAATGGAGGAAGATGGAATAATTACAGAAGCCAATAACGCAGGTAAAAGACATGTTCTTAAGAAAAATTAAATTAAAATTAATAGTAATAGTATCAATTTTTTTAAGTACGCCCCTTTATAGTGAAAATAATAATTTTGAAGAAACATTGACTTATCTCGAGAACTTAAAAGATTCATCTGTATCATTTATTCAAGACGATAATATTAATTTAAGAATGGGTGAAATATACCTTGGAACAAATAGAGTTAGGGTAGAATATTTAGACCCAGAAAAAATTTTGATTATTTTAGATAATGATAAAGCAATGTATTATAATTATGAACTGGATGAAGATGAATTTTTTGATCCAAAAGATACTTCTGCATGGTTTTTTTATGAAATTTTTAATAATCCAATTTTTTTTGTAGATGCAAAATTCACAAATAAAGACAATAATTTAACAATAGAAAAAGCTGGCTCATCAAATGAAAATAGTTACCATTTAAAAATTCTTTTTGAAACTAACCCAATGGTTCTCAGAAAAATATTATTAACTTTAAATGAAGAAGAGTTGATCCTTTCGTTATTTAATCATAAAGAAAATATTACATATGATAAAAATTTCTTTAAATTAATAAACCCAACTTTTTTTTAATTAAGTGAATATTTTTAGCTGATTAGTTTTAGATTGAATTTTAACAGTTAAATTAATTTTTTCAAATTTCTTTCTTATTCTTGATAAATGACTATCTAAAGAATTGCTTTCTATAATTGGAGACAGGTTTAGTATTTTGTTATTTATTTCTTTTTTTGTACAAATTTTATTTTGAATTAAATAGTGTAAAATTTCATTTTCTATATCAGTTAAAAGACATTCCTTTTTATTCTCTTTGTTAATAAGTTTTCTATTGATAATTTTTAAATGCTCAAAAGATATTTCTTTTGATTCTAAAAAATTCTTAATACCTGTTTTAATTTTATTAAGGTCAGTTGGGGTTTTTAAAGTTTGTAATTCTTTTTCAATCTTTGTAGTTTCAAGGCTCTGGTCACTGATTATTAAAAAATTTTGTAAATGTTCAAATGAGTCAATTATTTCGAGGTCTGATTTATTATTTATAAAAATTACGCCCCCATCTTTGAAAAATTCTTTCTTGTATAGTTTGTCTAAAGAAAGATTAACAACTTTATAGGTATTAAAAAAATCAATAAAAAACTTGTCTAGTATTAAATTTGAAAAAATATTTACAGTCTCTTTCATTGTCTTTTTCCAAACAGTATGGTTCCTAGTCTTATGTAAGTAGGGTTAAAATCAAGAGCTGCTTCGTAATCATTGCTCATGCCAATACTAATTTCACTTAAGTTATTGTCGATTGCAAGTTTTTTAAGTGTTTTGAAATGATCATGTGGGTTTTGGTCTATGGGGGGAATGCACATTAAGCCTGATATAGTTAAATTAATTTCATTATTACAAAAATTTAAAAAATCTTTTAGTTCTTTTATGTAAATACCACTTTTAGTATCTTCCTCACCAGTATTCACTTGGACAAATATTTTTTTATTTTTAATAATGTCTGGATATTTAGTAAATTCTCTTGCAATTTTTTCGCGATCCAAAGTATGGAATACATCAAAAATCCTAATTGCATGTTTAACCTTGTTGGATTGTAATGGTCCAGTTAGGTGAAGCTCTATATTTTGATTTTTTTCTTTTAGACCAACAAATTTTGATATTGCCTCATTAACCCTATTCTCACCAAAAATATAAACTCCATGTTTAACAGCTTCTTCAACGCTTTCTAAGGGATGATTTTTCGAAATAGCTATAATTTTGGCATTTTTATTAGATTTTTGCAAAAAATCCTTTATTTCTCTATATTTTTTAATATTAAACATAATTACATATGTTGTAAAAAAACAACACTATCTAAAATATTCTAATTAATTACTACGCTTTTTTTGAATTTTATTCAATTTTTTAATAATAGACCATCAATGTAAGTTTGTTCTTACATTTAATGAATATTCATTAACTCAAAAGGAGTAATTATGAAAAAAGAACTATTAATGGGTACTGCTCTTGTAAGTACACTTGGTGCAGCTTCAGTTGCTGAAGCAGTAACAATGTCTATGAGTGGTAACCACACAACTGGTATTGAGTTTGAATCACTAACAGCTGGTACTGACTTAAGATCACAGATTAATGATAACAACTTCAGTCTTTCACTTTCTGAAACAACTGATGGTGGTATTACTATTTCAAGCAGCATGGCTATCGTAAATGAAGTAAGTTCTGGAACAGGAACTGACATGGATGCTGGTTTCTCACTTGCATTTCCAAGTGGAGCAAAGCTTGATGTAATCAACGCAGGTAACGCTGCTGATTCACATGACATTTCTGTACCTGCATCTGCTGGTGAAGAAGGTATTACTGTTACTACTACTAACAACGCACCAACTGGTCTAAACTTTATGACTGCTTCTACTGTATACGGTGTAGAACTTCATTCAGCTGATGATTTCATAGTTGATGGTTTAAAAATGTCATTCTCTGTTTCAACAGATGACAACGCAGATAATGCTGCAACATATGGTGTTGATGGTCATTATGCAATAGGTGGTACTTATGTAACTGACGCTGGAGACAGTGCAATTACTGTAGGTTTTGGTATTACACAAACTGAAGGTGCTAAAACTGGAACTGACCCATCAAACGATGAGGGTGGTGTTCACGTAGGTTTAAGTGCTGTAACTGGTGACTTAACAGTTGCTGTTGGTTTTGCTGATGGTGATAGTATTGAAGATACTGCTACTACAGAGGTAGACGGTGAAGTAACTAAAATTGGTGCTAAATACGTATCAGGTGATTTCACGTTTAACGTAGGATATACATCTGGTGAAGCTCAAGACAGTGCTACTTTTGGTACTCCAGGTACAACAGATGACTCATATGAGAAAACTTCTGCAAGTATTTCATACGCTGTAGCGGCTGGCGTAACTGCTAACTTAGGTTTCAGTGACGTTGACTCTGCTGCTGAAGGTGTGAACGATGCTACAGATGGATCTGCATGGTATATCGGTGCAGCTATGTCATTCTAATTAGATAATTTATTATCTTTAAACGGCACTATTTCGGTAGTGCCGTTTTTTTTATGTTTTACTTTTTATCTTCTATACAATAATTAAGTTTAATGGTTTTAGTAAAAATTCTTATTTCCCTCTTAATAACACTTACGCTCTATTCATGTAATAGCGATAAGACCGAAGAAGAAATGAAAGAGTTATGGAGCAAAGCACAAACAACAGGGGAAATTATTAATAGGTCTGGAACCAAGTTTGACTCAGGAGTCAATAAAGAAAGAGCCTTAAAAGATGCTCAAAATAGATTAAGATCTGGTGGAGGGTTATTAGGAGAAGGTGGTATAAGCTCAGATGGAATATTTAAAAGTAATGAAAGTAATAGTGTTGGTACCGTTGGAATGCCGATAAATAATTTTTTATGGAGAGGAGCTTTAGATACAATAAACTTTATGCCAATAAATTCTGCAGATCCAATAGGAGGAACTATATTGACTGACTGGTACTCAACATCTGAAAACGAGAATGAACGCTGTAAATTAAATATATTTATAACTGGTGCTGAATTAAAAACTACTAATTTAAAGGTAACATCTTTCTGCCAAGTGTTTAAAAATGAAAAATGGTTAAGTAAAGATACTAATGAAGAAAACAATATTAAGATTGAAAACGCCATCTTAAATAAGGCAAAAAAATTAAGACTGCAATCAAGCTAAAATAGTGTCATCAAGATATAACCACAAAGTTGTAGAAAAGAAGTGGCAACATGAATGGTCTGCTAAAAAAATCTTTGAAGCTAGAAAGGATCCTTCTAAAAAAAAATATTATGTTTTAGAAATGTTCCCTTATCCGTCTGGAAAAATTCATATGGGCCACGTAAGAAATTATACATTGGGTGATGTTGTAGCACGATATAAGAAAATGAAAGGTTTCAATGTACTTCATCCAATGGGATGGGATGCTTTTGGACTTCCTGCTGAGAATGCAGCAATTATAGAGAAGAAACATCCAGAGACATGGACATACAAAAATATAGAAACAATGAAAAAACAATTGTTACAAATGGGTTTATCATTAGATTGGACTAAAGAGATAGCTACTTGTCATCCAGAATATTATAAACACGAGCAAAAATTTTTTATAGATATGTTTAATGCAGGTTTGGCATATAAAAAAGAAGCTGAAGTAAATTGGGATCCTGTTGATAAAACTGTTTTAGCCAATGAACAAGTTATTGATGGCAAAGGCTGGAGGTCAGGAGCAATTGTTGAGAAAAAAAAATTATCTCAATGGTTCTTAAAAATAAGTCAATACTCAGATGAATTGCTGGCAGATTTAGAAAAATTGGATAACTGGCCAAACAAAGTTAAAACTATGCAGTCTAACTGGATTGGCAAATCTATTGGTGCAGAAATTGAGTTTGGGTTATTTAATCATAAAGAAAAAATCAAAATTTTTACAACAAGGCCGGATACAATTTATGGGGCAACATTTTTAGCTTTATCCACAGAACATCATTTTACTAAAAAATTATCGTATAAGAACATTTCAATAAAAAAGTTTATCGATAAATGTAAGAATGCAAATCCAGATAAAGAAAAAATTGGATACAACACTAATGTTTTTGCAGAGCATCCTTTGATAAAGGGAAAAAAAATTCCGATATACATTGCAAACTTTGTGTTGACTGAATACGGATTGGGGGCGATATTTGGTTGTCCTGCGCACGATCAGAGAGATTTGGAATTTGCAAATAAATACAATATAGACATTATTCCTGTTGTAAAACCCTCAAGTAGCTTAGAAAATAATATGAAAATTTCAAATGTTGCTTTTACAGAAGATGGGATCGTTATTAACTCAGACTTCTTAAATGGTTTAAAAACAAATGATGCTAAGAAAAAAATTATAGAATATTTAATAGATAAAAAAATAGGTGTTAAAAAAATCAATTATAAACTTAGAGATTGGGGTATATCCAGACAGCGATTTTGGGGGTGCCCAATTCCTGTTATATATAGATCAGATGGAACAATGGTTGCGGTAAAAGAAAGTGACTTGCCTATAAAATTACCAAGTATAAATAATTTTGATGAATCATCTAGTGCACTTAGTAATTTAGAGACATGGAAAAAAACTGTTTGTACAGAAACTGGTATGAGCGCTTTAAGAGAGACCGATACGTTTGATACTTTCTTTGAGTCATCATGGTATTATTTTAGATATTGTAATGCTCGACTAGAAAAACCATTTGATAAAAGTGATATTGATTATTGGTTACCAGTTGACCAATATATAGGTGGAATTGAGCATGCAATACTTCATCTATTATATTCAAGATTTTTTACTAAAGCTTTGAGAGATTTGGGATATTTTAATTTAAATGAGCCCTTTATAGGCCTTTTTACACAAGGAATGGTAACACACCAAACATATAAAGATATTAAAGATAATTGGCTTGAACCAAATGAGGTAAAAAAAAGAGGCGATGAATTTTTTGATAACGACAATAACAAAGTAATAGTTGGAAAAACTGAAAAAATGAGTAAATCGAAAAAAAATGTTGTAGACCCTAATGATATTATTGAGTTGTATGGAGCAGATACGGCAAGATGGTTTATGCTTTCAGACAGTCCTCCAGAACGTGACTTACAATGGTCAGAAACAGGGATAATTGCATCACACAAATTTATCAATAAAATTTGGGAATTTGTAAATAAATTTGAAAACTATAATCATAGCGAGGATCTAAAAGATAACTCAGCAAAGAACAGGCTCAAAAAATTAATAACAGAAGTAACCGCTAATATTGAAAATTTTCAGTTCAATAAATCAGTTGCTAAAATTTATGAATATGTAAATTTACTTAGTGACTCAATTATGAAAAAAAATATTAGTAAAGAAGCGTTTAAGTGGGCGTTACAAAAACTCTCTTTGATACTACAACCCTTTGTGCCACATGTAAGTGAAGAAATTTGGTCTCAAATAAGCGTAAATGGTTTTTGTATTAATGAAAATTGGCCCGATGTAAACTTCATAGAAGAAAGTTTAAATATTAATCTACCAATTCAAA
>CACNUI010000016.1 GCA_902623545.1 uncultured Alphaproteobacteria bacterium | reverse complement strand
TCAATAACTGGACCGCCACCATCTTGAAACCAAGATTCAGGTTTAGGATGAAAATCTTGAACACCAGGAAAAGCAAAGATAAAATTTCCTGTTAGTATTTGTCCTAGATCGCCTTTATCAATTATTTTTCTCGATAACTGTCCTCCTCCTCCTAAAAAAGTGTCTGGCGCATTACCTAAATATAGATTTTTATCTTTTGCAATTTTGAGAAGTTCTTTTGCTTGATCATATTTTACACTCATTGGTTTTTCAGAATAAACATGTTTTCCAGCTTCCAGACTTTTTTTTGAAACTTCATAGTGAGCTTGTGGTATGGTTATATTTAAAACAACATCGGTGTTTTTATCAGCTAGTAACTCTTCTACGGTTAGAGCTTGTAAATTATTCTCTTTGGCTGTTTTAGCAGCTAAATCCATATTAATATCTGCACAAGATGTAAAATTTAAGTTATTAAAATAATTTTCTGAACGAAGATAAGTTTCTAAAATATTACCGCAACCTATTATTCCTATGTTCTTCATCAAAATTTATTTTGCCTTATAGCCTAAACCAATATCATTAACAGTTTTGCTAACATCCATAATTTTAGGATACTTATAGTTCAATCCTAAAAGTTGCTTAACTTTCTCTGAACAATTTTTTTTGAAATCATCATTTAAATATGTAACTAGATCCTCAACAGGTTTTATATATTTTGGTAAAAACTCTATTAATAAAACAGCACGTTGATGATTAGAGTTATTTGGGGATGCTCCATGCCAACAATTACCATTAAAAAAAACAAGATCACCTGGATCAGCAGTCATTTGCTTTTGATTTGAAAAATCATCTTTATCACTGGGGTAGTGAAGTTTTTTCTGTGATCCGGGTACATAAGCTGTGGCTCCAGATAATTCTGAACAAATATCAAGAGGTATAGTAGCTTGGCAATTCTGTGGGAAAGAACTGTTTAAACCTAAGGGAAATGTTTCCGACTTATAATAATCCCAATATGGATAATCAATATGAAGTTCTTGTCCTGGTGCACCCGGTAATAACCTACTTGCACAATAGGAACCGCAAGTAAATTCTGTACCTAGAAAAGATGACATTAAATCAAAAATTGTATCATTTGAAATTAAATCGCTAAATATTTGAGATTTTCCAAATAAATTCCATACTCTTTGTTGTAGATGAATTTTACCAGATGCCTCTGCCTCTGCATTAAAATGAGACTCTTTTTGATCTTGGTTTTCCGCAAATTTATTTACTATTTCCCTAGCTGTAGATATATCTTCTTTAGAATAGACATTTCTAATCACTACAACACCACTCCCGTGTAAAAGTTCATCTAAAATAGATTGTTTATTATAATTAGTTTTTTCAACGGATAACATAAATTTAATTAACCAAAAAAGTAAATGATAGTCAATCTTATATAACTAAAGGTCTAACTCTTTAGCAAGGTCACCAATCTCAGCACCACCTGCCATTAACCTTTTAACATCTTCACCACCAAGTTCATTTGCTAAGCCACTGCCTATTACCTCACCTAAACTTAAAAAAGTATATCTGTCAGCAATGAGTCTTGCATGAATTTCATTATGTGTAATTAATATAATTGCTATATTTCCAAGGCGTTGAACTTTTTTTATAGTTTTTAGAACTTCCATTTGTTGTTTTTGTCCTAAGGCAGAAGTTGGTTCATCAAGGATTAATATTTTAGCTCCAAAATAAATTGCTCGCGCAATCGCCAAGGTTTGCCTTTGCCCACCAGACATAGTACCTACTTTTTGATTAGGATCAGCTATATTAATTCCAATTTTAGACATTTCTTCAATTGTAATTTTATGCATTGCATCCATTTGCATTAAACCGAAAGGTCCTGGACCTTTTTTTAATTCTCTTCCTAAAAAGAAATTCAAGGTAACTGAAGTTAAATTATTTAGAGCAAGATCTTGATACACAGTTCCAATTCCTGCATCTGATGCTTGTCGAGGTGATGCAAATTTAACTACATCTCCATCAACTTTTATTTCGCCATTTGTTGCGGGATGAACTCCAGATAAAACTTTAATTAATGTTGATTTACCAGCACCGTTGTCACCTAATAGAGCATGGACTTCTCCAGGATATACATCAAGTGAAACACCATTAAGCGCTGTAAAACTTCCAAATTTTTTTACTAAATCTTTAATTTCAATTAGTGGTTTTTTATCCATTAAATGCTTCCCATTATTCTTCTTCTAATATTTTCATTTGTAAGTGCAGCAGTAACTAATACCGCACCTAAAAATACTCTATAAAAAGATCCATCAACACCTGGAATATAAAAGAATGCTTCTTTTGCAATGCCAAATATTACCGCTCCCAGCATTATACCCATAATTGAACCAAAGCCTCCAGTTAGAACTACTCCCCCAATTACTGCGGCAGCAATTGCTTCGAGCTCTTTCAAATTACCTTTAGCTGTGTCAGCAGTATTAACCTCGAACACCTGACAGGCCGCAAACATAGTTGCACAAAAAGCCGTGAACATAAATAAACCTATTTTAACTTTATTAGTTGGTACACCATTTGCTTGAGCAGCTGATAAATTACCTCCAGTAGAATAGATCCAGTTACCAACTTGAGTCTTACTCAAAACAAAGTAGCAAATTATTGCAAGAAGAACCCAAATCATTACACAGGAATAAAAACCTGGTGCAAATTTATTTCCAAACATATTTACATTCCAATCAGCAGTAAAATACAACCAATCAAAAACTGGTTCTAAAATATCACCACCGAAAAAGTTAGCAACTGGTCTAGCGGTAATAAAAGTATCTATATATGCTCTTGCTAAGTCTAATTCTGTTACAGATTTTGCTGCTACATCAGGCACTTGAATTCCAGCATCAATCTTTTTTTGTATAGCTTCAACCATTGACTCGTTGCCAGACTTTTGAGCATTTTCCAGAGTTTTTTGCATGGTATCAACCATCTTTTGTTTTGCTAATAAAGTTTTAGTAATTGCAACTTTTTCATTAATGTAAGTTAGTTGTTCTGTAAGCTTTTCAACAGTACTTTGTGGTGCTGTTTTTAGTATTTCTATTAACTCTTCATTAGATAATGCTTTAGCAGCATCTCTTTCCATTTCACCATGTCCAGGAACATTGATGATATTTTTGATATCCGGCAAATCTGTAACCGTGGTAGAGCCAGCTGTTTGATCTGGAGCTTTATTGAAGGCTCTATAACAAACTTCTGTTAAACCTCTTAAAAAGAATAAACCCCCTAAAGTAACAATAAATGAAGCAATTCCACTTTTAACAATTACATATCCTTGAAACCATCCAAAAGATAATGTCATAACTAAAGTTATTAACAATGCCGTTAGTGGAGTAACATCCGTGATCTCAAATATTTTTATACCTTCAAAATGAAATCCACCATCAAAAGAGATATAAGGAATGACAACAGCAAATCCCCATTTTAAAATCATTGCCATTGCTCCACCAGCAAATCCAATCATTGATCCTACACTTAAATCGAATTCACCTGCAATAATCAACATGCCAGCACCAAGTGCAACTATTCCAAGTTGTGAGATTACTCTAAAATTATTTCTTATTCCAAGGGCATTAAAACCTTCTCCAGCAAAAGGATTAAGAGAAAATTCTCCTTGTGGAATTGAAAAGTATCCTAACATTGCAAAAAGTAAGAGCATAACTCCAAGAGGACCTACTTCAGGTCTAGCGAATAAAATCGAATACCATCTTTTCGGTTTTAACCTATCAGATTCTTGTCTTTTTACTTCTGTTGTTGAATTCATAAAATAAAAAAGCCGCACGAAGGCGGCTTTAAATTAAAATTTATCTATCGATACCAGCTAATGCAGCAACTGAAGCCGCATTTGATTTATCAACAAATCCTGGTCCAGATGGAATGTTTGCACCTGGTAATAGACCTGCACTATTATTGTATAAGTGTAATACAATAATTGGCATATAACCTTGAAGTCTTTGTTGCTGATCGATTGTAAATGCAACTTTGTCAGCAGCGATTAAGTCCATAACTCCTGGGCTTAAATCGAAACAAGAATGGTGAATACCACTCATACCAAGATCATCCATTGCTTTAGCTACACCTTCACATACATGAGGTCCAACAGATAAGATTGCATCAATATCTGTATTAGCTTGTAAAGCAGCAGTAGCACGAGTTACGATAGTTGCAGGGTCAGAAGTAGTATCAACATATTCCATAGGAACAGCTTCTCCATAACCTTCACATCTGTCTACTAACGCAGTGTTGTATGCTTCTTGAATCATACATAGACCTTTAGTAGCACCTTCAGCAGTTGCTCTTGCACCGGCTTTTTGACCTGCAAGATATTCTGGCTGACCAACGTGCATTAATGCACCTAAAGCTGCAGAATTCTCTAAACCTGAGTTCATAGTAATAACCGGAACTCCAGCTGCAACAGCAGCTTTAATAGCTGGGCCTAATGCATCTGGATCTGGCAGTGAAATTACCATACCATCTGGTTGAGTAGCTGCAGCAGCTTGAATTGAGCTTGCCATATCAGCCATATCAGCAGAAGGGTTATAGATGTATTCAAAATCAGCTCCGATTGCACGTGCCGCATCCTCACCACCTTTTTGTACAACAGGCCAGAAAGGATCTTTACCTTCACCGTGAGTTACCATTACATATCTCTCAGCAAAGGCAGCACTTGTAGCAAAAACAATTGCTACGATTGTCATTAGAATATTTTTCATTATTCCTCCTAATAATTATTAGAAATTAATTCCTAATATGGACAAGATTTCAAATCAAGATCAAATTTTGGCTTAATTAAAAAATAAGCGATTTAAACTTATATTGCGGCAAAATGTAGTTTTTACGCATTCTGAGTGTTAAATATACTATGAAATAAAAGATGCTTATTTATCATTTTGATTTTATCAATTTTAACAGTATTGTATCTTCCAATTATGGTACAAAAATTTGGAGCAGGAATTTGGCACTTTGCTACATACGTAGATAGATACAATACTGAGGGCTATGGAGAGCCAAGAAGTGTTCTAGATGCTATTAAATTAGCTGGTCAAGTAAAGGATCTTTCATTTGTTGATATAAATTTTCCATATTTTGGAGGTTCGTTTTCAAATCAACAAATTAAAAATGCGCTAAATGAAGTTGATCTTGAAGTAATTGGTATTACTCCAGAAATTTATACAAAGGAATTTAGAAAAGGTGCTTTCACAAATCCTGATCCAGGTATTCGAAATAGAGCACATGAGTTAATTACAGAAGCTTGTGAGGCTGTTAGATTTTTTAATGCTGCTTATGTTAAACTTTGGCCAGGGCAAGATGGATGGGATTATCCTTTTCAGGTAGATCATGGCACATTATGGAAACATTCAATGGACGGTGTAGCAAGATTAGCAAGCGAAAATCCAGATTTAAAATTTGTGATTGAATATAAACCACGTGAACCAAGAGTTAAAATGAGTTATGACTCTGTTTCAAGAACTTTACTTGGTATAGAAAAGATTGGTCTACCCAATGTTGGAATATTACTTGATTTTGGACATGCTATTTATGGTGGTGAATCAGCTGCGGACTCAGCTCAGCTTGCAATTGATTATGGACGACTATTTGGTATGGACGTAAATGACAATTATAGATCCTGGGATGACGATTTAATTGCAGGTAGTTTACACCCTATAGAGATATTTGAATTTTTTTATGTATTAAAAAAGAATAATTGGGAAGGTGTCTGGCAACTTGATCAATTTCCATTTAGAGAAGATAGTGTTACGATGGCTAACCAAGCTATAGACTTCTTAAAATCTATTGATAAAGCTCTAAATGATTTGGATATGAAAGCACTTCAAGAAGCTCAATCAAATCATGATGCTATGAAAGCTCTTAATATAGCTCAAAAGGCGCTCTACAAGAATTTGTAATTTTTATAGATAGAAATTTCTTAAAACTTCTTGCCATTTCTTATAATTATCAGGAAATTTATTTTTATTAGGACGATATAAAACATATTTTTGTTTATATTTCCTAATTTCTTTTAAATTTTTTTCGATTTTCATTCCTAATAATCCCATCACTAAAGATCCGTAAGAAGACATATCTTGAAAATCAGTAACAAAGATTTTTCTTTTTAAAGTATTAGATAAAAATTTCATAAAAGATGAGTTTGCAATAATACCGCCATCAATATAAATATCATTACAAAAAATTTTTTGATTTTTTTCTAAATCATCAATGTAATCTTTAATTTGAAACGCTATTGATTCTAAAGCTGATCTAATTATGTGATATTTATTCACTGATGGAGTTAAACCGTAAATCATACCCTTACTTGAAGGCAACCAGTGAGGAGAGCTTAATCCAACAAACGCTGGGACAAAAATTATACCATTAGCACTATTAGTTTTTGTAAATATTTTATTTGTATCCTTTGGATCTTTTATAAGTTGAAGATTATCACTTAACCAACTCAAAGTTGCTCCAGCATAATTTATTAAACATTCATAAGAGTAAGATGGCTGTTTTTTATAAACATAAGACAAGGTTGTTATAATATTTTTTTTATATGTATATTGATTTCCAATATTTGTTAGAATTGATGCACCAGTTCCGAGAGTGATTTTAGTATTACCTTTATTAAAACATTGATTTGCAAAAATGGAAGCTTGTGAGTCACCCATAACACCAGAAATAGGTATTTTTGATTTTAAGATTTTGTTAAAATTCGTATAACCAAAAATTGAAGAACTCTCTTTAACTTCTGGAAGTATTTTAATATTTAATCCAAAAACTTTAAGTAAATCTTTACTCCATGTAAGTGATTTATTGTTAAAAAATAGTGTTCGAGAGGCATTGGTAGTATCAGTTGTATAAGATTTTTGATTTGTAAGACGATAAATTAAATATGTATCGATTGTTCCAAATAAAGCAGAGCCATTATTTAGTTTTTTTTTTAATTTATTTTCTTTTGATAGTAATTCAACTAGCTTTGGTGCAGGGAAATAAGTGTCGAGTGTAAGTCCAGTAGTTTTTTTTAATAATATTCTATTTTTATTTGATTTATTAATTTGATCGCAAACCTTTTGACCTCTTCTACATTGCCATACAATTGCATTATGTAAAGGCTTACCCGTTAATGAGTCAAAAATAACAAATGTTTCTCTTTGATTAGTGATACTAAGAAATAAATTCTTGTGATATTTAATTTTATTGGATATTTTTTTTAATAAAAATAGTATGTTTTTATAAATTTCTTCTGCATCATGCTCGATATAACCTGATTTCTTTTGAATTTGTTTATGGGCTTTAGAAACTTTATCTAATAATTTTAATTTTTTACTAAAAAGAAATACTGTTGTTGAAGATGTGCTTTGATCAATTGAGATATACATTTATTTAATCATCTTTTGAGCTATTTCAGATATTTTTTCTGGAGACATATTATAATAATCAAGAACATCATTTTGAGAACCATTAACCATATACTCATCTGGAAAACCTATAATCTTAAAAGGTAAATGAATATTTTTTTGAGACAAAATGCTTGCACATTTTTCACCCAAACCTCCACTTACACTATGTTCTTCAATTGTTAAAACTCCCTTTGCTTTTGGTAGAGAGTTTAATAGGATGTCTTCATCAAAGGGTTTTATTGTATGCATACTTATTAAAGTGCAATTAATATTTAATTTCTCTAAAATTTCACAAGCTTTGAATGCCCTATTAACCGTTTCTCCTGTTGAAACTATAACTAAATCATTTCCACTTTTTAATTTTATACCATGACCTATTTTAAAATTATGATTACTAGTATGCAAATTCATCATTGGCTTTTTTCCAAATCTTATAAAAAGAGGGCGCTTATAATTTACTGCAGATTTAATTGCTTCCCTTGTTTCAAAATTATCTGCAGGAATAATGATATCAATATTGTTGATTGCTCTTAATACAGCAATATCATGAATTGAATGGTGCGTTGATCCAAGTTGACCATAACTAACTCCAGCACTTATACCAACTAAAGTGACGGGATGATTAGAATATGCAATATCATTTTTTATTTGCTCTAAGGATCTTGCAGTTAAAAAACTTGAGGGCGATACGCCAAAAACTTTTTTTCCAACTGCTGATAAACCTGCACATATTCCAACAAGATTTTGCTCTGCTATACCCACTTCAATGATCTGCTCAGGAAGTTCTTTACCAAAATTTGTGAGTTTGCCTGAGCCTCTTGAGTCGCTTGTAACTACTATAATATTTTTATCTTTTTTTGCTAACTCTAAAAGAGTTTCTGCAAATATTTCTAAATTTGCTCTTTCAATCATTGTTAATATTTATTTTTAATTTTTCCAATTCTTTTTGTGCTAAGTTATATTGTTCCTCAGAAGGCACTTTATGATGCCACACAACTTCATTTTCCATAAAACTTATACCTTTTCCTTTTACTGTATTGGCAATAATTAGGCTGACTTTGTTTTTCTCAAAAGGAGTGCTTGATAATATTTCATTCAATTCTTGAACTGAATTTCCATCTACTTCTCTAGTTGACAAACCAAATGAATTAAATTTGTCCATTAGTGGTTCAATGGGATTAACATCTTCTGTTTTACCGGTGATTTGAAGTTTATTTCTATCAATAATGACTACTAAATTATCTAAACCGTATTTATTTGCTGATAATAAAGCCTCCCAAACGGAGCCTTCACTAAGTTCACCATCTCCAAGAAGGGTATAAACATTGTGATTTATTTTATCTAATTTAAATCCAATTGCCATTCCGGCAGCTACTGATAAACCATGGCCTAAAGCACCTGTATTATGCTCAATGCCTGGAACTTTTTTTGTTGGATGTCCAATAAAATGAGACTTAAATTTATTTAAACTTAATAAATCCTCTTTTGAAAAAAAATTTATATCACATAAGACTGTATAAAGAGCTTCTACGGAGTGGCCTTTGCTTTGAATATAATGATTTCTGTTATAATCATCAAAATTTTCAGGATTAATTTTAAGTATTTTATTATAAAGTACATTTAAGATATCAATACAAGATAAACTACCAGCTGTGTGCCCTGCACCCCCATTATATATAATTTCTAAAATTGTTTTTCTGTAATCTATAGATTTTAATTGAAGTTCTTTAGTATTCATAAATTTATTATAGCTTAAATTTTAAAAAATTAATTTGATGTTGGTGCTGCCTTAGCGCCAGTCATAAATGCAACAGCATCAGACATTTCATATTTTTTTGGATCAATTACACATAATCTCGTTCCTAGCCTATGAATATGAATTCTATCTGCCACCTCAAAAACATGGGGCATGTTGTGGGATATCAAAATAATTGGTATACCTCGTGCTCTAACTTCTCCTATTAACTCTAAAACTCTTCTACTTTCTTTAACACCTAGTGCAGCGGTAGGTTCATCCATTATAACAACCTTCGTACCAAAAGATGTTGCTCTTGCAACTGCAACACCTTGTCTTTGACCTCCTGATAATGTTTCTACTAATTGATTAATATTTTGAATAGTTAACAAACCTAAATCTGAAAGTCTTTTTCTAGCTTCTTCTGCCATTGCTTTTTGATCTAAAAATCTAAGAAATTTTCCAATAAACCCTTTTTGCCTAATCTCTCTTCCCAAAAACATATTATCAGTTATAGATAAAGCTGGGGACAACGCTAAATTTTGATAAACTGTCTCAATACCAAGAGTTCTCGCTTCTATGGGCGAAGTAAATGTTACTTTTTTACCATCTAGTAAAATTTCACCACTATCAGGAATAACAGCGCCACAAAGCACCTTGATGAGAGTAGATTTCCCTGCACCATTATCTCCAATTACACCAAGTACTTCACCAGAATATAACTCTAAATCAGCACTTTCTAAAGCAACAACTGTTCCATATTTTTTTGATAAATTTTTTGCAACAAGTACTGGTTCCATTAATTTGAAACCTTTCTTATCCATTGGTCAATCCCTACTGCTATAATAATTAAACAACCTAAAGCAAATCGTTGCCATAAGACATCAAGTCCAGCTATAGATAATCCAGAACTAAAGACCCCAACAATTAATGCTCCAAATAATGATCCAATAATTGTACCTCGTCCACCGAAAAGAGAAGTTCCACCAATAACAACAGCAGTAATTGAATCTAAGTTACCTTCATAAAAACTTGTTGGTGAAACTGAGCCCACCCTACCAATTGATACCCAGGCCCCTATCGCCACAACTAGACCTGCAACAGCATATATCGATACCAGCATTCTATCAGTCCTTATTCCTGATAATTCTGCCGCTTCCTTATCATCTCCTATTGCATAAACATGTCTACCCCAAGCAGTTTTGTTTAGCAAAAACCATAAAAAAATAAATATCGCTATCATTAAAAATGCACCATATGTGAAAACAAATCCACCTAGATTAATTCTTTCACCCCAAAAGTGAAGAAGTGGAGCATTTACTTCTATATCAGAACTTCTAATTGATTGTGATCCTGTAAAGAAAATTACTAGTGCAAAAAAAATGTTCCATGTTCCTAGTGTTACAATAAAAGGTGGAAGCCTGAGTCGCGTTACAAGTAATCCATTAAATGCACCTGTGGCAATACCTGAAATAAAACCTATTGCAATTGCTGGTAATGTTGGCATTCCCATTTCAACAGAGAGTTTTCCCATGAATACTGATGCTAAAACCATCATAGCAGCTACACTTAAATCTATACCTGCTGTTAAAATAATTAATGTTTGTGCTGCAGCTAATATACCTACAATAGTTACTTGTTGAACAATAAGTGATAAATTAAAGGCTGAGAAAAATCTTCCACCAGCTATAAAACCAAATGCAATTACACTTAATATTAGAATTATAACAGGAACAATTGTAGGATTTCCATGTAAAAAATGTTGAATCTTTTTTAAAATTGATAGTTCGCCTTGTTCAAAGGTATGATGTTCTTGATTTTTTGAACCAATATCTTCTGTAAATTTGGGTTGATTTTTTAAATCTTTATTAATGTCATCAGATATATTGTTCATATTCTTTAAATATTTTTTTAAAAAAATCAGGGCAGAAAATCTGCCCTGAAAAATAGTTGTTGTTAGATTAACCCCAACATCTGTCCATACCTTCTGCAACACTTATTGAAGGAACTCCGCTAGCAGCATCATCTGTAACTAAGTTCACACCAGTGTTAAAGAA
This sequence comes from uncultured Alphaproteobacteria bacterium, assembly GCA_902623545.1. GTDB lineage: Bacteria > Pseudomonadota > Alphaproteobacteria > HIMB59 > CACPNW01. The sequence goes on along the minus strand of CACNUI010000016.1, from coordinate 9,506 downwards.
GTCAAGACCTGGAGTATTGTCAGGCTTTGAGCCATCTTCAGCCCATGCTTTAATTGCCTCAACACCAAGAGAAGCCATTAGAAGTGGGTACTGCTGTGATGTTGCTCCTATAATACCTCTTTTAACGTCAGCTACACCTGGGCAACCACCATCAACTGAAGCAATAAGAACACTACCATCATCTTTTCCAACTGCTTTAAGTGCTTCATAAGCACCAACAGCTGCTGGTTCGTTAATAGTATATACAACGTTTATATCTGGATCTTTTTGAAGACATTTTTCCATTGCTGTTCTTCCACCTTCTTCGTTACCATTTGTAACTTCGTTACAAATAATACGTGGATCATCTTCATCTCCCCATCTTGAAACATCTTTTACATCAATTCCAAAACCAGTTAAGAAACCTTGATCTCTTAACACGCCAACTGATGGTTGACTTTCATTAAGATCAAGCATTGCAATTTTTGCATTAGCAGCATCAGCACCTAATTTTGCAGCAACCCATGCTCCACCTAATTCACCAGCTTTGAAATTATCAGTTGCAAAAGTTGAATCTGCAGCAGTAATTGGTTCTAGTGGTGTATCAAGTGCAATAACCAAAAGACCATTGTCTTGAGCATTTTTTAAAGGTGTTACAATTGCTTTAGTATCAGATGCAGCGATTAATATACCTTTAGCACCAGAAGCAATACAAGTTTCAATTGCTCTTACTTGAGTTTCGTGATCACCGTCAACTTTACCCGCAAAGAAAGATAGTTTTACACCTAATTCATTTGCACGAGCTTCAGCACCTTCTTTCATTTTAACGAAAAAGGGATTGATGTCAGTTTTTGTAATTAAGCAAGCTTCTATAGCGTGACCATCAGCCTGAGCTGTCATGCTTAAGAAAGATGCAGAAAAAAGACTTAAAACAAATAGTTTTAATTTATTCATTATTCCTCCAATTTTGAAAAAAAACTACTAGATCAAAATCTATAAATCAACAACAATTATTAACAAATAGTCCTAAAATTAGTAATTTTAGCTAATTTATATCAACTGGCTTGGAAATTATTTTTGATATAGTTTTTAGTTCCGCTTTTTTACAATGTTTTTGTTTTAATCCACTAGTAATTAATTTGATATCTTTCACAACTATTTCCCCCATTTCTTTAAATACTTCATCTAAAGCACCGGCTCTATGCGGAGAAAAAATAACGTTCCGAAGTTTTCTTATTGGGTCACTTTTTTTAACAGGTTCTAACGGATAGACATCTATTCCAGCAAATACATTTCTTTTTTTTAAAAATTTATACAAATCATTAAAGTTTACTACCGCTGCTCTACTCATTATTAATATTGTTGATTTGTCCTTCATTAAATTTAAATTTTTATAATGTATCATTTTTTGATTTGAAATTGTAGAAGTTGCATATACAAAAATTATATCTGATTTTTTCATTAGATCATTTAAAGATACTGGCTGAAGGTTTTTAGATTTAATTTTTAGATTGGATATCCAAGGGTCATAAACTAAAATCTTACTTGCAAAAGGCTGAATTAAAGGAAGTGTAGCATTAGCTAAGTCTCCAAATCCAATAAATCCAAAATTTTTGTTTTTTATCAAAAAATTTTTTTGACTTATTTCTCCTCCGTATTTCTCTTTTCCTCTAATAAAGTCATTATGAGCAATGTGAATGCTTCTCGCAATAGAAAGTAAAAGACCTAGCGACATTTCCGCTACAGGTTGTGCAAAAACTGGAGAGGTAGATAATACGTAAATTTTATTTTTATGACAGTAGTCATAATCAATATTATGTAAAAAATTACTTTCTACATTAAATATTGCTTTTAATTTTTTGGCTTTCTTTAAAATAGACAATTTTAAAGTTGGTTGTCCAATAATGAATTTTGCATTTGAGATATTTTTATTATAAAAACTTTCTTCAGACTGTTTATATCTTTTAATAAGTTTAAAATTTGATTTAAGATAATTTAACTTATCTTTTGTAAAAATTAATTCCATTGTTCGTGGAAATGGGTCAACTAAAATTGTAGGTTTCATTAAATTAAAAAAAAAGATTTGTCTTACTAGACACCCTTACGCTGCTTCTTTTTTCCTTCTAAAAAATCTTGATAAGCTTTTTTATTTTCTTCAGTTGAATGAGTTGCTAATGTTGGACTTTCCCAAAAAGCAGTTCCATCTAACCATTCATATCCATGAGTAAGTATAGAGATTACATATGTTTTTTCAGACTGTTTTGCTCTTTTAAATGCAGCCTCTAATTCTGATGTAGACTTAACAGTTTCCGCATTTGCTCCCATACTCTTTGCATGTGCTTCAAAATCAACAAACTGAACATTTGATGCTCTAGCTGATCTTAGATTACACAAATATTCTCTTCCACCTTTAGCGAGCTGTAAACGATTTATCACCATATGCCCACCATTGTCACAGACAACAATAATTAATTTTTTGTCATACATAATTGAACTGTAAATATCACTATTTTGTAAAAGATATGATCCGTCTCCAACAAAAACAATTACATCTTGATTTGGTTTTGCCATTTTTATTCCAAGAGCACCTGAGATTTCATAGCCCATACAACTAAATCCCCATTCAGTTTCAAAAGTGTTTAATTCTTTTGGTTTCCAAATTTGCACAACCTCTCCTACCAAACCTCCTGCTGCAGTTACCACTATGTCTGAAGAATCTGCATTTCTATATACAGCACCTACTGCGTGAGCATAAGATGGCAACTCTTGATTTGTTGGACCACTTTCCTTTGCTACATAAGCATCCCAGGTATTTCTTTCTTGTACAGCTTTTTTGTACCAATTATCTGGAGATTTCCATTTACCTAAGGCTTTTGATAGCTCTTGAAGACCAATTTTTGCATCACTAACTACTGGAGTGGCTCTGTGTTTTGTAGTATCAAATCTTGAAGTATTAATTGATACAAGATTGAAATTTTCATTTTCGAAATTTGTCCATGAGCCAGTTGTAAAGTCACCTAATTTCGTACCAACTGCTAGTGCTAAATCTGTATCTGTAGCAAGATTATTAGAAGATCCTTCACCTAAACAACCAATTGCACTTATATAATAAGGATCATCTTTACTCATACAACCAATTCCCATTACAGTTGCTGTTACTGGTATATTATGTTTTTTAGCAAAATCAGATAGCTCTTGTTCTGCTTCTGAATACAATACACCTCCACCAGATATTATTATTGGTTGTTTAGACTGTTTTAATTGTTCTGCAGCTTTTTTAATTTGATTTGGATCAGGATGAATTCTTCTTATTTCATGAATTTTTTCTTCAAAAAAAATTTCTGGATAATCATAGGCTTCACCCTGCACATCTTGTGACATAGAAATAACAGCTGGACCACAATCAGCAGGGTCTAACATAGTATTTACTGCTTGTGGTAATGATGATAAAATTTGTTCTGGTCTTGTAATCCTATCGAAATACTTCGATACAGATTTGAAGGAATCATTTTGTGTTTCACTTGGAGAATTAAAATTTTCTACTTGTTGTAATACTGGATCAGGAAAGCGACTTGAAAAGGTATCACCAGGTAATAATAATAAGGGCAATCTATTGCTTAACGCTACAGCAGCAGCTGTAACCATATTTGTTGAACCAGGTCCTACTGATGATGTGGCTATGAAAATTTGTTTTCTTCTCATTGCTCTAGCATAACCAATACCTGTAAGTGCCATATTTTGCTCGTGATGGCCTCTATATCCTGGTAAATCGTTCTGGTACTCTTCCATGGCTTGACCTATACAAGCAACATTACCATGCCCATAAATGCCGAATGCACCTGGAAACAATGGTTTTTTCTTATCTTTAATAAAGATTTTCTGAGCAATTAAGTATTTTATAAGTGCATGTGAACATGACAATCGAACTGTTTTCATTCTTTTCCCAACTTTGTTTAAATAATCTTATTACAAATAAAAAAAATTTTAAAGGGTTAAACAATTTATTTTTTAATTTATTTAGCTTATAGAAATAGAGTATGAAAGTAGCAATAATGGGTAAAATTCATCCTGATGGGATAAATATTTTTGATACAAATAACGTACAAAGTTTTGAAATAGAGAATTTTGAAGAAAATTATTTGATAAACAAACTAATGGAAGTGGATGGGATAGTGATTAGGACTGCTAACTTGACATCAAATGTTTTATCAAAATGTAAAAATTTAAAAATTGTCTCTCGTCATGGTGTTGGTTATGACAATGTAGATTCGAATTATTTAAATAGAAATAAAATAGCTCTTGCAATTACTGGTACTTCCAATGCGGTAAGTGTTGCTGAGCATGTAATGACTATGTTTCTATATTTGACAAAAAAAATTCATTTATCTGATCAATTAGTTAAATCAGGTAATTTTAAGAAAAAGTATGATCTGCCAAATTATTTCGAACTTTATAAAAAAAATTTATTAATTTTAGGTTTTGGAAGAATTGGGCAAGAATTAGCCAAAAGAAGTCTGGCTTTTGATATGCATGTTTATGTTTATGATCCATTCGTATCCAGAGAAAAAATAAAGGGGAAAGACTGTATTCCTATTGATAAAAATGAAGGATTTAAAATTGCAGATTATATTAGTGTACATTTGCCATTAAATGATACTACCAAAAATTTTATAAATTATAATGAATTTAAATTATTTAAAAAGAATTTAATTTTAGCTAACACAGCTAGAGGTGGAATTATAAATGAGGAGGCACTTTATGATGCACTTAAAAGCAAAATAATAAGTGGAGTTGGATTAGATGTTTTTGAAAAGGAACCTCCAATAAATAATCACCCTTTATTTAATCAAGAGAATACTATTTTAACACCACATAATGCAGCTCTTACGCTAGAGTGTAGAAAAAGAATGTCAATCGAAGCGTGTGAAAATGTATTATTTTTTTTAGAAAAAAATAGAAAACTTAATCATAAAAACATAATTTTATAACAGAAGTTATCTTTAAAGGTTTAGGTAGATATTACCATCTTCTTCAGTAATATCATAAATTCTAAGACCATCTAACTCGGGTTGACTTATACAATCTCCAGATACAATACTATAGGTATTACTACAACCAACACACTCTAATTCTTCTCCATCTATTTCTGCTTCACTAAGAGGTGCTCTATCTTCGCAATTACAGTTTCCTTGAGTAGAAAAAAAACCAGTATCTAGACGATATATAGCAAAATTATTGTCTTCATGCTCAAAGTCTTCAACAGTACCAACTTCTATATCATCTATCTCGCCAACTAAAATTGGTTCTATTTCGTTATTCATATTAAAATTTCTAAGATAAAAATGTCTCAGAATAAATATTTTTTTTAAAATAATTGTTAATTTATCTAAAACGTAGATTTTTTCTTGTTAATTCTTTGATATTTGAGACTCCCATTAACTTCATATCTCTTTCAATTTCATTTCTTAAATTTGTAAGACTTCTCTCAACACCTTTTTGTCCTCCTGCTGCAAGTGCATAAAGATACATTCTACCGCCGGAACAAGCTTTTGCTCCTAAAGAAAGTGCCTTAAGCACGTGTGTACCTCTTCTTATCCCACCTTCACAGATTACATCTATTTTATCACCTACAGCATCGACTATTTCAGCTAATTGATCAAATGGAGATCTTGATCCATCTAATTGCCTACCTCCATGATTTGAAATCATTATGGCAGTTGCACCAACATCTACGGCCTTCTTTGCATCTTCAACTGACATAACTCCTTTAATAGCAAATTGACGGCCCCATTTTTTATTTATATTTTCGACATCTTTCCAACTCATTGAGTTGTCTAACATTTTTGTAAAGTAATCACCAATTGTAGTCATAACAGTGGTTCCCTCACTTATATGATCTTTTAAATTACTTAATTCCCATTTCGGTTTAATAAAATAATTTAATGCCCACATTGGGTGTGATGCAAAACTAAAGATACTGCTTAACTTTAATTTCATGGGAATAGTGAAGCCTGTATATAAATCTCTTTCACGATTACCACCTACAGCTGTATCAACTGTAACTGCCATGGCTTCAAAATTAGATTCTTTACATTGTTCTATCAAAGCATCATTTAATCCTTTATCTTTATGAACATATAATTGGAATAATTTAGGAGTATTCACAAGTTTTGAAATTTCTTGAATACCTGCTGTTCCAAGAGAGGAAATGCCAAACATTGTTCCATGTTTCTCCGCTGCTTTAGCTACAGCTACTTCTCCTTCATGATGAAATAATCTTTGTAAAGCTGTTGGTGCACAATATAATGGCATTTCAAGTCTTTGTCCCATTACCGTAGTTGACATATCAACTTTATCTACTCCACTTAATACATTTGGCACAAGATCACATTCATCAAAAGCTTTAGTATTACGATGATAAGTTATTTCGTCATCTGCTGCACCATCAATGTAATGAAAGATGGGACTTGGAAGTCTTCTTTTAGCTAATTTTCTAAAGTCTTTAACATTGTGACAGTTATTAATACTGCCAAACATTAAGCTGATATAGTTTTTTGTGTTTGCTCTCCCAAGCCTTCGATCCCCAGTTTCATTTCATCACCTGGTTTTAAAAAGACTTGAGGGTTCATACCCATTCCAACACCAGGGGGTGTGCCAGTGGAAATAATATCACCAGGTTGAAGAGACATGAATTGACTTAAATAACTAATTAGAAAGTTTACACCATAAACCATTGTACTTGTTGATCCATCTTGCATTCTTTTTCCATTTACGTCTAGCCACATTTTTAAATTTTGAGGATCGGGTATTTCATCTGTAGTAACAAGGTAAGGACCAATTGGTCCAAATGTATCACATGATTTTCCTTTTACCCATTGACCAGAATGTTCAATTTGAAATTCTCTTTCGCTTAAATCATTAATTACACAATATCCTGCAATATGAGATTGAGATTCATTTTCAGAAATATATTTTGCTTCTTTTCCAATAATTACGCCAAGCTCAACCTCCCAATCTGATTTTACCGACTTTTTTGGTATTTCTACATTATCATTTGGCCCTATAATTGCACTTGTTGCTTTAGAGAATATTATTGGTTCTGGGGGAACTTTTTGACCTGTTTCCTCAGCATGGTCCGAATAGTTCAAACCAATACAGATAAATTTACCAACACTTTTCTTACAAATGCATGGAGCAAAACCATCATGACTTTCTGCTAAGGGTAAAGAATTAGTATCTATCTTTTTAACTTCATTAAGTTTATCAACCGAAACATTTTCGTCATCCCAATCTTTGACGACACTAGAAGCATCTCTTATTTTTCCTTCATTATCTAAAATTCCTGGCTTAACAATTTTACCAATTCTATATCTTAGTGTTTTCATTATAAAGTCCATCCTCCATCTATTAAATTTAAAGTTCCAGTAACAAAATCTGATTCGTCACTAGCTAAATAAATAGCAAGGGATGCAATTTCTTCAGGTTGAGCTAACCTTCCCATTGCTTGTCTTGCTATAAAATCCTCTCTTGCTTTTTTTGGATCATCAGCCATATTTACACGTCCTTGCCATGAAGGTGTTTCAACCGTACCGGGAAGTATCGCGTTACAACGAATTCCTTTTTTAACATAATCTATTGCCATAGCTTTAACAAAACCATTTAATGCTGCTTTTGTAGTTCCATATATAAATCTATTTGGTGCTCCTTTAATACTGGAAGCTCCAGAAGAAACTATAATAATATTTCCTTTTTCTTTTTTTAACATTTTAGGTAAAAGATTGTAACTCATAAGATAAGCAGAATAAATATTTACATTAACAGATCTATGAAATTCATCATCATCGCAATCCATCAATGTTCCATGATGAACAAAACCAACAGCATGAAAAAGTACATCAATATTATTAATAGTCGAGCAAAAATTTTCAACTTCAATTCTATTTGTTGCATCAAGTTTCTGTGTTTGGATTTTATTATTTTCTTTTGTCAATTCACTTAATTTTTCTTCATTAATATCTGTAGCAATTACTGTAGCTCCTTCTTTTGCAAACATAAGAGCTGTAGCTCTCCCAATACCCTGTGCGGCTGCAGTAACGATAATGTTTTTATTTTTTAATCTCATTAATTTTTTTTCCAGAAGTTTCCATTAGGAAATGAAAACTCCTTAACAGACTTTTCTTTCATTTCAATAGAATATCCATGGTCAAGAGGTGGCATATAATTTCCATTTTCTATTTTACAAGGATAAATAAAGTGTTCGTGTAAACTGTCTTGATATTCCACAACTTTATCATCTTTTGAGCCATTAATTAGTACATAATCAATCATACATAAATGTTGTACATATTCACACAGACCAACACCACCAGCGTGAGGAAAAACTGGAACATTAAATTTATGTGCCATTAGTAAGACTGTAATAATTTCATTAATGCTTCCCAATCTACAACTATCAATTTGACAAATATTCATAGCTCCTGATTCTAAGAATTGTTTAAACATTATACGACCACCACAAGCCTCTCCTGTAGCCAGCCTTACATCTCCAACCTCTTTTTTTATTTTAGCAAAACCCATTACATCATCTGGACTGGTAGGCTCCTCTACAAAAAATAAATTAAATTTTTTATAAGCATTAATGTGTTCAATTGATTGTTGTACATTCCATTGCTGATTTGCATCAACCATAATAAAACAATTATCACCAATAGTGTTTCTAATTAATTCCAATCTTTTTATATCTGCTTCCAAATCTAGGCCAACTTTGATTTTAAAATGCTTCCAACCCTTAGACATGTATTGATTACAAAGTTCAATAATCTTTTCGTCAGAATACCCAAGCCAGCCTGCTGCTGTTGTGTACGATGGGTAGCCTTCTTTTAATATTGTTTCTATTCGATTGTGTTTATTATTTTGATTGTTTCTCAATATTTCTAATGCTTCATCGGGATTCAAAACATCTTCTATATATTTAAATGTTAACCAACTAATAATTTTTTCTGGTTCACTATCTACTACAAATTGCCAAAGTGGTTTTTTATTTTTTTTTGCAATTAAATCCCAAAGACAATTAAAAATTGCAGATACAGCCATGTGGACAACTCCTTTTTCAGGACCAAGCCAACGAAGCTGACTGTGATCAACACATTTGAACCATAGATTACCAATGTTATCTTCTAAACTATCTAAATCCATATTTTCAAAGATATAGAAAAAATGTTTTATACAATCAGCAACAATGTCGTTTCCCTTACCTATAGTAAATGCAATTCCATATCCTTTGAGCTCAGGATCATCTGTAAATGCTGTTACATATGTTGCGGAATAATCTGGATCTGTGTGTATTGCGTCCGATCCTGTTAAATCTTTAGAAGTTGGAAATCTTACATCTTCAACAGTAAATTTGATAATTTTTGTCATTTTAAATTTTCTTAAATGTTGTGTTATCTATAAAATCCCAGTCCAATTCTATACCAAGACCTGGCTTTGAAGGTAAGTGCGCAAAACCATTTTGAACTTTAATTGAA
>CACNUI010000015.1 GCA_902623545.1 uncultured Alphaproteobacteria bacterium | reverse complement strand
TTTATTATTATAGTTTAATTCAGAATTATTTAGCTTGTTCAACCAATCTGCAGTTTTTTTCATTCCACCAAATGCATAAAAGTGAATATTTTCTAGATTACTTGATTTATTTGTACTCACATAATTTGCTAAATCATACATCAACTTGTCTGGCGTGCTTAATGTTGCAAGTTTAGTTAAGTTAAAAGCCTGTTTTGTAATAAATCTTAAAGAATTTCCAATACCGCAAGACCTTGCATAATTTACTAATGTTTTAATAGAGGCAGGACCTGGTATCCCAGCATGGATTGGTAATTTATTTCCAATTTTTACTAGGTGTTTTTCCCAGTCGATTAAAGATGTTGCTTCAAAAAAAAATTGTGTTGCTAAATACATTTTAAAATCAACATTTTTTGCAAAATCATTCTTCTGTTTAATTGCTAAATCTAAATTTTCATTTGAAATATCTGGGCTTCCTTCGGGATGCCCAGCCACACCTACAAATTGATAATTATATTTTGAAAGAAAATCTGTTTTTAAAACATCAATTGAGGAAGAGATTTCGCCAGCTTGATTTCCACCACCACCAATAATTAACATTTTTGAACACCCAGATTCATTTGCAAGTTCACCAATATATTTTTCTAAGTCATTTTTATTTACAATAGTTCTCGCAGGCAAATGAGGTATAACCTCATAACCTTCTAATCTTAATTTTTTTGCCGTTCTAATAACATTTTTTGAATTTTCATCTGGTAAATAAGTTATATAAACGTCATGATTTTTATTAAGAAATTCAGAAAAGCTTCCATATTTTTCGTAAACATTGGGAGTTGTTTCTATAGAATAACTATTGAGAAACTTTTTAACAGTATTAATGGTTTCTTTAGACATAAATTTTTAAAGTTTTTTATATTAATTAGATAAATGAACAACAAGTACTTTACTATAATTACTTTTTATCAATTCAAAATAATTAAAGATAAAAATGATATCATTACTAAACTTAAAGATTTTTGTAAATTTAATAAAATAAAAGGTACAATATTGATTGCTGATGAAGGCATTAATGGAACAATAGCTGGCTTAGAAAAAACTATAAATTCTTTCATTCTATATCTCGAAAATTTTAGTTTTGAGAAACTTAATCTTAAACGATCAAAATATAAATATATGCCTTTTCAAAAACTTAAAATTAGAAATAAAAATGAAATAGTCACACTCAGAACCAAATTTGCTGATCCTACAAAAATATCTGGAAAAAAAGTTAAATACAATGAATGGAATCAACTAATTAAAGACAACGACACTATTGTGATTGATGTAAGAAATGAGTTTGAGGTTAAAATAGGATCTTTTGAAGGAGCAATTAATCCAAAAACTAAAAGTTTTACTGACTTTAAATCTTTTGTTCAAAAAAAACTAAATAAGTCAAAAGACAAAAAAATTGCAATGTTTTGCACTGGAGGTATCAGGTGTGAAAAGGCTTCATCATATATGATGATGAAGGGTTTTAAAAATGTTGCTCAGTTAGACGGAGGTATACTAAAGTATTTAGAAAAAACTCCAAAAAAAGATTCAATGTGGAATGGTGAATGTTTTGTATTTGATGGAAGAGTATCTTTGAAAAATGAATTAAAAGATGGAACTTACAAACTTTGTCATGCTTGTCGGTTACCCATTAGTAATAAAGATACTTATAATAAATATTATAAACCAGGTGTATCTTGTCATAATTGTTTTGATAAAACATCTGAAGAAAAGAAAAAAAACTTACATGAAAGAAATAAACAAATTAAACTTGATAAAAAAAGAGGCAATTATAACCGTTTTATTAAGCAGTCAATTTCTGATTATTAATAAATAATACTTTATTTCATATAATTATTCTGTATAGACAGCCCATGGCAAAAAAAACTTCATTCGCTCTTAAACAACTAGTACCTGAAGAAAATCCAAAAACAGGAACTAAGTATATTGTAAGAAAACCGACAAAAGGATTGAAAGTTGCTGAAAAGCTTCGAATGAAAAAATATGATCCTGTGTTAAAAAAACACGTTTGGTTCATAGAGAAAAAAATGCCTCCTCATAGTAAATAATAGATTTACCTCTTTAATTTATTCTAAATTAACATAATTTAAACTCATGGTAGCCACTTATGGAATTCATTGGTTTAGACAAGATTTGCGATTACAACAAAATCCATCTTTATTGTCACTTTCAAAAAAAGTTGATCAGATAATTCCAATTTATATTTTTGATTTAAATCAAAGAATTGGATCCACTTCCAAATGGTGGTTAGAAAAATCCTTAATTAGTTTATATGACTCAATTCAAAAACATAATGGCAAACTAAATATATTTGCTGGTGATCCAGAGAAAATTATATCTTCAATACTAAAGAATTCAAATGTTAAATATGTATCCTGGAATAGACTATATGATCCATATTCAATTAAAAGAGATACTAAAATTAAATCTATAGTTACTTCATCTAAAATAGAATGCGACTCGCACAATGGATATCTTTTAAATGAACCTTGGAATATTAAAAATAAAAGTGGAACCTTTTTTAAAGTATTTACTCCTTACTGGCGATATTGCGATGAACTACTAAAATTAAAAGATATTAAATTTAAAAATACAAAAATAAGCTACGCTAATTCAAAATTTAAAAATGAAACAACTATACAAGATTTAAATCTAACAAACAAAAAAGAGCAATGGATCAAAAAAATTGAAAAATATTGGATACCTGGTGAAAGTAATGCAAAATTACAATTAAAAAAATATATTTCGCAAAAAGCAAATAACTATTCAGTTGGAAGAGATAGACCCGATAAAGATTTAACTTCAAAATTATCACCTTATCTTCATTTTGGAGAAATATCTGCTTTAGAAGTTTATGATACCGTAAATATTGAAAAAAAAATTGATCCAGAAAATAAAAAAAAATTTCTTGCTGAACTTGGTTGGAGAGATTTTTCTTATAATCTTTTATTTCATTATCCAGCTATGACTCATAAACCAATACAAAGTAAATTTAATAAATTTCCATGGATTAAAAATGCTAAAAATTTATCATTATGGCATAATGGTAAAACTGGTATTCCAATTGTTGATGCTGGAATGAGACAACTATATAAAACAGGCTGGATGCATAATAGAGTAAGAATGATTGTAGGCTCGTTTCTAACAAAAAATTTATTGCTACACTGGAAAAATGGTGAAGAGTGGTTTTTTGATACTTTAGTGGATGCTGACGTTGGATCTAATTCTGCAGGATGGCAATGGATTTCTGGTTGTGGTGCTGATGCAAGTCCATATTTTAGAATTTTTAATCCAATATTGCAGGGTCAAAAATTTGATCCAGAAGGTGATTATGTTAAAGAATTTGTTCCTGAGTTGAATAATATTCCAAAAAAATATATTCATAACCCTTGGGAGATGTCTATGGAGGATCAAAAGAAATATAATTTTGAAATTGGTACTTCATATCCATTACCAATTGTAGATTTAAAAGAAACAAGAAATAGAGCACTATCAGCATTTAAAACTATTAGTTGATGTGAGAGAAAAAATAGCAATTATTGGTTCCGGTATTTCAGGAATAAGTGCAGCTTACCTATTGTCCTCTAAATATGATGTTTATTTATTTGAAAAAAATAATAGATTGGGTGGACATACAAGAACTATCTATCTTGAAGAATTAACAAAAACAATCCCTGTCGATACAGGATTTATTGTATTCAATGAAAATAATTATCCAGATTTAACAAATTTTTTTAAATTACTTAATGTTAAATGCAAAAATTCAGATATGTCTTTTGCCGTCTCAAATCAAGATCCTCAAATTGAATATAGTGGCAAAAATATCTTTTCTCTTTTTGCTAATTTTAGAAATGTATTTTCTTTTAATTTTTTTAAAATGTTATTTGAAATAAGAAAACTTTATTTGTTATGTAATAGCTTAAATGTCAGTTATTTAGAACAAACTAAAACCTTAAATGATTTTTTAAAAACTAATAATTTTTCAACATACCTAATAAATTATCATATTTTACCTATGATATCATCTATATGGTCAAGCAATATAAGTGATGTAAAAAATTTTCCTCTCATAACATTTATTAATTTTTTTAAAAATCATGCTTTATTTAATTTAAAAAAAAGACCTCAATGGAAATACGTAGAAGGCGGAAGTAACGAATATATAAAAAAAATTATTAATAAAAATGTTTTTGAGTATGAAACAAATTTCAAAATTAAAAAAATTATTAGAGAAAAAAATAAAATTAAAATAGAAGATGAGAAAAATAATATATCAGAATTTAATAAGCTAATATTCGCAACTCATGCTAATCAAGTATTGGATATTTTGGAAAAACCAACAGAAGAAGAAGTAAAAATATTTTCACAATTTAAATATTCAACTAACTCAGCAATACTTCACTGCGATCACTCTTTAATGCCTAAATCAAAAATTGCATGGTCAAGTTGGAATTTTTTAAATAAGTCATCATCTTCTAAATTTACCTTAACTTATTGGATGAATTTATTACAAAAATTACCAACTAAACAAAATTATTTTGTAACTGTTAATCCATATAAAAAGCCTAAAAATATAATTAACGAAACTACATTTAATCATCCAATATATACTACTGATACTATTCTAGCTCAAAAAAACGTTATGGAGATTCAAGGAAAGAATAATACTTTTTTTTGTGGAGCTTACCTTGGATATGGTTTTCATGAAGACGGTATTCAATCATCTTCTTATATTTGTAAATTACTAAATTGTGATTTACCTTGGAAGAGAGATAAAAATTTTTATAATAGATTACAAATTAATTTTGAATGATTTCTCAAATATTATTATCTAGTATTATACATAAGAGGTTTATTCCATTTAAACACACATTGAAATATGAGGTACCAAGTATATTTATTAATTTGGATAATCTTGATCAATTAAGTAAAAACTATAAACTTTTTTCATTAAACTCTTTTAATCTTTTTTCTTTATATGAAAATGACCATGGATATAGAGACAAAAGATCAATAAAGACATTCGTTAAAGATTCCCTATCTAAATTTAATATTAAATACAAACAACTTAATATAATGATGTTATGTTTTCCAAGAATTTTTGGATATGTATTTGATCCTTTGTCAATTTTCTATTGTTATGATGATAAAAAGTTAATATCTATTTTCTATGAAGTCAAAAATACGACCAATGAGCAACACACCTATATTTTCAAAGGAAACGTAAATTTTGAAGATTTTAAATTATCTCATGAATGTGCTAAACAGTTTTACGTATCTCCCTTCATAGAAATGGAGGCAAATTATAAATTTTTTAATAGGATGCAAAAAGATAAAATAAATATTAATATTGATCTTTATGATAAAAATAATAAAAAAGTTCTAACAGCTTCTCAGCATGGCAAATTTATCGATTTTAACTCAAAAAATATGCTTAAATTTTTATATAATAATCCACTTTTAGGTTTTAAGGTAATGGTAGGAATTCTTTATGAGGCTTTAAAAATAATTTACAAAGGTGGTAAATATTATGCACGAAAAAAGAAGCCAAATGATACAGTGAGTTTTGAAGGTAATTTTTAAATGAATTTTTTTAAAACTAATTTTGATAAAACTGTCGAAAAATTATTAGTAAACTTTTTATCTAAAATTCGATATGGAAAATTAACAGTTCAACTTCCTAATGGTGAGGAGAGAGTTTTTATCGGAAAAGAGGAGGATATATCTGCAACTATAAAAATTCATAATTATAAATTTCTAAATTTAATTTTTAAAAAAGGTTCTGTAGGTTTTGCAGAGGCCTACATGAATGGTTACTTTTCAAGCACCGATTTAACTAATTTATTGCTACTTTCTCACAAAAATGAGAGTTATTTTTTACAAAGTATAAATACTAATCTTTTTTTTGCAACTTTTGCCAAATTAAAACATTTTTTAAATAATAATTCAAAATCACAGAGTAAAAAAAACATTAAATATCATTATGATTTAGGAAATAATTTTTACGAAAAGTGGTTAGATAAAACCATGACCTATTCTTCTGCTCTTTTTGATAATAATAATACCAATTTATCGGATGCACAATTTAACAAATATAGAAAAATTGCTGAAACTTTATCATTAGACTCAAATTCTAAAACTTTAGAAATTGGATGTGGATGGGGTGGTTTTTCATCATTTATAGCAAAAAATTACAATTGTTCAGTTGATGCTATAACTATTTCTAAGCAACAATACGAATATGCTTCAGAAAAAATTCAAAATGAAGGTTTGTCTGAAAAAGTATCAGTTATATTCAGAGATTATAGGGATATCAAAAAAAAATATTCAAATATTGTTTCAATTGAAATGTTTGAAGCAGTTGGGAAGAAATACTGGCATAATTACTTTGATACAATAAGTAATTCTCTCAACAATGATGGTATTGCTGCACTACAAGTCATAACAATTGATGAACAAAAAGCTAAAGATTATCAAAACAGACCAGATTTTATTCAACAATATATTTTTCCTGGCGGTATGCTTCCAACCAAAAAACAATTTGAATATTCAGCAAAACACGTTGGGTTAAAATGTATTGAAAAATTAAGTTTTGGTGGTTCTTACGCAAAAACACTAAAAATGTGGAACAAACAATTTCAAAAATCTTGGACTGATTTATCAAAGTTTGGCTTCGATATTAAATTTAAAAGAATGTGGGAATTTTATTTCTCATATTGTGAAACAGGTTTCTCAAATAGTTCTACTGACGTTTCTCATTTTCTTATTAAAAAATAAATAATGAATAAAATAAGAGCCTTTCTTATCTTATCAGGTTATCAATTGACTTGGCTGGCATGTGTGTTTGGTGAAATTACATATTCTATACCTTATCTTGGAATATTAATCGGTGTCTGCTATTTAATTTTATTCTTTTATTTTGTTATTAATAAAATTAGATTTTTATTAATTGCTATATTGATTTCTTTACCAGGATATTTTTTTGACACTTTGATGGTACATTATAAAGTATATACATTTAACACAACTTTTATATTGGGAACATTGCCCTTTTGGATGATAGTTTTGTGGTTAAGTTTTGCAACTTTATTTGATGAGATACTATTAATATTTAAAAAATATAAAGTTTTAGGAATATTATTAAGTGGCATTTTAGGACCAGTAACATATTATTTAGGCCAACCAATTGGTGTATTAACAATTAATAACCTCTTACTTTTTTTTATATTTTCCATATTATTTTGGTCTATTCTAATGTTTTATTATTTAAATATAATTTTGAATAAACTTAATTAGTTTTAATTTAATTTGCTGCTTCTTTTTCTATTAAGAGTTTTTTCAAGATCCTTATAAGTACACAGTCCTACGTCCATCGGACTTTTGGTCTCCAATACTGCCTCTCTATATGTTCCATTACGAATGGCATCTACAGTATTCTTTGTGGAACCAGTAAGTTTAGCTATCTGTGAGCTAGAAAGCTCTGTTGGATATCTTTTTATTAACCATAATATTGCAAAAGGTTTTTCTTGTCTTAAAGATAATGGAGTATATTTTGTGTCTTTTTTACGGGGTGGTAGTTCTTCAATTACAGAGGATTTAATTAGAACTAAATCAGCATTTAAATCGTTCTCACAACGTTCAATCTCTTCTTTAGTCAGCTGATTATTATCAATTGGATTATAACCCCTCATACCTACAGCAACTTCTCCATCAGCTATACCTTGTATTTCTAATTCATGTAATCCGCAGAAAACTGAAATTTGCCTAAAGGACAAACCAGTATTTTCTACTAACCATATTGCTGTAGCTTTTGGCATTAATGGATACTTCATATTTCTTAATTTCTATAATAATATATAGTCTTAATGTAAAATGAAATAATAAACTATGACAAATTTTTTTGAAGTAGATGAGCAGAAGAAATCTATAAAATCACTGGTTTTGGATGATATGAGTGTTGAAGAATTAAATTTGTATATAGATGAGTTAAAAAAAGAAATTCAAAGAGTTGCACTTGAGATTGAAAGTAAAGAAAATTTTAAGAAGGCGGCTGAAAATATTTTTAAATAATTATTTTTTAAGTTTAAGACCTTTAAATCTCTTTTGGAATCTGGCAACCTGACCTTCAGATTCATTTAAGCTCGATTTACCACCTGTCCATGCTGGATGTGTTTTTGGATCAATGTCTAGTTTAAGGGTTTCATCTTTTTTACCCCATGTAGATCTTGTTTTGAATGAAGATCCATCGGTCATTAAAACTGTAATGTCATGGTAATCTGGATGAATATTTTTTTTCATTACTAGGCTAATATATAGAAATGATTTAATGTAAAGAGAGTTTTTTCCTCAATTCCTTGTGAATATGGTTATTTGAAGATAATACTTCACGGCAATCTACATCCCATTTTTCACCATTTATCTTTGTAATAACTCCACCAGCTTCTTTTACTATTAAAATGCCAGAACAAATATCCCATAAATTTATATCTTTTTCCCAATATCCATCTAATTTTCCTGATGCCACATAGGCTAAATCCAGTGCTGCTGATCCAATCCTTCTAATACCTGCAGTGTTTCTCAGTACATTATCAATCTCAATTTGATAATTATTGTAAACACTTTCTCCAAAAGGAAGGCCGGTGCCTATAAGACAATCTGATAATTTATTTCTATTAGATACTCTAAGCCTTCTATTATTACACCAAGCTCCTCTGCCTTTAGAAGACCAAAAAAATTCATTAAGTATTGGATTGTAAATTATTCCATCAGTTATTTCCCTATCGACCATTTTAGCAATTACTATACTTACATGTGGTATTCCATGAATAAAGTTTGATGTACCATCAATTGGATCAATAATTATTGTATTCTCGTTTCCTTTTATTATTCCACTTTCCTCTGTAATATAAGTGAAGTCAGGGTAATAATAATTTAGCGTATCTAAAATACTTTTTTCTACCTTTAAATCTGCATTAGTAACAAAATCACCTAAAGATTTTGATTCAATTTGCAAGTTTTCAAGTTCTCCAAAATCTCTTATTAAAATTTTTCCTGCTTTTTTTGCAGCTTTTTCAAAAATATTTATTGTAGGTGGTAACACTATTTTGCTTTTTCTATATATGTGTCATCAATAGTGCTAACAACTATTTTGTCATTAACTTCAATAAATTGGGGAACAGTGGTTTTAATACCTTTTTCCAAAACTGCTGGTTTATAAGAGGAGGCAGCAGTTTGCCCTTTTACAACTGCTTCCGTCTCGAGTACAGTTAACACTACTTGCTCTTGAAGTTGTAAACTTACTGGTTTTTCATTATAAAACTGAATAATTACATCGTTATTCTCAATTAAATATTTTGATTGATCTTCGGATATAATGTCTTTCCCTAATTCTAGTTGTTCATAGGTTTGTTGGTCCATAAAAAAAAAGTTCTCATTTTCACTATATAAATATTGAAATTTTTTCTCATCCAAGAAAGCTTTTTCGATAGTTTCTGAAGATCTAAATCTAGAATTCATTTTTGTGCCTTCTTTAATTTCCTTTAGCTCTGCTTGAATATAAGCACCGCCTTTACCAGGTTGTGTATGTTGAGTTTTTAAAACTTTCCATAACTTATTATTTATTTCTAGAATGTTTCCTACTTTAATTTCATTTCCATCAATTTTCATATTTTTAATTTTAATAATTTTTATTTTCTATAATAAAATTTGGATTTAATACAACATTATTTTTTTTTGCGATGGATTCAATTTTATTTAAAATTACTTTATTAGATTTCAATCTTATAAAATTAATATTTTCTTTTATCAAGAGTATAGATAATCCAAAATCATATCCACAGTCGACAAAAAATTTAATCTCATGTTTTTTATGTTTTTTGTTTGCTAAATTTTTCATTGTTCTCACCCAGTCAACTCCAAATCCTTTAATTAAAAAATTTTTAATATAAACTATTGTGAAACTATGTTCCCTTTTTCTTTTAATAATCAGACTATCAAGTTCATTGTAAGTCTTAATTTCATAGTATTTTTTTTTGATCACTTAATAAATTTTTTTAAGTCTAACATTGTTTCAATCATTCTATTTGAAAATCCCCATTCATTATCATACCACGATAAAACTCTACATAATTTATCTTTAACAACTTGAGTTTGACTCATATCAAATACAGAACTGCTTGAATTATGATTAAAATCAATTGAAACTAGAGGTAATGAGTTTGTTGTTAAAATTCCTTTCAATTTTTTAGTTTTTGAAGCTTTGAGAACAATAGAATTAATTTTCTCTGGGCTAGTTTTTTTCTTACTTACAAATGTAAGATCTATTAGTGAAACATTAGGAGTAGGTACTCGAATGGCTGTTCCATCTAGTTTGCCTTTTAATTTTGGTAAGACTAGACTCAAAGCCTTTGCAGCTCCTGTAGAAGTTGGAATCATTGATTCAGCTGCAGCCCTTGCTCTTCTTAAGTCTGAATGGGATTGGTCAACAGTTCTTTGATCACCAGTGTAGCTATGAATTGTAGTCATGAAACCACTTTCAATTCCTAATTTTTCATCAAGCACCATAGCTAAAGGAGCAAGACAGTTTGTAGTACAGGATCCGTTTGAAATTATGTTATAATTTTTTTCAATAGTATCGTTATTTACTCCTTGAACAATTGTGGCATCTACATTTGAAGCTGGTGCAGAAATAATAACTTTTTTAGCCCCTGCATTTAAATGAGATATTGCTTTTTCTTTAGAAGTAAAAACACCACTACATTCAAGAACAATATCAACCTTAAGAGATTTCCAAGGAAGATTATTTGGATCTCTTTCTGAATAAAAATTAATTTTATGTTTTCCAATTTTTAATCCATTTTTAATTGAACTAATCTCATCTTTAAGAATGCCATGTATACTGTCATATTTTAGTAGGTGAGCACTACTTTCAATACTGCCTAGTTCATTAATAGCAACAATATTAATATTTTTAGGATTTTTTTCTAATAAAGCTCTAAAAACAAGTTTTCCAATTCTGCCAAATCCATTTATTGCAACTTTCATATTTATCCTTTTTATAAATTTTTAATTATTTTTTCAATTAAGTAATCATCTGTTATCTTAAAGTGATTATATAAATCTTTATATGGACCACTTTCACCAAAAGTAGACATACCAACAAAATTTTCATCTTTAATATATTTTTCCCAACCATTTATCACTCCCGCCTCGATAGCAAAAGTAGGTTTATTACCTAAAATTTCTTTTTTATAGCTATCTTCATTTTTCTCAAACAATTCAAATGAAGACATGCTTATAACTCTTATCCTTAAATTATTTTTTTCCAAAAGTTTATTTGATACTGAGCAAGCAATCTCAACTTCAGAACCAGAAGATAAAATTGTTGCATCATATTCTTCAAAATCTCTAATTTTATAAGCACCTTTATTAACAAGATTTTCTTTTCGTTTATTTGTTTGTAACATTGGCAGGTTTTGTCTTGTTAAAACTAAGATTGTTGGTCCAACATTATTTAAAGCACATTCCCATGCCTCAATAGTTTCAATAATATCACATGGCCTTATAACTGTTAAATTTGGTATCGCCCTCAAAGATGCAAGGTGTTCAACTGGTTGATGAGTTGGCCCATCTTCTCCTAATCCTATTGAGTCATGCGTCATTACATAAATAACTGGTATATTCATAAGAGCTGATAATCTAATTGAGGGTCTGCAATAGTCGGTAAAAACCAAAAAAGTTCCTCCGTATGGAATTAAACCTTTGTGCAAAGCAATACCATTCATTATTCCAGCCATTCCATGCTCTCTAATGCCATAATGAATATAATTTCCATTAAAGTTATCTGATGAAATTACGTTCATATCTTTAGCTTTAGTGTTATTTGATCCAGTAAGATCAGCTGATCCACCAATAAGATTTTTTTGATAGTTTGAAATTAAGTTTAATGTTAGTTCACTCGATTTTCTTGATGCACAATTTGTTTTGTCATTAAAATGTTTAAATTTTAATTCTTCAAGCTTTTCTGGAATATTTGAATCAATTTTTTGATAATAACTATCTTTAAAATTGCTACTTTCAATCAATTCCATATTTTTTGATAACCATGAATTTCTTGATTCATCATTTCTTTTATAGAAGCTTCTCCACTCATTTAATAAATCATTTGGAATTTCAAATGGCGAATAATTCCATTCTAATTTATTTCTTGTTAAACTAATTTCATCCTCACCAAGAGGTGAACCATGTGATGAAGCTAAGCCCTCTTTATTTGGAGAGCCGAAACCAATTTTAGTTTTACAAGATATAATTGTTGGAGCATCACTTTTTTTTGCTTGAACTATAGCTTGATCAATTTCTTCATAGTTATGACCATCTATTTCCATTATATTCCAGTTGTAAGCTTCAAATCTTTTACTCACGCTGTCAGAAACTGAAAGTTCAGTTGATCCATCAATAGAAATAGAATTATTATCAAAAAACATAATAAGCTTATTTAATTTTAAATGTCCTGCTAGACTACATGCTTCATGACTTAAGCCTTCCATTAAGCATCCATCCCCAGCAAAAACATAAGTGTAATGATCGATTAATTCTTTTCCATAATCATTTGATAATTTTTTTTCCGCCAAGGCCATTCCAACTGCATTTGCTAAACCTTGAGACAAAGGACCAGTAGTTGTTTCTATTCCTTCTGCACTTCCGTATTCTGGGTGACCCGCAGTTTTATTATGTAGTTGTCTAAAATTTTTAATTTGATTTATATCAATATCTTTATATCCCGTTAAATATAAACAAGAATATAAAAGCATTGAACCATGTCCATTTGAAATAATTAATCTATCTCTATCAATCCAACTTGGGTCATTTGGATAAAACTTTAAGTGTTTTTTAAAAAGAACTGTAGCAATATCAGCCATTCCCATTGGCATACCAGGATGGCCAGAATTTGCTTTTTGAACTGCATCAATAGACAAGAAACGTATGCAATTTGATAAATTTCTTAAGTTTATGTTATTTTGATTAATACCCAATTACTTCACCTTTTTACAAAAATTTTTAAATTTTTAATGTTTAGTGCTTCATTACAGTGACAATTATAAAATTTCAAATTATAAAATAATTATGGATAATCTTAACAAAATGAGAGCTCTTAAAGATAAAATGAATGAATTACAAAATTTGGTTGAAGATTTCCTTGATTCAAATCAGGCAAAATCAAATAAAATCAAAAATCTTGAAAGGGAAATTATTGATATTAAAACAAAAGTAAATAGCTACTTGGACGATATTGAAGAATTAGTAGACGAAGAATAATGCCAGTCTATAAAGCTATAATATTAAATAAAGAAGTTAGTTTAAAATACGAAGTCAATCAAAAAGAAAAATTAGAAAAAGCAATTAATGAAATTAATCGTAAATTAAAGAATTTTGATAATTATAATGGTAAGATAAGTGACAACAAGTTACTATCTTTTTTAGCTATTCAGCTTCAAGCTGAAATTTTTGATTTAATTGAAAATAGTAAAAGTAATAAATTATTTGAAAAAAAAATTGAAAATTCAAATAATGAAAATATTAAAGTTGTTCAAAAAATTGAACACTTGAATGAAAAAAATAATTTATTAGAAAAAGAAAAAGAATTAATTTCTAATGATTTAATTAAAATTCAAAAGCAAATAGATATTATGCTAGAATTATTCAAAAACTATGAAAAATAATATTTTAGAAAAAAAACATAGCATTAGAAAAGAGCAATTTGAATTAAGAAAAAAATTATACTCCTCAGCAAACTATTTTTTTAACGAACCCTTATTTATAGAACTATTTAATAAAAAAAATTTGCAAAATTATAACATTGTTTCTAGTTTTATTTCCATAAATTCAGAAATAGACACCACTGAACTTAATGACTACATATTACGTATGAAAAAAATTTTATGCTTACCAGTAATATTTAAAAAAAATAATCATTTATTATTCCGAAAATTTTCATCTAAAAATGAAATGGAAGAAGGTTTAATGAAAATAAAAGAGCCCAAAAAAGAAAACAAGATTTTAATACCTAATATATTATTTATTCCTTGCCTTGCATTTGATAATCGAGGATTTAGATTAGGTTATGGTGGAGGTTATTATGATAGAACTCTTGCCAGATTTAGAAATAATAACAAAAGATTTGTAAGTATAGGATATGCATTTGAGGGCCAAAAAATTCCAGTTGTTCCAACAGACAAATTTGATATGAAACTTGATTATGTAATAACAGAAAAAATGTTATACACTTTTATATGAAAATTCTTTTTATAGGAGATATAGTAGGTAAATT
This sequence comes from uncultured Alphaproteobacteria bacterium, assembly GCA_902623545.1. Taxonomy (GTDB): domain Bacteria; phylum Pseudomonadota; class Alphaproteobacteria; order HIMB59; genus CACPNW01. Next base: position 6,433 of record CACNUI010000015.1, on the reverse strand, counting down.
AGCCAAAGAAAAACTTATAGAATCTACAAGCATTTTAAAAAAAAAATACCTTCCAGATGTAATTATTGTTAATGGTGAAAACACAACTGGAGGTTATGGTATTTCAAAAAAAGATGCACAGGAACTTCTTGATAATGGTATAGATGCTATTACTTTAGGAAATCACGCTTGGGATCAAAGAGAAATGCTAACATACATTGAAGAATGTCCTAGAATTATTAGAGCGTTAAATTATCCCAAAGGTGTTCCAGGTAAAGGTCATTATACGATTGAATTGATTAATGGAAAAAAAATTGTCATTGTACAATTAATGCTTAGACTATTTATGAATATGTTTATTGATGACCCATTTAGTGCAATAAAAAATTTTTTGTTATCTGAAAAATTAGGATCAACTTGTAACGCTATCATAATAGATATTCATGGAGAAGCAACATCTGAGAAAAATGCTATTGCACATTTTGTTGATGGTAATGTTTCAGCTGTACTTGGTACCCACACTCATATTCCAACATCTGATGATTCAATACTTCCAAAAGGTACGGCATATCAGACTGATGTAGGTATGACAGGCGACTATAATTCTGTCATTGGTATGAATATTGATAATCCTATTCATAGTTTTGAAAAAGGTTTCAGAGCTGAAGGAAGATTTACACCTGCTAAAGGTAAAATTACAATTTGTGGCTCAATAATTGAAATAGATGATGTAACAGGATTAGCTAAAAGTATAAAATCAATTAAAGAAAACTAAATTACATATATTAGACACAATTTAAGCTTAAAATATAATCTTTACTAACATCGTAAAACTTATTTATAGTTAGAGCAATATGGCTGGACACTCAAAGTTTAAAAACATTATGCATCGTAAGGGTGCTCAAGATAAAAAAAGAGCTAAAGAATTCTCTCGTCTTGGAAGAGAAATTTCAGTTGCTGCTAAGTTAGGTGGTGATGATCCAGAAAGTAATATTAGACTAAGATCTGCAATTTCTTCAGCCAAGGGGCTGAATATGCCTAAAGATAACATTGAGAGAGCTATAAAAAAAGGATTAGGTAATGATCCAGACAGTAATTATGAAGAAGTAAGGTATGAAGGATACGGACCATCTGGTGTAGCTGTTATTGTTGAAGCTTTAACAAACAACAAAAACAGGACTGCTGCAGAAGTTAGATCAACTTTCAGTAAATATGGTGGAAATTTAGGTGAAACGGGAAGTGTAATTTTTGGATTTGAAAGATTAGGAAATATTTCCTTAAATAAAGTTTTAGTAAGTGAAGAAGATTTATTTGATTTTCTTGTTGAAAATGAAACAGATGATTATGAAGTTAGTCAAAATGAATATATAATATGGTGTGATCAAAATAAATTACATCAACTAAATGAAAAAATTATACAACAGTATGGCCAAACAAATTTCGCAGATCTTATATGGAAAAGTAAGAATACAATAAAAATTGATAAAGATACCGCTATAAAATTATTTAAATTTATTGAAATTATTGAGGACAATGATGATGTTCAAACTGTTTCATCTAATTTTGAAGTTGACGAAGACGTACTATCATCCTTAACAACTTAAATAAAGGAGTAAAACATGCCAGATAAAGCTTGGAAAAAAAGAGAAAGGGACGTAGCAAATTATTTTAATGGTAAAAGAACTCCTTTAAGTGGCGGAAATGGTAAAGTAACCAGAGCAGACGTTATACATGATGAGTTGTTTATAGAATGCAAATTAAGAGCAAAACATACTGCAATTTCATTATGGGACGACACTGCAAAATTAGCAAAAGAAGAGGGGAAGACTCCTGTAATCGCACTTTGTGAAAAAAACAGACCAGGATTTTGGATAATGGTTCACAGTAGTGATTATGAAAAGATAAAAAAATAATTTATGGAAGAAGTAAAAAATATTAATCTTGTTAGTGAAGCTCCAGACTTTTCTATGTTTGGGTTATTTATGCAAGCAGACATTGTTGTAAAATCAGTAATTATTATTTTAATTATTGCATCAATCTATTCTTGGAATGTAATAATATCAAAAATATTAAGAATGAGACAATTAAAAAAATTAGAAAGTGAATTTGAAGATATCTTTTGGTCTGGAAATTCTTTTGAAGATTTATACGAAACACTTAATTTTAATAAACTTGATCCTAAATCAAAAATATTTTGTGCAGCAATATTAGAGTGGAAAAAAAGTAAGTCTCAAATTGATGAAAATTCTAATTTAAATTCTTTAAAAGATAGAATGCAAAGATCAATGTCAGTTATATTTAACAAAGAAAGTGAAGATGTAGAAAGAAACTTAACATTTCTTGCAACTGCTGGGTCTACTGCACCTTTTATTGGATTATTCGGAACTGTTTGGGGAATAATGAACAGCTTTAAATCAATTGCTATTGCTCAAAATACTAATTTAGCAGTTGTGGCACCGGGAATTGCTGAAGCACTTTTTGCGACTGCTTTAGGGTTATTTGTAGCTATACCTGCGGTTGTTGCATATAATAAAATATCAAATGATATTTCAAAATATTTTTTATCACTGGAAACATTCATGGATGAATTTACCACTATATTTTTTAGACAATTAGAGAAAAATTAAATTGATAAACTTAAATAATTCTAAAAAAAGTAGACGAAACAGATATGCTCAAATGAGTGAAATTAATGTAACTCCTTTTGTAGATGTTATGCTTGTACTTCTAATAGTTTTTATGGTTACAGCACCACTGTTAACTGTAGGCATACCAGTAGATTTACCTAAAGTTAAAGCTAATGCACTTACAGATCAAAAAGATCCAATAGAAATTACTGTAAATCTCGAAGGTGAAATTTATATTGGTGAGTCATTAGTTGAAGTTGAGAATTTAATACCAAGAATTAATGCTATTACTGAACAAAACACTGAAGCGAGAATATATATAAGAGGCGATAGAGTTGTTGCTTATGGACGTGTAATGGAAATAATGTCTATAATAAATTCTGCTGGATATATTAAGGTTGCTCTTATTACACAAAATATGAAGTAAATTATGCAAAGAATTAGTTACAATTCTTTGAAGATTATAGAATTTTTTGATAAACTTAATCCAAAAAATTCCGGGATATTATTTTCAATAATTTTTCATTTTATCATTGCTTTATTCGCCGTAGGTTTACCAAACATATTTAGCAAAAATGAAGTCTTTGTTCCAAACATTATTCCAATTGAAATCCTCAATGTATCAGATACCACAAATATTCAAAAATCTGACAAAACAAACGATTTAAGCACGACATCTTCTCCTAAACAAAAAAAATTTAATTCTTCTGAAAACTCTGAATTGAAAAAAGATTATAGTATTAAAGAAAATTCTAATAACATTACTATAGAAGAACAATCAGAAATTATTATTAATCAAAAAGTAAATCAGCAAGTAGCAGAAAAAAAGGATATTAAATTAGAACAAAAAAAATTTGAAAATAAATTGAAAGTTGAAACTATTAAAACTAAACATATAAAACCAAAAATCAAACCAAAGCAAAGTATTACTGAACAAAATTTAAGTACATCTGACATTCAACTTGAACCAAAACCAAAAAAAGAAATTAAAGATACTAATAAAAAAAATACTACAAAACCAAAACCTAAACCAGAGGAAGATTTTAATATAGCATCAATGTTGAAAGATCTTAGAAACGAACAATCAAATGATGTAATTGAAGAAAAAGATAATAAAGAGAATATTGAAACTGGAGAAAATCTAGAAAATGAAAGTTCAATTTTATCTATCACAGAAATTGATCTCCTTCGTCAACAATTATCTTCTTGTTGGAATGCTCCTGCAGGAGCTGTAATAAATATTGGTGATAAAGTTACAATTTCTGCGAAAGTTCAACAAAATATGAAAGTTTATCAAAATTCAGTTCGTATTGTTGACACAAATATATCTAAAAGTAATCCTTTTTATGGACCAATTACAGACAGTGCAATGAGAACACTTTTAAATCCAGAATGCACACCACTCAAATTACCTAAAGATAAATATAATTTGTGGAAAAATCTTACAATTACTTTTGATTATAGTATTATGAAAGGATTATAATGTTTAACATTTATTCATTTTTACTCGTATTTTTTTTCTCAATTAAGGTTTTATCTCTAGAAGTAACATTAACCCAAGGAAGTATTAAACCAACTCCTATTGCAATCACTGATTTATTTTCAAAAAATACTAATTTTGAAAAAATAGGTAAAAATATTTCTAATGTAATATCTGATAACTTAGAGAGGTCAGGGTTATTTATTCCATTAGATCAAAAGGCATTTATTCAGACTAATAAGTCTTTATCAGATAAACCTCGTTTTGAAGATTGGAAAGTAATTAAAGCTCAGCATTTAGTTTCTGGAAAAATTTCTGGATCAAATGGAAAAATTACAGTGGAGTTTAGACTTTATGATGTATTCCAGCAAAAACAACTAGTAGCAAGAAAATATGAAACTAATGAAAAGAATTGGAGAAGAGTTGCTCACATAATTTCTGACTCTGTTTTTCAGAATATCACAGGAGAAGGTGGCTATTTTGATACTCGAATAGTATATGTTGCTGAAACTGGTCCAAAAGAAAATAAGCAAAAGAGACTTGCTATTATGGATCAAGACCAAGCTAACCATCGGTTTTTAACTGATGGCTCATACTTAGTTTTGACTCCTAGGTTTTCTCCAAATTCTCAAAAAATTACCTATATGTCTTATGTTGATAGAAATAGTCCTAGGGTTTACATATTTGATATAGAAACTGGAAAACAAGAAATTGTCGGCGAATTTCCAGGTATGACTTTCGCTCCCAGATTTTCTCCTGATGGAAATAAAATCGTCATGTCTTATACTGAGCCTAACATTGGTAATTCAGAAATATATATTTTAGATTTGAAAACTAGAATATCTAAAAGAGTTACAGATAATTCTGCGATTGACGTATCTGCAAGTTTTTCACCTGATGGTAAAAAAATTGTATTTAATTCTGATAGAAGTGGCAGAAGACACCTTTATATATCCGATGCTGATGGAAGTAATCCAAAAAGAATTAGTAGAGAGGCAGGAAGTTATTATACACCTGTGTGGTCACCAAGAGGCGATATGATTGCTTTCACAAAACAGGAAGGTGGTCAATTTTATATAGGAGTAATGGAAGTTGATGGCTCAAATGAAAGAATGATTGCTAAATCATTTCATGTTGAGGGCCCTACTTGGGCTCCCAATGGAAGGTTTTTAATGTATTTCAAAGAAGAAAGGACTGCTGAAGATGGATCTGGAGGAGAATCGAGCCTTTATTCGATTGATTTGACTGGGTATAATGAAAGAAAGGTTATTACTCCTTTGGGAGGGTCAGACCCTGCTTGGTCACCACTAATGCATTAATTGATTATTATTTCAAAAAAATATATGAAATATTTAAAAAAATGTTAAGAAATTACCATTAATTAAGTATAGCTAGCAATGTATTAAGGAAGCGAGTTTTATATGATTTATAAGTTTTTAATTTCGGCAATGTTATTAATTTTCGTTGCTGCATGTGCAACAAAACCTGAAGATTCCGCAGACTCAAGTGGATCAGGTGCAAAAAGCTCAGATAGTTCTGTAGATGAAGGTGCAATTACTGAAACAGCAGGTAGTGGAATTGTCGCTGGTTCCCAAGAAGATTTAATCGTTAACGTCGGTGATAGAGTTTTCTTTGGATACGATAGCTCTGATTTAGACTCAGACGCATTAGAGCTACTTCAAGATCAAGTAGCATGGCTTAAACAAAATAGTTCAGTTTCAATAACAATAGAAGGACATTGTGATGAAAGAGGAACTAGAGAATACAACTTAGCACTTGGTGAAAAAAGAGCGCAAGCTGTAAAAAATTATTTGATTGGATTAGGCATAAGTCCAGATAGAGTATCTACAATAAGCTATGGTAAAGAAAGACCGGCCGTTGTTGGCTCTAATGACGGTGCGTGGGCTCAAAATAGAAGATCAGTAACTACGGTAAATTAAATACATCCTTAATACTTGGCGCTATACTCAATGAAAGTATGGCGCCTTATTTCCATCTAATTTTAAGATTAATTAATAGATAATGTTAAAATATTTTTTTATTGTATTATTTTCTTTACTCTCTTTTAGTTCAAATTCTAATGAAAACCTTTTGACATTTCAGCAGGAGCTAGAAAGATTACAAAGGGAGGTTTCTGACTTATCTAAATTTGTTTTTGCAAATAAAACAGATCAACAAGAAACAATTGATAAAAATCTAGTAACAAATCTTTCTGCTATTGATATGCGCATTTATGATTTGGAAAAAGATGTAAAAAATTTAACTGCGAGTATTGAAGAAGTTTATTTTCAATTAGAAGACTTATCTAATATTATTAAAGAATTAGAATACATAACTCTTGATATTC
>CACNUI010000014.1 GCA_902623545.1 uncultured Alphaproteobacteria bacterium | reverse complement strand
TAACTAAAAAAAAACGAATTAAGGCGCCCAATGAGCCTCCTAAAGCAATTAGTATTATTTTAATCAAAGTTAGTTAGGCTTGTGCTTGCTCTTCTACTTCTTCAGTTGTTTTCTTTTCAATAACAGGGCCACTATCAATACCTTTTGCTGATTCGTCACGATCAACAAGCTCAATGACTGCCATAGGAGCATTGTCTCCAAATCTATTCCCCAACTTAATAATTCTAGTATATCCGCCTGCTCTATCCTTAAAACGTTTGGCTAAAATATCAAAGATTTTTTTTACCATAACTTGATCTTGTAGTGTAGAAATTGCTTTTCTTCTTGATAATAGATCACCGTTTTTCCCTAAAGTGATTATTTTTTCTACAAATCTTTTCAGCTCTTTAGCTTTTGGTAAGGTTGTAGTTATCTGCTCATGTTTTATCAAAGCATTAGAAAGGTTCATAAACATTGCCTTTCTATGAGAGCTCGTTTTATTAAGTTTTTTATTTTTAATATTATGTTTCATTTTTATTTATTAAATGGATCCTCATATTTTTTTGCAAGTTCATCTATATTGTCTGGAGGCCAATCTGGAACTGACATACCTAAATTCAACTCCATTTGCTGTAAAACTTCCTTTATTTCATTTAGAGACTTTCTGCCAAAATTTGGGGTTCTAAGCATTTCTGACTCAGATTTTTGAACTAAATCACCAATGTATATTATGTTATCATTTTTTAAACAATTAGCTGATCTTACAGAAAGCTCTAATTCTTCAACTTTCTTTAGAAGATTTGAGTTAAAAGATAATTTTTCAACCTGAGATTGATCTGGAGCAGTTTCTGGTTCATCAAAATTAATAAAAGGTTGAAGTTGGTCTTGCAGTATTCTTGCAGCCAATGCAATTGCATCATCAGGAGAAATAACTCCATTAGTCTCAACCTCAAAAATTAATTTATCGTAATCAGTAACCTGACCAACCCTACTATTTTCTACTTTATATGATGTTTTAATTATAGGACTGAACATTGCATCTAGTTTTATTTCACCTATTACTTTATTTTCATCTTCAGCAACTTCAGCAGAAACATAACCTTTTCCAGTTTCCACATTAGCTTCAATCTCAATTTCAGCGTTTGAGTCTAATGTCATAATTAATTGATCAGGATTCATTATTTCTGTTTCTGAGTCTGTTTCAAAATTACCAGCTCTCAATTCACCTGATCCACTAGATTTTAAATACATTTTTTTTAATCCAGAAGAGTGAACTTTTACTGCAACAGATTTTAGATTAAGAAGAATATCAGTTAAGTCTTCTTTTACACCTGGGATAGTTGAAAATTCATGAACAACACCTTTTAATTTTACTGAAGTAATAGCTGCACCCTGAAGTGATGAAAGTAAAATCCTTCTAATTGCATTTCCAAGAGTTAATCCAAAACCTCTTTCAAGAGGTTCTGCTGTTAATATACCTTTTCTTCCATTACTTTCTTCAACGTTGACTTCCATTTTACTTGGTTTTATTAGTTCACTCCAATTTTTTTGTAACACTAAACGCTCCTTTAAATTAAACTCTTCTTCTTTTACGTGGCCTACAACCATTATGTGGTATTGGGGTAACATCTTTAATTGAAGTAATTATATAACCTATTGATTGAAGAGATCTCAAAGCAGACTCTCTACCTGAACCAGGTCCAGAAACTTCAACTTTTAATGATTTTACTCCATATTCTTTTGCTTTATTTCCAACGTCTTCAGCAGCAATTTGTGCTGCGTATGGTGTAGATTTTCTTGAACCCTTGAAACCTTTATGTCCAGAGGAAGACCATGCTAATGCATTACCTTTTTCATCTGAAATTGTTATTATAGTATTATTAAATGAAGAAACTATATGCGCTACTCCATTTGAAACCTTTTTTTTTGCTTTATTCTTTTTTTTATCAACCATTTTTAATTAACCTTTAGTTACTTTCTTCTTACCTGCTATGGCAACGGCTTTACCTTTTCTCGTTCTTGCATTTGTATGTGTTCTTTGACCTCTAACTGGTAATTTTTTTCTATGTCTTAAACCTCTGTAACAACCAAGGTCATTAAGTCTTTTAATATCCATGGATATCTTTCTTCTTAAATCACCTTCTACGGAATGATTTTTGTCTATTAGGTCCCTTATTTTATTTAATTCGTCATCCTTAAGTTCACTCACACGTTTTGATGTATCAATTTTTGCTTCAATACATATATCGTTAGCTATTTTTGACCCAATACCAAATATATAGGTTAGAGCTATATGAACTCTTTTGTTTGTAGGGATGTTAACACCTGATATTCTAGCCATACTGATATTTTAAAAAATGAATGAGGGTGAATACATGATTTTGGATACTTTAGTCAAGTGAAGATATGCAGTATTTCCTAGGTTTTTATTGAATTTTCAATATTTTTTCAATTTTGTCAGTAATTTCATCGATTTCAAGCTGACCGTTAATCTGATGAAAAATCTCCTTTTTATTTTCAGAGTAGTATTCAGTAACTTGCTTTGTTGTGTTCATGTATTCTGAATAACGAGTTTGAATTACACTGATATTATCATCCTCCCTACCTTCTTCTTCTGATCTTTTAATTATTCTTTTTTTTAAAGTTTCAAAATTTAATTCTATATTAATAATATAATCTATTTTAAGTGAATTCTTTGTGAGAAAATTGTTAAGAAATTGTGCTTGCTCACTTGATCTTGGATAACCATCTAAAATAAATCCATTTTTTTTTTCATTTTTTAATCTTTCTGATACAATAGAATTTAAAATATCATCAGAAACAAGTTTTCCACTTGCAATAATTTGTTTAACTTGAAGACCTAATTGATCTTTTTCTTCTATTTTTGATCTCAGGATATCACCAGTAGATAAATGGGGTATATTATATTTATAAGAAATTATTTTTGCCTGAGTTCCCTTTCCTGCACCGGGTGGGCCAAAAAAAATTATATTTTTCAATTTTTATCTTCTACCTTTAAGTTTAGTTTTTCTTAATAGATTCTCATACTGATGTTGAAATAGATGTGATTGAACTTGTGTTATAAAATCTATCATTACTACCACGACGATCAATAATGCAGTTCCTCCTAAATAGAAAGGTATAGAGGTTCTTGATAATAGAAACTCTGGAAGTAATGCAACAAAAGTTAAGTAAATTGTTCCTACTGTCGTCAATCGTGTTAAAACAAATTCAATATAGTTAGCAGTATTTTCACCAGGTCTTATGCCAGGAATAAATCCACCATATTTTCTTAAGTTTTCAGCCTGTTCATCTGGATTAAAGACAATACCTGTATAAAAAAATCCAAAAAATATTATCATAGCTGCGTAAAATAATAAATATAATGGCTGACCCCTTCCTAGATAACTTGATATCATTATAAATAAATCACTTGATGAGCCTGCTCCAAAACCTGACATGGTATTAGGTAAAAGTAAAATAGAGGAAGCAAATATTACTGGAATTACTCCAGCTGTATTTATTTTTAGTGGTAAATGAGAACTTTGCCCACCATAGATTTTGTTGCCTACCTGTCTTTTAGGATATTGAACTGGCAATCTTCTTTGGGCTTTCTCAACAAATACAATAAAAATGATTAATAATAAGATCAAAATTAAAATTCCTAAAATAAAAGCTATACTTAATTCACCTGTTCTACCTAACTGTAAAGTGCTTACAAATGCACTTGGAAGATTCGCAATAATTCCTGCAGTAATTATAAGAGATATTCCATTACCAACACCCCTAGATGAAATTTGTTCACCAAGCCACATTAAGAAGATTGTTCCTCCAACAAGTGTAATAACAGTTGTAATTCTAAAGAAAAAACCAGGTTCAAAAACTATGTTGCCATACGCTGTTTGCATTGACTCTAAACCAATAGCAACTCCATATCCTTGAAGAGCTGCAATAATAACGGTAAAATATCTTGTGTATTGTAAAAGTTGACGTCTACCTTTTGAACCCTGTTCTTTTAATGACTTAAGTGTTGGGATAGCAGATTGCATTAGAGTCATTATTATTGATGATGAAATGTATGGCATAACGCCAAGCGCAAATATACCCATTCTGCCTAATGCACCTCCTGAGAATGTGTCAAAGATGCCTAGAATTCCAGAAGATTGTTGTTCAAAAAATTGTTGTAAAGCTATTGGATTGATTCCAGGTATCGGAAGAAAAGTTCCTAGTCTAAAAACAATTAAAGCTCCCAGAGTAAATAGCAGTCTTTGACGCAACTCAGTAGCCTTACCTAGGGCGCCAAAATTTAAGTTATTTGCAAATCTGTCTGCTGCGGTAGCCATTATTTTTTTAGTATTTTGATTTTGCCGCCAGCTTTTTCTAGCTTTTCAACAGCTTTTTTAGATGCCATAGATATTTCGATATTAATTGGAATATCTATTGATCCTTTATTTAGAAGCTTAAGAATACCTTTAGATTTATTAAAAAGTTTTTTTTGAAATAACTCAGATTCTTTTATATTTTGATTATCCAAGTCATATTTTTGAATCATATTTTTTAGTGTAGAAAAGTTTATTGTTTGGGTTTTTATTTTGAATGGATTTTTAAATCCTCTTTTTGGTAATCTTCTATACAATGGCATTTGTCCACCTTCAAAACCATTGATAGCAACACCTGATCTTGATTTTTGTCCTTTCACACCGCGTCCAGCTGTTTTTCCTAATCCAGAGCCAGATCCCCTTCCTAATCTTTTTCTAGATTTTTTTGATGTCAAAGTTGATTTGAGTTCATTTATTTTCATAATTATTCTTTATTACTTACTATTTGATTTATTTTCTTTGATCTTTTCAAAGCAATAGATTTTGGAGACTCAGACATTTTAAATGCGTTAAATGTTGCTTTAAGCATATTATGAGGGTTTGATGTACCTGTAGACTTTGCTACAACATCTTTTATTCCTAATGACTCAAAAAGTGCTCTCATTGGTCCACCTGCTATAATCCCTGTGCCAGGTGAAGCTGATCTTAAAATAACTTTTCCAGCACCAAATCTTCCTACTATATCATGATGTATTGTTCTATTTTCTTTTAAGTGAACTCTAATCATTTTATTCTTAGCGTTTTCTGTAGCTTTTTTTACTGCTTCCGGAACCTCTTTTGCTTTTCCAGTTCCCACACCAACTCTTCCTTTATTATCACCCACTATCATAATCGCAGCAAAACCAAATCTTCTTCCACCTTTAACAACTTTAGCAACTCTATTAATTGTTACTAAATGTTCCGTAAATTCACTTTTATCATTTTCAAACATAGATTACCTCTAAAAGTTTAGTCCTTCTGATCTAGCTGCATCAGCTAGTATTTTAATTAAACCATGATATTTATATTTACCTCTATCAAAAGCTACGTCTTTAATACCTTGTGACATAATTTTTTTAGCAATATCTTTTCCAATTTGCTCAGCAATATCTTTTTTATTAAATTTTTTATTGCTTTGCATTAGTTTTAATGATGATGAGCTTGCTAGAGTATTTCCTTTTGAGTCATCAATTAGCTGTGCATATAGATGATTGTTTGATTTAAAAACAGTTAATCTATTTCTTTTTGAAATTTTTTTTAGTTTAAAACGAATTTTAAGTGCTCTTTCCATTTTTTCCTACTTTTTCTTTCCTTCTTTTCTAACTATGTATTCATTGTCATATTTAATACCCTTACCTTTGAACGGTTCAGGTTTTCTAAATGATCTGATTTTTGCAGCAGCAGCACCGAGTTTTTCTTTGTCAAAACTTGATAGTTTAATAATATTTTGTTTTGGACATTCAATTTTAACTTCTTTGGGAATATCAAAATCAATATCATGACTAAATCCTAATTGAAGTTTTAATTTAGTTCCAGATACACTTGCTCTATAGCCAGTGCCGTTTAATTCTAGTGTTTTTACAAATCCTTCTGAAACACCTTTAATCATATTTGCAACTAATGCTCTTGTCGTACCCCATTTTGGGTTAGTTTTAGATTTATCATCTTTAGGAATTACAGTGATTGAATTGTCTAAGATTTCAACAGAAAAACTTGGATCAATGTTAATTTGCATTTCACCTAATTTTCCTTTAGCAAAAAAAATTCCATTATTAAAATTGCAATTTATTTCATTATCAATTTTAATACTATTTTTTGCTATTCTTGACATTAAAATACCTCACACAAGATTTCACCGCCGACATTATTTTTTCTAGCTTGTTGATCAGACATAACTCCTTTAGGTGTAGATAGAATTGAAATACCTAGTCCACCATATGGTTTTTCAAGCTCTGATATTTTTGAATAAACTCGTATTCCTGGTTTAGAGATTCTATTAATTTTTTTTATTACTGGTGTTCCGTTAAAATATTTTAATTGAATTTTAATAGAACTAATGCCTTTTCTTTCATCAATTGTTTCATAATCTCTTATGTATCCCTCATCTTTTAAAACCGAAAGTACATTGAGATTTAATTTTGATTTAAAACACAAAGTTTGTGTTTTTTTTGCTAAATGAGCATTTTTTATCCTAGCTAACATATCAGATAGTGCATCATTAAAAGCCATTATCCCTCCCTTTACCAGCTAGACTTAACAACTCCTGGCAAATCACCAGTCATTGAAAGTTCTCTAAGTTTAATTCTTGATAGACCAAATTTTCTATATACACCACGAGATCTACCAGTTAGTTCACATCTATTTCTGTGTCGAATTGGTGAGCTATTTCTTGGAAGTTCGTTTAATTTATTTTGAAGCACTAATCTTTCTTCCAAAGAAATCTTCTTATCTTTAATCTTAGATTTTAAGTTTTTTCTTTTTGATAAATTTTTCTTGATTAGCTTAGATCTAAAATTATTTTTTTGTATTGAACTTAGTTTTGCCATAATCCCCCTAATTTGCTGTATTTTCCTTAAAAGGCATATTAAAACTTTTTAAAAGCTCTAATGCTTCGTTATTATTTTTTGCTGAAGTGCATATAGTGATATCAAGACCTCTTACTTTATCAATTTTGTCAAAATTTATTTCTGGAAATATAATGTGTTCTTTTATACCTAATGTATAATTTCCTTTTCCATCAAAACTATTTGATTTTAATCCTCTAAAGTCTCTTATTCTTGGTATAGCAATATTAATCAGTCTGTCTAAAAATTCATACATAATTTTATTTCTCAAAGTTACCATTGCTCCCAATGGCATACCTGCTCTAATTTTAAAACCGGCAATCGCTTTTTTTGCTTTAGTTTTTACAGCTTTTTGACCTGATATAGATGTCAAATCTTCAACAGCTTTATCTAGTAATTTTGCATCATCCTTAGCTTCACCAACACCCATGTTTAGAACAATTTTGCTAATTTTTGGTACTTGATTAATATTACCTAAATTAAGTTTGTCTTTTAAACTTAATTTAATTTTGTTGTTATATTCTTCAAATAGTCTACTCACTTTATTTCCTCACCATTTACTTTATTAATTCGAACTTTTTTATTATTTATTATTTTATATCCAATTCTAACCCCTTTATTTATCTTAGGATCAAAGAATGATAAATTTGAAATGTGTATTGGCATTTCTTTTTCGATAATTCCACCTGCTTGGTTATTGTCAGGTTTTTGATTTTTTTTGTATTTATTTAAATCAGACACAATAGCTTTAGATTTCTTTGGAAGAATTTTAATAATTTTACCTTTTTTACCCTTGTCTTTTCCAGTTAAAACAATAACTTCATCACCTTTTTTTAGTTTGAATTTGATAGACATTACAAAACCTCTGGGGCTAGACTAATTATTTTCATAAACTTCTTACTTCTTAATTCTCTTGTAACTGGACCAAAAATTCTTGTCGCAATTGGCTCCTCTTGCTTGTCAAGGAGAACGGCTGCATTTTTATCAAATCTTATACAAGATCCATCTAATCTTTGAAAATCTTTTGCAGTTCTTACAATAACAGCTTTGTATACATCACCCTTTTTTACTTTAGATCTTGGAATTGCATCTTTAATTGAAACAACAATTATATCACCAATTGATGCTGAGCGTCTTTTTGATCCGCCTAGTACTTTAATACATTGTATTTTTCGTGCACCAGAATTGTCAGCAACATAGAGGTTAGATTGCATTTGAATCATGATTTTTCTCCACCTTCATTGTATACTGACCAAGTCTTTAATTTAGAAATTGGTTTAGTTTCAATTATAGAAACAGCATCCCCAACCTTAAATGAATTATTTTCGTCATGTACATGATATTTTTTTGATCTACTTATTATCTTTTTATAAAGTTTGTGCCTTACTCTTCTTGTAACTTTAACAACAATAGTTTTATTTGAATTCGATGATACAACTACACCAGATAATAATCTTTTAGGCATTATTAACTCCTGTTGATGATAGTTTAGTTTTCAACTTAGCAATTTCTTTTTTTGTTTTTTTAATTTTAGATGTATTTTCTAATTGCCCTGAAGATTTTTGAAATTTTAAATTTAACAAAGTTTTTTTAAGATTTAGTATTTCAGATTTTACTTTAGCTAAATTAGTATTTTCCTTAATCATATATTCCTTTCAACAAATTTACATTTTATTGGTAATTTTGCAGCTGCTAAGGTCATTGCTCTTTTAGCATCATTAATATCTACTCCGTCTACTTCAAACATAATTCTTCCTGGTTTAACTCTACATGCCCAAAACTCTATTGATCCCTTTCCTTTACCCATTCTCACTTCAGCTGGTTTTTTAGATACAGGAACATCGGGAAATATTCTAATCCACATTCTACCTGCTCTTTTCAAATATCTTGTAATTGCTTTTCTTGCAGCTTCTATTTGTCTTGATGTAACACGCTCAGGTTCCATTGCTTTAAGACCATAGCTGCCGTAAGTTAAGGCATAGTTTCCTTTAGAGTGCCCGTGTATTCTACCCTTAAATTGTTTTCGAAATTTTGTTTTTTTTGGTGATAACATATTCATTATCTTACACTTCCTAAATCAATTTGTTTTTTTTCACTAGCATATGGATCCTTAGACAATATTTCACCTTTATTAATCCAGACCTTAATACCACAAATACCATATGTTGTTTCAGCTTCAGCTGTAGCGTAGTCGATATCACCTCGTAAAGTATGTAAAGGTACACTACCTTCATGATATTTTTCTGTTCTTGCAATTTCTGCACCACCTAATCTTCCACTACAAACTACTTTTACTCCTTTTGCCCCTAATCTCATAGCTGATTGAACAGCTTTTTTCATGGCTCTTCTAAAAGAAATTCTTTTTTCTAATTGATTGGCAATATTCTCTGCAACAAGCTTTGCCTCCACTTCAGGTTTTCTTATTTCTTTTATATCAAGAAATACTTCGAGATTTGACATTTTTGACAGATCAGTTTTTAAAGTCTCAATATCAGCACCTTTTTTTCCAATTATAATACCAGGTCTAGAACTAAAAATAGAAAGTCTTAGTTTCTTTGCAGCTCTTTCAATATTTATTTTTGAAATACTTGCATTTTTAAGTTTGCTCTCAACATATTTTTTAATCTTTAAATCTTGATGTAAAAGTTTTGTGTATTCGGATTTAGAAAACCATCTTGAAGACCAAGTTTTATTAATGCCTAGCCTTATTCCATTTGGATTAACTTTTTGTCCCATTATTCATTACCCTTTTTTTTACTTGAAGCTCTTTCTTCAACTATGATTGTTATTTTACTAAATGGCTTAATTATTGAACCTGCTCTTCCTTTAGCTCTAGGTCTCCACCTTTTCATTCTTAAACTTTTACCAACATAAGCTTCTTTTATATAAAGTTTATCAATATCAAGTTGTTTGTTATTTTCAGCATTTGCTACTGCTGCATTGAGAACTTTTAATACGTTTTTGGAAATTCTTTTGTTTGAAAATTTTAATTGATTTACTGCATGACTAACATTTTTGTTTACAATACTTTTTGTAATAAAGTTAAGTTTTGAAGGACTTACTCTAAGCATGTTGTCTTTAGCTAATGCAATTGATGCTTGTTTCATTTCTGTTCTGCTTTCTTATCTGCAGCTGTGTGACCTTTAAATGTTCTAGTAGGAGAAAATTCTCCTAATTTATGACCTACCATTTGTTCATTTACTGTAACTGGTACAAATTTTTGTCCATTGTAAACACCAAATGTAAGCCCCACAAACTGTGGTAAAATAGTTGACCTTCTTGACCATGTCTTTATTACCTCTTTTCTTCCAGACTCCGCTAATTTATCTGCTTTTTTAATTAGCTGCATATCAACAAAAGGTCCTTTCCAAATTGATCTTGTCATTACTTTTTCCTTCTTTTGATTATAAAAACATTTGTTTTTTTATTTTTTCTAGTCTTCTTACCCTTAGTAGATACACCCCAAGGTGTCACTGGATTTCGCCCACCTGAAGTTCTTCCTTCACCACCTCCATGTGGATGATCAACTGGATTCATAACAACCCCTCTAACCTTTGGTCTAAAGCCTAAATATCTTTTTCTACCAGCCTTACCCAATTTAACGTTTTTTTGATCTGAATTTGAAACTTCACCTATTGTTGCTTTAGAATTTCTATTAAAATGTCTAATCTCACCAGATATAAGTTTTACTTGAACATATGGTAATTCTTTTGAAACAATTTGAGCTGATGAACCAGCTGACCTAACCATTTGAGCACCTGCTCCAGGCTTTAGCTCTATATTGTGAATATTTGTTCCTACAGGAATATTTTTCAGAGGTAAACTATTACCAATTTTAATCTCTACATTCTCGCCTGAAATAAGTTTATCTCCTAATTTTAGGTTTTTTGGGCAAATTATATATCTCATTTCTCCATCATCATATTTAAGCAATGAAATAAAAGCTGATCTGTTAGGATCATATTCATTTCTTACTACCTCAGCAAATATATCATTTTTATTTCTCTTAAAGTCTATCATTCTGTATTTTCTTTTTACTCCACCCCCCATTCTTCTAGATGTAATTTTGCCCTGATTATTCCTACCGCCTGTGGAATGGAGAGATTTAGTGAGATATTTTACAGGTTTTTCAGTTGAAAGATGTTTTTTTGATACAAGAACTGTTCCCCTCATACCAGGTGTTACAGGTTTATATTTATTTAACATTACTTAATCTCCAAAGAGGAATCAATTGTATTTCCTTCACTTAATGTTACGATAGCTTTTTTAGTATCTTTTCTATAACCAAAAGTACCTTTAAATGATTTAGCTTTACCTCTTAAGATAGAGGTATTAATTTTTGTTACTTTTACTTTAAAAATTTTTTCAATTGCTTGCTTCACTTCTGAGGATGTAGAATTTTTATCTACTACAAAAGAGTATTGATTATACTGTTGTAAGTTTGTTGACTTTTCAGTTGTTATTGGAGACTTAATTATAGTAAAAGCTCTTTCAGAGGAAATAGTTTTATTTTTATACTTCATGATAATCTCTTAGTAATTTGATCAACAGATTTTTGTTCTATAAAAATCTTATCGTATAAAATTATATCTTTAACATTAAGACCTTTTTGATTAAGAATTGATACTTTAGGAATATTTGATGATGCAAGTTTAAAGTTATTATCAATTCCATCGTCTGAGTAAATAAATAAAGCCGAACTACAATCAAACTTTTTCAGTTTTAAATTAAGCGACTTTGTTTTAAAATTATCAATTTTAAATGTATCTATGAAAATGATTTTATCTTCTAAAATTTTTGAGGATAAAGCCGATTTTAGAGCTAATTTTTTTTCTTTCTTATTAAGACTAAATGAATGATCTCTTACAACGGGTCCCATGGATACTGCACCACCTCTGAAATTAGGAGGTTTACTACTACCCTGTCTTGCATTACCAGTGCCTTTTTGTGAAAAAGGCTTCTTAGCTCTTCCACTAACTTCGGATCTGGACTTTGTCTTATGCGAACCTTGTCTTGACTTTGCATTTTGATATCTAATGTATTGGTGAATTATATCTGGAAAAACTTTTATACCAAATATAGACTTATCTAGCGAAATATCTCCAACATTATCATTTTTCATATTTAATAGTTGTTTTTTCATTATTAACTTTTCTTAATTGAGTCTTTTAAAAAGACTATTGATTTTTTTTTACCTGGAACTGACCCTTTCAAAATAATTAAATTATTAATTTCATCGATTTCAACTATTTTTAGGTTTTGCTTTGTTACTTTTTTTGAACCCATTCTACCGGCCATTTTTTTTCCTTTAAATACTCTACCCGGGTCTTGATTTTGACCAGTTGATCCATGAGATCGATGAGAGATTGAGACACCGTGTGAAGCTCTTAATCCGCCAAAGTTATGTCTTTTCATAACACCAGCAAAACCTTTTCCTATAGAAATGCTGCTAGCATCAACGTATTGATCAATTTTAAAGTGATTAGCTTTTAGAGTAGTCCCAATCTCTAATATGTTTGTTTGATCTACTCTAAATTCTTTAAGTACTTTTTTAGGACTAATTTTATTTTCACTGAAAATTTTTCTTTGTGCTTTATTTATTCTTTTTAGATCTTTATTTGTGTCAATACTAGATAACTGCACAGCATTGTATCCATTTTTTTCTAATGTTTTAACATTTGAAACAATGCAATCATCTACTTTTAACACAGTAACATTAAATGAAGAACCATTTTCATTGAAATAGGATGTGTTACCTAGTTTAGTTGTAATTAAGCCTGATCTATTCATATTAAATTTTTATATCTACTTCTACGCCAGCTGATAAATCTAACTTCATTAAAGCATCAACAGTTTGTGGTGTAGGATCTATAATATCAAGTAATCTATTATGTGTTCTTATTTCAAGCTGGTCTCTACTTTTTTTATCAACATGTGGTGATTTATTTACGGTAAACCGCTCAAATCTTGTTGGCAATGGAATTGGGCCTTTTACTTTGGCACCTGTTCTTTTTGCTGTGTTAATAATATCCATGGTACTATTATCTAAAAGAGTATTATCAAAACCCCTTAACCTAATTCTTATATTTTGATTTTCCATTATGCTAGTTTTGCCTTTACTTCATCGGCTACATTTGATGGTACTTGTTCATAATGGTCAAATTGCATAGTGTAATTAGCTCTACCTTGAGACAAAGATCTTAAGTTGTTAACGTATCCAAACATATTAGCTAGAGGCACCATAGCATCTATTACATTAGCATTTCCTCTAGTAGACATTTCTTGAACTTGACCTCTTCTACTATTTAAGTCTCCTATCACATCACCCATATATTCTTCAGGAGTTACAACTTCAACTTTCATCATTGGTTCTAATAAAACTGGATTTGCTTTTGAAATACCTTCTCTGAAAGCAGCTCTTGCTGCAATTTCGAATGCAAGAACACTTGAATCTACATCGTGATATGCACCATCATATAGAATTGCTTTAAAATCTATACATGGGAATCCTGCAATTACCCCTGTTTGTTGTTGAGCTACTAATCCTTTTTCAACTCCTGGTATATGTTCAGTTGGTATATTACCACCTTTGATTTGATTAACAAATTCATAGCCACTACCAGCTTCTCCAGGTTCAAATTTTATTTTGACTCTTGCAAACTGACCTGCACCCCCTGATTGCTTCTTATGAGTATAGTCAACATCAAAAGAACTAGATATAGTTTCTCTATATGCAACTTGTGGTGCACCAACATTAGCTTCTACTTTAAATTCTCTCTTCATTCTATCTACTAAAATTTCTAAATGAAGTTCACCCATACCTTTTATTATTGTTTGACCACTCTCATGATCAGTTGTGACTCTGAAACTAGGATCTTCTTGAGCCAATCTTCCAAGAGCTTGACCCATTTTTTCATGATCAGCTTTTGTTTTTGGTTCAACTGCAACTTCTATAACAGGATCAGGAAAATCCATTCTCTCAAGCACAATTGGATTAGTTGTATCACATAGAGTCTCACCGGTAGTAACATCTTTTAATCCGACTAAAGCGACTATGTCACCAGCATTTGCTGTTTTGATTTCCTCTCTATTGTTGGCATGCATTAGCAACATTCTACCAATGTTTTCTTTTTTACCTGAATTTGAATTTAATACGGTATCTTTAGCATTAATAGTTCCTGAATAAATTCTGGCAAACGTTAAACTACCAACATAAGGATCTGTCATTATCTTAAACGCGAGAGCACTGAATGGCTCGTTATCCTCACATTTTCTAGTCAATTCTTTTGATTCATCATTCAGATCTGAGCCCTTTACACTTTCAACATCTTTTGGTGAAGGCATGTAATCAATAACTGCATCTAAGAGGGGTTGTACCCCTTTATTTTTAAAAGCTGATCCTGTTAACACAGGTACAAATGAACCCTTAATTGTACCTTTTCTAATACAGTTTTTTAATTCGTTTTCTGAAGGTTCATTACCCTCTAAATAGCTTTCCATGATGTTATCATCTTCTTCAACAGCCTTTTCAATTAACTTTTCTCTATATTCAGCCACTTGATCCTTCATATCATCAGGAACATCCAAAACATCAAATTTAGCACCTAAACTTTCATCATGCCATATAATAGCTTTGTTACTAACAAGGTCTACTACTCCCTTTAGATTACTCTCAATGCCAATAGGAAGTTGAGTAACAAGAGGATAAGATCCTAACCTATCAGTTATCATATCAACACACATGAAGAAGTTGGCTCCAGTTCTATCTAGTTTATTTATAAAACACATTCTAGGAACATTATATTTATCAGCTTGTCTCCATACTGTTTCTGATTGTGGTTCAACACCAGCTACGCCATCAAAAACTGCTACAGCACCATCCAAAACTTTAAGAGACCTTTCAACCTCAATAGTAAAGTCTACGTGTCCGGGGGTATCAATTATATTTATTCTATGATCTTTCCAGAAACAAGTTGTTGCTGCTGAAGTTATAGTTATACCTCTTTCTTGTTCTTGCTCCATCCAATCCATAGTAGCAGCTCCATCATGAACCTCTCCAATTTTATGTGATTTACCAGTGTAGTATAAAATTCTTTCTGTTGTTGTTGTTTTACCAGCATCAATGTGGGCCATGATCCCAATGTTTCTGTATTTATCTAAATTATGAGATCTTGACATAAACTACCATCTGAAATGAGAAAATGCTCTATTGGCTTCAGCCATTTTATGAGTTTCTTCTCTTTTTTTTACTGCGTTCCCTTTATTATTAAATGCGTCAAGAATTTCATTGGCTACTCTTTCTTTCATTGTTTTTTCATTCCTTTTCAATGCAGAATCCACTATCCATTTCATTGCTAATGTTTGAGCTCTTTTTGGCCTAACTTCCATTGGAACCTGATATGTAGCTCCACCAACTCTTCTGGATCTAACCTCAAGTGAGGGCTTAACATTATTAAGAGCATCATGAAAAAATTCTATTGGTGTTTTTTCTGTTTTAGAAGAAACAATATCAAACGCTCCATAAACAATCTTTTCAGAAACTGATTTCTTGCCATCTGACATTATCCTATTCATGAACTTAGCTAATACTAAATCCTTATATTTATGGTCAGGAAGTATCGTTCTTTTTTCTGCTGCTCTTCTTCTTGACATAACTATTTTGGTCTTTTTGCTCCGTAAAGTGATCTTCTCTGTTTCCTAGAAGAAACACCTTGGGTATCTAATGTTCCTCTTAAAATATGATACCTTACACCGGGTAAATCCTTAACTCTTCCACCTCTAATTAAAACTACTGAATGTTCTTGAAGATTGTGCCCTTCGCCTGGAATGTAAGCTGATACTTCCTGACCATTTGTAAGTTTTACTCTTGCAACTTTTCTTAATGCTGAGTTAGGTTTTTTAGGTGTGGTTGTATAAACTCTTGTACAAACGCCCCTCTTTTGAGGACTACTTTCAAGGGCTGGTACTTTGTTCCTTTTCTTTACGGTTGTTCTACCTTTTCGAACAAGCTGATTAATAGTTGGCATATTCCTCTCAAGTTAAGTGTTTGGAATTTAATTCCACGACCTTTAACAAATCGTAGGGGTCTTTATAAATTGATCATAAAAAAGTCAAGAAAATATCTATGTTATTCTTGATTTTCTATATTTTTTGACTGATTTTGTTCATTTATTTCTTTATCTCTATCAGATGCGAGTTTTTCATATTCAGAAGTCATTCTTCCTGTTCCTGCAGGTATAAGCCTCCCAACAATAACATTTTCTTTTAGTCCATTTAAAGTATCAACTTTTCCTAAAGTTGCAGCATCTGTAAGCACCTTTGTTGTTTCTTGAAAAGAAGCCGCAGATATAAACGAGTTTGTTTGAAGACTCGCTTTGGTGATACCTAAAAGTACTGGCTCGAACTTTATTTCATCTTTTCCATCATTTTTAAGTAATTTATTTAGCTTTATTGCGTCTCTTCTCTGTATTTGTTCACCTTCAATAAGATTAGATGCACCAGGGTTTTTGATGAGAACCTTTTGCAGCATTTGTCTGGCAATTGTTTCGATATGCTTATCATTAATATATACTCCTTGAAGTTTATAAACAGATTGTACTTCTCTGACCAAATATCTAGCAAGTTCTTCAACACCAAGTATTCTAAGAATATCATGTGGCACAGGTGTGCCTTCAACAAGAATATCACCTTTTTTGACAAAGTCACCTTCTTGTACGTTTAAATATTTTGATCTAGGTATAAGTAGTTCGAAACTTTCTTCTCCATCAATACTTGTGATAACAACTCTTCTTTTATTTTTATAGTCTTTTCCAAAAGTAATTTTACCATCGATTTCACACATAATTGCTGGGTCTTTTGGTTTTCTAGCCTCGAATAATTCTGCAACTCGAGGTAAACCACCAGTAATATCTTTTGTTTTTGATGATTCTTTAGGAATTCTGGCTAAAACTTGTCCTGCAAAAACTTCTTGACCGTCTTCTACACCAATAATTGTATCAATAGACATTGGGTAATTAATTATTTCAGTTTCGTTATCGTTTGTATTTAGTGTTTCTAAAATATTGATTGCAGGTTTAAAATTTTTACTTTTTTGATTTTGACTCCAATCAATAACAACTTTGCTTGATATACCAGTTGTATCGTCTACAGTTTCTCTAAACGAAATTCCTTGTTTTAAGTCAACATATTTGGCGAAACCGTTTTTCTCTGCAATTATAGGAAGTGTATAAGGATCCCATTCTGCGATTATAGTATTAATTTTAATTAATTGACCATCTTCAACAAGAAGTTTTGCACCAAAAGGAATATAAGTAGAAAATTTTTCATCACTATCTTCAAGAATTTTAATTTTAGCATTTCTACTAAATACTACTTTACTTTTAAACTTGTCTTCAATAATTCTCACATTCTCGAGTTTTATTTTACCTTCTATAGGCGCGACTGCATTTGATTGTTCAACGGAAGAACTTGCAGCTCCTCCAATATGAAACGTTCTCATTGTTAATTGTGTACCAGGTTCACCAATAGATTGTGCAGCAATAATACCTACTGCTTCTCCAATATTTACTGGAGTTCCTCTTGCTAAATCTCTACCATAACATTTTGCACAAATCCCATCTTCAGTCTCACAGGTTAACACAGATCTTATTTTTAACGATCTTATTCCTAATTTAGAAATTTTTTCTAATACTTGTTCAGAAATAATTTCACCATTTTTTACAATAATATTACTGCTTTCGTCGAGTATGTCATCTACTGGTGTTCTTCCTAGAATTCTTTCAGATAGTTTCGAAGTAATGTTTCCGGATTCAATAATTTCCTCAACCATAACCCCATTTTTGGTTCCACAATCATCTTCTCTAATTACAGCATCTTGAGCAACATCTACTAACCTTCTAGTTAGATAACCACTACTTGCAGTCTTTAAAGCAGTATCAGCAAGACCTTTTCTTGCACCGTGTGTAGATGTAAAATACTCCAAGACAGATAAACCCTCTTTAAAATTGGATTTTATTGGATTTTCAATAATTTCTCCGGAGGGTTTTGCCATTAATCCTCTCATTCCTGAAAGCTGTTTTAATTGAGCAGCCGAACCTCTAGCTCCTGAATGAGCCATCATATAAACTGAGTTTATTGGCTGGTTATCATTTGGTGATGATATCACCTCAAGCATTTTATCAGCAACTTTATTAGTGCATTCAGACCAAGCATCAACAACCTTATTGTATTTTTCACCTTGAGTAATTAAGCCATCCTGGTATTGACTTTCGTACTCTTGAACCTTCACCTGAGTCTCGTCCAAAAGTTTTTGTTTATCCTCAGGTATAATTAGATCATCCTTACCAAATGAAATACCTGCTATAGCTGCATATTTGAAGCCTACTTGCATTATATGATCTGCAAATAACACAGTTTCTTTTTGACCACAAAATCTATAGACATTGTCAATTATATTACTTACTTCTTTTTTAGTTAGAACTTTGTTTACCATATCGAAATTAATATTTTCATTTTTAGGTAAGTTATTTCCAAGTATCATTCTACCAGGTGTAGTTTCAACCTTTTCTAAAATACCATTAAAATTTTTAATTCTTGTAAAAATTCTTGTATGAAGACTGATATCTTGATTTTCAAGAGCCTTTAAAATTTCATTAAGATCAATAAAGAATCGGCCTTCACCTTTCTGGTTTTTTCTAAGAACTGATAAATAATAAATACCTAAAACTATATCTTGTGATGGTACTATTATCGGTTTACCACTTGAGGGTGAAAGAATATTATTTGTACTCATCATCAAAACCCTAGCTTCGAGTTGAGATTCTAAACTTAATGGTACGTGCACTGCCATTTGATCACCATCAAAGTCAGCGTTAAATGCTGTACAAACTAAAGGGTGAAGTTGAATTGATTTACCTTCGATTAAAATAGGCTCAAATGCCTGTATACCTAATCTATGAAGAGTGGGAGCTCTGTTTAGTAAAACAGGGTGTTCTCTAATTACTTCTTCTAAAATATCCCAAACTCTTGGATCTTCTTTTTCAACAAGTTTTTTTGCAGCTTTTATTGTATTAGCCCAACCGTAAATATCGAGTTTATGAAATATAAATGGTTTAAATAGTTCTAGAGCCATTTTTTTTGGAATACCACATTGATGTAGCTTTAAATTAGGGCCAACTACAATTACAGATCTTCCAGAGTAATCTACTCTTTTTCCTAAAAGGTTTTGCCTAAACCTACCTTGCTTACCCTTAAGCATATCAGATAGTGATTTTAAAGGGCGTTTATTTGTTGAAGTAATTACTCTGCCTCTTCTTCCATTATCAAATAATGCGTCTACAGATTCTTGTAGCATTCTTTTTTCATTTCTAATAATGATATCAGGTGCTCTTAAATCTATTAATCTTTTCAATCGATTATTTCTATTAATTACTCTTCTATATAAATCATTAAGGTCACTTGTTGCAAATCTACCTCCATCAAGAGGAACAAGTGGTCTAAGTTCCGGAGGAATAACTGGTAAAACTCTTAAAATCATCCATTCAGGTTTATTTTTTGAAATTAAAAAAGACTCAATAAGTTTTATTCTCTTAGTTAGCTTTGTTTTCTTTAATTCAGATTTGGTTTCAGTTAATTCTATTTTAAGTTGCTTATAGTCAGCGTCTAAATCAATATTTAACAGCATTTGTTCTATTGCTTCAGCTCCTATTGCTGCACTAAAGGAGTCCTCGCCATATTCATCCTGATAATCTATGTATTGTTCTTCTGAGATTATATCTCCCTTTTTTAAATCTGTAAGTCCAGGTTCAACAACTATAAATTGTTCAAAATATAAAACTTTTTCAAGGTTTTTTATTGTCATATCTAAAAGTGTTGCAATTCTACTTGGGAGAGATTTCATAAACCAAATATGTGATACTGGAGCAGCAAGCTCAATATGCCCCATTCTATCTCTTCTCACTTTTGATAGGGTTACCTCAACTCCACATTTTTCACAAATAATACCTCTGAATTTCATTCTTTTGTATTTTCCACAAAGACATTCATAGTCTTTAACTGGACCAAATATTCTGGAACAAAAAAGTCCATCCTTTTCAGGCTTAAAAGTTCTATAATTAATAGTTTCAGGTTTCTTAATTTCTCCAAATGACCATGATCTAATATCTTCCGGGCTTGCTATTCCAATCTTAAGACTATTAAAGTTTTGAACACCTAGGTTTTGATTAAAAATATTTGTTAGCTCTTTATTCATTCACACCTATCAAGTTATTTAAATTATTTTCTTTTAAATTTTCTTTATATTCTAAGTTTAATCCAAGAGATCTTAATTCTTTTACCATTACATTAAATGATTCTGGTGTACCTGATTCAAAATTATTATCTCCTTTAACAATAGATTCATATACTTTAGTTCTTCCAGCTACATCATCTGATTTAATAGTGAGTATTTCTTGCAAGGTATATGCAGCTCCATATGCTTCTAAAGCCCAAACTTCCATTTCTCCAAATCTTTGACCACCAAATTGTGCCTTTCCTCCTAAGGGCTGTTGAGTAACTAGGCTATATGGTCCAATAGATCTGGCATGTATTTTTTCATCTACAAGATGATGAAGTTTAAGCATATACATATATCCAACGGTTACGGGTCTCTCAAATTTTTGACCTGTAACACCATCGTAAAGAACTTCCTGTCCTGTTACAGAAACTCCTGATTTATCTAAAAGGGAAGTTATATCCTTTTCTTTGGCACCATCAAAAACTGGAGTGGCGAATGGAATTCCGTCTTTAAGATTATCTGCTAGCTCAAGTATTTGATCATCATCCATTTTTTCAATAATTTGTTGGTGTGATTTATCATCATAAATGTCAATGAGTTTATTTTTAAGGTCTTTAGTTTGTCCCTCTTCTTGCATTTTAACAATCATTGAATTTACTTGTTTGCCTAGAGATGCAGATGCCCAACCTAAATGTGTCTCTAATATTTGTCCAATATTCATTCTACTTGGAACACCAAGAGGATTTAGTACAATATCTACTGGTGTTCCATCTTCTAAATATGGCATGTCTTCAACTGGACATATTTTTGATATAACACCTTTATTACCATGTCGTCCTGCCATTTTATCTCCTGGCTGCAACTTTCTTTTAACTGCTATAAACACCTTAATTAATTTTAAAACCCCTGGCAATAGCTCATCACCACTTTGAATTTTATCTATTTTGTTTTCAAATTTTTGATTAATGTTACCCAATTGATTTTCATAATTTTTTACTAATGACTCAATTTGTTGATTAGATTTTTCTTCACTAATATTTATTTTTAACAGTTCTGATAAATTTAGATTTTCAAGGTCATCATATTTAATTGTTGAACTCTTCTTGAAATTATCATTTCCTGATACATAAGTTTTACCAGTTAGTAATTCTTTAAGAAGATTACCAAAGCTTTTTTCTAATATCTTAAGTTCGTCGTCCCTATCTCTAGCAATAATTTCAATTTGGTGATTTTCAATGCTAATTGCTCTTTCATCTTTTTCTATACCCCTTCTAGAAAAAACTCTAATTTCAACAATTGTGCCCTTAACTCCTGGAGGTACTCTCAAACTAGTGTCTTTAACATCAGCAGCTTTTTCTCCAAAAATTGCTCTTAATAATTTTTCTTCAGGAGTCATAGGTGACTCACCTTTTGGAGTCACTTTACCTACTAATATATCGCCAGAGGAAACCTCAGCTCCTATATAGACAATCCCAGTTTCATCAAGATTAATAAGCATTTCTTCACTAGCGTTTGGAATGTCTCTTGTAATTTCTTCTGGTCCTAACTTAGTATCTCTAGACATGACTTCAAATTCCTCAACATGTATAGAAGTAAATACATCATCCTGTACAACTTTTTCAGATATTAATATTGAGTCCTCAAAATTGTATCCGTTCCATGGCATAAATGCCGCTAAAACATTTCGTCCAAGAGCTAGTTCACCTAATTCAGTTGCAGGCCCATCTGCTATAACTTGATTTTTTTCTACTTTATCACCGACACTTACAAGTGGACGCTGACTAATACATGTATTTTGATTTGATCTTTGGAACTTCAACAGATTATAAATATCAATTTTATTAAGAGATGTATCTTTTTTATCTGTAACTCTTATAACAATTCTATTGGCGTCAAGTTGATCAACAACTCCTTCTCTCTTTGCAACAAGAGTTGATCCACTATCTTTGGCTACCGTATATTCCATACCAGTTCCAACCAAAGGAGCCTTAGGTTTAATTAAAGGTACAGCTTGTCTCATCATATTTGATCCCATTAAAGCTCTATTTGCATCATCATTTTCTAAAAAAGGTATTAATGATGAAGCAACTGAAACTAGTTGCTGAGGAGAAACATCCATTAAGTCTATTGCATCAACGTTTGCGTTAATAAATTCTCCATTTTTTCTACAACTAACAATCTCATTTTTAAATTTTTTTGTTGAATCGATTTCTGCATTTGCTTGTGCAATTACAAAATCTTCCTCATCTATAGCACTTAGGTAAACTACTCTATCTGATACTTTACCATTTGTTACAATTCTGTAAGGTGTTTCTATAAAGCCATATTGGTTTATTCTAGAATATGAGGCTAGGCTATTAATTAAACCAATGTTTGCACCTTCTGGTGTTTCAATAGGACAAATTCTGCCATAATGTGTTTGGTGCACATCTCTAACTTCAAACCCAGCTCTTTCTCTATTTAAACCGCCAGGTCCTAATGCTGAAACTCTTCTTTTATGAGTAATTTCACTTAATGGGTTAGTTTGATCCATAAACTGACTTAATTGGCTAAGACCAAAAAATTCTTTAACTGATGCAACAACAGGTTTCGCATTCACTATGTCTTGAGGCATAATATTATCGACTTCAAGAGAACTTAATCTTTCTTTTATTGCTCTATCCATTTTTAATAAACCAATTCTGTATTGATTCTCTAGAAGCTCTCCAACTGATCTAACCCTTCTATTAGCTAAATGATCAATATCATCAATTTCACCCTTACCATCTATTAAGTTATGCATATGTTTTATAACATCAACAATATCACTTTTGTCTAAAACTCTCTGGTCAATATTTGTATCTTTTTTAAATTTTGAGTTAATTTTTAATCTACCAACAGATGATAAGTCATACCTGTCAGAATTAAAAAATAAATTATTGAATAAAGTCTCAGCAGTCTCAATTGTTGGAGGTTCGCCAGGTCTTAATATTTTAAACACTTCAAACAAAGCTTCTTCTCTTGATCTAGCTTTGTCTAATTGTAGTGTGCTTCGTATATAAGAGCCAATTTCAATATTGTCTACTTTTAGAATATCTATTTTAGTTAATTTATGTTCATTGATAAAGTCAATAAAAATTTCATCAATTTCATAACCAGCTTCAAAATATATTTTTCCAGATTTTTCATCAATTATATCAGAAGCTATATATTGACCTATTAAAGATTCTTCTTCTATTGTTAAACTTAAGATATTTTTCTTTTTTAAATCATTTAACAAACGTTGATTAATTTTTGTACCTTTAGTAATTAAAACTTTTCCATTTTTAGAATCAATAAGATCAAAATTTAATATTTTACCCTTGAAAAAAGCTAGGTCTTCTTTAAATTGCCATCCATAGTCATTTTTCTTATAGAGTACATTATCATAGAAAATTTGAAGAATCTCTTCCGCAGTCATACCCATTATTTTTTTTGGATCAGCTTCAATCTTATTTTTCTCACACTCAGCAAGATAGCTAGCTGAATCGTTACTCAAAAGACATTTAAGTAGAGTAGTTACAGGAAATTTTCTTTTTCTATCAATTCTTGCGTGAATGTTATTTTTTGCATCATGTTCAAAATCCAACCAAGAGCCTCTATATGGAATAATTCTTGAATTGAATAAATATTTTCCACTTGCATGGGTTTTGCCATAGTCGTGATCAAAGAAGACACCAGGAGATCTATGCATTTGACTTACTACTACTCTCTCAGTTCCATTTACAACAAAGGTTGCATTCTTAGTCATTAAAGGTATGTCACCCATGTATACTTCCTGCTCTTTAATATCTCTTACAGATTTTGTTCCAGCTATTTCATCTATATCCCATATAATTAATCTGAAATTTACCAGAAGGGGTGCTCCATAAGTCATACCACGTTGATTACATTCCTCTACATCATATTTAGGTATGCCTAAATTATAACTTACGTAGTCTACAGTTGCTCTTTCGGCATAATCATTAATTGGGAAAACAGATTTGAAAATTGCATGTAATCCAGAGTTGTGTCTTTTTTCTGGTTCAACTTTTAATTGTAAAAAACTATCAAAAGATCTTTTTTGCACCTCAATTAAATTTGGTAGCGAAGTTACTAAAGGTATTTTGCCAAAAGATTTTCTTATTTTTTTACTATTAATGTGATCTAGACTCATTCAACTCCCTTTGTAGTAAAGGCCTCAAAAAAAGAGGCCTTGTTTAATTATTTTAGTTCAACCTTTGCACCAGCGGCCTCAAGAGCTTTTTTCATTGTTTCCGCATCTTCTTTCTTTACACCTTGTTTCAGAGGCTTTGGAGCTCCTTCAACAAGATCTTTTGCTTCTTTAAGACCTAAACCAGTTATAGTTCTTACTTCCTTGATTACAGCAATTTTATTTGATCCTGCCTCAGCTAAGACAACATCAAATTCAGATTTTTCCTCAGCTGGGGCCTCACCACCTGCTGCAGGAGCTGCTGCCACAGCTACAGGTGCTGCAGCTGATACTCCCCACTTTTCTTCAAGCATTTTACTTAATTCAGCAGCTTCAAGAACAGTTAAGGAAGATAGATCTTCAACAATTTTATTTAAATCAGCCATTTACTTCTCCTTATTAACCTAGTTCGACTCTATTGAATTGCTACTCTTACTTGATAAGATTCTTGAAATCTGTGTTCCAGGCTCAATCGTTATAGATACTAACTTTTGAGCTGGTGCAGATAACAAACCTATTATCTTGCCTCTTAATTCATCAAGCGATGGAAGTTTAGCAAGAAAGTTGATTTTTTCTTTATCAATTTTTTCACCATTATAACCCCCGCCAATTATTTTAAAACTTTCATATTTTTTTTCAAAATCAACTGCAACCTTTGCAGGTGCAATAGGGT
Organism: uncultured Alphaproteobacteria bacterium; assembly: GCA_902623545.1. Classification (GTDB taxonomy): domain Bacteria; phylum Pseudomonadota; class Alphaproteobacteria; order HIMB59; genus CACPNW01. The sequence continues at coordinate 11,944 of CACNUI010000014.1, read as the reverse complement.
CTTCTGAATATGCAATTGCAGTAGGACCAACAAAAAGTTCTTTCATATCTTTGAATTGAGTTTCAGATATAGCAAGTTTAGTGAGTCTGTTCTTTGTTACTTTAAATTTTGCACCACTAGCTCTCATTTCTTTTCTTAAGTTTTCAGTCTCATTAACTGTAAGTCCAGAATATTGAGCCACAATTACTGAAGATGATTTTAAAAAGTCATCTTTCAAGTTTTCAACAAAATCTTTTTTTTCAGAACGTTTCACGTCAACCTCGGTTTATTAGATTATACAATCTAATGTTAGCTAAGATTAATTTGCTCATCAAATCAATCTTTTGCCTGCCAAGAAGCAAATCTTTGATTCACTTCAGTCTGTGCAGGAAATTAAGCTTACGCTCCTGCAGTCTTTGACAGGTGATGGTCCAAGGACCATCAATTGGACAATTAACGCAGGCTACCCTGATTAATTTGAAGTCCAATTCCCATAGTTGAAGCTATGGTAACTTTTTTTATAAAAGAGCCTTTAACAGAGTCTGGCTTACTTTTAACTAAGGAAGAATATAATGTTTTTAAGTTTTCAATAATTTCTTCTTCTTTAAAATCTAATTTTCCTGCAATTACATGAACAATACCTGATTTGTCATTTTTGAACTTTACTTGACCAGATTTTGCACCTTTTACTGCAGCTCCAATATCATTGGTTACTGTACCAAGTTTTGGATTGGGCATTAAACCTTTAGGCCCTAGTATTTTTGCAACTTTACTTAATTGTGGCATCATGTCGGGTGAAGCAATTAATATATCAAAATTGATTTTTGTATTAGAAATTTTTTCTATTAAATCTATACCACCAAATATATCTGCACCATTTTCTTTAGCTTGATCTAACTTATCACCACTAGAAATTACAGCAACTATAGTTTCTTTACCAGTTCCATTTGGTAGATTAATTACACCTTTAACATTTTGATCTGTTTTAGAAGTATCTATTTTTAGATTAACAGCTACGTCTATAGTCTCTTTAAATTTTACAAATGATTTTTCCTTTAGAATTTTAATTGCCTCGTTGGGTTCATAAATTTTTTCAAGATCTAGGTTCTCTAAAATTTTTTTTCTATTTTTTGATATTTTCATTAACTTATAACCTCCATTCCCATAGAGACTGCGGATCCCTTAACCATATTTACAGCTCCATCTAGATCAATTGCATTCAAATCTGCCATTTTTTCTTTTGCAATTTTTTCTATGTCGCTTATCGTGACTTTTCCTACCAATGTTCTTCCTGGTGTAGAATTGCCCTTTTTTATTTTAGCAGCTTTTTTCAAGTAGTAACTAACTGGTGGTAGTTTTGTTACAAAGTCGAAACTTCTATCTTTGTATGCAGTAATAATAACTGGTATAGGAGCGCCCTTTTCCAAATTTTTTGTTTTATCATTAAATGCTTTACAAAAATCCATTATATTTAAACCTCTCTGACCTAGTGCAGGCCCTACTGGTGGAGATGGATTTGCCCCTCCTGCTGGTATTTGCAATTTTATTAAACCAAGTACTTCTTTAGCCATATTATTAAACCTTTTCTACCTGTGAGTAATCTAGATCTACTGGAGTAGATCTACCAAATATTGAAACTGCAACTCTAAGTCTAGCTTTTTCTTCATCAATCTGTTCGATTTCACCATTAAATGATGCAAAGGGTCCATCAATGACTTTAACTTGTTCTCCAACATCGTACATTATTGCAGGCCTTGTTTTTTCAACACCATCAACTACTTGTTGAGAAATTCGTTTAGCCTCAGAGTTACTGATTGGTATTGGCTTACCTTTGTTGCCTAAAAAACCACTTAATTTAGGTGTAGTTTTTATTATATGCCAAGTATCGTCGTTTAAACTCATTTTTATTAAGATATAACCAGGAAAAATTTTTCGCTCAGTATTAACCCTTACCCCTCTTTTTACTTCTACAATATTTTGTGTAGGAACTGAAATATCTTCAATATGTTCACTCACGCCTAATTTAGTTGCTTGATCAACAATACTGTCTGCAACTTTTTTTTCATATCCAGAATATGCATGAAGAACATACCATCTTGCCTTAGTCATTTAAAATCCTGAACCAATTTCAATTATTTTTTTTATTAAGAATGACCAAATTTGATCAGTTAAAAGAAAGAAAAGTGAAAACAAAATTATTAGTAAAATAACAATACCAGAAGAGATAAAAGTGTCCCTCCTCTGTGCCCAGGTAACCTTCTGCATTTCTTGTCTTACTTGTCGGACAAAAAGTGCAGGTGATGTTTTTTTCTTTTCTATACTCATAATAACATTTCAAAATGGCAGGAGTGGCAGGACTTGAACCCGCAGCCCCCGGTTTTGGAGACCGGTGCTCTACCAGTTGAGCTACACTCCTATTTTGTAACCAACCCTGTGTAAAGCCAGTCTCTAAAACTATTCAATAATTTCAGCAACAACACCCGCACCAACTGTTCTGCCACCTTCTCTAATTGCAAATTTTAATCCTTTATCCATTGCAATGGGAGAAAGCAGAGTTACTTCCATTGTGATATTGTCTCCTGGCATTACCATTTCCGTTCCCTCTGGTAACTTAATTGTACCTGTAACATCAGTAGTTCTAAAATAAAATTGTGGTCTATAGTTAGAAAAGAATGGTGTGTGTCTTCCACCTTCCTCTTTTTTTAGAACATAAGCTTCGGCTTTGTATTTAACATGAGGTTTAATTGAGCCTGGTTTAGCTAAAACCTGACCTCTCTCAACTTCTTCTCTTTTTGTTCCTCGAAGTAGTACTCCAACGTTATCTCCAGCTTCTCCAGAGTCTAAAAGTTTTCTGAACATTTCAACACCAGTACAAGTTGTTTTTTGTGCCTCTCTTATACCTAATATCTCAATTTCTTCACCAACTTTAACTTGGCCTTGCTCAATACGTCCTGTAACAACAGTACCTCTACCAGAAATAGAAAATACATCTTCCACTGGCATTAAGAAAGGTTGATCGATTGGTCTACTTGGCTGTGGTATATGTTCGTCAACTGCTTTCATTAATTCTAGTATAGAATTTTTTCCAATTTCATCATCTCTTCCTTCTAGAGCTGCTAAAGCTGAACCCTTAATGATTGGGATAGTATCACCAGGGAATTCATAAGATGTTAAAAGCTCTCTAATTTCCATTTCAACAAGATCAATTAATTCTTTGTCGTCAACTTGATCAACTTTATTCATGTAAACAACTAAAGCAGGTACTCCAACCTGTCTTGCTAATAATATATGTTCTCTAGTTTGAGGCATTGGTCCATCAGCTGCATTGACGACAAGTATTCCACCATCCATTTGTGCTGCACCAGTAATCATGTTCTTAACATAATCTGCGTGGCCTGGGCAATCAACGTGTGCGTAATGTCTTTTTTCTGTCTCATATTCAACGTGTGCTGTAGAGATAGTAATTCCACGCTCTCTTTCTTCAGGCGCTTTATCTATGTTTGCGTAATCTGTAAACTCTGCACCACCTGACTCTGCTAAAATTTTTGTTATAGCAGCTGTTAATGTAGTTTTTCCATGGTCAACGTGACCAACAGTACCGATATTACAATGCGGTTTATTTCTTTCGAATTTTGCTTTAGCCATTTTTTTTACCCCAATTTATTTGTTATGGAGCGGGTGAAGGGAATCGAACCCTCGTAGCCAGCTTGGAAGGCTGGAGCTTTACCACTAAGCTACACCCGCAACTAAACTGACTGCATCACGCACTCACTTTTTTTGCTTTAGTCCTATACCTCCATTTGGTGGAGGGGGTAGGATTCGAACCTACGTACGCTCACGCGGGCGGATTTACAGTCCGCTGCCTTTAACCACTCGACCACCCCTCCGTATGAAGAAACTGGCAAATACTAATAAAATAGTATGTATGTCAATCTAAAACAGCAACCTCACCTTTGCAAAATACGTATATTCGTAAAAGCAACGGCCTTTTAGACAAAAAATCACTATTTGTACATATCTAGATTGTATTAATTGAATAAATCTGTGATATTAAACCATGAGTAAGTTTAAAATTAATAAATTTAATAAAAATCAAGGAATTCATACAATTTTTGGTCAACATTCTGTTAAAGCAGCTCTCCAAAATAATAAAAGAAAGCATATAGAGCTAATAATTAGTAAAAATAAGATTAATTTTGTTAAAAAATATGAATCTAAAATACAAAATATTACAATTCTTCCTCAAAATGAATTCACAAGAAGATTTGGAAACGAGAACACAACACAGGGACTAGTTCTAAAAACAAAGGATTTTTCAAGGCCAAGTTTAGAAGAATTTGTAAAAGAAGAGAGTAAAAAATCAAAATCGGTAATTTTAATTTTAGATCAAGTAACTGATCCTCAAAATATTGGTTCGATAATGAGATCATGTGCATTATTTGATTGTGCAGGAATTATAGTTAGCAAAGATAATTCACCAGAATTGACTTCATCACTCTACAAATCAGCTTCTGGTGCTGCAGAGATTGTAAATTATATTAGAGTGACAAATATTAAAAGAGCTATTTCTTTTCTTAAAAAAAATAATTATTGGATTTATGGCTTCGATAGCTCAAAAAATAAAAATTCAAATTTTATTTTTTCACAAAAATCAGTATTGGTTTTTGGCTCTGAAGGGAAAGGTATTAGAGAATTAGTAAAAAAGGAATGCGATGAAATAATGCAGATAAAGATGAAACATAATTTAGAATTTGAAATTGATAGTTTGAATGTTTCTAATGCTACATCAATAGCTTTGTATCAATTTTACTCCAGCTAAATTTTAATTAGAAGTGGTGCCGCGTGTCGGAATCGAACTGACTACCTGATGATTACAAATCAACTGCTCTACCAAATGAGCTAACGCGGCATTAAGGTTGCATTTATATTAAATTAAAAATTCGACAAGAATTTTATAAATTAAATCCCAGGAATATAAGGAACTCCATCACCTTTTACTCTTTCGTTTAATTCACCTAATGTAGAGCAAGCAGTAATTGGACTAAATACAAGAAATAAAATTATTAAAGTTTTCTTAATCATATAATATTTATAACTTCTCAATTTTTGCTGCACAATATTTAAATTCAGGAATTTTTCCATATGGATCTAAAGCTGGATTAGTTAAAAGATTAGCTGCAGATTCATTATAACAAAATGGAATAAATATGACTCCATCAGGAATAGCCCTGTCTTGCCTTACTCTGATATTGATAGAGCCTCTTCTAGTTGAGACTTTTATTTTATCACCAGCTTTCATATTATTTTTAATTATATCTTTAGGTGATATTGAAACTGAGGGTTCTGGTTCAATTGCATCCAAATTTGATGCCTTTCTAGTCATAGCTCCAGTATGCCAATGCTCTAATTGCCTTCCTGTAGTTAGTATCATCGCAAATTCTTTATCAGGTACTTCATCTGGTGCGGTAACACTTGCTGGAATAAATTTACCTTTACCATTTTCGTTTGGAAATTTATCACCAAAAACAATTTCATCCCCAGGTGTAGTTGGAGATTTACTTGGATAAGTTACAGAATTTTCATTTTCTAATCTTTCCCAAGATATATTGTTTAATGAAGGCATTGTTAGTGACATTTCTTCGTAAATTTCCTTGGGATGTTCATATTGCCATTTTAAACCCATTCTTTTTCCAAGTTCATTAGTTATCCACCAATCTTCTTTAGCTTCACCTGGAGAGTCTAAAGCTTTTCTTCCCATCTGCACTTGTCTATTTGTATTAGTAACTGTTCCATTTTTTTCAGGCCATGCTGAAGCAGGGAAAATAACATCTGCATATGTTGCTGTTTCAGTTAAAAAAATATCTTGAACAACTAAATGATCTAACATTTGTAGAGCTTCTCTTGCATGATTAAGATCAGGATCAGACATTGCGGGATTTTCACCGAGTATATACATACCTTTAATTGTATTCTCGTGAATAGCATCCATAATTTCAACAACAGTTAGACCTTTTTTATCATCTAAAGGAGTCTTCCAAAGTTTTTCAAAAAAATCTTTATTATTATCTTTATCAACTAATTGATAATCAGGGTACATCATTGGTATGAGACCAGCGTCAGATGCTCCTTGAACATTATTTTGTCCTCTTAAAGGATGTAAACCAGATCCTCTTTTTCCAACATTACCTGTCATTAAAGCTAGAGAAATTAAACATCTAGCATTGTCGGTACCATGTGTATGTTGAGAAATACCCATACCCCAAAAAATTATTCCTTTATTTGTACTGGCATATAAGCGCGCTACTTTTCTTATTAATTCTGGATCAATACCTGTTTCATTTTCCATTATATCAGGTGAATAATTCATTAAATGTTTTCTTAATTTTTCAAATCCTTCAGTTTGTTTTTTAATATATTGAGAATTAAATAAATTTTCTTCAACAATAACATTCATTATTGAATTTAAGAGAGCAACATCAGATCCTGGTTTAAATTGTAACATATGAGTTGCATGTTTTTTTAAAGAATGACCTCTAGGATCCATCACAATTAATTTGGAACCTTTTTTTGCAGCATTTTTAAAAAAAGTTGCTGCTACTGGATGGTTTTCAGTTGGATTAGCTCCAATGACTATTATCACATCAGAATGTTCAACTTCATAGAATGGAGCAGTAACAGCTCCTGAACCAATAGTTTCAAGTAAAGCAGCTACAGATGACGCATGACAAAGCCTAGTACAATGATCAACATTATTAGTATTAAAGCCAGTTCGTATTAGTTTTTGAAATAAATATGCTTCTTCATTTGAACATTTAGCTGATCCAAATCCCGCAAGATTACTTTTACCATTTCTTTGTTTTTTAAGTTTTAAAAATCCTTGTGCAGCATAATCTAAAGCTTCATCCCAAGATGCTTCTCTAAAATATTGATGAATATTTGAAAAATTAATGTTTGGATGTAAGTCTTTTGCTTTGTCTTTAATTCTAATCAATGGCTTTGTGAGCCTTTCTGGATTATTTACATAATCAAAACCAAATCTTCCCTTTACGCATAATCTATTTTTGTTTGCGGGGCCATCAACACCATTAACGTATTTAATTTTATTATCTTTTACATTGTATTCTATCTGACAACCAACACCACAATAAGGACAAACGCTATCAATTTTTTTATCTACCTTACTATGGCCAACACCATCCTTATCTACAATGGATGCCGGCATTAATGCTCCAGTTGGACATGCTTGTACACATTCACCACATGCTACACATGTGCTGTCACCCATTGGATCATCAAAATCAAATACAATTTTAGAATTTTCTCCTCGATATGCCATTCCAATCACATCGTTTACCTGGACTTCTCTACATGCTCTTACACAGAGATTACATTGTATGCATGCATCTAAATTTACAGCCATGCTTGGATGAGAAACGTCTGCCTGACATGAAGGTTTTTTTGGAAATCTACTTTCTTTAACATCAACTTTGTCTATCCATTTCCAAAAATCAGAATTATTATCATGGGCAATTTCTTTTTTTGGTTGGTCTGCTAGAAGTAATTCAAAAACTAACTCTCTAGATTTTTTAGCTTTTTCTGAAGAAGTTTTTACTTTCATACTATCACTTGGCTTTCTAATACAAGATGCTGCCAAAACACGTTCTCCTTCAATTTCAACCATACATGCTCTACAATTTCCATCTGCTCTATAGCCAGGTTTATCGGAATAACATAAATGGGGGATTTCTGTTCCAAGTCTATTTGCAACTTGCCAAATAGTTTCATCAGCATTTGCTTCAACTAACTTTTCGTTTAAATAAAATTTTGTTTTCTCTTTAGTCATAAGTTATTTCATTGCTAAAATATTTTAGAACAGAATTTAAAGGGTTTGTTGCAGCTTGTCCTAATCCACATATCGATGCTTGAGCCATAACTTCACTTAAATCTTTTAATTTTTCTTTGTTCCAATTTTTTTCTTTCATTAATTTTACTGTTTTCTCTGTACCAGAACGACATGGCGTACATTGACCACAACTTTCCTCTTCAAAAAATTTTAGTAAATTAAGAGCAACATCTTTCATATTATCTTGATCCGATAATACAACCACTGCCGCTGAACCTAAAAAACATCCGGCATCCATTAATTCTTTAGATCCATAATCAAGTGGAATATCATTCATTGTAGCAGGGAGAATACCGCCTGATGCACCTCCTGGAAGATATCCTTTAAAAGCATGTCCATCTGCCATACCATCACAATACTCATCAATTAATTGTTGAATTGTTATACCGGCTGGTGCAACTTTTACCCCTGGGTTCTTTACTCTGCCAGATACCGAAAAACTATGAAAACCCTTATTTCCATTGGAACCCTTTTCAGCAAACCACTTTGCTCCTTTTTCAATTATATCTCTTACCCAAAAAAGAGTTTCTAAATTGTTTGTTAAAGTAGGACATCCAAATAAACCAATTTCAGCTACATAAGGGGGTCTATGTCTTGGCAATCCTCTTTTTCCTTCAATACTTTCTATCATTGCTGATTCTTCTCCACAGATATATGCTCCTGCCCCTCTTCTTACTACGAAAAAGTCTTTTGGAATTATTTCTTCATCTTCCATTTTATTTATTTCATCGAGCAAAATTTTTATAACTGCTGGATATTCATCTCTCATATAAATGTAAACTTTATGAGCATTGATAAAATAGGAAGCAATTAAAGCTCCTTCCAAAAATCTATGTGGATCGCTTTCTAAATATGACCTATCCTTAAATGTTCCTGGCTCACCTTCATCACCATTAACAGCAACATATTTTCTACCATTGTAGTTTGAAACAATTTCCCATTTTTTTCCTGTAGGGAACCCAGCGCCACCCTTCCCTTTCAATCCACTTTCATTTAATGAATCCAAAACTTGTTTTTTTGAAATCACACCATTTTTTATTCTGTTTGCAATTTCATAACCACCATTTTTTTTATAAGCAGATAAATTTATATAATCTGGAATAAAGGGTTCAAAATTTTTTTCATCGATTGTTTTTTTAACATTATCATAATCAGCCATATCAACATAATTTTTTCCAACACAAACAGTAGGGGCAACATGACACCTCCCCATGCATGGCCCAGGTACGACTTTTATATTTTTATTTTCTAATTTTTTTATATTTTTAAGTAAGTTACTTGCGCCAAATAATTCACACGTTAAACTTTCACATACCCTTACAACGTTCACTGGGTTATAGTCTTTACTATCTTTAACAATATTGAAGTGAGCATAAAAGGTTGCAACTTCATAAATTTCAGAAAGTGGTAAATTAATAATAGTTGATAAAGCAACTAGATGTTTATCGTACAAAACACCAAATTTATCCTGTAATATATGCAAATATTCTATTAATTCATCTCGCTTAAATGTTAATCCTGAAAACAATTGAGAAACTTCATCTAAATATTTATCTTCGACTTGTCTTCCTTTTGGAGTCCAACGTCTTTTCTTCTTTTTTAAAGAAGTTTCTGTTTGAGAAACAAATTTATCCATTCCAATTAATTTATACTATATATTAAGTATCAGAAAATTATGAAAGATTCAGTTGAAAATAATGAATTAGTTCTTGATACTAGTGGTACAGAATGTCCTATACCGGTTCTTAAAGCTAGAAAACTTGCTTCAGAATTAAGAAAAGACACAATTATTAAAGTTATTGCAACCGATCCTTTGGCTGAAGCGGATTTTGAACATTATTGTGATCAGTCCAAATATGAATATTTAAGTTGTGAAAAAATTAAAGATAAAATTGTAATTCGTTATATATTTAAAATTAAAAATTAAAATAAACTCTCAAAATTATAAAATTCAAGAATATCCCCCTTGTTTACCTCAGAAATATTTTCTTTAATTTCAATAATACCGTCTGAATAAGAAATAGAACTGATCATTCCCGATCCCTGTTTAGGAAATTTATTCGCAATATTTTTATTATTTATTGTTTGTTTATTTACACGCAACCACTCCATTCTTTTAGTTTTTTTCTTCATAGAAAAATTTGCTGTAATTTTAATTGAAGATGGTAACTTAAAATTTCCACCAGATAGTTTTTCAACTAATGGCTTTACTAACATTGCGTATAATAATTGAACAGATACTGGATTACCTGGTAAACAAATTATGTAGCACTTATTTATTTTTCCTACTGCAATTGGTCTTCCTGGCTTTATTGCTGCTCTCCAAAAATATATCTTACCTAAATCGGATAAAACCTTAATTAAATGATCTTCATCGCCAACAGATGCCCCACCAGCTGTTATTATTACATTAAATTTTTTTGAAGTATTAAATATTTTATTTTTAATATATTTAAAATTATCTTTAAGATTTCCGCAATATTTTTTTTCTATAAAATTTTTATTGAGTAAATTATTTAAACTATAATAATTTGAATTATTAATTTCAGAATTTTTTAAATTTTTGGTTGGTTTTCTTAATTCGTTACCGCTTGTAAAGAAACCAATTTTAATTTTTTTAAATACTTTAATTTCACTATTACCAGTAGCAGCAATTAAGTTTATATTCTGTTGATTTAATTTAGAGCCCTTTACTAATATTTTTTGATTTTTTTTAATATCCTCACCCTTTAATCTATAATTTTCTCCAAATTTAGGAATTTTAATTAAATGAACTTTATTTCCTTTCTTATATGTATTTTCTTGCATAACTATTGTGGATGAATTTGATGGCATTTTTGCTCCAGTAAAAATTCGAATTGCTTCACCAGGTTTTACTTTTATATTTTTGTTATCCCCAGCAGCAATTCGTCTATTACAAAAAAAAGGTTTTTTATTTTTTAAATCTGCTTTTAATACTGCATAACCATCTACAGCAGAGTTATTAAAAGGAGGTAAATTAATTTTGCTTGTTATATCTTCATAAAGAAATCTATCCTCTGAATTTTCTAAATTAACTTTTTCAGAATTAATAATCACATTCTTTTGTTTTTTAAATAAATTAATAATTTGTTTTTTGGTTAGAGGTGATTTATTCATTAAAATTCTTTCAAAATAAAATCATCAATTTCATCATTCTTAAAAATCTTTAAGTTAGTTTCAAGTTTATAATTAGTAATGATAGCTTTAACATTTTTAATTTTACTAAATAGATAATTATTATTATCATTTTTAATTATTTCAATTTTTGGATGATTTTCATTTTTAAACCCCTCTACTACTACAATATCAACGTCTGAAAGTTGATTAATTAATTCATCTAATGTTTTTTCTTTCGAATTATTTAACTCAGATATTTTAACCCATCGTTTCGATGAACTAACTATTACTTGAGAAGACCCCGCTGCTCTATGCTTAAAACTATCCGTATTTTCATAATCTATATCAAATTCGTGATGTGCATGTTTGATTGAAGCAACGCGAAAATTTTTTGAGTTAAGTTTATTTATGATTTTTGATGCAATAGTCGTTTTCCCCGAATTCTTCCAGCCAACAATCCCTACTATTTTCATTTAATTAATCGATTATTTAATAAATATACAAGAGAGTAAATAATTATTGTTATTGATATTAATACTAAACCTAAAGCCATTGCGTATTCTAAATTTCCCATTCTAGTTTCTAGCGATATAGCTGTGGTCATTACTCGCGTATAATGATCAATATTTCCACCCACAATCATAACTGCACCAACTTCTGAAATTGCTCTTCCAAAAGCAGATAATAATGTTGTTATTAATAAAAAATAACTATGGTTAAATAAAAGTTTTGCTGAACCCCAAAAAGGTATATTTAATGATCTTATCTGATCCTTAAATTCAAACCAATTTTTATAAAATATCTCATGAGATAACGAAGCAATTATTGGAAAAATTATTATAGTTTGAGCGATAATCATCGCAGAAGGCGTATACAGAAGTTGTAAGACACCTAAAGGCCCGCCAGATGCAAAAATAAAATAAA
>CACNUI010000013.1 GCA_902623545.1 uncultured Alphaproteobacteria bacterium | reverse complement strand
TGATCATGGTTGTTTAACGCCAGAAGTAGTTTTCCCGTCAAACTTTGTTTTTAAGTTACCAGATAATGTTTCATACGCAGAAGGAGCAATGATTGAACCACTTGCGGTCGGACTTCAAGCTGCAGAAAAAGCAAAAATTATTCCTGGAGAAACTGCATTAGTAATGGGTTGTGGTCCAATTGGATTGGTTATAGCTTTAACAGCATTAGCTGGAGGATGTTCAAAAGTTTTTATAGCTGATATTATCAAAGAAAAATTAAGGATGTGTGAAAATTACGAAAATTTAATTCCAATTGATTTAGTAAATGAGAACCCAATAGAAATAATAAAAAAACACACTAATAATTGGGGTGCTAATATTATTTTTGAAGCATCAGGTGCAACTAAAGCTTATGATGTTATATTTGACGCTATTTGTCCTGCAGGTAAGGTAGTTATTGTGGGAAATCCTATGAGTGCAATCCCTATGGATTTTGCTACTTTGCTAACAAAAGAAATAGAAATTAAAACAGTTTTTAGATATGCACACCAGTATGATAGAGCAATTAGTTTGTTATCGAGTAATAAAATAGATGTCAAACCTATGATCACAGACACAGTAGCTTTTGATGATAGTATTAAAGCTTTTGAGAGAGCTGCTAAAAATCTTCCAGAGGATGTAAAAATTCAGATTCAACTATGAATAAAATTGGCGTACATGCTTTAACATTTATTGGAGATATTGAAAATCACAGTATTGAAAAATGCCTTTCACAAGTTGCTAAAATTGGTTACGATGTCATGGAGTTGCCTTTGCTAAATCCTGATGCTTTGGATACTGATTTTGTATCAAAGACATATGAAAAATTTAATATTGAACCAACCGTATCTCTTGGTCTGAGTTTTAAAACTGATATTGCATCTGAAGATCAAGATAGGGTAAATGCAGGACGTGAACTTTTATTTAAAGCACTTCAAAAAACAATAGATGTAGGATCATCAAATTTATGTGGAGTAATTCATTCTGCACTCCAAAAAAATGATGCTCCAAAAACTAAAAAAGGATATGAAAATTCTTTATCTGTAATTAGAGATCTTGCAGAGGAAGCTAATAAAAATAATGTTACATTAAGTCTTGAAGTTGTGAATAGGTATGAAACTAATATAATGAATACAGCACAAGAAGCTCTACATTATATAAATGATTTAGGAGTACCAAATGTTAAAGTACATCTTGATACTTATCATATGAACATCGAGGAAAACAACTATTCAGAGCCTATTAAATTAATTGGAAATGATAAATTAGGCATGTTTCACTTTGGTGAAAATCATCGAGGATATCTTGGTAATGGCCATATTAATTTTGATGAAACTTTTAAAAGTCTTAAAGAAATTAATTATACAGGAATAATTACTTTTGAATCTTTTTCTTCTGAAGTTGTTGACCCAGTTCTTTCTAATACACTAGCTGTTTGGAGGAATTTATGGAGTAATTCTGAGGACCTTGCAACTGAAGCACTTAAATATATTAAATCAAATATTTAAGTTATTTATGTTTATTAATCTTTTAATTTAGATATTATCATAAAGATAACATGTTTGATAAATTTAAATTAGATAATAAAGTAGCAATCGTTACTGGGGGAACCCGTGGAATTGGCTTAGCAATTGCTATGGCATTAGGTGAAGCTGGAGCTAAATTAATTGTTACTAGTAGAACTGACAAATACAATGGGTTTGAAAGTTTAAAAAAATCTGGTTTTGATGTAACTTTTTATGAATCTGATATAACCGACCCATCTGTACCTCAAAAAATAATTGATTATGCAATTAAAGAAAAAAGTCGCTTAGATATTTTAGTAAACAATGCTGGAGTTGCTCAACATGGTGATATTGAAACATATAATGATAATTTATTGAATAAAATAATGAATACAAATGTTGATGCTGTTTTTCGAATGTGTAGGTCTGCAATCACACCTATGAAAAAACAAAATGATGGTGTTATTTTAAACATAGGATCGATTTCTGGTTTAGTATCTAATATTCCCCAACCACAAGTAGCTTACAATGCATCTAAAGCTGCAGTCCACATGATGACAAAAAGTTTAGCTAGTGACTATGCAGAACATAATATTAGAGTGAATGCTATAGCTCCTGGTTATATAAAAACAGACATGTGCGACTTACCTGAAGAAAATAAACACTGGTATCCAGTATGGAATCAAATGACTCCAATGGGTAGAATGGGCAATCCAGAAGAAGTAGCAGCTGCAGCACTATTTTTATGCTCACCTGCATCTAGTTATGTAAGTGGGGAAGTTTTAGTTGTTGATGGTGGTTATACTTCAAGATAGTTTTCGTGACTGAAATCCCTGACTATATTGTTATCGGTGGAGGTGCATCTGGATGTGCTGTTACTCATAAATTATTAACTGCAAATAAGTCAGTAACATTAATTGAAGCAGGTTTCTCACACAACAATTTTTTGTTAAATGCTCCAGCTGGTTTTTTTAAATTAATAAATGATTCTAAGTATGCAACCTATCATAAATCGAATCCACAGAAACATTTAGGTAATAGACAGAATATTATTCCACAAGGTAATGTATTAGGAGGAGGTACATCAATTAATGCTCAGGTATATATGAGAGGTAGAGCAGAAGATTATAATGAATGGGAAGAAATTTTAAGAGTAAACAATGATAGTGTTAAATGGGATTGGGACACAATTCTTCCATACTTTAAAGAAATGGAAAATAATTCTAGATTAGAAAATAAATATCATAGTAAAAAAGGACAAATCAATGTTTCTGATTCTACACATATTGATCAACTAACTTATGATTTTATAGAGTCAGTAGCAATTCTAGGTGTAGATAAAACTGATGATTTTAACGGAGAAAAACAAAAAGGTGTTGGCCTTTACCAATTTATGAATAAGAAAGGAAAACGATCATCATCTGCCTCAGCTTTTATTGAGCCTCATAAAAATAATAAAAAACTTAAACTTTTACTAAGAACGACTGTTAAAGAAATAATTATTGAAAATGACAAGGCTATTGGTGTTACTATTGAAAATCTTTTGGGCCAAGAAGAGAAAATTTTTGCAGAGAAGGAAATAATATTAGCTGCTGGATCATTTATTACACCAAAAATATTAATGCTTTCAGGTATCGGTAGCGAAGAAGAACTAGAAAAATTCTCAATAAAATGCAGAAATAATCTACCTGGTGTAGGTAAAAATTTAATGGATCATCCTGAATGTCCACTAATTGCAAAAGCAAATGGTAATTTTGGATATTACAAACAGGGTGAAGGGTGGAGAATGTTAAGAAATGGACTTGAGTTTCTTCTATTTGGTACTGGCAGGGTTAATTCTACTGGTGTTGAAGCAGGGGCTTTTGTTAATCCAATTAATAGTGAAGACCTATCTTATATCCAGGCATTTTTTGTACCTAGTATCTATATGAATTCAGATACAATTGGTGTTATCAAAGATGATTATGGAATGACTATAACAACTGTAATGACAAAACCAAAATCTAGAGGTTATGTTAAGTTAAAATCATCTAATTTTAGAGATCAACCTGAGATAGAATTAAATTTATTAAAGCATGAAGATGATCTAAAAATGATGATGGCTGGGCAAAGATTTTTTCTAAGAGCCTTACAAGAGGGACCTTTATCAAAAAAAGTTGAAAAAGTTATAATCCCTAATCCTGAAAATTTGACAGATGAAAATTTAGAAAAACATTGCAGAAGATTTGTAAGAACAAATTATCATCCATCTGGTACTGCAAAAATGGGTGCTGATAATGATAAAATGTCAGTTTTAGATTCTAAATTAAGAGTCAGAGGTATAGACAATCTAAGAGTTTGTGATTTATCAGCAATGCCTAATATAAATTCGGGTAATACATCTGCTCCGGCAATGATGATTGGATTACGTTGTGGCGATTTTATTAACACAAATTAATTTTATTCTCTTAATAAAAAAATATTTGTTTCTATTTTAATTTTATTTTTCAAAATCGTTGTATTTTTCCAACTACCTGTTCCAATATTGAAATCATTTCTATTAAATTCTAATTTTCCCAATATTTGAACAATATTTGTAGTTAATCTGTTAATCTTTAGTTCTGTAATAGCCATCTTACTTATTCCTTTTATTGTTAATTCTATATCTAAAGACAATTCTTGTTCATTTGTATAAGAAAATTTTTTTGTATCTAAAACACTAATTGGATAATTAGATAAATCGAAAAATATTGGACTTAAAATTAAATTTTTATATTTGTTATAATTTAATTCAATACTGCCAATATCTACTGACAATATAGCTTTGTTATTTTCATTATTAATCAAATCAATTTCTACAAAGCCATCAAAATTTTTAAATTCACCAATTACATTTGTTGCAAAAAGAACTGGAATTTCAAATTTAATTTTAGATATATCTTTATCAATTACCCATTTTTCTTTAGCCTTTACATAATTGTTAAATGATATGACGGTAATAGTTAAAGCTAAAAAATAAATAACTTTAATTAACTTCTTCAATATATTTTCTTGCAAGAAAGTCTGCTTTTTCATTAAATTCATTGTTTGCATGACCTTTAACCCAATTCCATGTAACATTATGTTTATCTATTTCATTATCCAGCTCAATCCATAAGTCTTTATTTTTTACTGGTTTTTTATTCGCAGTTTTCCAGCCATTATTTTTCCATTTCTGTATCCAGCTTTCTATTCCATCTTTTAAATATTTACTGTCTGTAAAGATTGTTAATTCTTTTTTTTCATTAAAATAAGTCACAGCTTTTATTGCAGCTACTAATTCCATTCGGTTATTAGTAGTTTCACTTTGACCACCATTTAAATAAATTGGATTTTTGTTATCAATAAGTATTACTACTCCCCAACCTCCAATTCCAGGATTACCTGAACAAGCTCCATCTGTATAAATTGATATCATATAGTTGGATTGATTTTATTTTTTTGGTGCCATTTTAAGATATTGTAATATTCAAAAGGATCTTTTTTAACAACTATAGCATCATTTGGATGAAAAATATAATCGTGTAATCTAGTTATTAGAATTCTTATTGTTGCCATTCTTAAAATTATATTGAATGAATTAATTTCATAATTATTTAATTTTCTTGATAAACTATACCCTGCAATTAGAGAATCAAAATGTTTGTTAAGAAATTCTTTTCCATTATCTTTGAAGCACCAATCATTTGTTATAATCGCTATGTCGTATAGAAAAAAATGGTAGCAAGAAAAATAAAAATCAATTATTCCTGAAATTTTACCATTTTCAAAAAAAACATTATCTTTAAATAAATCAGCATGAATTAATCCTGATGGTAAATCTTCAGGCCATGAATTTTCTATAAAATTTATCTCACTATTAATTTCACTTAATAATTCTTTAAATTCTATGTAGTTAGAATTTAAACACTTATAAAAAATATTTTTTAATGCCAATAAATTTAGAGTATTTTCTTTTTTTTCATTAAAACCTAAAGATATATTATGTAATTCGCCTACTGTCTTTCCAATTTCTAAACAATCTTTAGTATCTGGCAACTCAATTTTTGTTCCATTGATAAATGAAACAATAACAGCTTTTTTATCTTTTAAATTATTTATAATACTGTTAGATTTATTTATTATTGGTTTTGGGCACTTAAAATTTTTTCCATTCAAATACAATTTTAAGTCCATAAAGAATGGTAAATCTTTTTCATCTACTCTTTTTTCAAAAATAGTAAGAATATAGGGATTGCCATCACAAATTAATTTATAATTAGTGTTTTCTATACCTTCAACAATTTCATTAAATTCTTCCAATTTACCAATATCATAAGAAATTAAAAATTCCTCTATTTCACTTTTTTCTAATTTTGTAAAAACCGCCATAATTTAATTTTTAAGTGAATCTGGTACTTTAAAATAAATATTTTCTTTTTGATAATGTGCTTCATTAATATTTAAATCAAAATTATTTTTTAATTTATCTAATAATTTTTTAACCAATATTTCAGGAGATGATGCACTTGCTGTTATGCCAATATTTTCAATGTTCTCAAATATATTAAGATTTATTGAATCAACATCTTCAACAAGAATAGCTTTTTTAGAACCATAATTTTTAGCAACTTCTACTAGGCGCAAAGAGTTAGATGAGTTACTTGCACCAATGACTAAAAAATAATCACAATTACTAGCAATTTTTTTAACAGCTTCTTGTCTATTAGTAGTAGCATAGCATATATCATTTTTTTTTGGTTCTATAACATTTATGAAATTGTTTTTAATTTCTTTGATAATATCTTTTGTATCATCTACAGATAATGTTGTTTGAGTTACATAGGCAATCTTTTTTTCTTTATCTAATGGTAGATTTTTTACGTCTTCAACATTTTCAACAAGATATATCTCATTTTTTATCTGACCCATTGTACCAATAACTTCAGGATGATTTCTATGACCTATCAAAATAACTGGTAGATCTTTCTTATCAAAGTGCTCAACCTCTTTGTGTATTTTACTAACTAATGGACATGTTGCGTCAAAATAAAGTAAATTTAATTTTAAAGCTTCTTCTGGTACTGCTTTAGGCACCCCATGTGCAGAAAAAATAACAGGTCTGCTTTTATCTTTTATTTCATTTAGTTCTTCTACAAAAATAGCTCCTTCAGATTTTAAATTTTCGACAACATATTTGTTATGTACTATTTCATGTCTTACATAGACCGGTTGACCATACTTTTTGAGAGCTTCCTTAACCATTTCTATAGCTCTATCCACTCCAGCACAGAATCCTCTTGGTCCAGCTAGATATATATTAAGTTTTTTACTCATACTTATTTAGAATGTTGTAAACATAGATATTTTTATAGTAATACAATAATTGTGAAAAAAATCTTATTATTTTTTACATTTATTTTGCTAATTGGCTGTAATACAGTACTAGATCGGTCTGCTGAAAAGGTAAATATTAAATGTCCTAAAGTATTTTTTTCAACTGAAAATAATTTTTATTCACAAGATCACCAACAAAATATAAATATAAATAATTATAGTTATAATGCTTCACTAAATAATTATGCCTTTTTGGATGGATGTTTTGCTGATTTACAAAAAAATAATTATTTTATTGATATATTGTTATTAGTAGAATCAATCAATCTCAATGATCAAACTATTAATTTACCGATCTTTGTCTTATTATATGATATGGATGACCAAATTATAGATAAACAATATTTTAGAATACAAAAAGATCTAAATTTTAATAAAATGGAATCAGATTTTCAAATATTAGAAATTACAGACAAATTAAGAATTAGTATTGATAAAGAAAAGATTGTTAATTCACTTGCAATTGGTTTTATAAAAATTAATCAATAATATTCAATTTTTTAAAATACTTTCAAAATCATTAACTGATTTATCAATCAATTCTGATTTTTTTTCATTACTTAAGTTTTGTTGTAAAATAGTAACAGCTGTTTCCACTGCTACGTTAGTAATATAGTTTTTAATACCAATATTAGTGTCTCTTATTAGTTGCTGTATTTTACTATCTGCAAGCAATTTCTTTTTTTCAATTTGCTCAGATAATTTTTTTGAAGATAAATTTTTTAGCTCATCAATTTTCTTATCTGATTCAATCTTTAATTTATTTATTTCATTTTCAACTTCAAGCTGTCTCTGTTTTAATTCGGTGAGAGTTCTTTCAGCATCCATCTTTAATTTTTCAGCATCATCTATTTTTGATTTGATCTCATTTATTTGAGTATCTAGATTAGAGGTAAGTACTTTTCGAACAGGATTAAATATTGCTGCTATAAATAGAAAAAAAGATACTGCTACCCAAAATTGTGGATCAGAAAACATTAGTTAGAGTATTCCTTACCTGATTTGATGGCTTTATTTATATCACTGTCTGATAGATTTATATCAGTTATTTTAGAAACTATTGTTTTTGTTATGTCTGTTATTTGATCATTAATGTTCTCCATTTGTGAATTTCGATTACTAATAATTTCCTTTTCAGATTTGGATATCTTTTCTTCTAAATCTCTATCAAGAATTGATAACTGTGATGAAACCTCGTTTTCTAGTGAAGTTATTATTTTTTTTATTTGATCATCTGTTTCTTTTTTTGCAATTTTTATTTTTTCATTAATATTTACTTCAATTTCTTTTGCCTCCTCTTGAAGTTTTTTAGCATTAGATAGATTTTCATCAATTTTGTTTTGCCTTTTTTCTAGTACAGTTGCAATTCTAGGCAGTGAAACCCTCCATAAAAAGACAAACAAAAAAGAAAAAAATACGACTAGCCAAAAGAGTTGTGATACAAAAAACTCAGGGTTCAATTGAGGCATTAACTACTCAAAAATTAACCAAATAATATTACAAGTGCAATAACAAGTGCAAAGAGCGCTATTGCTTCAACTAGAGCAAAACCTAACATTGTCATAGTAAAAACCTCACCTCTTGCTGCTGGATTTCTTCCAACTGCTTGAATAAATGATGAGAAAATATTGCCTATGCCAATACCAGACCCAATTACGCCGATAACGGCTAAACCTGCTCCGATAACTTTTGCTGCTTCAATTTCCATAAGTCCTCCTATTTTAAATTAATGTAAATGATAAGCATCATTAATATATAAACATGTAAGTATTGCAAACACATATGCTTGCAAAAACGCAATTAAAATTTCCAATCCTGTTAAGGCCACTATAAACGCTAATGGAAACACTCCAGTAAAAAATGGCATAGAGACAACAAACCCTGCAAATACTTTAAGTAAAGTATGTCCTGCAAGCATATTAGCAAACAGCCTAACTGATAAGCTTATAGGACGAGATAAATATGATATAACTTCAATAGGGATTAATAATGGATGCATGTAAAAGGGAACACCAGGAATATAGAAAAAAGAAAAAAATTTTATTCCATGATTAACAAAACCTAGAATAGTAACACCAACGAAAACAACTGTTGCTAAGGCAAAGGTTACAATAATATGACTAGTGAAAGTAAACTGATATGGTATCATTCCAACCATGTTTCCAATAAGAACAAACATAAATAATGAAAAAACAAAAGGAAAATATTTTTTTCCGTTATCACCTACTGTATCAGAAAGTAGTTGTGCTATAAAATTATACATAAGCTCTGAAATTAGCTGCATCCTTGATGGGATAATAGAACGTGTATTTACAGTAATTGTTAAAAATATAGTAATTACAAGGACAGTAATTAGCATCGCTAATGAAGAGTTTGTAAAAGATATGTTATATCCGCCCAGTTCAATATTTGAAATCGGATCTATTTCAAATTGTTTTAACGGACTGTCTTTTGCTGCCATATTAAATCTTGAGTAATTAAATTATCTTTGTTTTTCAATGCGACGCATTACACGATAAACGTTTAAAAATCCAGCTAATGCGCCAAATATGAAGAAAATAATTAATCCAAATGGTTTAGTATTAAAATAATTATCCACAATAAGCCCTATTCCAACACCTACAACAAGTGCTGCAATTATTTCAGTACTAATTTTAAATCCAAAACTTGCACCTCTTTCCTTTTTAATTTTACCAGTATTTTCATTTTGAATATCCAAATCTTCTAATTTTTTACTTAATTTTTCTAGATTCTTATTTTTATAATTCATTTTTTGAATCTGGTTCTTTAATCTGAATAGCTTTTTCTAAATCTACTGAAACAAGTTGAGATATACCTTTTTCTGGCATCGTAACACCAAATAATCTGTTTACTCTTGCCATGGTCATTCTGTGATGGGTTATGACTAAAAACTTAGTTGATGATGTTTTTGCGATTTCTTCAACTAATGAACAAAATCTATCAACATTTGTATCGTCTAATGGAGCATCAACCTCATCTAAAACACAAATAGGTGCTGGATTTGATAAAAATACGGCAAATAATAGAGAAAGAGCAGTTAGCGCTTGTTCACCACCTGATAATAAATTTAAGTTTTGCAATTTTTTACCTGGTGGACTTGCAAAAATTTCTAAACCCGCCTGAAGGGGGTCAGTCTCATCAGTAAATTTTAAATAAGCCTTTCCTCCTCCAAATAAACGAGTAAATAGTTTTTGAAAGTTCTCATTTACTATTCCATAAGCGGCCAGTAATCTTTGTCTTCCTTCAGTATTTAAAGAGTCAATTGCTTCTCTAAGTTTGCTAATCGCACTCAATAAATCACTTTGATCTTTCTTGATTGAGTTGACTTTTTCTTCCAGTTCTTTTGCCTCTTGTTCAGCTAAAAGATTTACACCACCCAATCGTTCTTGTTCTGCAATTAATCTCTCTAATTTTTTTTCTAATTCATCAGTATTGCCAAGTAATTTATTAGCATCAATTTCTCCAACACTATATAAATTATCTAATTCTACATTTAATCTTTCCTTAACTTGTGTTGATAGTAATTTTACTGCTTCATTAATTGTATTAATTTGCCCTTCAGTCCTAATTCGTTCTTCTCTAAACTCATTGAGCTTAATTTCTTCTAATTTTAATTTTTTATTTATTTCATTTGAATTCTGTTCAGTTTGTCTCAGTTCATTGGCTATTTTTTCATAATTTTTTTTATTTTCTTCTATTTTATTTTGTATTTGTAATTTTTGATTTGAAACATCATCGGGCACGGATTTAAGATTAGACAAATCTAATTCTAAAGTCTTTTCTCTCTTTCTTAATTCTTCCATTCTTTGATTGGCTTTTTTAGAAATATCATCCCATTGTCTTTCTTCATTGCTTAGCTGTTTAATCCTTCTATTTTTTAATTGATCTAATATTGCGCGAGTAGAGTTGTTTTGCTTTCCTTTAGAAACATATCCGTCCCATCTCCAAATTTCACCCATCTTACTGACTAATACTTGACCTGGTTTTAAATTGTTCTGAATGTTTAAAATATTTTCTTTATTTTCGACCAAACCTATAAATTCTAGTTTCTTTTTTAAATTATCTGGAGCTGATATGATTGATGAAAATTTAGTGATTTGAGGTTCAAAATTTGATTCCTCACTATTTAATTTTCTCCAAAAACTTGTTTGTTCTTCATCAATAGACGCTATTAATTCGTCAGAAAAAACCGCAGCAATTGCTTGTTCAAGACCGTCCTCAAAGTCAATATAATCAATAATTGGATTATTATTCTTGTTACTCGAAGATATTTCATCATTTCTTTGATCTTCTGGTTGCAAAAAAAGATCTCCTTGTTGTTTTAATAAAACTGACTTCTCCTCTCTTACTCTATCTAAATTTTCATTTGCATCGTCATATAAAAATTTTTCTCTGTCGATATCATTCTTTATTTGTTCTATTCGAACTTTAATTTCATCAACAGCAATATTTGCTCTTTCAATCTCTTTTTCCTGATTTTCTAAATTAATTGAGTATTTTTGAAGTTCAGATGATACTTTATTTTCATCTTGTCTAAGATTTGGTAAAGCTTCTTGAACTTTTTCATATTCTACATTTAGTTTTGCTACTATTTGAGTTTGATTATTTACAAGTTCATTTTCTACTTGTATTTTTTCATCTGTTTTTTTTAGTTTTTCTTTTTCATCAATCCATTTTTTATAGAACAAACGAGCTCTTGCTTTAGTTATATCTTTTTGGATATATTTGTATCTTTCAGCTTGTTTTGATTGTTTTTTTAAAATTGTTAATTGTTCATCTTGAGCCTTTAGCACATCTTTAACTCTCTCTAGATTATTTTCTGTTGCATTAAGTCTAAGTTCAGCTTCATGTCTACGAGAATGTAATCCAGTTATTCCTGCCGCTTCCTCTAGTAATGTACGCCTTTGTTCAGGTTTTGCAGATATAATCGCACTAACTCTTCCTTGGCTAACCATTGATGTTGATCGAGCACCTGTTGCAGCATCTGCAAATAGCAACTGAACATCTTTTAACCTAACTTCTTTTCCATTAACTCTGTATTCTGAACCTTCGCCACGCCAAATTCTTCTGGTTACCTCTATTGCATCACTTTCATTAAATATGCTTGGAGCTTTTCGCTCTTTATTATCTAAATTAATTGTAACCTCTGCTATATCCCATGCAGGTCTATCATCAGTTCCATTAAAAATAACATCATCAAGTTCACTTCCTCGCATTTGCTTAGGAGATAACTCACCCATAACAAACCTAAATGCCTCAACTAGATTTGACTTCCCGCATCCATTTGGGCCCACAATACCTGTAAGTCCTTTTTCTATTTGTATTTCTATTGGCTCTACAAAAGACTTAAAGCCCTTGACTTTAAGAGTCCTAAAATTAATCATTAATTATTGTGATAATATTTTCTCGATGATTTGTCTAAACTCTTTTATATCTTTGTTCCCTGAATATAACATTCCATTAACAATAAACGAAGGTGTTGAGCGTATATTGAACTCCTTTTGTGCATTCATGACACCTTCAAGAATATCATTTTCTAAATTAATATCACTTAAACAGGAATCGAATTCATCTTGTTTCATGCCACCACTTTGCATAATCTTGTACAATTCAGATCTTGTTTCAGAGTGTTCTCTTTTTATCCAGTTTTTCTGCAGTTTATACAGCGCATTCATGTAGTCATATCTAACTTCATCTGGAACACAATGCATAACCATACTTCCTGCTAAAGCAGGGTAATTGAATGGAAAATCCCTAAAGACAAACCTAACCTTTCCCGTATCAATATATTCAGTCTTTAGATCACCCAGTGTATTATTATGAAAATCTGCACAATGACTACATGACATAGATTCATAAGCTATTATTGTAACTGGTGCACTTTCACTTCCCAAGAAAAAATCTTCTTCGGTGACTTTTAAAATTGAGTGATCAGCAGCTTTTAAGTTAATATTAACCGAAATAAAAAATATTAATGTAAATATAAATGTATATCTCATTTATTAAGATCCTTTTGTTATATTAATACCTAAGTCAACAAGAGATTGTTTCAAATCGCTATTTGTCATTTTATCAACCTTGTTTTTTAGGTTTTTTAAATCATTTTTACTTACCATTATATTGCCATTGTGGTTTTTTTTAATTGACTTATACTTAGGTATGTAATTTTGGACAATTCTCAAGTCTATAATTGCTTTATATCCAAAATAACTATTTATTTTTTCAATTATAATATCTTTAAAATGTTGGAATTCTAGTGCTGCAGCAGGTGCTACACTAACATTTAAATAATTTTTATAAATTGTTTCTCCAACTTCACTTTGATGATGAGGTATACTAGAAATTTGTTTTGGCTCTGAAAATTCTAAAAAATATTCACCTACAATTTTTTCCCAATTTGAGTGAATTATAAACTCAATTTGCCCAAATTTTGAGGTAAATTTTCTATTTATTTTCTTAACAGTATCTCCAATTTTCTGTGGAATAAAAGCTCTTTTGGACTTATTATTTTTTTTATCCATATGCATAATTAATTTATAGTACCTAAATATGAAAGCAATATGTTTAAACAAGAAAACCAAGTAAAAAATTATTTAATAAACTGGTATAAAAAAAATCAACGTGATTTACCTTGGCGTATCAAATTTCAAAATAATCTTCCAAATCCATATTATGTTTTTGTTAGTGAATATATGCTTCAGCAAACAACTGTTAATACAGTTACTAAACGCTTTAATGAATTTATAGTAAGATGGCCAAATATTGAAAAATTAGCTCGTTCTACTGAACCACAAATATTAAAGTTTTGGTCAGGTCTTGGATATTATTCTAGAGCAAGGAATTTGTTAAAATCAGCTAAATTAATAAATAAATATTATAAAAATAATATTCCAAATATCTATGATGAACTAATTAAGTTTCCTGGGATAGGAGATTATACTGCTAAAGCAATTCTTGGAATAGGATTTAATAAATCAGTCATGCCACTTGATGCAAATATAGAAAGAATTCTTATTAGGTTACATGCTATTGAGAAGCCAGTTATTAAAGTAAAAAATAAGCTCAAAGACTTTGGAAACAAATTCATATCTGATAAATATTCTTCAGACTTAATTCAATCTTTTATGGATTATGGATCAGCAATATGCCTTCCTAGAAACCCAAAATGTGATATTTGTGGACTGAATAAATTTTGCCAATCATATAAAAAAAATTTGCAACTTACAATTCCTTTTAAACTAAGAAAGAAATCTATTAAGCCTATAAAATATACAAGAGCTTATGTAATTGTTAATGAAAAGAATGAAATTCTCGTACGCAGTAGACCTAATAAAGGTATGTTAGCATCCATGCTTGAAGTACCCAATGATGTCTGGGTTAAAAATAAAAAATTATTGATCACTGATCAAGATATTAAAAAAATTAAAACAAAATTAAAATCAAAAGGTTTATTTGAATATTCATTTAGTCATTTTGATTTAGAAACAGAAATTTTTTATGGAAATGTTAAAAAAGCAAAATTATCAAATTGTAATTGGATTAAAAAATCTAAATATTCTAATTCTAGAATGCCAACTGTTATGAAAAAAATTGTAGAAATGGCAGTATAATTTATAAAAAGAATTTTTTTGCATTCACAAAAATTTTATATCCATCACCAAATTTTTTTGAATTATTATTTTGCCAATTAGGAACATGATAGTGATAAAAAGCCCTTTCAGGATGAGGCATCATTGCAAGAATATTGCCATTTTGATTAGTTAAAGCAGCTATATCATCTTTAGAACCATTAGGATTAAATGGAAATTTACCTTTTGCTAATTTTTTATCATGATCAATATACTGTAAACCAATAAGATTATTTGCTTTGATAGTTTTAAGTAGATTTTTAGGTATCATAAATTGACCCTCTTGATGTGCGACGGGCAAGTTTAAGATACTAATATTTTTTAGCCATGGTGATTTATTATTATTAACTTTTACATCAACCCATCGACACTCATAGCTTCCAGATTTATTTTCAATCATTGCTACTTCTGGATCTTTTTTATTTAGGTTTGGAACTAAGCCAAGATTAATTAATATTTGGCAACCGTTACAAATGCCTATGATTAATTTATTTTTTAATGAAAAATCTATAAGCTGATCGTGCAAATTTGTCATAATTTTTTTTGCCATTGCATTTCCAGAACCCGTATCGTCACCATACGAAAAACCACCTGGTATAGCGAATACTTGATAGTTATTAAGTTGTTTAGGATTTTGAATCAGATCATTAATATGAACAATTTTTCCTTTAAATCCTACTACTTCAAAAGCATGTAAGGTTTCATTTTCACAATTAATACCATAACCTGATAAAACTAATACTTTCATAACCCTTTAATATTTTTTTTGTATGACTTTGCAAAATCTAAAATTTTACCTTTTGTAATTTTTTTGTTATCTTTAAACTCAATTGTATCTGAACTCGTACATTTACCAATAATTGTATAATCAGAAATTTTAAATATTTTTTTAAAATTGGCTAACTTATTTTTTTTAAGGGAAACAAGAATTCTACTTTGTGTTTCAGAAAATAAAAATTGATCAACAGAGATTTTATTTTTTGATTTTAAATCAATACATAATCCTTTATTAGAGGCTATTGCCATTTTAGTAATTGCAATTCCAAGTCCGCCTAAATCTACTCCAATTGCAGAATTTATAATTCCAAGTTTGTTAGCTTTTTCAAAATTTTTATATATTCGAAGTGAATCCTTAGTATTTACTACTGGATTTTTTGATTTTTCATAACCTATAATTTTGGAATAAACACTATCCTGTAATTCATTACGTGTGTTTCCTAAAACTAAAAGTATATCACCGTTATCTGGTGTTATCTTTGTTAAGTGTGAAATTTTATCTACTACTCCAATAGAAGAAATAAGTAATGTTGGAGGTATTGAAATTTTTACTGATTTTCCAGTTTTATTGAAACCTTTAAAATCATTAAACATACTATCTTTTCCTGAAATAAACGGTACTTGGTAAGCAACTGCATAATCATAACAGGCTTTTGCTGCCTCTTTCAATTGATACAACCTATCAGGTTCATCAGAGCTGCACCAACAAAAGTTATCAAGAATTGCAATTTTTTTTGAGTTGGCACCACTTACAATTAAATTTTTATATGCAGTATCAATAGAGCATCCAGCCATATCATAAGGATTTGTTTCGGCATATTGAGGATAAGCAGCTTGAGAAAGAGCAATTGATTTTTCATCATCAAATAAAGGTTTGATAGCTGTAGAATTTCCAAAAACTTTACCTTCGCCTTGTAATGGTTTTATAATTGAGGTAGCTTGTACTTCATGATCATATTGTGTGGCTATAAATTCTTTTGATACAATATTTGGACTAGAGAGAAGTTTATTTAATTTATCTATCAAAGAAATTTTTTTAATTATTTTTTTCTTTACTTTTGTAATTTTTGGAAAAGAAGTTTTTAAATTTAATTTAGGATAACCTTCATGAAGAAATTCCATATCTAAATTGAGAATTTCAGTTTTATTATATTTTACTATGGCTTTTTCTTTTTTTATAAATTTACCAATTATTGTTGCTTCAACACCTCTTGAATTAAATTTTTTGATAACTTTTTTTACATTCGCCGGAGGTATTGCTAGTGTCATCCTTTCTTGAGACTCAGAAACCCAAATCTCCCAAGGATATAATCCATTATATTTGAGGGGAACTTTTTCAAGATTAACTATAAAACCACCACTCTCTTTTGCCATTTCTCCTATTGATGATGATAATCCTCCAGCTCCATTATCTGTTATGCTTGAGTAAAGATTTTCATCTCGTAATTCTCTAATGATGACATCAGACATTTTCTTTTGTGTTATTGGATCACCAATTTGTACTGCAGAAACTGGACTATTAGGATCTAATTCCTCTGATGAAAACGTTGCACCGTGAATACCATCTTTTCCAACTCTACCTCCAGCCATTAATATAATATCCCCTGGATTAGCTTTTTTCTTATATGATAATTTTCCTTTTATTTTTTTTGGAATAATTCCAACTGTCCCACAAAATACAAGAGGCTTTCCCGCAAAGCGATCATCAAAGTACAC
The DNA here is from genome assembly GCA_902623545.1 of uncultured Alphaproteobacteria bacterium. GTDB lineage: Bacteria > Pseudomonadota > Alphaproteobacteria > HIMB59 > CACPNW01. The sequence goes on along the minus strand of CACNUI010000013.1, from coordinate 22,773 downwards.
ATTACCTTGAGGAGTAGGAATACCTGAACAATTTCCACCAACTCTAACACCACTGATAATGCCCTTAGCAATAAAATTTGCTGGAAGCATTGGATCCTTATTATTTTTTTGACGATACAATTGATAATTTTTATTTGGGTCTGCTAAATAATATGCATATGTATTTGCTATGGGTTTTGCCCCCTTTCCAAATCCAAGACAATCCCTATTAACACCAACAATTCCAGTGATTGCCCCGCCAAATGGATCTAAGGCTGAAGGTGTATTATGTGTTTCAACTTTATGACAGATAATCCAATCTTTATTAAATTCTATTCCGCCAGCATTATCTGTAAATAGAGAGACACAAAAATTATCTTTTCTTAATTGAATAATTTTTTCAGTAGCACCTTTAATGTATTTTTTAAATATACCTTCCTGGATATCATCAATTTTAGCCGAAAATATTTTGTGTTTACAGTGCTCGGACCACGTCTGTGCTAATGTTTCAATTTCCACATCTGTTGGTTTACGTTTTATAGTGTAAAAATAATTTCTTATGGCTTTTAAAGATTCTAGATCTAGACCAAGTGTTCCTCTTCTAGATTTATCATTTTCTTCAATGCCAAGTTTGCCAATAAGACTGAGATCTTGATCAGAAATATCTAAATCAATTTCTTTTTTACTATATTTTTTTTTCGGTAATTTTACATTTTCTATTTTGAATTTATTTTTTTTAAAATTACTTAAATATTTTTTAAATGAATAAATCTTAATAGTTTGAATTAACGGATTTGCTTCATTATTGGATATTTTGGTAATATCGTCTTTTCTTCCTTTTATTAAAATAATTTTGGTCGATCCAAGTTCAAAGCTTTTAAAACTACTTTTTAGATTATCATTGATTATTTCTTTTACAGTTGAAGCTATATTATCAGTTACACCTGGTAAAAATTTTATTTCCACTACCCAGTTAAAATTACTATAACTTGATAGAACCTTATTTACATTTTTTTTAGTTAATATTGTTTGAGAGACTTCATTAGAAATAAGTTTACTTATTTTATTAAACTTTTGATTATCAAGATTTTTAGAAAAGAAATATCCATCTATAATTTTGATAGATTTATTATTATGCTCTTTTTGTAGTAAACTTTCTTTTCCTGTCTTCTCAATAGAGAGAATTTGAATTGTATTTGTCATTATGAGTACGAATCAACTTAATATAATATATTAATAGTTTACTCGTTAACGATTCGTTTAAAACTAATTAAATATGACAACATATAAAGAAGCAGGTGTTGATATAGAAAATACAGATGCCCTTGTCGAAGATATTTCTGAACTAAGCAAATCAACAAACAGAAACGGAAATTTTGATAAAATTGGTGGGTTTGGTGCCATTTTTGACCTTAAAAAATGTGGATATGAAGATCCTTTGTTGGTATCTGGAACAGATGGCATAGGGACAAAAATATTACTAGGTATTGAAACTGACATTTTAGAGGGTTTGGGTCATGATCTCGTTGGTATGTGTCTTAATGATATTCTTTGCCATGGTGCGGAGCCATTATTTTTTTTAGATTACTATGCTTCTTCCAAAATTGACCAAAATTCTTTTTTAAAAATTATGAAAAGTATCACTGAAGCTTGCAAGATAAATAATTGCTCTCTTATTGGCGGTGAAACAGCAGAGATGCCTGGGCTTTATAATAAAGATGATTTTGATTTTGCTGGATTTTGTGTTGGTGCAGTGGAGAGAAAAAATATTTTACCTAAAAAAGATGTTATGAAAGAAAATGATCTTCTATACGGGATTAAATCTTCGGGTTTTCATTCAAATGGATATTCTCTAATTAGAAAAGTTTTAAAAGATAAAAATATAGATCTGCATAAAAAAACAGAATTTAAATCATCTTATCAAACAAATGCAGCAGCCTTAATGGCTCCAACTAAATTGTATTTTCCTTTTTTAAAAAAAATTTTAACAACAAATCTTATCAATGGTATTTCGCATATAACAGGTGGCGGTGTTATTGGTAATGCACCAAGAATGCTTTCTGAAAATTTATCAGTAAGGATTGACAAAAAATTTATTTGTGAAGAAGAAATTTTCCAATGGTTTCAAAGTCTAGCTAACATTTCAGATGAAGAAATGTTGAAGACCTTTAATTGTGGATTAGGTTTGATTATGACTATTTCAAAAAATAATTACAAAGAATTTAAGCAATTAATCAAAGATGAAAATTTAGATATTTTTGAAATTGGGAAAATAGAAGCTAACAAATCATCAAGGTGCACAATTAGTTGAAAAAATTACAAGTTGCTATTTTCATATCGGGAAGAGGTTCAAATTTAGAATCACTAATACAATCATCATTTAAAAAACGAAGTTTAGTTGAGGTTCAATTAGTCGTATCCAATAACTCAAAAGCTAAAGGTTTAACTATTGCCAAAAAAAATAAAATTCCTTTCACATATTTTATTTCAAGAAAAAATTTTGAAAAAAAAGTTATCAAGTATCTAAAAAATATAGACATCATTTGTTTAGCTGGTTTTATGCAAGTTTTAGACTCAAAATTTGTAAGGCAATGGCGATTGAGATTAATCAATATTCATCCATCTTATCTTCCAGCTTTCAAAGGCTTAAATGCTCAGCATCAGGCAATAAAGGCTGAAGCAAGCTATTCTGGTTGTAGTGTTCATTACGTCACCTCTAAAATTGACTCTGGAAAGATTATATTGCAAAAAAAAGTAAAGATTTTGAAGAAAGATAATACCGAATCACTCTCAAAGAAAATATTGATAGAGGAGCATAAGGTTTATCCAAGAGCATTACAGATGGTTGCAAAAAAACTATTAACAAGAAAACAGTAAGATGAAAAATCGACTAAATTTTCTAAAAAAATTTGAGGTAAAGCAATCTCATTTCCCAAGATTTAATGAGGAGTGTGGTGTTTTTGGTATAAGTGGAACTAAAGATGCATCAGCATTAACAGCTCTAGGTTTGCATGCATTGCAACATCGTGGTCAAGAGGGCTGTGGAATTGTAAGTTATGACGGTAACTCTTATTACTCTGAAAGAAAATTTGGATTGGTTGGAGATAATTTTACAAAAAAACAATCATTAGATAAATTAAAAGGAAGAATTGCAATTGGACACAATCGTTACTCAACAACAGGTGGTGAAACAATAAGAAACATCCAACCTTTTTATGCTGATCTTCATGGCGGAGCCATTAGTATTGCTCATAATGGTAATTTAACAAATGCACTTTTATTGCGTGAGCAAATGGTTCGCGAAGGAGCAATATTTCAAACAACATCAGATACAGAGACTATTGTTCAACTTGTAGCTCGTTCAAAAAAGAAAGATATCATAAATAAGATTATTGATGCCTTATTACAAATTCAAGGAGGATATGCCTTATCTATAATTGCTAATGGAACATTAATTGGTGCAAGAGATCCTTTAGGGATTCGACCACTTATTTTAGGAAAATTTAAAAACGCATATATCCTTGCTTCTGAAACTTGTGCTTTAGATATAATAGGTGCAAAATTTATACGTGAAATTGAAAATGGTGAAGTTGTTATTATTAAAGATAATAAAGTTGAGAGCAGAAGGCCATTTGCAAAAAAACAAATAAAACCATGTGTTTTTGAATATATTTATTTTTCTAGACCAGACAGTATTTTAAATAATAAAACCGCTTATGAATATAGAAAAAATTTAGGAACTTTCTTAGCTAAAGAAACTGATATTAAACCTGATGTAGTTGTACCAGTACCTGACTCTGGTGTTCCAGCCGCACTTGGTTTTAGTCAAGAGTCAAAAATTCCTTTTGAGTTAGGATTAATACGAAATCACTATGTTGGTAGGACGTTTATTGAACCAACTCAACAAATTAGAAGCTTAGGTGTAAAATTAAAACTAAATCCTAATCAAAGTTCTATTAAAAAAAAGAAAGTTGTTCTCATTGATGACTCATTGGTTCGAGGAACAACATCAACTAAAATTATAAAAATGCTCTATGATTTTGGAGCTAAAGAAGTTCATATGCGTATTGCCTCCCCTGCAATTAAGTATCCTGATTTTTACGGAGTCGACACTCCTACTCAGGAAGAATTACTTGCTTCAAACAAAAATTTAGAGGAAATGTGTAAGCATATTGGCGCTAAATCATTAAAATTTTTATCCTTAGACGGGCTATATAAAGCTCTTGGTTATGACGAAAGAAATAATGATAATCCTCAATTTACTGATCATTATTTCACAGGAGAGTATCCTATAAGACCTTTAGATTACTTGAATGATGAAAACTTGAAAAAATTATCATTTTTAAGTCTTGCTTCAAATAACTAATTAATGAATTATCTTTTCTCATGAATGTTATTGTCATTGGTAATGGTGGAAGAGAACACGCACTATGTTATGGTATAAAACAATCTCCTAATTGCTCTAATTTATATTGTATTCCAGGAAGTGATAGTATTAGTAAAATTGCGTCTTCAATTATCATGGATATTAATGATCATGCCGCTATTCTTCAATTTTGTCTAGAAAGTAAAATTGATCTTGTGGTGATTGGTCCAGAACTACCTTTAACTAAAGGATTATCGAACCTTTTAATGAACAATTCTATATTAGTTTTTGGTCCTGATCAGATGGGAGCTGAGTTAGAAAAATCAAAAAAATTTACAAAAGATATTTGTAAAAAATTAAATATAGCAACAGCTGCCTATGACGTATTTGACAGCTATGATGACGCCTTAAATTTTTGTCAAAACCAATCTTATCCTCTTGTTATTAAAGCTGATGGTTTAGCAGCAGGAAAAGGAGTTATTATTTGTCAAAAAATAAAAGATGCAAAAGATGCACTAATTAAATGTTTTAAAGATAATTCTTTTGGTGATGCTGGTTCAATTGTTGTTATTGAAGAATTTTTAGATGGTGAAGAGATCAGTTTATTTTCACTTGTTGATAAAAATGGATTTGTCTTGCCGCTTACAACAGCTCAAGATCATAAAAAAATCTTAGAAGGAGAAAAAGGGTTAAACACTGGTGGTATGGGAGCCTATACACCTGTTCCCTCTATTTCATCAAATAAAATGAATGAATTATCCAAAACATTTGTTGAGCCAATTGTTAAATATCTTGCTGAACAAGGCATAAATTATCAAGGAATGTTTTATGCAGGATTAATTTTAACAGATAAGGGTCCAAATTTACTCGAAATAAACGTTCGTTTTGGTGATCCGGAAACACAAGCAATCATTCCACTACTAGAAACAGATTTATTAGAACTCCTTCATGCTTCAGCGTTAGGCACTTTAAATGAAATGGAACAAATTAAGTGGAAAAATGACTATGCCATGACAGTGGTTATGGCTGCTAATGGCTATCCTGAGGATTATAAAAAATTTACATCAATTAATAATTTGGAAAATCTCACTTTAACAAAAGATGAGTATCTGTTTCATGCAGGAACAATGCTTAAAGAAAATAAATGGCTATCTAATGGTGGGCGCGTATTAAATATCTCTAGTACGGGTAAAGATTTAAAAACTATTAGAGAATCTATTCACAATATAATCAATCAAATTAACTGGGATGAGGGATATTATCGAAAAGATATTGGTTGGAGATATATCGATGAGTAATTCATCTTTAGTTGAAGGAAAAACAAAAATTATTGAGAAAACAAATGATCAAAATATCATTCGAATTGTAACAAAAGATTTTTTAACAGGTGGGGATGCAGCGAAGAAAGAGGAAATTAAAGATATTGGAATACAAAAGACAAAACAAACATGCAATGTTTTTAGTATGCTAACCAATGCAGGTATTGCAACTTCATTTATTGAACAAGATTCGCCAAATAGTCTTTTAAGTTTTAACTGTAATATGCTTCCTTTAGAATTTGTAGTAAGACGCTATGCATGGGGAAGTTATTTAAGTAGAAACAATCAATTTGAAAAAGATAAAAGCAATCCTCATCAATTTGAAAACTTAGTTTGGGAAATATTTCATAAACAAGCTGTTGTTGTACCTCCTCATGTTGCAGAACCTATTCAAATAGATGAGAGTGAAGCGAGAAGACAATTTTTGAAAGATGGAAAATGGGAAGAGGGTGTATTTACGGATCCATTTGTAAAAACTGGAGAAGAATGGGAGTTATTTTCGGCCAAACAACCTGTTACAAGCAAAAGCTTGATGAAAACTAAAAAATTATTGTCTGATCAAGAATTAGAAATAGCTATTAATGGAATTATTCTTCCAAGTTTTGAGCTTATTGAAGACAAATGGAAAACTATTAAGACTATTGATGGTCCAATACATTTAGTCGATATTAAGTTTGAGCTTGGTTTTAAAGTATCAGATAATTCATTAGTTTTATCTGATGTTATTGATAATGATAGTTGGCGAATATGGCCTGGCGGAGATCCCACTAAACAACTAGATAAGCAATCTTTTCGTGAAGGAGAGGATTTAGTAAATGTTGGTAATAAATACGAGTTAGTAACGCAGTTAACTGATCAATTTAATTTAAGTTAATAAATTAATTTTCAATAATTGTTAAATGACCCATTTTTCTTTTATTTTTAATTTCTGTTTTTAAATAGTCATAAAAAAATTCGTTATCCTTAAATTTTTTACTGCGATAAGGTATAATATCATCACCAATTAAGTTTATCATTTTGGCGTTATACAATTTTTTTGTCTCAATCTTCTCTAAGCCACATACTGCTCGTACATGATTTTCAAATTGACTAATATTATGAGAATTCATTGTAAGATGTCCAGAATTATGAACACGAGGAGCAATTTCATTAGCATATAAATTATCATCAATATCAATAAAAAATTCTACACATAACGTACCAATGTAATCTAACCTTTCTACAACGTGTTTTGCCCACTCAATTGATTTTGTTTGTATGTCATCAGAGATATCACTTGGTATTGTTGAATATTTTAAAATTTGATCTTCATGTACATTCTCAATAGGATCATAGATCTCATAACTATTTTGATCATAACGAGTAATTACTACTGAAATTTCTTTTTTAAGATGAATGAGTTTTTCTAAAATATATTCTTTTGTAAAATCAATTTCTTTCGTAATATCATCTACGGTGTTTAATTTATACTGACCTTTACCGTCGTACCCTAACGTTGTTGTTTTTAATAGACCAGGAAGCAAGTCTACATTTTCACTTAAATCTTTTTCATTTCTGACAGTCACATATTTTGTTGTTGTTATATTATTATCATTTAGAAATTTTTTTTCTTTTTCCCGGTGTTGAATAAGTTGATTAATTTCTGGTTTTGGTAAAACCTTTTTTTTTTCATTAATCTTTTTTAATATTGTAGAGGGTATATTTTCAAATTCATATGTAACAAGATCAACTTCATTAATAAAATTATTTATCGTTGTATCATCATCATACTGACCAAAAATAAATTTAGTAGCAAAGTGTTTTCCAGGTGCATCAGGATCATCACTTAATATTACGGTTTGTATATCTATTTTTTTTGCAGCATCTGCTAAAAGACTTCCTAATTGTCCACCACCGATAATGCCAAGTGTGGGTGTATTCATGACCTATGGTTTTTGTTTAACAGCTTTTGATTGTTTACTTCGATAATTTATTAAATTTTTCTTAATTTCTTTATCTGTAAGTGCAATTATGGATGCCGCATATAAACCGGCATTCATTGCGCCATCCTCACCGATTGCAACACTGCCAACAGGAATACCTTTTGGCATTTGTACAATAGATAATAAACTATCTAATCCTTTTAATTTACGACTTTCTACTGGTACGCCGATTACAGGTATGGTTGTCAAAGATGCAATCATTCCCGGTAAATGTGCAGAACCTCCTGCACCTGCAATAATAACAGAAATATTATTGTCTTCAGCTGCTTTGGCAAATTTAAACATTCTTTCTGGTGTGCGGTGTGCTGAAACAATTTTGGTTTCAAACTTAACTTTAAGTAATTTTAAAATTTTTTCACAATTTTTCATGGTAGCATAATCAGACTTACTACCCATCACGACTGCTACCTTATGTTTTGTTAATACTGACGTCATTTTTAATTTATTGTATCAATTCAATGATGATTCGATACATTATTACATAATGACATCATGGACATTACTTTCACGGGCTCCTGCTTTAGAAATAAACACAAATTGACAATTGCCTTGCATTTTCTTAATTGTTTTATGACCAGTGTAACCCATCGAAGATCTTAAGCCCCCAACAAGTTGATAGGCTACATCTTCTATTTTACCTTTATATGGAACCATCCCTTCCACACCTTCTGCTACTAATTTTTTTGCATTCTTTGTTTCTTCTTGTGAGTATCGATCAAAAGATCCTTTTTGCATTGCTCCCACAGAGCCCATACCTCTATATGATTTATATTTTTTACCTTTAATCGTTAATAATTTTCCTGGTGACTCTTCAGTGCCAGCAAATAAAGACCCTATCATACAGGCACTTGCACCACCTGCTATAGCTTTTGCAATATCACCAGATGTCTTTATTCCTCCATCTGCAATCACTGGAATTTTAAATTTTTTGGCAACTTGAAAAGTATCCATTACAGCTGAGAGTTGAGGAATACCAACACCAGTCACAACCCTTGTTGTGCAAATTGATCCAGGGCCAATACCTACTTTAATGGCATCTACACCAGCACTGATTAAATCTGATGCAGCTTTTTTTGTAGCAATATTTCCAACAATAAGAGGTGTTTTCTTTAAAACTTTTTTTGCTTTTTCAATAAACTTTAAAGTTGTTTTTGTGTGTGCATGAGCAACATCAATAAAGACTATATCAACGCCAACCTTTAATAATTCTAATAGTCGTAAGTACGCATTATTTTCCACACCGATTGCTGCGCCTACCGCAATCTGTTTACTAGAATTAATTACTGCATTTTGAAATTTTTTACCGTTAACTTTAAAGCTATGAACTTTGTTAACTTCACTTGCTTGTTTATCAATTGGCATATTACGGTGAATAACTCCTAGACCACCATTTAGTGCGAGATGGATAGCCATCTTATTCTCTGTCACGGTATCCATAGCAGCGGAGAGAATGGGAATATGTAGTTTGACTTTTCCAATGGTAATCGAAGTATCTACGTCTTTTGGTTTTATCTCAGAATACGCTGGTGAGAGCAGAACATCATCAAAAGTAACGGAATAATTTGTATTTATCTGGTAGGCCATTTCCAACAATATTTATTTTATTTCGATTTGTAAAATAAATAGTTCAAATAATGCTTTTTGAACCCCTACGCTTTAAATTTTATATTCGAAGTTCTGCGTTGTCGGGTTAATCTTAATTAATCTTGCACCATTTCGAATATGATAGTGGGTAGCAACAGGCGTTAGAGGAGAAATTGTAATAATACTTTCAAACTGCTCTTTTGATTTTATATATTTTTGCAGCTCTTTCATAATTTTTTTCCCTGCTCCTTTTTTAAAAGACCATAAAGTATAGGCAATTGGTATAGTTGCTTGATCTTCTTCGACGCTCATTAAATCCATTTCTTTAATGGTTGCGGGTATTTCATTTGTAAAGGCAAAGCAGGCAATACCTTCAATATCATCCTTATATTTAAGGCCAAAAATTTTTCTTCCTTTAGAGGTTCGAAAGTCATTATCAAGTTCTGGTCGTACCGGATCATCAGATGGATTAACACCATCCAGTTCAACAAGTTCTGTTTTTTTGATCCAACTAAAGAAATCAAACTCGTATTTATACCTGCCAATTTTCATTTAAAGTATGTAATGCTTTATAAGATTTGATTAATAAAGATAGTGAATAATTTGTTACTTTAGTGATTGGATAAATAGTTTATTATCAAATTTTACTAATAAAAATCTAAATATTTATAATGAACTCTAAATCTTCTATCAAAAATATAATTAAACTTTCTATTCCAATATTTTTTGCAAACTTAGCTATTCCTTTGGTTGCCATTGTTGATACAGGACTAATGGGCAATCTTGATAATGCTAGTTACTTGGTTGCTACCAGTATTGCGGCAAGTGTTTTTTCGATGATATTCTGGAGTTTTGGCTTCCTGCGCATGGGTACGGTAGGCATGGTAGCTCAAGCTCATGGATCAAAAGATTATCAGGAAATTATAAATATATTTTTACGAAATATTTCTTTTGTAATTATTATTTCCTTACTACTTATTATTTTTCAGAGATATATATTTCAAATATCATTATCTATATTTGAACTATCATTAGAAACAAAAAAATATTTTAAAGACTATTTTAATCTTCGTATTTATTCCTCATTTGGAGAGCTTACTATTTTTGTTATTACAGGATTGTTTATTGGTTTACAGAAAACAAAAACATCAAGTATCATTATTGGTTTCTTTTCTATTACAAATATACTTTTTAGCTTATTTTTTGTTTTATATTTAAATTTGAATGTTCAAGGTGTTGCTCTTGGAACTTTAGTCTCTTCTTCTCTGACAACAATTATTTTTTTATTTTATACTTTTTTTGATTTAAATAAGTTTGTTCAGTTAGAATTTAATATGCAGAAGATTTTTAACTTCAATAAAATTAAAAATATTTTTAATATTAATTTTAATATATTTATTCGATCTATTCTTCTTACATTTGCTTTTTTATATTTTACCTATCTTGGCAATTCTATTAGTGAGGAGACGGTTGCCGCAAACACAATATTGCTTAACCTAACGATGCTATCTGCGTTTATTCTTGATGCCTATGCATTTTCAACAGAGGGTATTGTTGGATATTCTATTGGCTCTAAAAATTTACGTCTATTAAAAGACGTTGTTAAAAATTCTTTTATTTTAAGTGCTTCTACAGCTTTATTAATATGTGTTATTTTTTTCTTTGGTAATCATTACTTTATTATTGCCATGACAGATTTAACTGAGATTAGAAACATTTGTTTCTCTTATGCATATTGGATTGTTATTATTCCTTTTATTTCCTCTTTCTGTTTTCAATTTGATGGTATCTTTGTTGGTGCATCACAAACAACAGAACTAAGAAATGCAATGATCGTCTCTGTCACAATTTATATTGTTGTCTCTTTCTTTTTAATAGCAAGTTTTGGGAATACAGGCTTATGGTTATCTCTCTGCATTTTCTTTATTGCCAGAGCTTTAACTTTATTTTTTTATATGGGTAAAATTTATAAACGTATCACCTAAAAAAGTGAGAAAATACCTATATTTTTTTTAAAACTTATATAAATAATATAAAAAATTAGTCCAAATTTTTAAAAGGCGATAAATAATATTATGAGAGTATTTGTAGTTATTTTATTCTTTTTTTATTCACTTCATTTATTTGCTGAATTACCGACTGGAAGTACAACGATATCAGGCGATGTTTCACTTAATACTGATGATCAGACGCTGACAATTCAACAGCAATCTGACCAAGCTATCATAGAATGGAATAGTTTTAACATTGGAGAAAATAATACAGTTACTTTTAATCAACCTTCTGCAGCTGCGAGTGCACTTAATAGAGTCATTTCTGGCAATCCAACAACATTAGCTGGTGTACTAAATGCCAATGGTAAAGTTTTTGTTGTGAATGAAAACGGTGTCTATTTTACTCCCACAGCAACAATCAACGCTCATTCATTTGCTGCGTCCACCCTTGCTTTATCCAATGACGATTTTCTTAATAATAAATTATTATTTAAACTAGATGACGTAGATAATATTTTTTCTTCTATCGTTCATAAAGGTTCTATTACAACTTTGGATGGAGGGTTTACTGCCTTATTAGGTGGTGCTGTCGATAATGAAGGCACGATTAATGCTAATCTTGGTAAAATTGGCATAGGTGCTGGAAAAGAAATTACGTTAGACTTGAGTGGTGATAAATTTTTACAAGTAAGCATCCCTTTTAATGAAGCCATTACATTGCTCGATCAAAATGCAGAAGAATTAAGTACAATTATAAATCATGCAGGAACATCAACGGGAAATAGAATAGACATTGATGTGGGTGCTGCCAAAAATGTTGTTCAGCGTGCTGTTAATATTCCCGGCAATCTTGTTGCAACTACGGCTTCACAACAAAACGGTGTCATTACCCTTGGAAGTGGAAGCGACATTGTTGTTGCAGGAAACTTAACAGCAAAAGAGGGTGGTAACATTAATGTAGAGGGAGACTTTTTATCTTTTGGTGGAGAAGTTAACGTATCTGGAACAAATGCAGGCGCAATAAATTTAAATAGTACTGGAGAAATTTCTTTGGGAGGCAATTTAAATGCTTCTTCTACTAGTAATGATGGCGGTGATATAAATATTAAATCTGAGTATAAAATTGTTCAAAGTTACGGCAGTGAAATTAATTCATCAGGAAATACCAATGGTGGTGATATTCTTTTATCCGCACCAAATATTATGTCTTCTGGTTCAGTTTCCGCAAAAGGAAACCAACAAGGTGGATATATTGACATAGAGTCAGCTGGATATATTCGTTTATTATCTTCTAAGATTGATGTTGCAGGCAATACCCAAGGTGGTTTAGTTCGTATTGGTGGAGAGTTTCAAGGCAATAATAATTTAACAAGAACGGAAGAACAACAAAATGTTTTTGTTGATAGATGGGGTGAAAGACGATCGCTCATAAATGCAAAAACAGTTTTAGTCTCGGACGGTTCTAGTATTGATATATCATCCTCTAATGGGAAAGCCGGTACCGCAATTATTTGGAGTGATCAAGAAACAACTATGCTTGGTAATATTGATGCAACAGGAACAACAGGTGGTGCAGTTGAGATTTCTTCGAAAGATACCTTACGCCATGTGGGATTATCAAATGTTAATATATCAGAAGGTGGTCATTTATTACTTGATCCAAAAAATATAACTGTTGGAACAGGTGTAACATCACAAAATTGGATCTATCGAGGATTGATTGGACACGATTACGTAGATACATTACTAGATGGAAATGTAGATGAAGGAAATCTAGAAATAGATGATAATTTTGGATCAGATGTTAGCATTAGTGATGATGCTACTTTAATGGTAGTTGGAGCAAGGCACGGTAAAGGATCTTCAAATCAATCATCATCATCTGGAGAAGTATATTTGTATAAATTTGATGATGGCGATTTTACAAATGCTACACTCATGGGTCGTATAGGAAAAGGATATACCGGAGGTCTTAATATAAATATCAGCACTATAGGTAAAGATGATAAATTTGGACGATCTGTATCTTTTGATAGCACAGGAAAACGACTAGCAATTGGAGCAACGGGTGATGATGGTTATAATGGTGATTATAAAAATGCAGGTGCAGTTTATTTAATTACTTTTAGTGATACATCATACGCAGGTGGTGAACACGTAGGCACAATAGGTGCCGGTTATACTGGTTCTGACGATATAAATTTATTGAGTCAGGGAGATAATAATGCTCCTGTTATTGAGGTATCTGATTTATTTGGAGTAAGTGTAGCTCTAGATGGTGATGCTGATGTTTTGGCAGTCGGTAGTTATGGTGACCATGGTTATTCGGAGGGAGGGTCAGAAAGAGATGACTCTGGTTCAGTTTTTATGATTTCCTTAAATTCAGATTTTAAAGGTGGTGAAGTTAAATCTCGAATTGGTCATGGCTATACATATAATACAGGTTCTGATTGTTATGCAAATAGCACTTGTGCATCATTTTCACAGGATTTTGATACAGAAAGTGAAACCGATTTAAAGTTAAACAGAAGAGATCGTCTTGGTTGGAGTGTAACGTTAAATCATGAAGGATCTTTACTTGCAGCATCAAGGATATTTGATGATGGTAAAGGTAATAATGCAACAAATGCGGGAGCAGTTAATTTATTTAAATTTATGAAAGACGGTAGTGTTGTTTCTGCTGAAACGGGAACAGCTACTTATGTTGGAACAATTGGGTATGGTTACGATTATCTAGATACGAGTGATGATAGTGAACACACAGAAACACTTGGATCACAAGATGTTTTAGGTAAATCAGTGGCGTTTGATAAAGATGCTAATCGTTTAGCTGTTAGCTTTAACGACAAGTTATCTGAGGGTGGTACTACCAAGCCTGGTGGTGTACATTTATATAATTTAACTGATAATTTAGCATCAGCATCTTATGTAGCAACAATAGGTGATGGGTATAGTGGTGGTAAAAATGTTGATTTAAGTGCGTATATGGATGCTAAAGATCTTTTTGGAGATGGTGTAGATTTGAATGAAACGGGCAGTCGTCTTGTAATTTCAGGTATGCTTGCAAGCGGAAATAGTAATACACAATCTAAAAGTGGTGAAGTGATGCTTATTAAATTTGATGATGATGCTTTCAGCAGTGGTGAAATTTATGGAATCGTTGGTAGTGGATATGGTGCTAGTAATTTAGATATTGATGATCAACTAGATAGTAATGACCAATTTGGTAGAGGTATATCTCTCGATCGTGATGGAGATAGAATGGCTGTAACATCAACTTATGATGATGGAAGTGACGACCTCCAAACAAATACTGGAGCAGTATATTTATTTACATTTGCTGATACAAATTTTTCTACCCCAGAATTTAAAGGAAAAATTGGAAAAGGTTATACAGGGTCCAACAATTTAGATATAAATTCTCTAGCAAATAATGAAAGAGCATGGCGAGTAGCTTTAGATGGAGACGGTGACAGATTAGCTTTTTCAGGATATAAAACTACTACAGGAGCAGTAGAAACAGGATCTGTCTATTTAGTAACATTTGGTGATAATTTTAGTACTCCTGAACATGTCGGTACAATTGGAAGAAGTTATCCCTCAGATAACGAACACAATCTATCAATAAGTACTTTAGATGACGGTGATTTATTTACCTCAGTGGCTTTAACTGATGATGGATCAGGTCTTGTTGTTGGCGCTCAAAGAGATGATGGATATGATGATACCGCAACAAATGCAGGTGCAGTTCATTTAATTAGATTTAGTAATACCGATTTTGATAATCCTAATCATGTCGGCACAATAGGATCTGGTTATACAGGAAATAATAATGAAAATATAAGTGCAATTTTAGATAATAATGACAATTTTGCTAGTCATATTGCATTAACAAAGGATGGTAAAATTTTAGCTGTTGGAACGCATAAAGATGATGGTTTTGATGGCAATTATACTGATACAGGTGCAGTGCACCTTTTCACCTTTGGTGATAATTTTAGCACTCCTGACTATGTTGCATCTATAGGAAATAAATATGAGGGTAATGGTGGAAAAGATTACGATACATCAGGAATTTCTGGTTTTAAGGCAGGTCAGGTAGCTATTGATGGTGATGGAAATCGACTAGCAATTGGTCACCATGATACGGATGATGTACATGTATTTGGTTTTCAGGATACATCTTTAAATGGAGCAAGTTTACAATTTACTATAGGACTTGGTCAAACTGGTAGTAATACGCTTAATGCTACGACTCACGGACTAGAAGATGCTGATGAATTTCCAAACAGTATAGCTATGGATGATACAGGAACATTAATGGCTGTAGGAGCAACTAGGGATGATGGACTTGGTAATGATGACGTTGATGGAACAGATGCGGGAGCAGTATATTTATGGTCTGATACAATCATGCAAGGGGCAACATCTTACACAGATTTTGCAAGTGATGATGTGGTTATCAACATAACAGAATTAGAGGAATTTTTAAATAACGGCGTTGAAGTTACCCTTCAAGCAAACACAGATATTACCATTAGCTCTGCTATTACCGTTACAGGAACTGGAAATTTAAATCTTCATGCCGGAAGGGATGTTAATATTAACAGCAATATCAATACAGCAGCAGATCTAGAAATTATTGCAAGTGACACAAATACTAACAATGTTTCTGATAGTGATAGAGATGCTGGAGCAGGAGATGTTGTTGCTAGTTCTGCAAGCTTAACAGCAGATGATTTAACTATAAAACTTTTAGATGGTGGTACATTAACCAATGCTAGTATGGGAAATATAAATCTATCTACTGTCACTGCTACCACAGGTACTCTAATTTCAGATAATTTTTCAATATCAGGGGCTAGCGCTGACGATAAGACATATGATGGAACTACATCAGCTACAGTTAGTGGAGGAACAATATCAGGTTTAAATTTAACAGGTACTGATCTTTCTTTAAGTTCCTCTGGTAGTTTTTTAACAGCAGATGTTGAAAATAATAAAGAGGTTCCAATCAATTATCAACTCTCAGGGTATACTTCAGGTAGTATTACAATTGAAGATTCAAATGGACCTTTAGAAACGGTTCCACTTGCTAACATTCTTAGTGGTTCTAAAACTCCGCCACTTCCAGGCGTAGCACCAGATGAAGAAAAAGAAAAAATCGTCGTTCAAGAAAAAATAAATAAAGATGTTTTCGATGACGTATCCCGAATTGTATCTTTTATATCTGTTGATGGTGCATCCAATGCAGCTCTAATACAAAATGAATTTATTACATCTTTTCCTCAGGTAGACGCTCTTAGTATTCAAAGACTATAAATGCGATATTTTTTATCTTTTATCTTTTTTATTTCTATTTCATTCATGTCATATCCTGGTTTGACAAATACTGGTAATTATATTGTTTATGAAACAGGCTTGGTCGTACCACCTGGAGCAGAAAATATTTCATTTAATTTTGTTGGAATTGAAATTGAAAATGAAATCGAAGAAATGATTGAGTTTCGTAAAAATTTATTTAGCTCAAAAATTTTTAAAACAATAACATTAAAAGATTTTTATAATTTACTGATTGCATTAGAGCAATTGTACGTTTTAAATGGATATTTTTTAACGCGTTTTATTGTTCCACCTCAAACGATTGAACAAAATACTAAAATAAAAGCTATTGTTTTTCCTGGTAAAATTGAATCAATTGATTACTCACAATTAGATAAACGTATTTCAAAACCAATAAAGAAATATTTCGATAAACTCGTTGGTATTAAAGGGTTAGAATATCCTGCTATTGAAAAATCGATCATTAAATCACGAGAATTACCAGGTGTTGATTTAGAAACAACAATTAAGGCAGGAGAAGAACCTGGAACATCTTCACTACAACTAAATGCTGAACACGAATTAGTAAGTGGTTATTTTACCTATTCAAATGGATTATCAGAAACAGCAGGAAAAGATCAGTTCACTTCTTACCTAAGTTTTAATAGTCCTTTTGGTTATGGTGAAAATCTTTATGCAGCCTACGTCTTAGATCCTGAAAATGGTGTTAATGTTCCATTTGATGAAACAGAAATTATTAAACGAACAGATTTTCGAGAAGCATATCTTGTTGGTGGTAAAGTACCACTTCTTGCCTCAGACTTTTCTATTTTTGGTGCTGTTAATGAATCTTATTCAGAACCTAATGGTTTAAATAAAAAAGGGGAATTTAAAAAAATTAACCTTGGTCTTGAATATCAAATAAAAAATACGCGGCTTATAAAAAATAATCTTTCATTAGATTGGCAATGGATTAAGGAAAGAGAACATCGAACATTATCTTTCCTCACAAATGATACCTTTTATGATGAATACAATGCTCTTGAGTTAAAATATACGACGACTAACTTATCTTTCTTAGATACGTTTTCTCTTAAAGGTAGTTCAGCTTTAAAGTTTGGCACTCCGATCTATACTAATAAAACATCAGATACTAAAACATTATCCCGTGTGGGCTCCACTTTAAATTTTATTAAATGGAATAGTGATATTAATTTGAATAGGCAAATATTTAGAGAGTATTTATTGAACACACGTTTTGTTTTTCAAAAACTTGTAAGTGATAGAGGTTTAATTAATTCAGAACAAATAAATATAACAGGACCAGGTCAAATGTCTGGTTTTGAATCAGGTAATATGTCTGGTGATCAAGGCTTCTTTTTGCGAACAGAATTGAGTAGGCCCTTCTATCCCTTTTCAGAAGATGACGAAGATAAAAGGGAAGAGTCTATTCGTATTGAACCGTATATCCACCTCGGTGTTGGTGCTACCTACTATAAAAGACCAGCCTCAGGTGAGTTCAGCCGGACAGAAGTAGCAAGTGGAGGGTACGGTGTTAAAATTAAAATTCCTCTTAATTCTAACAGCCTTGATATTAGTTTTGAAGTAGCAGAAGCTGATAAAAGTATTGAGGGAACTACTTCTAGACCTGTGTATTTACTTAATACCACATTTTCATTCTAAAAATTTATGATAAAAACATCTCACATAATGAAAATTTTTACGATAATTATCCTCAAGATCATATTATTTTACTCAACTTTTGTGAGTGCAGAAGTTAAAATTGCTGCCCTTTATGCAGAAAGTGGCCCAGTGAGTGAAATTGCTGAGTCAATTGCAGAAGCAAAAAGAGTTGCTGTAGAAACAATTAATGCGGATGGTATTGGTATTGTAGGAAGAGGCCTCATCTCTATTGATAGCATTGATTCAGGATGTGATCCTAGAAAAACAGAAGATAGTTTAAATGACTATTTAAAAAAAAATGACCCTGAAATTCTGTTAGGGCCGACGTGCTCAACAAGTGCTGTTAGAGTAATAGAAAAAGTTACTATTCCAGAAAAAATATTAACGATTTCTTCTTCTGCAAGTTACCCCTTACTCTCAACAATTGAAGATAATGATCTATTTTTTAGAACCATTCCTTCTGATATTCAGCAATCAACCTCTATTGCCAATTATCTTCTATCCAAGAATATCAGAGAAATAATTCTTCTTTACGGTGATGATAATTATAATTCTACACTGGCTCAAAATTTTTTAAAAGTTTACACTGAGCAAGAAGGTATAGTGTTATTTAATACTTTACTGACAGACAAAACAGTTATTAATCAAAACTTCATCAATACATTTGTTGATATTGCAATTGAGAATGAGCAACCAGGTTTAGTTATGTTTCTTCATGGAAATGAGAGAACAGTCAATTTACTTGAACAGTTTACCAATACTGTTTTAAGCAGATTACAAGAATTAGGAACCTCAGGTATTTTTAAACATCATTATGGTTCTGATAGTATGTTAACCAATGAAGTTAAAGATTTAATTTATTCGTATATTCCAATTCAACTAAACGAAAATACAACTATTGTTGCCCAAGCAACTTCACAAAGCTCAGAAGAATTTCAAACATACGCAAATATTATGTTGAATGCAGGCGTTGATCCCAATTCTCCCTACTCAGCTATAAGTTTTGACACTATGATGCTAGCAGCTTTGGCACTACAACATCAGGCACACAATAATATTGCAAAGGAAGATTTATCGAAAAGTTTAGTTAGTGTTGCAAATCCACCAGGAATTAAAATGGGACCTGGAAGTTGGGAAGCTGCTCGTGCTTTACTTGTTCGAGGTGTCGAAATTAATTATGAAGGTGTGTCAGGATCATTAGACTTTGATATTAATGGTGATGTAGAGGGCATGTATTCTTTGAATCAAGTTACGGAAGATAATCTTTGGGCAGTTGAACGCCTAGAAAAACTTCACCCTTTTGAGCCTAGAATTATTATAGATTAATTTAGTTTATCTTTACGGTAATTAGATCGTATTTCATCTAGAAGGATTGATTTAGACTTATCTTTTACATGCCAAAAATCCCAGCCATTACAACTTGGGAGTCCTTGTATTTTTGCTCCCATTTGATGAATTGAACCTGATAAATCTTTTATTTTAAGCGTACCGTCAATACTGACCGTTGCTTTAAAGCGTTCTTTTTTATCTGTTAATACAGCACCAGGTGGAATAATTCCTTGCTCGACTAATTCACCAAAAGGAACTTTTGGTAATTCTTTTCTACTTTTGGCAATAGTGACAACATCTTCTTTTAATACTTTAGTTTTCTTTAATCGTTCTTTTGAAAGTTTGACGTAATCTTTATCTTTTTCTATGCCAATAAAATTACGTTGTAATTTTTTTGCAACAACAGCTGTTGTCCCACTTCCAGAAAAAGGATCAAGAACAAGATCACCTTTATTTGTCGATGCTAATAGAATTCGGTAGAGGAGAGCTTCTGGTTTTTGTGTTGGGTGTGATCGTTGATTGTTATCTTTACGTAATCTTTCTTTTCCTGAACAAATAGGAATATACCAGTCACTTCGCATTTGTTTTCCTTCATTTAGTTCTTTGAGGTTTTGGTAATTGAATGTGTATTTTGCCTCTCTTGATGTTGTGCACCATAAAAGTGTTTCATGGGCATTTGTGAAACGTGTACCACGAAAATTAGGCATTGGATTTGTTTTGTGCCAGATAATATCATTTAAAATCCATAAGCCTTCATCTTGAATTGTGGAACCTACACGTAAAATATTATGATAACTTCCAATGACCCAAAGAGCTCCACCTTTTTTTAGAACTCTTTTACATTCACTAAGCCACGCATTAGTAAATTGATCATATTCTTTATACGTACGAAATTTATCCCAATCTTGTGTGACAGCTTCCACTGTTGTTTGATCAGGTCTGTATAATGTATCCTTTAATTGAAGATTATAGGGTGGATCAGCAAAAATAAGATCAACCGAATGATCTTTTAATTTTTTCATTTCCTTAATGGAATCACCCAAAATAATTTGATTTTTCTTCATAATAGATAAAAAGAATCTTTAAGCAGATATAGAATCAGGTCAATTGAGTTATCAACAGTTGGAATCTTTAAGTAGGGATAACCTTAAAATTTGGATTAAAACATAAAAAAAGGGGTCCGAAGACCCCTATAATTATTCATCAAATGGGAGGAATGATGAAATATATTTAACATATAGTATTTGTCGCATCTTTTTGTAGCATAATAAAATGATATTTATTATGCATTCAATGCATATTAAAACTATGAATGCTGTATTTTTTTGAATAGTGATTTGATTGGCTCAAATGTTTTGCGGTGTTGATCTGTTATACCATTTTTGTAAATTGCATTAATATGTTGTTTGGTTCCATATCCAGAATTTTTTTTCCACCCATACACTCTAAACTTCCTATCGTAGAAACTCATTAATCTATCTCGATGAACTTTTGCTATTATAGAAGCTGTAGCAATTGATACAGATATTTTATCACCGCCAATTACTGATTTTTCATAAATATTTTTATAATTAAGTGAAAAATTTCCATCTATAATAATACTTGAATTAGAATAGTTAAATTTGTCTAAAACTCTCTTCATTGAAATTTTTGTTGCTTCTAAAATATTAAATTCATCAATTTCATTCACACTTGCAAAACCTAAGTGAAATTCAATAATTCTATCCTCTTGAAGTTTTTTAAATAATGAGAATAATTTTTTTCTCTGCTTTGCAGTATATTTTTTTGAGTCTGTTATTTTAATATTTTCAGGTAACCGATCATAGCTATTAAATAAACAACCACAGCTCACAACTGGCCCAGCTAATGGACCCCTACCTACTTCATCTAAACCTATAACAGGACCTTCAATTGATTTTTCTATAGAGAAATTAGTCACTACTTTTCATTTAAGCGTGGCATAATTTCAACAAAGTTGCATGGCTTATGTCTTATATCTAATTGGTATTGAAGAATCTCATCCCAACCATCTTTACATGCACCAGTTGAACCTGGTAAGCAAAAAACATAAGTTGTATTTACAAGGGCTGCAACTGCGCGTGATTGTATTGCCGATGTACCAATTTTATTATAGCTGACTTGTCTAAATAATTCACCAAAACCATCAATATGCTTATTAGCAATCTCTTTAATTGCTTCGGGTGTTGTATCTCTTCCTGTAAGACCAGTTCCTCCAGTTGTTATAATACAGTCTATTTCGTTCTCAGATGATAACTGCTCCAATGTATTTTTTATTTTTTTTATATCATCCGGAATTATTATTCTTTTAATCATGTGATGACCTGCACTAGTAATACGTTGTTCTAAAGTATCTCCTGATGTATCATTGTCTAATGTTCTTGAATCTGAAATAGTTACTATGGCTATATTTATTGGAATAAATTTTAATGAAGTATCTATTGGCATAATTCCCTAATAAAGTGGATCATTTCCATTAGCTAGCATTTTAAGTGACCGCATTTCCTTTTTATTTTTGTTTTGATAAATCCAATACTTTGCAAGAATTTTTTCAATAAACCATCTTGTTTCCCTTGATGGAATGCTTTCCATAAAAAATAAAGAATCGTCTAAATAATTTGTTTCTTTTTTCCATTTTTGTAAATTTCCAGGCCCACCATTATATGCAGCAGCAAGAAAAATTATATTTCTTGAGACTGATTCTAAATCTAGTAAATAAATTAAATATTCTTGACCAACTTCTAAATTGATCTCTGGATTTTTTAAAATATTACTGTTGTTTCTTTTTACATCTTTACTTTTTGTAATAAATTTAGCAGTTGATGGCAGAACTTGCATTAATCCCATAGCTCCATCTTTACTTTTTGCATTAGTATTGAACATTGACTCCTGATGCATAAAAGCGTGAAGTAACTCCTTTTCTAATTTGTATCCATCACGAGGCTTCCAGACAGTTGTAGGATAATACAGATGTATGGGTACATCCATACCAAATTGCTCTAATTTATTAACTACTTTTAATTGCGTATAAGCCAAATCAAAATTTTCAGCAATGCTTATGGACTCTTTAGCTATTTCTTTATTTAACACTGAATTTATGTGAACAATTTCTCTTTCCAATTCCTTTGCAAATCCAACTTGAATAAGTGTTTGTATCCTTTTTCCTGCAGGTAAATTGAGAAGCTTACTGTTATTTT
>CACNUI010000012.1 GCA_902623545.1 uncultured Alphaproteobacteria bacterium | reverse complement strand
TTATTTAATCCGTTCCAAACAATTTCAGGCTTTAATCAAACACAAGAACTAGAAAATTTTATAGTCCCCGAAACATGTATTGTTACAATGAATGATATTTGGGAATTATATAAAAATCGCTTTCCTAAAAATATAGATGTTTATTTTGTAAGTACTCTTGAAGAAAAAGAATTGGAAAAGGACGTTAACAAATTCAAAAACTATAAGATGATTATTGGTTTTGGTGGAGGACAAGCATTAGATATTGCTAAATATTTCTCTTGGAAATGCAATCTTAAGCTTTTTCAATTTCCGACATCGATTTCGGTAGATGCTGTTTTCGGACATAGATCTGGAATAAGAAGAGATGGAAATGTTAACTATATTGGTTGGGCAATTCCCGAATGTGTTTTTTTAGATTATGAAATAATTCAATCAGCTCCAAAAGTATATAATTACTCAGGCATAGGTGATGTGTTATGTTTTTACACTGGTGTTTTAGACTGGCAGTACGCAAATAAACAAAATAAATGTGAAGAGAAATGGTCATACAAGTCAGAACTTGCAAATAAATCTTTACAATATGTGGAAGATCTTCTTTTAAATACAGAAAATATTAAAGAAATGAATGAAGATGGAATTAATGCAGTAATAAATGCTCATCAGTGGGGAGGTAATTCTTTTTTTTCAAGCGGTTGGAACCCAAGGCATATAGAAGGTATTGAACATTTTTTCTTTTATAATTTAGAGTATATTACAAATAAAAAATTTATTCATGGTCAACCAGTTTGTTTGGGTTTTATTTTAGGATGTTTATTACATGAAAAATTAGAGGATAAATTTATAAATTTTTTTAAATCTATAGACTTTAAATTTACACCAGAGGCGATGAATATTAATTGGGATGACGTTGAGAGAACTCTCTCAACATTAAAAGAGTATGTTGAAAAAAATGAACTTTGGTATGGAATAGCAAATGATTTTAAATATACTGAAGAAACTCTAGATACGTTTAAGAGCATAATTACCGATTTACATAAAAGATAATTTGTCGCTATATTTTGTATAATTTTTTTTTCAATACTTGACTTAATGTTCATTTAAGATTTAATAAAAAAAATTAAAACTAAGAGGAGAAATAATATGAAAATATTAAAATTATTTTTGATTGTTACTTCTGTATTATTTTCATTTAATGCTGCTAATGCATTTGATTGGAAGGCACATTCTGGAAAAACCATTACAATTTTGATGAATGAGCATCCTGTTCTTGATGGTATTAGATCTTTAATACCACAATTTGAAGCTGATACAGGAATAAAAGTTAAGGTTAATGCTTTAGCTGAAGATTTATATTTTGATAGAATGGAAGTAAATTTGAGAGCGCCAAAAGGTGCTGATGCTCATTTTTGTCCAATGGATGCAACTGCATTTAATCAATTTAGTGATGGTTTGTTACAACCATTAAATAAATTTATTGCTAATCCAAATCTAACCGACCGAGATTATGATATCGAAGATTTCCCTGCAGGTTTTTTAAATGCAACTAACTTCCCAGGAGGACCAGGATCTAGCTATTATTGTATCCCTATGTCATTTGAGTCATATATTGTTTTCTATAATAAAGAATTAGTAAACAAATATCTTGATGGAAAATTGCCTGAAACTATGGACGAGCTTATTGCAATGGCAAAAAAAGTTAAAGCTGACTCAGGTGGAGATGTTGCAGGTGCTGCTATGCGAGGTTTAAGAACTGATACAAATATTGATACAATTTCTGGATTAGTATTTAATGCGTGGGGCGATAGATCTTTTGATGCGCCTTACGGTGTTTGGTTTGATGGTGATTGGGATAATCCAAGACTTGATGATCCAGCTATTCAAAAAGGTCTAAGTGATTATGCGGGATTAATGCAAGCTGGACCTAGTGATATTTTATCATATAACTGGAATGAAGCAGGAAATGCTTTTTGTAATGGTCAAGCTGCGTTTTTTGCAGATGCATCATTATTTGGTCCGTGGTTTGAAACAGATGATTGTCCTGTATCAAAGGGTAATACTGGTTACATGGCGCTACCTCCTCAAGAAAAGGGTGGAACATCTTACACAGCAAACTGGCAATGGGGAATTGGTATGGGTGCTAATGCTCAAGAAAAAGAAGCTGGCTGGTATTTCATTCAATATATGACCAACAAAGCTAGTGAAGCAGTGATTGGAACATTCCATGGTGGTGCAGGTAGATTATCAACTTGGGAAAATGACTCTTATACAAGTACACTTAACCCTGACTATGTTTCTGCAACTCTAGAGTCTATGAAAACAGTTAGAACTTCTGTTGTACCTGTTAAAGACTTTAATAAATATGCACTGGAAATAATGGATGTAATTCTAGATATCCATGGCGGTGCAAGTAGTGAAGATGCTACTGCTAAAGGAAATGCAAATTTCAAAGCAATGTAATCTAAGCTGTTAAAACTTAATTAAGGAGGGGAAGTTTTCCCCTCCATATTACTCAATGAGACATACCCCCTATTACTTTCTTTTACCAAGTGTATTAATTTTAGCTTTTACTTCACTTTATCCTATTTGTTACTCAGTTTATTACAGTTTGTTTAATTGGCGTTGGGGAGATGAAAAAGATTTTATAGGTTTAAGAAACTATATTGTATTACTATCAGATAAAGAATTTTGGATAATTGTAAAAAATACTTTTGTCTTTGCTTTTTTTGCATGTTTCTTTGAAATTTTGATTGGAGTTTTATTAGCAATATACATTGATAGAATTAAAATTGGATCAACAATTATACGTACTGTTCTGTTAATTCCCTTAATGATCTCTGGCATATCTGTAACAATGCTCTTTAAGGTAATGCTTGATAATATGTTTGGTATTATTCCATATTTGCTATCTTTTATAGGATTAAAATCAGATTTTTTTGGATCATATACAGCAGCAATGCCTACAATAATAGCCTTGGACGTTTGGTGGCAAACATCTTTTGTGTTCATCATAATTTTAGCAGGGTTGAAAAGTATTCCAAATGAACCTATTGAAGCAGCAAAAATTGATGGTGCTAGCGAATGGGAAATCACACGGTACATTCGATTACCTATGATACGCTCATTACTTTTTTTAGTTTTAATTTTTAGATCGATAGATACTCTTAAAGTTTTTGATATTGTTTGGGGAACAACTGCTGGTGGTCCTGGTTTAGCAACAGAAGCTCTACAAACATATGCATATAGAGTGGCTTATAGTTTTTTAGAAATGAGTAAATCTATGACAGTTATGGTATTGTTCTCAATAGTAGTTATTTTCTTAACGATCCTCTACTCACGATTAAATAAAGATTTATGACAAAGATTCATAAATACAAATACTTAATTACAGCTTACTTGGTAAGTTTTTTTGCAGTTTGTTTTACCTTACTTCCAATAATTTGGTTATTCATGTTATCAATAAAATCTAAAGGTGAAACATTTACAAAACCTCCAAAATTAGTTTTTGATCCTACAATTAATAATTACATCAATTTATGGGGTAATGATCTATTCAAAGATACTTTTTTTAATTCAATATTTATAACTTTGATAAGTATAGTTTTATCAATCACTATAGCTTTGTTTGCAGCCTATGCATTAAAAAGATATCAGATTCGATTTAAAACAGCATTTATGCAATGGTTACTTTTGGCATATATGTTGCCAGAATTTTTATTTGTTTTACCTATGTTTACAATTTATCAAACTATAGGACTGTATGATACGTATTTAGGTATGGCAATAATATATCAAGTACACGTTCTTCCATTTTCAATTTGGATGTTAAGAAGTTTCTTGGAAGAGATTCCAAAAGAAATAGATGATGCTGCAGTTATTGATGGATGTGGTCCGCTGCAAGCAATATATAGAATTTATTTACCACTTATTATTCCAGGAATAGTTGCTACAGCTATATTAAATGGTATTTGGGTGTGGAATGAGTTAGCAATTGCGCTTGGTTTAACTTTTTTTGATGCCCAACCAATTACTGTAGGAGTGGCTTCTTTCAGAGGTTATGCTTCGATAGATTGGGGAGGTATGACAGGAAGTGCAATCATATCAATGATACCTATGGTTTTATTTGCTGCTTTTGCCCAAAAACATATTGTTAAAGGATTAACTTTAGGTTCAGTCAAAGGATAAGTGATAGAAAATTTTATTCCTGTTTTTAAGCTTTCAATTGATAAAATATATGAAAACTTTATAGATATTTAAATATGAAGATTACTGATGTAGAAACATATGTCCTTTTGGCAGATAATTACGATCCAAGTTTAACATCATCAGCTCAAGATACATGCTTGGTAATTATAAAAACAGACGAAGGTATAGAGGGTTTTGGTGAATGTGATACTAGTCCCTGGGTTGCAAAAGCTTTTATTGAATCACCAGGAACACATACAATGGATCAATGTGTAAAAGAAATTCTTATTGGTTCAGACCCACTTAATATTGATCTACTTTGGGAAAAAATTTACATTGGTACAGCAATGACTGGACGAAGAGGTGCTGGTGTCAATGCTATGAGTGCAGTTGACATGGCACTTTGGGACATAAAAGGTAAGGCTTTAAATAAACCAGTTTATGAGTTATTGGGTGGCAAAGAACAAGAATTTGTAATTCCTTATGCATCCCTTCAGCCAGTAGGTCATTCGTTTGAAGAGTATCGAGACTCTTTAGTTGCTTGGGCTGAGAAAGCAAAAAGCTTAGGATTTAAAGCTGTTAAATCAGAAGTTACATTAAATGGTCCCTATGCTCATAGTGGATTAAATGAAAATGATGAAAGAACAACTGAAGTTGTTGCAGCAGTAAGAAAGGCACTAGGTCCAGATATCCATTTAATGATTGATGTTCAATATCGATGGAAAGATGCTGAAGAAGCTCTTCGAACTGTTAAAGATTGGTCAGAATTTGATATTTATTTTCTAGAAACTCCAGTTTGGACAGATGATATAAAAAGTTATGCTAGAATGCATGATGAGGCACCAATGAAAATTGCTGCAGGTGAATGGTTAAGTACTCGTTATGAGTTTGAAGATTTAATAATTAATGGGAAAATAGATGTAGCTCAACCTGATGTTGGACGTTGCGGCGGACTTACAGAAGCAAAAAAAATAGCAAAGTTTTCACAAGATAATAATAGAATAATTGTGCCACATTGTTGGAAGACTTCAGTATCTATTTCAGCAACAGCTAACTTTGCTTTCAACACATCAAATTGTAGATTTATAGAATATTTACCACCACAAATGTGTGTAGAGATTTTAAGAAAAGAACTAGCAACAGAAGGATTTGAATTTGTTGATGGTAAAATTTTACCTCCAACAAAACCAGGCTTAGGTATCGAACTTAACAAAGAAGCTATAAAAAAATATCAGGTGGCCTAGATTACAACTTTAAAATATAATAAAGTTCTTTTCAAATATTAAAATAATTTTAAGAAAAAGATATACTCTTAAGTTGATTAAAAATTATTATTTTATTTAAATTAACCTAAATTCAACTTTTGCTTCAAATTTTTTACCTGATTTTAATAGTTTGAGACCTTGATAAATTTTTGAGTGTTTTTTTATATTATATGCATTACCTATATTAGTAACGGGTTCTATACAAAAAAAATTTTCATTTGGTGGTGAATAAACATGAAGGTTATTAATATTTTTTATATTTTTAATTTCTATTGCAGTATCTTTATCTATTATAAGTTTAGCTATACCCTTCCAATTTATAAAAGTTTGATCAGTTTTATATTTATTTAAATCCAAAAATTTTTTTTTTAAAAATAATTTTTTCTTGAAAATTTTTTTTTCATATTCTTTGGTATAGGTGAAGTTATTAGAGTATATTTTTGAAATTTTATGTAAATTGAACCAAGGATGAAAACCGATTCCACAATCAAAAGAATCTTTATCGTTATTTAAAATAGAAATATTAATAAAAAGTGATTTATTTTTTAATATAAATTTTTGAGATACTTGATACTTGAATGGAAATCCTTTTTTTGCAGTATGATTAAATAAAAGTTCTGTAGATTTTTTTGATTTACTTTTAACTTTCCATTTACTAACCCACCCTTCACCATGAATTGTGTCGGGTTCAAGTGGATGAGTTTTTGAAAGTGAAATATACTTGTTTTTATATAAAAATGATTTTTTTTTAATTTCACCAAAATATGGCACTGTTGCAAAATAACCTGCAAAATAACAATTTTTTCTAATAATTTTCTTTTTATTAGGAAATGGTCTGAAAATATCCTTTCCTGATTTCAAATTTTTGAATTTTGTTATTGATGCTCCCATTTCAGGAGAAATTTCTAAAAGCAATTTATCGTTACTTAATGAAATTAATGACATTAAAGTATTTTATTATTTCCATATGGAATTTTTAATCCTTTAAATCCTGTTTTTATTATAAATGAGGATCCTGCATGTTTATATTTCTCTAACTGATTTTTAGATGT
The DNA here is from genome assembly GCA_902623545.1 of uncultured Alphaproteobacteria bacterium. Taxonomy (GTDB): domain Bacteria; phylum Pseudomonadota; class Alphaproteobacteria; order HIMB59; genus CACPNW01. Next base: position 33,745 of record CACNUI010000012.1, on the reverse strand, counting down.
TTCCAATTTTGCACTTGTTATAAATAAATGATTTAATTTTTTACCAACGAATGTAACACTTGTGATATTTAGTGCTGGTAGTTTAATTTGTAAATCAATTTTAAAGCTCTTTAAATTAATTCTAGATACTTGACCTCCAGCCCAATGAGCAACCCATAAACCGTTTTGATTATCTAATGCGATTCCATCTGGAAATCCTTGTTTTTTATTAAATTTATAAATTTTTTTTCTTTTTAAAGTTCTTAAATTATATTCATAGATACTTGAATTAAAAGAATCAGAAAAATATAATTTATTTAATTTCTCGTTTATTGCTGGACCATTTGATACTTTAAACCCTCTATCTATTTCAACAAATTTTTTATTATTTATATATCCAAAATATCCAAGATCATCAGTTTCTTTAATATGACATAGACCAATCCAAAATTTATTTCTAGAAATTGTGCCATCATTATAAGAAATATCTTTTAATTCGTTTTTTTGTCTTACATCCAGATAATGTTTTAAAGAATTCCTTTTACGATCATAGATATAAAATCCATTAAAACAACTAATTATAAATTTACCATTAACTAATGGATAAATATTTCCTAATGGTTTTGGAAGAGACAATTTTTTTTTGATTAATATTTTACTTTCAATTGAGTAAAAAAATATCGAGGGATTAAGAAGATCTAAAAAAACTATCTCGTTAGTTTCGTGAAGATGGAAACCACTTTCACCAAGCAAAGTGTTACTATTTATAATATCAAAATCAAACATAATTGGATTGCCTCCTATACTGAATACTTTTTTAATTTTTCTTCATCAACCTTAATTCCAAGACCTGGTTTATTGGGTAACGGAATTTTTCCATTTTCTAGAGGTAATTCTTCTAAAACTAAATCTTTTCTTAGTTGAGACTCTGCCAATTCTTTTGGTAGAAATTCTATATAAGGACATGAGAGTGTTGTTGCTGACAAATGCGTCGAAGCAGCAATACCGATTGCTGACTTCCAACAGTGAGGAACTACCAACACTCCCTTATCTTCAGCAAAGTCACATACTCTCTTTGCTTCTGTCAAACCACCTACTCTTCCTACATCAGGTTGAATTACATCTACATTACCTTTATTTATTGTTTCGAAACACTCAAATCTTGTCTGCAACATTTCTCCAGTTGCTACTCTTATATTGGTGCTTTGAGCTAATTTAGAGCAACCTTCTAAATCTTCTATAGGAAGGGGTGTTTCTATAAAATATAAGTTTTCATCTTTGATCATCTCTAGAGCTTTTAAGGCACTCTTCCAATCAGGCCATGCATAAGCAACATCTGCCATTAAAACCATATCATTCCCAACGGCTTTCCTGCAAAGCTTTACCATATTAGCAAATTCACTATCATCTTCAATTTGTAAATTGTTATGAGAATAAGGACCTTTAATACATATCTCTAATTTAGCAGCTTTAAAACCAAGCTCTTGAGATTTTTTTGTTTTTTTAACTAAACTTGTTGAATATTCCTCTAATGTATGACCTTCAGGTAAAAGAGATGCATATGGAGTAACATAATCTTTTTTTGATCCCCCTAGCAACTTCCAAACAGGTTGATTGTATATTTTTCCACACAAGTCCCAAAGAGCCATATCAATAGCACCCATTGCACAAATACCTAACCCTCTTCGAGAAGTCATCATAGTTTTTTCATTCATCTCATGCCAGAGCCCTTCTACATTTGTTGGATCTTTTCCTATAAGAATGTCATTGAACCCTCTTCCCATTGCATGCGTTCCAGGTGAGTCAAGCAAAGCTTTTGTTGCCCAAGGATTTGTATCTGTTTCACCAAATCCAAATAAGCCTTCATCGGTAGAAATTTTAACAACAATATTATCTTGAGCTGAACTACATGCTGCAATATCAAAATCTGGAATTAATAGACTGAATGTTTCTATTTTTGAAATTTTCATTAAACTTTTAAGTTTTTAAGAGGGGCAATGCCCCTCTTTATTAGAGTCAAAAAATTAGTTTGAAGCTTTAACTTCGTTCCAAACTCTATTACGCCATTCGAAATCTTCAGCTGGTTGTAGCCAGTTTAATCTACCTGCATAATCTAATCCTGGAGACTCATGAGTAACAGTTCCATATCCATATCTCTCATTCATTACTTCTTGAGTTGATTTTTCAATAAAAAAGTTTGCCCATGCATGTGCTAGTTCTTCATCTGCTCCTGAAGTCATAGCCCAAGTATCTAGCCATCCAATTCCACCTTCTTTAGGAATGATATATTTTACATTATGTCCCATATCTCTAAGAGCAACTTCTTGGAATTCTCCCATAGAGAACATTAATGAAATTCCACCACTATCCCAAATTTGATTTCCTTCATCAAAACCAGCAAAGTAAGTTACAACTAATTTTTTTTGATCGATTAGTGTTTGTTTTACTTGGTCCATTTCAGCTTCTGAAAGGTTATATGGATTGTCCATACCTAAGTAGATTGCAGTATTTACAATATTATTGTTTGTGTCATCTAAAACAATCATTTTACCTGCATTAGCTGGATCATGCATTACAGACCAAGAGTCTACACCACCTTCTCCAAATTCATCTACATCATAAATTAGTCCCAGAGAACCCCATGCAATAGGAACACCATAAAAACCACCATCTATCTCAACTTCTTTAACATCTTGGAATGCAGACATTAAATTTCCAAAATTACTTAGCTGACCTTTATCATAAGGCTTTAGTAGTCCTGCTCCATGATATCTTGGGAATAAGCTAGTATCTATAGATATAAGATCAAAGTCCTCACCTTTACTAGCCTGAGTTAATGCAAATAATTCGTCAACACTTCCAACGTATTTAACGTTTACTTTTGCATCATATTTAGCTTCAAATTCATCAATCCATTCTTGTTCTGCATATCCTTCAAAGCATCCAAGACTTAATTCTCTTGCTGCACTTGCAGAAAATGCAAATGAAAAAATGAATGTGAATGATAAAATAAAATAAATTATTTTTTTCATTTTGCCTCCGTATATTTAGTATTAAGTAAAGCAGTATTTCAAATTGAAGTCAAATTAACAATTCTTAATTTATATATAAAAAAAGTATTTATTCATAAAATATAATAATAATTGGGTTTTTTCAGTTTATTTAAATACTTTAATATATAAATTGGTAGGTAATAATTAAAATTTTTAATAATTATGAGCGAAATTTTAGAATTAAAAAATGTTTCTAAGCAGTATGGGAATACAAAAGTTTTAGATAATATTAATTTTAAAATTAATAATAATGAATTCTTTACAATTTTAGGATCAAGTGGATCAGGTAAATCTACAATAATTCGAATGATAGGTGGTTTTACAAAACCTTCAACTGGTGAAATTATATATGAAAATAAAATGATTAATGATGAACCAATTTTTAAAAGACCATTTAATACAGTTTTTCAAGATTATGCATTATTTCCAAATATGAATGTTTTTGATAATGTTGGATTTGGACTCAAGATAAAAAACATTAATAAAGATGAGATTAAGAAAAAAGTCTTAGATGTTTTAGCTGTTGTAGGTTTAGAAAATTTTTCAAATAGAATGCCGCAAGAATTATCTGGAGGTCAACAACAAAGAGTAGCATTAGCAAGAGCTATCATTTGTGAACCTAAAATTATTTTACTGGATGAGCCTCTTGGTGCGCTAGATGCAGAATTACGAAAACAAATGCAATTATTCCTAAAAGAAATTCAAAAAAAAATTCAAATTACATTCATATTTATAACACACGATCAAGAAGAGGCTATATTTTTATCAGATAGAATTGCCGTCCTCAATAATCACAAATTTGAACAAGTTGGATCTCCAAAAGATTTATATTATTCACCACAGACAACCTATATGGCAAAATTTTTTGGAGAATGTAATTTAATTAATTGTCAGGTTGTAAATCAAGATACTAATTCTATAAAAGTTAAATCAGAATTTGGTGATTTTGTTATACCAAAAAATAATAATGTAAGTCATGAATTAGAATTTGTTTATGGAATTAGACCCGAAGAAGTAAAGTTAGTAAACAAAAATGAGAATAGTATGCAAGTTAAGATTAAGGATATAAGCTTTAAGGGATCAACATCAACAATTAATGTAGCCAATGAAAAGGGAGATGCATTCTTAAAAATTCAAAATATTAGTTCAAATATTTCACAATCTTTATCTAAAGGCGCTTCAATCAATATTGAGTTTAATACTAAATTAGGAAGTATTTTTACTGAATGAACCTAATATCAAATTATTTTAATACATCTATATGGACAATAGTTAGTTTTATATTAGTAATTTTTCTAATTTTAATACCTCTTGCCTCTTTTTTATCCTATTCTTTTTTTACAGTTGATGGCACAGATATTATACGTGAATTTAGTTTATTTAATTTTAAAGAATTTTTTGTTGATGAAATATACATAAGAACTTTTGTTAGAACTATTTTTCTCGCAATAATTGTCATGACTTGTTGCATAATACTTGGCTACCCTGTTGCGTTTTTTTTGGCTAGATATGCTGGAAGGTATAAATATGCCATTCTTCTTATGCTCATAATTCCACTCTTTATGAGCTATATAATTAAAATTTACATGATGAGATCCATATTGGGTTACTCTGGTTTAATAAATAAAGTACTAGCTATGCTTGGTTTAATTGAAAAACCATTAGAATTTTTTTTATGGAATCAAAATTCAGTTATAATAACACTTGTTATAATTTTATTACCTCTGATTATTATTCCAACTTTTACCTCTTTGGATAAAATACCAAAAAATATCATTGAGGCATCTTTTGATTTGGGGTGCAAACCTTTTCAAGCTTTTAAATATATTATTTTTCCAATTAGTTTCCCTGGGCTTGTAGTAGGAAGTATTTTTGTATTTATTTTAGCTCTTGGTGATTTTGTAACACCTCAGTTAGTTGGTGGTACATCAGGATTTACTTACGGTAAAATAATATATAGTAATTTTGGTATGGCATTTAATTGGCCATTTGGTGCAGCACTTGCGAGTGTTTTATTATTTGTGTCAGTAATTATTATTTTGCTAACTAACTATTTAACTAAAAGGTTAAATAGATGACTAGATCAGAAAATTTCACTAAATATATTTTAGCTGGTTTAACAGGTTTAATTGTAGCTGCGTTATACGCACCAATAGTTTTAACAATTTTTTATTCGTTTTATAAATCAAGAAAAGGAAAGATAGATTGGAGTTCTTTTTCATATGAACCTTATACAAAATTAATTTTTGAGCGACAGATCTTAGAATCCTTAATGAATTCAATTTATGTAGGTATTGTAACAGTAATCTGTTCTGTGATTATTGGATTTTATTTTGCAAACTATTATCATACAAGCAAAAGTAAAATGAAGGAGTTATTACAATTTATAATATTTCTTCCTTTTCTATTACCCCCAATTATAACTGGATTATCTCTTTTAATATTTTTTAGAGAAATTAATCTTCCTAGATCCTTAAATACGGTTGTAATAGGTCATACTATATTTGTTTTAGCCATAGTATTTAAAATAATTTTAAATAAACTTGAAACACTAAAACCATCTTTAATGGAGTCTGCGTATGATTTAGGTGCTAGTAAATGGCAAGCGTTTTATTATGTTTTGTTGCCAAATATTAAGCTATCTTTAATTATTGCAGGTCTTTTAGCATTTACAATTTCTCTAGATGAAACTCTTATAACATTATTCTTGATTGGTAATGATACTACATGGCCAATAAAACTTTGGGCAAAAATGAGGGTAGGCTTTTCAAAACAAGTGAATGCATCTGTCACATTAATATTGATACTAACTTCTTTATTGGTATTATTGATAGCAAGTATAATATCACGCTCAGAAAAAAAAATAATGTATTGAAGAAATGGATAAAAGATTATTAGATAAAAAAGTAATAGTAACCGGGGGATCAAGAGGTATTGGTGCTGGTATTGTTGAAAGACTTTTTAATGAAGGTGCGGAGATAATAATTGCAGACATAAAAAAAGACTTAGCAAATAAATTAATTGAAAATTTAGACAAAAATAAAATTACATTTTTTGAAACAAATTTATCTGAAGAAAATGAGATTATAAAATTGATTAATTTTGCAAAAAACAAATGGGGCTTATTAGATATTTTGATTAATAATGCAGGTATTGAGGATGGTTTTATGCTGCCTGATCAATCTTATGAAAAATATAGAAAAACTATGAAAGTAAATTTAGATGCTCCATTTTTATGTTCAAAATATTCTTTACCCTTATTGGAGAAATCACAATCTGGCAGAATTGTTATGATTTCATCAATTCAAGGAATAAGGGGGTATAAAGGAAATATTTCATATAATACTGCTAAGGGTGGACTTATTAATATGACAAGAGTGCTAGCAGTTGAATTAGCAGAAAAAAATATACTTGTAAATTCTGTTGCTCCTGGTTTTATAAACACACCTATGTCTATAATGAAGGATGGTAGTTTAGAGTGGGATACAGACTGGTTTAATGATGTATATCTTAAATATGAAAAGTTACCGATGGGTCGGTACGGTCATCCTGATGACATTGCTGGTGCAGTCTATTTCTTTTGTTCAGATGATAGTAAGTATGTAACTGGTCAAACTTTGCTGGTTGATGGTGGAGTATCTGTTACATTTTAAATATGAAAATTACAAAAATAGAAGTTCATGTAATAGGACCTGAAGATAAACGATATACTTGGTCAGAAGATATTGAAGAAGTTTATCAAAGCAACACTCTAATAAAAATATTTACTGATGAAGATATTGTTGGTGAAGCAGCTATTTGGAATGCTACGTATTTTGAATATGATAAATATACGGCTGAGTCCTTAAGACATTTATTACCAATATTAATAGGAAAAGATCCTCTCAATAGAGAAGAAATTCTATATGAAATTAGGCCTCGAGTTTTTCCTCAACCACCTGGAGCGCAAGCTTTAATTGATAATGCATTGTGGGATATTTTAGGGAAAAAATGTAAAAGTCCAATTTATAAAATTTTGGGGGGTAGAAGAGATAAAATCAAGTCATATGCAAGTACTGTGATGTACAAAACTATTGATGAATACTTAAAAGTTGTTGATGAGATGAAAGAACAGGGTTTTTCCGCTGTAAAATTTCATACTTACTGTATACCAAAAAAAGATTTAGAATTAGCTGAAGCTGCAAGAAAGGCATTTCCATCAATGTCATTTATGATTGATGCTGAAAATAATTATGATCTGGAAAGCTCTTTAATAGTTGCTAAAAAATTAGAAAAATTAGAATTCACTTGGTTTGAAGCACCTTTACCTGATTACGATTTTGCAGGTTATAAAAAAATTACAGATAGTGTTGGAATTAAAGTTATTCCATCTGGAAATTGGGTTGTAGACCTTCAAAGATTCTCAGAGGCAATTCACAATAAAGTTTGGTCGGCAACTAGAACAGATATGGCAATGATGGGAGGGATTACCAATTGTAAGAAGGCAATTGATTTATCAAGTGCTGGGGGATTAGATTGTGAAATAATGTCTTGGGGATATACATTAGTTTCAGTTGCAAACCTTCACCTCATGCTATCCTCCGATAATTGTTCTTACTACGAACAACCTTTACCATATAATAATTTTGAATTTGGTATGAAGGATGTTTTACGAACAAGTAAGGATGGATATATGTATGCTCCTACAAAACCTGGCTTGGGTATGGAAATAGACTGGGATAAGATGATGTCTAAAAGTATTTATTCAATTGCTTGCGAAGAGGAAAAAAAAATTAGTTTAGTTCATTCTTAATTAGAATTTTTTATATTTCTTCTAATTCAACCTCTGCATTTAATTCAGCTCCAAAGCCTGGTAAATCAGTTAGACTAACTTCACCATTTACAGGTACAGGTTCGTTGGTAAACATTTTACCAAAAATAGGAACTACTTCAGTTGCTTTCGGGTGTAAATTTATAAACTCATTAAAAGGTGTTAAAGTTGAAGCAATACCAAAGTTATATGCATACACACCACTACAGTGAGGAATAACGATCATATCATAAGCAGATGCCATGGCAGCAATTCGTAATGTCTCTGTCATTCCACATAAAGTAAGATCTGGTTGAAGAATATCTACTGATCTATCTCTTATAATGTTTCTAAATCCATAACGAGAATTAGTATGCTCTCCAGTAGCCCATTTTTGCCAAGGGCACGCTTCTTTAATTAACTTATGACTTTCAAGATCATGAGGTGGAAGAGCTTCTTCAATCCAAAATAGATTTGCTTCTCTTACAGCATTTGCCAAATCGATCGCATATGGCACATCAAGTGACATATAACAATCCACCATTAATCTATAATCAGGTCCAACCTGTTTTCTTGTTTCCATTATATATTCTTGATTTTTCTTAAGACCTTTAATCCCATCTCCTGGGCCATAGGGTAGTGGTATTTTAGAACCTACATGTCCCCAATCTTGAGCAAGCTTTGCTTCTGGTCCTGTTACATATGTTTGAAGTTTATCTCTAACTTTACCACCTATCATTCTATAAACTGGTTCACCTCTAACTTTTCCAATTAAATCCCATAAGGCTAAATCGATACCAGCAATTGTATTCATAACAACACCATTTTGACCTGAATAAGGAATTGCTGCTCTATACATTTGATCATAAAGTAGATTCAAATCTCTTGCATCAGCACCAATTAAGAAACGATTTAAGTGATTTTTAATTATCCAACTCGCAATATAACCGCCATAAGCAGTAGCGTATCCTTGATGGCCTCCTTCAGTTGTAACTTCTATAAAAATACCTTTTAATACATCCATACCCCACGAGGATCTTGACTCTTGAAAGGTATTATAAATTGACATTGGATTTGCTATGATAGTATCATTTATCCAATGACCAGCAGCATGATCTGTATAGTCTGCACCAGCACTCTGGGTTTTAACAATTGAAACTTTTATTTCAGATATCTTGTAACGTTTATCCATGTAACTTTCATTTTGTTACAGAAAAGGCCAAAAAGCAACCATATTTGTTCTGAATATTGATAATTTAAGTGTATTTATTTTTTTAAGTGTGCTTTAATATTTATTATATTGGAGGAAAATATGATTAAAAATATTTTTAAATTTTCTCTAGCACTTATAGTTAGTGCCTTCGTATCACTAAGTGCAAAGGCAGAAACTGTAATTACTGTTGTAGATTGGCAGTCTGGTGTTGGAGGTATTACTAATGCTTATGCTGACTTTATAAAAGAATTTGAAGCAGCTAATCCAGGAGTTAAAGTGGAGTATACTCAATATACAGTATCTACGTATAATGAATTCTTAAAACCTGCTCTTTCATCTGGACAAGGCCCAGATGTTTTTGCTGTTTATCCTGGACCTGATCTTGATGAAGTTATGAATGCTGGACATTTAGTTAATATAACTGAAGAGGCAGATGCTGAGTGGAAAGGTTGGTTAGGAAATAATATTAATATTCCTGAATTAAGTAGAAATGGAAATCTATATCTTGCTCCTCAAGATGCATTCACTGAAGAAATCTGGGTTTATAATGATATGATTGAAGACTTAGGTTTTGAACTACCAGCTTTCGGTGACTCTTACACAGTTGATGAATGGGTTGCAATTGGAAATGCAGCAAAAGAAAAGGGTTTGGATGGTTTAATGTTTGGACCAGTTGAAGCTTGGTGCGTTTTTGATGGTTTTGCAAATTTTGTTAACCAAGGAAATGATAATTATCCTGAAGACTCTTTAGGTATGGCTCTAGATGGAAAAATTTCTTGGGATCAGCCAATGTTTAGAGATGCACTTAATGCATACAAAACTTTGAATGATAATGGAGTTTGGAGAAAAGACTCATTAAGCATGGATTACCAAGTTCAAGCTTGGGGTAAATGGCTAGACAGAGAAGGTGTTGGAATCTATTGTAATGGTGATTGGTTTATTTCATCTGCTCCTGCAGATTATAATACACCTGATAGCTTGGGTATTACTATGATGTCATATCCAAAACTTTCTAATGATTCACCAATGACTTACAATAAAGCAACAGGAACTAATCTTGGTATTAATGCTAATTCTCCTAATAAAGATTTAGCAATGGAATTTGTAAAACTAACAAATAGCCCTAAGGCTTCAATGACCTTTGCTAGCTATGGTCAAATTCCAGCTAACCTAGCGCAAGTTGACATGGATGCATTAGCTGCATCACCTAATTTACTATTTAATGATGGTATTAAAATGTTGGCTACAGAAGGTAGAAATACTAATATTTATTATTCTCAAGCAGAACCAATGAAACATTTATATGATGGAATTATGGAAATGTTTTTAGGTGTAACTTCAGTTGATGATATTGTAGAAAAAATGAATGATGTCACTGGTTATAGTGGCTAATATTATTTATAGATTAGGGGTTTAATACCCCTAATCTTTTTTTAGATGATTTATAAAACTTTCCATTTTAAAACGTTATTATATTTATTACCTGCAGTATTTATATTTCTAACATTTAACGTTATTCCTGGATTAACTTCGTTAGTATTAAGTTTTTTTGATTTTACAGGCTTTGAAACTAATTTATTTCGTAATTTTGTTGGAATAGATAATTTTATTAAAATTTATGAAGATAAATATTTCTGGATTGCACTAAAAAATACATTTCTATTTGTTTTTGGTGCAGTATTTATTCAAACAGGTATTGCTTTAATTTTATCTATTTTTATTTTTTTTGGTAACTTTAAATTTTCAGTTCTAGTTCGCTCAATCATCTTTTTTCCATGTGTTTTAGCACCTGTTTCGGTTGGATTAGTTTGGAAAAAAATTTTAGAGCAGGATGGTGTTTTAAATTCAATATTAGGTCTTGATTATTCATGGCTTTCATCTGTCAGTCTTGTGATGTGGTTAATTATCATGGTTAATACATGGCAATGGATTGGTTATAATTTAGTAATTTATTATGCAGGACTTCAAAGTATGAATATTGAATTACTTGAGGCTTCTGATATTGATGGAGCAAATTGGTCTCAAAAAATTTTTACAATTGTTATTCCTTTGCTCTGGCCTACTACTATTTTAAATATGATTTTGAATTTGATTGGAGGCTTTAGAGCATTTGATATTGTTTATGTTTTGACGAGGGGTGGGCCTGCACATTACTCAGAAGTTTTAGCATCTTATCTATATTATTATTCATTTTCTGCAGGTGGTCCAAATAAAATGGGTGTTGGTGCTTCGGTAGCGTTTGTAATATTTGCTTGTATTTTAACTATAGCTGTTGCAAGAATTATTGTAAGTAAAAAACTAAGAAAAGAGAGCTAAACTATGGAGGCAAATAAAACAAATAACTATGGAGCAAGTTTTAAAAGAAGTCCTATATTTTATATAGTCACAAGAATTGTCGTTTTATTTTTTATTATTATAATTATTTTTCCATTACTTTACACATTGTCATTATCTGTAAGATCTCCAGAAACAGTATACAGTGCGAGATATTTTTTAATACCTTATGAGTTTTCTTTTGCAAATTATATTGATGCTTTTGTAAATGCTGAGCAAAAACTAAAAGTTTCTTTTCCAAGGATGTTTTTAAATAGTGCGGTTGTAACTTCGCTTTCAGTAACTTTAATAATTTCAATGTCTATATTTGCTGCATTTGCATTTAGCCATCTTCGCTTTCCATTAAAAGAAAGTCTTTATAATGTAATGATTGCTAGTGTAGCAATGCCTGCACAAGTTTTACTAATTCCACTTTTTTATATTTTAATTTATCTTGGAATTATAAATACCTATCAAGCTGTAATACTTGCTTATGCTGGCTTTTTAATACCTATAGGAATTTTAATTTTAAGAATGTTTTACGAACAAATTCCTTATGAGTTGACTGAAGCTGGAACTGTCGATGGAGCTTCTGATTTTCAATTATTAATGAAGGTTCTTTTACCACTTGCCAAACCAGCTATTGCAACATGTGTTATTTTATTATTTTTAGACACTTGGAATGAATTCATATACGCAATGATATTTATGCAAGACCCAACTATTCATACTGTTCCAGTTGGCTTGGCAAAAATAGGAACTAGTAGGTATCAAGTAAATATTGGTACTTATAGTGCATCAGTTATGATTACTATAATACCTGTAATGATTATTTTTGCAGTTTTTCAAAGATGGTTTATTGCCGGAATGACAATGGGAGCTTTAAAACATTAAATTTTATATATTCTTTCCGCATTAGAACTGGCAATTTTTGTTGCTTCATCTACAGATAATTGTCCTAAGATTTGATTAGTAACTTTTATCCATTCCTGAATTCCTTTAGCAGCATTTACAACTGGATAGTCACTTCCCCAAACCATTCTATCTGGCCCAAAACATTCTAAAGCGTGATCCACATATGGTTTTATTGTCTCATAAGAGGATGTCCCAGGTGCACAGTAGGCCATTAAACCAGATAATTTACAATTCAAATTAGGCAACTCAGAGAGAGTTTTCAAATCTTTTCCCCATTCATCAATTTCTCCAGAAGCAATTGGCGGAACTCCACAATGATTTAAAACCAAATCTACTTGATCACACTCTTTAACAAATTCTGCAGCAATTTTTAATTGTGTTGGTAAATAACAAATATCAAATGGTTTCCCCACAGCTCCAATTTTTTTTACATTTTCTCTGACTGTAGATGTTTGAGATAATTCATCAGGCATTGTATGAAAAATTCTCCTATAACCACAAACATTCATTGCGCTAGTTGTTTCTAACCATTCATCAAAACCATTTTCATCTTCTGGTCTTATTGAAACAATTAATCCCTTCATATTACTATCAGGTTGGTCCATTATAGTTTTTATAAAGTTAGCTTCTTTTTTATAATCAGAATCATCTACTCCTGTCTCCATGAATAATGTTCCTTTAATGTCAAAACCTTTAGTTAACTCTTTGTAATTTTCTAGTGTGAAATCTCCTTTATCAATAGGTGGGAAGCCATCTGCCCAACTATATCCCAGTTGATTCCGGTACATTAAATGCTGGTGTGTATCAATAAGTTCCATGTTTATTAAGTAGCATATATTTTTTTATGATAAAACTATTATTTATTAATACATATTTAAATACTTGAATAATAATTTAAAACAAAGAAATGAAAGTTTTATTAACAGGTGGTGCTGGCTATATTGGAAGTCATGCTGCGCTTTCTCTATTAGATGCAGGTCATGATGTCCATATAATAGATAACTTATCGACAGGAAATGAAACCCTTATTCCTAAAAATGCTAAATTCACAAACTGCAATATCAATGATGACATGGTAATCTCTGATCTTATACAATCAAACAAATTTGATTTGCTCATGCATTTTGCAGGATTTATACAAGTTGAAGAATCAGTTAAAAATCCTGAAAAGTATTTTGAAAACAATACAAATAATGCAATTAAACTTTTTAAGATTTGTAAAAAAAATAATTTGAATAAAATAGTTTTTTCTTCTACTGCAGCAGCTTATGGTTCAGTACGTGAAAATAAACCAATAGATGAAAATACAGATTTAAATCCACAAAATCCATATGCAGAATCAAAAATTAAGACTGAAAATTTTTTACTTGAAAATAATAATGAATTTAAATTCATTATATTAAGATACTTTAATGTTGCTGGTGCTGATAAAAATTTACGATCTGGACAAATATCTAAAAGATCTACACATTTAATTAAAGTATTATCAGAGGTTGTTGTTGGAAAAAGAAACCATATTGAAATTTATGGAAATAATTATAATACACCAGATGGAACAGCTATAAGGGATTACATTCATGTTTCTGATCTTGCTGATATACATACTCAAGTTGCAAAATATTTACTAAAAAATTTAAAATCTAATTTGTTTAATTGTGGTTATGGAAAAGGTTTTAGCGTCTTAGATGTTTTGAATACTGCAAACAAAATGTATCAGAATAAAATTACTTATAAGTTTACAGATAGAAGAGAAGGAGATGTAGAAAAATTGATTGCAGAAACTTCTAAAATATCAGACCATATAGACTGGGAACCAAAATACAATGATCTAAATGAAATCATAAGTTCATCAATTAAATGGGAAGAAAAAATTTATGCGTCAAATACATAAAAGAGTTTTTGTTCGAAATGATAAAAAAGAACTTTTGATATATGGTTATAAAAAACATAACGAGTCAGCCAGCAAAGAACTTGATGTAACTGATATTCCAAAACCTCACATGAGATGGAATCCATCAAGAGAAGAATGGGTTACATATTCAGCTGGAAGAAAAAATAGAACATCATTTCCTCCAAAAGAATATTGTCCACTATGTCCGGGGGCAAATTTAAATTATCCTACTGAAATTCCCTTTTCAAACTTCGAAGTTGCAGTTTTTCCAAATCGTTGGGCAAGTTTTAACTCTTTTGGAGAGGATATATCTATAGAAAAAATTGTAACTAGACCTTCAAAAGGTGAATGTGAAGTTGTTGTATATTCATCTGAACATCTTGATACTATTTCTGAAATGCCATTGGATAGGATAGAATTATTAACTAGAGTTTGGATAGACAGATATATGGAATTTCAAAAAAACCCTGATGTTAAATATGTACTTCCTTTTGAAAACAGGGGCGAAGAATGTGGTGTTACTCTTCATCATCCACATGGACAAATATATGCTTATCCTTTTATACCTCCTGCAATTGAAGCTGAAATAAGAGCATTTAAAAGAGAAAATTTTTTAACTAAAATTATGAAAGAATTAGAAGAAAAATATTATGTTTATCAAAATGATAATTTTATTGCAGCTGTACCTCCTTTTGCTCGGTATGCCTATGAAGTATGGATAATACCAAAAAATCAAATTGAAGGTCCTTGGAAGTTTAAGGATAGTCAGGTTGAAGATTTTTCAAAATGTATTCAAAAAGTTGTTAAAGGATATGATACATTTCTGAATAAAAGATGTCCTTACATAATGGGATTACATTCTTCGCCTGAATTAAACGATAGTAATTTTCATTTTCACGTAGAATTTTATCCTCCTTTACGGCATGATGATAAACCAAAAGTTTTAGCTGGTTCTGAGTCAATGGCTGGAGTTTTTATTATGGATGTATTACCAGAAGATTCTGCTAAAGTATTAAGGAAATTCATGTCATGAAAACAATAGAAGAAAAAATTAATTACTACAAAGAAAGTCTTGATCTATTTGATGATGGAATGGATAAATATAAGTTTTTAATTGACCAAGCTAAAAATGCAAAAGCATTTCCTGAGGAATATAGAAATGACTCTTTTAAAGTATCTGGCTGCCAGGCACAAGTTTGGCTAGTACCAAAGTTAAATGAAAATAAACTTTCATTTTTTTATGACTCTGATGCTTTTATTTCAAAGGGTATGGTGACTATTCTATGTGATATCTATAGCGATAGGTTACCTACTGAAATTAAAGATTCTGATTTTGGAATGTTAAATATTTTGGAACTTGATACTCTTTTAACCCCGGGTAGAAGAAATGGGGTTTATTCAATGTTAGAAAAAATTAAAGAATATGCTATTGCATACACAGACAAATAACTTGGGAGTATGGCGGAACTGGTAGACGCGCCGGATTCAAAATCCGGTCACTTCGGTGGTGTGGGTTCGATTCCCTCTACTCCTACCAACAAAAATTGACATCTATCAAATTTCAGATTTAAAAAAGTTGCCCTGTGGTTGCCCTACGATTTTCAAATAAAGTAAGTAGGTGAGTTGTAAGGCTTATCACTAATCCTTTTTAATTAAATTAAATTATATTATTTTTGTTTCAGATCTTTTTTTAATAAAGTTTATTAGATCTTGAACCCTTGCTTCGCTTAAAGAATTTTCACCACTAAGATTTACCGCAGTTCCAAAAGGTTCTTTTTGAAACTCATTACTTTCAATTATTTCTATCTGAGAGATATCATAGTGACCATTTCCTTGAGGACACTTTATGTTGAATTCTGACTCTAATAATTCATTATCACTCATAAACATTGGCTCATGAATTCCTATACAGCCAGAATATATCTCTATTGAACAAACTTTCCTTATTTTAATTTCTGAGTTGTTATTAATATTGGATAGACTGTTATAAACTACGATATCAATAACTTTATTTGATAGGAAATTACCGTAGGATTCAAACTTACCCATAGCACCAAATATCCAGGGAATTTTATAACCAGAGTAATTATTAATAGATACACAAGTAGGGTGCTTATCAAGATCAATTGTTCCATATCTATCAATATAATCAATATTGGTATTTAGTTTTTTAAAATTATCATTTCTTAAATCAGGATATTTCTCCGCTCTTATTTTTTGAGTTTGTTTCTTTTCTTCTTCTGTTAACAAGATTAAGGAAGAACGTGGATCAAAAAACTTAGGAAAATTTTCTGAGTCAGTGATAATTACTTTAATACCCTCATAGCCAACTTCACCTAAGTATCGCCAACTCTGTTCAATCATTATTCTTTTTAATTTTATCAATAATAAAATTTAAAGAAATACCAGTAAACACTCCTACTGCTGAACCTATAAAAGTTATGTAAATATCATTCCAGTCAGAATTCTCTAAAGTTGGAACAATTTTAAGTGATTCATTTAAGTCATCAAAAAGTACTGAACCACTAACTAAACAAATCATAAAAATTAAATTAATTTTCATTTAACTAAACTTTTCCTTTATTGGAGTGAAGTATAGAAAGCATATAATCATACCTTCGAGTAATGATCCAAAATAATCCATTAATTGAAGAGGACCACTAATAACATCACCCTTATCAATTATAAATAATATGAAAAGTAGGATTAAGCTATAAATATATAGTTTTTTTCCTATAGGTTTGAAATAATATAAAAAATAAAGAGATAGAATATTTATAGTAAAAGTAATTAAAGCTACTAAAAACCATATAAGTATAAATACTGATTCTTCTAAAATGGGTATAATAAAAAGATCTATTTCTGAATCAATAAGATATAATTCTTCTCCTAGAAAGTTTTTTTCTAACGTAAAACTGATAACTAGAAAGACAACAGTTGATAAAAAATAAAGTAATATTGTATTTTTAAATATTTTTTCTAAGTTCATAATTACATATAATTTAATAAAACGTTATAAGAATAAAATACAAAAAATAGAAAACTACTAAGTCCTAAAGTACAATATATAAATAAACCTACAATTTTATTTTCCTTAAAAATTTTATAACAAACGTAAAAACAAAATAGACAAATAAAACCTAACCAAAAAGGGATTTTTTGAAAAAAACTTATATTGTCATCTTGTCCAGGAAGACAGTTTCTAAAATTTCCTTCACAAAAATAATTAATTACATGCCCATTAATTTGAGGGAAAAAAATAAAAGCTATTGAACCTAGGATAACGGGAGATCCTATATATAAAATTATATAGGGAATTTCTTTCATAAGTTTATCCTACCACTAACCATGGAGATTGTTAAGTTTTCTAGTCATCTGTAATTAATTTTGTTAAGAATTAGTAATGAAAAAATTCATTTTTATAATTGTATTAATTTATTCAACAAGCTTATTTGCTGTAGGATCATGGAAAATAACTCCAAATAAACTTAAAGAACTAATAAACTCTGGTTATAAAATTATAAGTGTTAATACTGAAGGTGATTATACTTATTATACTTTACTAAAAGAGAAAAGTGATAATCCAATAGTTATTTGCAGTGTTAATTTAATAAATGGTAAACCTGAATTTACTGTTTGCTGGTACGAAGAATAATATTATTTTAAAAACTTAAACCAATCCCAGTCTATAACTAATACTTTCTTCCAAACTTTTATTGTAGTTTTGTTTTAAAAGTAATTTACCAGTGCTCATAAGATAATCTTTTTTATTTTCAGGAACAAAGCTGTCATAGTAAATCATAAAATCAACAAGCTCTAATTCATCTAAACGATACTCTAACCAATAAGAATATATTTTCTTAAATTCTAAGTCGTATTCTAAATATTTTCTTTCTTTTAAATAAATTAACCATTTAGGAGAATTAAAATCATTTCGTCGTAAGTTACGAATTGCTTTTACCCAAAAAGGGATTCTGCCTCCCCAAAAACCACCTTTTACAATACGATCATATTTTTTAACTTTATTCATATCCATTTTACATAAAGCTTTTTCAAAAATTTCCTTATCAGGTGTTTTTACCAAATCTAGATTGTGAAGCTTAAATTTTAGAATATTATTTTTAAAAGCAGTTTCTAAACTACGACCCGAACAGGTTGTACACGGGTGATCAATACAGCCACCATTGTAAAGATCTTGAAGTGCTGAAGGAACAATATCTTTGATATCTGTTGGAGTCATATTGTATTTTTAAACCCAAATATTGATCAAAGAAATATTTAGATTAGAAAATTATCCACTAATTGATAAAATAAAAAAAGTTGCCCTATGGTTGACTTGTGATCTTAATTTTTTTCAACAAGCTCGTAGACTTAGGTATAAAAACCAAGTATTACCTAGAAAATAAACTAGGAGTTTAGTGGAGTTTATTTATTTGATAGATTCAAAATCCGGTCACTTCGGTGGTGTGGGTTCGATTCCCTCTACTCCTACCAAAAAAAACAATGAAAGTTTTTCGATTTTTATACAACTGGACATTAGAACAGTCATCAAAAAAGTACGCATCCTGGTTTTTGGCATTCATTTCTTTTATTGAAAGTTCATTTTTCCCAATTCCACCAGATATAATTTTAATTCCGATGATACTTGCCAAAAGAACAAAAGCTTTTATCCTTGCATCTGTTTGCACAGTTTTTTCAGTTTTAGGTGGTTTGTTTGGATATTTAATTGGTTTTGCTTTGTTTAATAGTATTGGAATAATTTTGGTAAATTTTTATGGTATGAACGAATATATAGAAAACCTAAAAGAATATTACAATAATTATGGTGTATGGTTTGTTCTGATAGCAGGCTTTACTCCTTTACCATTTAAAATTATTACAATTGCTAGTGGTTTATTTCAACTCAACTTGATCGTGTTTATTTTATGCTCATTTATTGCTCGTGGATGTCGATTTTATTTAATAGCATTCTTATTGTATATATTTGGTGAAACAATTAAGAAATTTATTAATAAATACTTTAACATATTGACTATATTATTTTTTATACTCTTAGTTAGCGGAGTATTATTATTAGGTTACTTATGATTTTTAAAATTTGGAATATACTACTATTAATTATTAGCTCAATATCAATAATTACAGCTTTGATTGCCGAATTCGTTTTTAATCTTCAGCCTTGTGAATTATGTTTAAAACAAAGACATCCCTATTATTTAATGATTTTAATATCTTTATTTATTTTTTTTATTCCATTTAAGTCAAAGCTTTTTGGGTATTTGTTGATTCAATTGTCTTCTATTTATGGATTATTTTATGCAATATGGCATGTAGGTGTTGAAAATAATTTATTAAGTGGACCTTCTGGTTGTTCAGCTGGTTTGGAAATTACAGAAAATACTATTAATTTGAAAGAGCAGATACTTTCAAAACAAGTTATCAGTTGTGATGAAGTTATATGGAGTTTTTTTGGTATTTCAGCTGCTTCAATTAATACTATAGTATTGCTATTTATTTTTATAGTTAACGCTCTATATATCTATAAATATTATGGTAGCAAAAAAGAAAAAAAGAATGCCTTATAAAGCTAAAGCCTCTCAAAAAAAAACTGAGCGAACTACACTTGAAGAAATAATACGCGTTGATCACGCTGGTGAATATGGTGCCACAAGAATATATGATGGACAAATTGCAATTTTTGGAAAAAACTCTAAAATTGGTAAAACAATTCAGCACATGGCTGACCAAGAACAAGAGCATATTGATAAATTTAACGAACTTATATTAGAACATAGAGTAAGACCAACAGCCCTTCTTCCAATATGGAATCTTGCAGGATTTGCTCTAGGCGCGTCAACCGCCCTACTTGGTGAAAAAGCTGCAATGGCTTGTACAGTAGCAGTAGAAAAAGTAATAGGAGAACACTACCAAGAACAATTGGATCTTTTAGAAGATGATCATAAAGATCTCAAAAAAACAATTTCAAAGTTTAGAGATGATGAGCTTGAACATCATGATATAGGAATCGAGCATGATGCAGAAAATGCACCTGGATATAAAATAATGTCAAAAGTAATAGAGTTAGGATGCAAAACCGCTATTGCTATCTCAAAGAAAGTTTAGTTTTCTAGTTCAGTATCCCAGTACAAATAATCTCTCCATGTTTCGTGAAGATAATTTGGGGGGAAATTTCTTCCATTATTTTGTAGTTGCATTGCAGAAGGTCTAAACGGTTTTTTAAATAATCTCATATCTGTATTTTGAATTAATTTTCTTCCTTTTTTTAAATTACAATTAGTACAAGCAGATACGACATTTTCCCATGTAGTTTTACCATTAAGACATTTCGGTACTAGATGATCAAAAGTCAGTTCGCTTGCAGGAAAACGATTAGTGCAATACTGACAGGTAAAATTATCTCTAAGAAAAACATTAAATCTTGTAAAAGCAGGCTTTCTTTGAGGCGTTACATAATCTTTTAATGCAATCACACTTGGAAGCTTAAAGGTTAAATTTGGTGAATGAACCTCCTCATTATAATTTTCAATTACAGAGACTCTCTCTAAAAATACTGCCTTTATAGCATCTTGCCAAGAACATAGTGAAAGTGGATAATAAGATAGTGGACGAAAATCCGCATTGAGTACAAGAGCTGGATTTTGAAATGTGCTCATATTAATTTTTTCTAAAAAAATTCATATTATTAAGATAGTACTATAATATTATGATTCGATTAGTTTAAATATTTTTTTTTATAAAATTCTGAAATAATTTGATTGTATCTGGTGATATTGTGTGCGTATCTTTTTCAATTAGATGAGACTCAAAGTTATAATTATCCTTTCTTAAAATATCTATAGACTGATTAAAATTTAAAATTGGTAGCACATCATCCTGTGCACCGTGTGATATAAATATTGGTGTTTGTTGAAAAAAAGAATTTGGTGTCTCATCTTTTTTTATTATTCTTGATGATATAATACCAACACCACCTAATTGAGATTTAATTGATTTGCCTAATTCAAATGCCATTATACCACCCTGTGAAAATCCCATGATAAAACAGTCTTTCATTTCTAATTTCAAATTTTCTAAAATTAATGAAATTGTATTATTTATTTTTGATACATTATCTCTAATTATTTTATTTATTACGGCGTATTCTTTAGAGCCTGCATCAGATATATAAATGCCATTTATATAAAGATCGAACCATTGATAACCCATTGGGTTTCCAGGCATAATACTTGGAGCATTTAGTGCAACATAATGCATTCCCCACTCATCTAAATCGAGAGGTTCTGCTAAATGAACAAAATTTGCAGCATTATCACCATACCCATGAAGCATTATCATAAGTTTTTTTGGATTATCATGTTTAGATATCGCAGGACCTGATAATATATTATCCATAAATGCTTTATGTATGAATTCTTGCTTCATTCAAGAAAAGTTTTATATAGATTATAGATATGGGCACAATGCAAATAATCCTTGTTCTTTTTATGGTAGCTACTCTTGCGGTGGTTGTAATCGGTGTAATTACAATGGCTGTTAATGGTAAATTGAATAAAAATCATAGTAATAAATTAATGAGAATAAGAGTTTTATTTCAAGCTGTGGCTATATTTATATTTGTGATTATCATTTGGCTAGCCAGAAATTAATAATTAAGAGACTAGAAAATGATGTAATTATTTAGTATATAAATAGTAAGTTATGGGCATTCACTTTAATCATAAATCAAAAGCGGGAGACCGCAAAATGCAGAAAGAACTTAAGCTTAAATTGAAAGCTGAAGAGCGCAAAAAAAAACGTGAAGAACAAGAGCGTCTTAAGCAAGAAGAAGAAATGAGAAAATTAGAGGAGCTTACAAGACCAGACAATCAAGAAATAAAATAACACTATTTCTAATTTATTGGGTCTTTTTCAATTATAAATTTCTTAAGTATTTCTAAAGTTTGATCTGCTTCTTCCAAGAGCATCATGTGACCACAATTCTCAATAATATGGACTTCTGAACCCTTAATCATATCAGCAAGTTTTTGACCATCTTTCAAACGGCACATTCTATCTTGTGCGCCTAATATTGAAATTGTTGGTAGATCTAATTTTTTTGCAACCTCCGGTCCACTTTTATAATTATCACATGCCCTAAAATCGACACCTAAAGTATCTTTAATTTCTTTATTTTGAACGAGCATCGATCCTACATTTAAATGATACAGACCGGGAACTGGATGACCTCCAAAATGTCCTGCTGGTCCATGTGCAAAATCCATCATAAGATCAACAGCCTTAGGATTACTTTCTTCAGCAAGCCTTAATAGTTCAGGATTCATTGGAATTGCAGATGCACCACCCATAAGAGTTAACGTTTTAATTTTTTTTGGGTGTTGAGCAACACATTCCATTGTTACAAGACATCCTTGAGAATGTCCAACTAATGAAGCTTCTTTACATCCAACTGCACCAATAACATCACCAACCCAATCTCCCATTTCTTCAATAGTTTTTAAACTTTCACCAGAAGAGAGTCCATGACCTGGTAAATCAACGGCTAAAACACTGTATCCACGGAATGCAAAGTAACGTGTTTGTAAAACCCAAACCATGTGACTTAGTCCACTTCCGTGAACGAAGATTATAAGAGGTTTATTTTTATCAAAAGGTCTGCCTCCAGTGGAGGCAAACGTATCAATTCCGCGAACTTTAAACTTCATTTATTTGTTTGCAACTAAACGAGGTTTTTTTGCTGCTCTAAATCCATCTTCGAAATCGTTAACAATATCTTCAAAGTCTTCTAAGCCAACAGATAATCTAATCATATCATGAGATAATCCAGCAAATTTTAAAGTTGCCTCATCCATTTGTGAGTGAGTTGCTGATGCCGGATGGATAACTAATGTTCTCGCATCACCTACATTAGCTAAATGAGATGCAAGTTTAACATTATTAATAAATGCAGCACCTGCTTCTTTTCCACCTTTAATTCCAAAGGCTATCATTGAACCAGTACCTTTAGGTAGAATTTTTTCTGCAAGTTCTTTATCTGGATGTCCTGGTGCACTAGCGTGTGAAACCCAAGCAACACTTTCGTGATTAGATAAGTACTCAACCATTTTCAATGCATTAGAACAATGCTTTTCCATTCGAAGAGAAAGAGTTTCTATACCGTGTAAAATATTCCATGCATTTTGTGGTGCTAAACAAGGACCCATATCTCTCATCCCCTCAGCTCTTGCCATCATTGTAAAAGCTGTTGGACCAAATTCTTCTGCAAAAGATAAACCATGATAGCCCTCGTAGGGTTTAGTCATACTAGGAAATTTATCATTTTGCATCCAATCAAAAGTTCCACCTTCAACTAATATACCTGCCATTGAAGAACCATTGCCACTCATCCATTTGGTCAAAGAATGCACGACAAGGTCTGCTCCATGTTCAAAAGGTCTACACAAATAAGGAGTTTGATAAGTGCTATCAATAATTAATGGAATACCTGCTTCTTTTGCTATTTTAGAAACCTCTGGCATATTCATTAATTCATTACCCGGATTACCAACAAGTTCACCAAAAATACCTTTGGTGTTTGGTTGAATTGCTTTTTTGAAACCTTCAGTATCTCTTGGTTTTACAAAAGTCGTTTTAATACCAAACTTAGGAAGTGTTAATCTGAATAAATTTACTGTACCACCATACAATTGCGAAGAAACAACCATATGATCACCAGCATTACAAAGAGTCATGATCGTTAAAAATATTGCACTCATTCCAGATGCCGTTGCAAGAGCAGCTGTTCCACCTTCAAGGGCACAAACTCTTTCTTCTAAAACTTGTACTGTTGGGTTGGACATACGACTATAAATATGACCACCTCTTTCTAAATTAAAAAGTGCTGCCGCATGGTCGACATCATCAAACATATATGAAGTTGTTTGATAGATTGGTACTTGTCTTGAGCCAGCGTTTTTGCTTGGCTGATAACCTGCGTGAAGACTGAGTGTGTCAAATTTATATGTTTTTGGGTCCATTTATAACTCCTTTGCTTTTGTTCTTAATTCAAATTTCTGTATCTTCCCAGTGGAAGTTTTTGGTAAATCACCAAAGATTACATGCTTTGGTCTCTTAAATCCAGCCATATTTTCTTTACAAAACTGTATAATTTCCTCCTCTGTGGCATTTTTTCCGGGTGCTAATTCTACAAAAGCACAAGGGGTTTCACCCCACTTTTCATCTGGTTTGGCGACTACTGCAACCAGTGAAACAGCTGGGTGTTTTGCAACAACATTTTCCACTTCTACAGATGAAATATTTTCCCCTCCAGAAATTATAATATCTTTGGATCTATCTTTTATTTGAATATATCCATCTGGGTAAACAACAGCTAAATCACCAGAATGAAACCATCCTTTTTGCATTGATGTTTCAGTAGCCTCTTTATTTTTGTAATATCCTTTCATTACAACATTGCCTCGAATTAAAATTTCTCCCATGGTTTTTCCATCCATTGGAACTTTTTCATATGTCTCTGGATCTGCAACACATACTTCTTCAGTATTTGGATAACGAACACCTTGTCTTGCTTTAATATCAGCTTTTTCAGTTTTTGATTGTGATTCCCATTCTTCATTCCAAGCACATTGAAGAATATGACCATATGTTTCAGTTAATCCATATACATGCATAACTTCAAAACCTAGGTTATCCATCTTTTCAAGAATTGCACTCGTTGGTGGAGCTCCAGCTGTAAGTACATATACTTTATGATTTATTTCTTTTTTATCTTTTTCATCTGCGTTAGCAATTAAACTTAAAACTATAGGAGCACCTCCAAAATGAGTTACTTTGTGTTTATCTATTAAATTATAAATATCTTTTGCAACAATGTACCTGCAGCAAATAATCTTTGCATGTATTAAAGCGGCTGTCCAAGGGTAGCCCCATCCGTTACAGTGGAACATTGGAACAGTATAAAGAAATGTTAATTTATTAGGCATGTTCCATGCCGTAACACTTCCTGTAGACATTAAGTATGATCCACGGTGGTGATACACAACACCTTTTGGTTTACCAGTTGTGCCTGATGTATAGCTTAGTGAGATTGCTTGCCATTCATCTTTAGGTAAAGACCAATTATAATTGTCATCACCTGTTTGTAAAAATTCTTCATATGTCATTTCTCCAATTTGTTCACCCTCACCATCTTTAAAAACTGCCTGATCATCATGAATATCAATAATAGGAATATTCTTCCCATATATTTTTAAAGCCTTTTTCATTGTAGGTGAAAATTGAGTATCAGTTATAAGAAGTTTTGCATCACTATGATCTAGAATATACGCAATTGTATCTGCATCAAGTCTAGTATTGATCGTATTAATAACACCGCCAGTCATTGGAATAGAATAATGTGCTTCGAATAATTCTGGAGTATTTGCCGCTATGATTGAAACGGTACTTCCTTTTGTAATTCCTTTTTTTGCTAATGCACTAGCAAACTTGGTACATCGATTATAGGTTTCAAGCCAAGTGTAACTTCTTTTTCCATAAACTAAAGAGTCATAGTTTGGATAAATATCTTTCACGCGAGTTATAAAACTTAATGGTGATAGTGGAACAAAATTGGCTAAATTTTTATCTAGGTTTGTATCAAAATTACTCATCTGTTTCCTAAAAGGATCAAATACTACAAGAAATTAATTTAATTTACTAATGGTTTTCCAGTTTCAAGTGTATGTTTTATTCGCTCTTGAGTTTTAGGCATCTGGATAAGTCTCATGAAAGCTTCCAATTCAAGATTATAAAGATCATCTTCACTTAATTCATTATCAATATTGGTATTTCCACCACTAAGTACAAAAGCAATTTGCTTACCTACTTCTAATCCGTGGTCTAAAATTTTATTTTCATTATATAGTGCTTCAAGTTTTTCAAACATTTTATCTCTGACAGAACTACCGCCTAAATTGAATTTAGGTTGAGATGGTTTTTCATACCCTCCCTCAATACTATTTAATAAATCGATAGCCGTTGATAATTGTCTGTCTCTATTTATTACCACCTTATCCTTTTCTAAAAAGAATTGATTTGGCAGCGCTTCATTTGGTGAGGTAGCAGTAATAGCATAACCAATAAGATCAAATACTTTCATAGACGCATATTCAGAATTTTCTTTACCTTCTGGAGTTTGTAACCAGCGCCACAGCATTTCCTTACAACCCCCACCAGCAGGAATGAGTCCAACTAAAGATTCAACTAGTCCAAGAACAACATTTGTATGAGCAACGTTATAATCACAATGCAATACCACTTCAAAACCACCGCCAATAGCAAGCCCTGATGGTGCAGCAATAAAAGGCTTATCTGCATATTTTATTGTTTTACACGTTTGTTGGAAATCAATTATAAATTTTTCAATTTTAGACCATTCATTATTTTTAGCAAATTCCATTACATAATTTAAATTTACACCAGCAGAAAATTGCATTGCATCATTAATCACAATTGTGCTTTTATTATATTGAGCAGCTTCTTTTAAAGCTAACATAGAGTCAGTATCTAAAGCGTTTGCCTTAGTAGTAAATTCAACAACCTGATATGATGAAGCATTTTTAACATTAGCAGAAGGGTTCTCAAAAGTTTTTTGTAAATTTAACGATCTTAAATTATCAATACTTGAATCTAAATATCCTGGTCTTTTATTAAATTCAAAAACTCCCTTTAGATTTTTAAAGAAGTTAATATCAGTATTTTGATCAATAAAATTTTTTGTATCAATATTTGAAAGCATTTCAAAAGGGCCAACAGTCCAATTAAAACCTAATCTTAGTGCATCATCTATGTCTATATATTTTGATGATACATCAGGAATTAAATATGCAGCATACCTAATTACTTTTGTCAGAATTGATTTTGCATATTCACCGTATTTGTCCTTTCTTTGAATGAGTTTCTTTATGTCAATTTTATCTCCCATACCTAAATTAATTTTCTGACTTGGGTGATAGTCGCCAGTTTCTAAATTAATAGCTTCAAGAATTTTTTTACCATCAGATTTATTCATTCTATAAAAACCACCCTTACCTTTTCTTCCTGTATACCCAGTTTCAATAAGTTTTGTGACCAATGGAATTTCTTGTGCAACCTCGTGGAAAGGATCTTCTTTTGGGAGTTCTTTGATAAAACTTTTTAAAACATCAGCCATCAAATCGATACCAATTAAATCGTATAGCCCAAAAATTCCAGTCTTCGGGATACCCATTGGTCTTCCAAATACTGCATCAGCTTCTTCAATTGATATCTTCATTTTAAAAGCTTCAGTCATAGCAACTTGCATTGCATAAACTCCAATTCTGTTTCCAATAAATCCTGGAGTGTCGTTACAAATAATTACACCTTTACCAAGTTTTTCATCACAAAATTGTTTTAATAAATTTATTTTTTCAATGTCATTAACTTCTTCAGTTACTATCTCGAGCAATGCCATATATCGAACTGGGTTAAAAAAATGGGTTATGCAAAAATTTTTTTTCATTTCATCTGACATATTTGCAGATAAGATTTTCAATGGAATTGTAGATGTATTAGATGAAATTATAGAACTGTTCTTTCTTGTAGTCTGAATTTTATCATAAATGTTATGTTTAATATCTATTCTCTCAACAACAGCCTCCACAACCCAATCAGCTTCCGCAACTGCATTAAAGTCATCCTCAATATTTCCAACCTTAATTAATTCTGCTTTGTTTTTTTCTACTAAAAGTGGAGGTCGTGATTTTTTAATTCTTTCTTTAGCGTTTTCTGTAATTTGGTTTCTAGATCCTTCTTTTGAAGGTAAGTCTAGAAGTGTAACATCAATATTAGCATTTGCTATTTGGGCTGCGATTCCACTGCCCATAGTGCCAGATCCTATTACTACTACTTTTTTAATATTCATTTGAGTTCTATAAAGGTGAGCTTATATAAGAAAAATTTGCCGTATGAAAATAATTTAAGCATAAGGGTGGAAATTAATATAAATATCTCTTATAGGCGCGCAAAATGAAAAAGAATCCTTCAAGAAATGTCCATTTTTCAAAAGGACCTAGTGAGATTTTAGATGCAATTAATACATCTATAGATATCGATCAACGTCTGTATAAAGAAGATATAACTGGGTCAATAGCGCATGCTAGAATGCTCGGTAAACAAAAAATAATAAATAAAAAAGAACAAAGTGCAATAGTGTCTGGACTTAAAGCAATTGAAAGAGATATTGAAAAAAACAAAGTCGTATTTTCAAAAAAACTTGAAGATATTCATATGAACATTGAAAGTTTATTATTTAAGAAAATTGGAAAAATTGCAGGAAAGCTTCATACTGCAAGATCTAGAAATGATCAGGTAGTAACTGATTTAAAATTATGGGTTAAAAAAGAATCTAAAATTTTAGATAGTGAACTAAAAAAATTTCAGAGAACTTTAATTAATATTGCAACAAAAAATACTGAAACAATTATGCCAGGTTACACTCATTTACAGATTGCTCAGCCAATAACATTGGCTCATCATGTTTTAGCTTACGTTGAAATGATTGGTAGAGACAGAACAAGACTTGAAGATTGTTTATATCGTCTTAATGAAAACCCGTTAGGTGCAGCTGCACTTGCAGGGACTTCTTTTCCTATTGATAGAAAATATACAACTAAAGAGTTGGGATTTAGAGAGCCAACAAAAAATGCTATGGACACTGTCTCAGATAGAGACTTTGTAATAGAATTTTTATTTGTTCTATCACTAATTGCTGTTCATTTATCAAAAATAGCTGAGGAAATAGTGCTTTGGTCAAATCAACAATTTAATTTTATAAATTTACCAGATGATCTTTCAACTGGTAGTTCAATTATGCCTCAGAAAAAAAATCCAGATGGTGCAGAGCTTGTTAGAGGAAAAACAAGTATTATCATTAGTAATTTAAGTTCAATGCTTAATATTATTAAAGGGTTACCACTTTCTTATAGTAAAGACTTACAAGACGATAAACAAATAACATTTAATTCATACGACAATGTTTCTTTGTGTATAAAAGTTATGAATGAAATTTTATCAAAATCTACATTCAACAAAACTAGAATGAAAGAGTTGATTGACAATTCAAATTCAACCGCTACCGATTTGGCTAATTGGTTGGTTCAAAATCTTAGATATTCATTTAGAGATGCTTATGTTGTTACAGGAAAGATTGTTTCTTATTGTTCAAAACATGATAGAAACGTACATTCATTATCTCTTGGAGAATTGAAAAAATTTGACAAAAATATAACAGCTGACGCAAAAAAAGTGCTATCAACTACTAACAGTGTTAAATCAAAATCAAGTTTTGGGGGTACAGCCCCTGAAATTACTAAAAAAATAATAAAACTTGTTATAAAAAAATACTTATAATGATCAAATTAATATTATTATCATTTTTGTTGTTTACTTTTAGCTGTGGTAAAGTTGGTCCTTTAAGTTTACCAGAAAATCAAGTAGACAAATCCGTAATTACATATCCATGTGATGAAGCCTGTTTAGAGCAATTAGAAGAAGAGAAACAACGTCAACAATCCGTTATTATAAATACTGAATAAATGCTCACTTATAAAAATAATGACCCATATATTGAGGGCACCTCTCTATATGACTTGGTGAAAGTTTGTGAAACACCTTTTTACGTATATTCACAAGAAAAAATTATTAATCAAGTTAATAAAACTAAAGAAATTTTAGGTAACAATATTTTTTATTCAATTAAGTCTAATTCAAATCAGGCTATTTTGAAATTAATGAACTCATTAGATATTGGAGCAGATGTAGTGTCAGTTGGTGAATTAAAAAGAGCTTTGGAGGCTGGTTTCGATCCAAATAAAATAATTTTTGAAGGTGTTGGAAAATCTGATCAAGACTTACTCTATGCTATACATAAAAATATACGTTTAATTAATACTGAATCTTTAGAAGAAATAAAACTTCTCGATAATTTAGCAAATGAAAAAAATAAAATTGTTGATATTGGTGTTAGACTTAATCCAGATGTTGATGGTGAGACTTTAAGTAAAATTTCAACAGGAAAAAAAACTGATAAGTTTGGTATTGAATTTGAAAATTTAGATAAAATTATCAAATTAGTTAAAAGTTGTAAAAATTTAAATTTAATTGGCATTAGTTGTCATATTGGAAGTCAAATTAGTAAAATTGAGGCCTATAAAAATACGTTTTCTCAAATGAAAATGGCTGCAGATAAGTTTATTGAATCAGGTATTAATATCAAGCATGTAGATTTGGGTGGAGGTTTTCATGTTAAATATGAAGATTCTGATCCTGACTTTAATATCAAGAAGGTAAAAGAAGAGCTTGATAATTGCTTTACGCAAACAAACTATGAATTATCGTTTGAGCCTGGTCGGTATTTAATTGCTGAGGCTGGAGTTACAGTCACATCTATTGTTACAATTAAAAATAATGGAGGTATAAATTATTTAATTGTTGATGCAGGAATGAATACATTGATACGTCCAGCTATGTATGGCGCACATCATGAAATTTTAGCGATTGATGTAAAATCAGAGGAATTTATGGATTATGCTATTGCTGGTCCAATTTGTGAAAGTTCAGATGTTTTTTTAAAAAATATTAAATTGGCTAAACAAAAAATTGGCAATCTACTGGTTATCAAAAATACAGGAGCCTATGGAAAAGTAATGTCTTCAAATTATAACTCTAGGCCACTGCCCTCTGAAATTTTAGTAAACAATGATAATTATGCAATTATTTATTCTCCAGAAAAAATTGAGAAAATAATTGAAGCTGATATTATTCCTAGCTGGTTGTAACTAATTTAAAGTATTGTGTATAATTTTAGCTAAGTCTGAAATTATCAAATTTAAATTAAAGAAAAATTCCCTAATATAGAAATCAATAATAATAAAAGTATTTACACCGTAGGATCGATAAATCCATATTGCTAAAATTACAACTATAGCTAGAGAAATTACTATAGTTGAACTAATAACACTTGGTTTTTCTTGTCTTACAACTGTACTTGGTAAATTTCTGACTGGATCTTTTTCTAATTTTTCTTTTTGGTTATTATTTTTTAAATTTTGATCTAATTCTTCATTTTTTGTAAATGGGACTGATGATGTAATGTCAGTATCATCTAATTCTTGAAACCATTGATGATTACAATTTGCGCATTCAACCATTCTACCATTTGGTTTAAGATCTGCAGAATTTACTAAATACTTGAATTCACAATTAGAGCAAACAATGAACATAAATTATATATAGATCAGTCAGGCTAGTATATAAAACAAAATCATTAAGTATGTTAATTTTAAAAAGTATAATATTCTATATTTCCTTGGTTATATGGACTATGTTGATGGGTATTGTATGTTTACCTTTTCTCTTATTACCAAGTTATTTACTTAAATATCCAACAAAACTTTGGATACGTGTTATTTTTGTTTTTCTTAATCTTATATGTAATATTAAACATAAAATTGAGGGTTTAGAAAATATTCCAAATGAAAGTGTCTTAATTGCGTCTAAACATCAGTCCGCATTTGAGACACTCGCACTCTATTACTATTTAAAAGATTGTTTCTTTGTCCATAAAAGAGAACTTTTCTTTATACCAATTTTTGGACAATATTTATTCAAGTCTAATATGGTTGCGATTAATAGAGATGGTGGAACAAAAGCTATGAGAGATATGTTACAAAAAGTTCAATCAAAATTATCTTTTGGATCTTCAATTATTATTTTCCCCGAAGGAACAAGAAAGTTACCTGGTAGTAAACCTGATTATAAGACAGGTTTTATTGGAATTTATAATCATACAAAAAGAAAAATCCTTCCTGTAGCTTTAAATTCAGGTTTATGTTGGCCAAAACAATCATGGGTATTAGAAAAAGGATTAATTACTATAAAATTTTTACCGACAATTGATGAAGGTTTAGATAAAAAAGTTTTATTAAACGAAGTTCAAAATAGAATAGAAACTGCCTCAAATTTATTATTGGACAACTAATTCTTTTCTGTTGGATCAAAAGTTCCTGCTTGACCAATCTCTTCAATAATTTTTCTAATTTCTTTTGATTTTGTAAATTTTTCTTCCAAGTATTTTAAATCATTATTTCTTATTGCTTTTTGATAAGTAAGTAGATCTTCGCTGAAACGACCAAGCATTTCTAAAACAGCTTCTTTATTTTTTTCATAAACATCACGCCACATTACTGGATCACTACCTGCCAATCTTGTGAAATCTCTAAAACCTGCAGCTGAATACTTAATTACTTCATCTTTCATTTGAGTTTCAAGCTCTGTTGCAGTTCCTACGACAGAATATGCAATGAGTTGTGGAATATGAGATGTCATAGCTAGTACTCTGTCATGACGTTTAGGTTCCATGATTTCTATATTCATTCCAAATGACTCCCAAATATCTGAAATTGATCTTGTTATCTCAATCTGAGTTTCTATTGGGGTCAAAATACAATACCTATTCTCAAACAGCTTTGCGAAACCAAATTCTGGTCCACTTTTCTCTAATCCAGCAATAGGGTGGGCAGGAACAAATAAAATTTTTTTATTATTAATTGATTCTTTAAAATCTTCTATAACACTTACTTTTGTTGAACCAACATCTGTTACTAGTGTTGTTTCATTAACATAGCTATTCAATTGCTTAAATATATCCCTATATGAACTCAAAGGCGTACAAATAAAAATAATATCAAATTGTTGATTATATTTATTTAAATCACTCTCTATTGCATCCACAAGATTTAAATTTTTTGAAATACTTATTACCTCTCTGTCCTTATCAATAGCAAAGATTTTTTTTGATAATTGTTTTTCCTTGAGCGCCCTCGCTATGGATGAACCAATTAATCCCATACCAATGACCAGAGCTGATTCATAAGTTATTTTAGACATTAAATTTCTTCAAACTTTCAACTGTCAAATTCATTTCTTCTTTTGTACCAATACTAATTCTCAAAAAATTTGGCAGATTATAGCTATTTAAACGCCTTATAATTATTCCGTCATTCATGAGATGATTACTAATTTTCTCAGCTTCTTCTTCTGAAGTTTCAATTAAAGTAAAATTACCCTCAGTTTGTCTAGTTTTGATATTTAAAAATTTGAGCTCTTTTTCAAACCAATCTTTAATTTCAGAATTTAATTTTACAGAGTTTTCAATATGTTCTTTATCCTCCAAAGCTTTAATTGCAAGGGACTGTGAAATAGTTGTCGTATTAAAGGGAGGTTTTATTTTATTAATTATATGAGCTATTTTTTGACTGGTATAACACCAGCCTACTCTTAAAGCTGCGAGTCCATATGTTTTTGAAAATGTTCTTGTTAAAATAATATTCTCATATTCATCCGTTAAACTAAATCCTTTATCATAATCGTCTTTTTGCACATACTCGACATATGCCCCGTCTATAACAACTATAATATTTTTAGAAATACTATTCATTAATTTAACAAGTTGATCTCTAGACAAATAAGTTCCGGTTGGATTATTAGGTGATGCAATATAAATTACTTTAGTAGTG
>CACNUI010000011.1 GCA_902623545.1 uncultured Alphaproteobacteria bacterium | reverse complement strand
TAAAGAAAATATTAGTGCCGATGGTATGTCAACTTTTAAATTTTTAAGTTGGTTAGTTGTTGAAGTTGAAACTGAAGATGGACATATTGGGCTTGGTAACGCTGCACTGTCTCCAAAACCATGTAAGTCTGTTGTAGATAATTATTTAAAACCAGCAATAATTGGAGAAAATATCTGGGATTATGAACACATTTGGCAAAAAATGTATCGACAAACTTTAGCTTGGGGAAGAAAAGGTGTGGGTATGACAGCGATTAGTGCTGTTGATATAGCAATATGGGATGCACTTGGTAAAACAGCAAAACTACCCGTATACAGTCTTTTGGGTGGTAAAACGAAAGCAAAGTTACCTTGCTATGCAAGTAAGTTATATAGTCAACCTCTTGATACGTTAGCAAAAGAAGCAAAAGAATATTTAGATCAAGGTTTTAAAGCAATGAAATTACGTTTTGGTTGGGGCCCCAAAGATGGTGCAGAAGGAATGAATAAAAATATAGAATTAATCAAAACAGTAAGATCTGTTGTTGGTGATAATGTTGATTTGATGGCTGATGTTTATATGGGATGGACATTTGAATATGCTAAAAGAATGATGCGATTAATAGATAAGGAAAATTTGAGATGGTTAGAAGAACCAGTAATAGCTGATGATATAGATGGATATGCAGATTTAAAAGCATCATGCAGGACACCTATATCTGGAGGAGAACATGAATATACCCTTTATGGTTTTAGACAACTTTTAGAGAAAAAAGCTGTAGATGTAGTTCAGTTTGATACAAATAG
This sequence comes from uncultured Alphaproteobacteria bacterium, assembly GCA_902623545.1. Classification (GTDB taxonomy): domain Bacteria; phylum Pseudomonadota; class Alphaproteobacteria; order HIMB59; genus CACPNW01. Next base: position 46,663 of record CACNUI010000011.1, on the reverse strand, counting down.
GGTAGGAGGAATAACACAAGCACATAAAATTTGCGCTTTAGCAGAAGCATTTCAAATACCTGTTATTCCTCATGCAGGACAAGTGCATAATTTTCATATCTCTATGAGCAGTATTAATGCTCCAATTGTTGAGTACTTTCCATTTTGGCCAGTAGAAATAGGTAATGAGTTATTCTGGTATATTTTTGATGGTGAACCTCAGGCTAAAAATGGCTTTATAGAACTAGATAAAGATAAATACGGATTAGGAATAGAGTTATCTCAAAAATATTTAGAAAACTTTAAAATAACAGAATAAATTTGATTGATACATTTAAATTAGTGACTATGTCTTTTTACCTCTGAACCACGTTTACCAACTAAAAAATCTAAATCAGCACCAGTATCTGCCTGTGTAACATGATCAATATACATTTTTTGATAGCCACTTTTTATTTCTGGTAATATAGGTTTATAATTTTTAAGCCTACTTTTAATTTCAGTTTCATCAAGAAGGACATTCATTGTTCCTTTTTCAACATTAATTTCAATCAAATCATTATTTTGAACTGCAGCTAAAGGTCCTTTAATCGCAGCTTCTGGTGCCGTATGTAGAATTACCGTTCCATAAGCTGTTCCACTCATTCTGGCATCAGAAATTCTAATCATATCTTTAATTCCTTTTTTTAATAATTTTTGAGGTAATCTCATATTTCCTACTTCTGCCATACCAGGGTATCCCTTAGGACCACAATTTTTTAACACCAATATTGAATTTTGATCTACCTCTAAATTTGGATCATCAATTTTTTCATGAAATTCTTCTACACTCTCAAATACTATTGCTTTTCCTTTATGTTTCATAAGTTCAGGAGTTGCAGCTGATGGCTTAATAATTGCACCATCAGGCGCAATATTACCTCTTAAGATTTTTATTCCTCCATTATTTACTAATGGTTTATCAAAATTTTTAATTACATCATCATTCCAACATTTAGCATTTTTGTTATTTTCGTAGATTGTTTTTCCATTTGCAGTAATTGAATTATTATTGAGTAAATTTTTTTCTATTAATCTTTTAATTACAACAGGGACACCACCTGCATAATAAAAATCTTCCATTAGATATTTTCCTGAAGGCTGTAAGTTTACCAAGGTTGGTATATCCTTGCCACATTTTTCCCAATCACTTAATTTTAAATCAATTTCTAATCTTCCTGCAATCGCAGCTAGATGTATTACTGCATTTGTAGATCCGCCTATTGCACCATTTACTTTAATTGCGTTTTCAAATGACTGCTTTTTAACAATTTTTGACATTATTAAGTTTTCTTTTACCATATCAACAATTCTTTTCCCTGACATATAGGCAAGTGCGTATCTTCTTGCATCAACTGCAGGAATTGCAGCATTGTTAGGTAATGACATGCCAAGAGCCTCTACCATGCTTCCCATTGTAGAAGCGGTACCCATAGTCATACAATTTCCTTTAGATCTACTCATAGAGATTTCTGCTTCAATAAAATCATCTTCTGTAATTTTTCCTGCACTTAAATCTGCATCTAGACGCCAAACACCTGTCCCAGAGCCAATTGTTTCTCCTCTGTGATGTCCATTGAGCATTGGTCCACCCGACACACCTATTGTAGGTAAGTCAACACTTGCTGCACCCATAAGAAGTGATGGTGTTGTTTTATCACAACCCATGAGTAACACTACCCCGTCTATAGGATTTCCTCTTATTGCTTCTTCTACATCCATACTTGCAAGATTTCTAAATAGCATAGCTGTTGGTCTTAAATTTGATTCACTTGCTGAAAAAACTGGAAACTCTAAGGGAAATCCGCCTGCTTCATAAACTCCTTTTTTAACTGACTCAGCTATTTCTCGAAAATGTCCATTACAAGGAGTTAACTCAGACCAAGTATTACATATACCTATAACTGGTCTACCGTCAAATAGGTGATTTGGATGTCCTTGATTTCTCATCCATCCTCTATGAACAAAAGTATCCCTTTTATGATTTTTAGAATTATACCAATCTGATGATCTAAATTTATTTTTTTTTACCATTAGAAATATCCTAAAGATTTTGCAATATTTTTTGATTTCTTAATTCCAAAATCTGTTGGTTTAAGAAATGGCTTACGATCATAAACATTTTTTACTCCCATTCTAAATGCACATACTCTCTTACCGTAACATACTAAAGAGTCAATTGATTGCATAATGAAAACTATATTTGGAAGCATATTCCTATACTCATTTTCAGCACTAATTAGTTTTTTTTCTTTAAAATATTTAAATATTTTTACAAACTTATCAGCTCCATCTAAACAAGGCACAATGCCTTTACAGCCAATTTTTAAATTATCAACAATCTCTTGTCCTCCTCGACCATTAAACACCGTAAGGTCTTTTGGAAGTTCTGTTAATTCCTGTTGCATTAAATAAGATGAAGCTTCGCCTTTTATTGCTCTAAAATTATTAAATTTTTCGTATAGTTTTGTTATTTGATTAGTTGTTAAACCTACACCTATGTACTCCTTAGCATTTTGGATACCTGTCAAAGTTCCGGAAGTTGTTGGAATTATCTTTTTAAAGAAATTATAACAATCTTTGTCTGTAGTATTTTTTTTTATCATTGGTTGAAGTATTAACCAATCTATATTGTTTGATTTTGAAATTTCTATTAGCTTTATATATTCATTATAATTTTTAGATTGTATTGTTATTGCTTTTGGTATTGTTATAGAAGTGTGATCTGATAATAATTCTATAATTTTTATTTTTTCCTTAAATGATAACTTATTAACTTCAGTAGCCAAACCAAGAGCTGCTATTCCATGACAGTGTTGATCAAAAATTAATTTAATTTGATCTTCCATTAATTTTAAGTCAATCGAGTTATTTTTATTAAAAAAAGTGTAAAGGATTGGAAAGATTCCTTTTATTTTATTTATATTGATCACCAATCAACTACTGTTCCATCTTCTAGATAAGCATCAGTTGTAGGAATTAGTTCTTGCTTAAAAGGATATTTTGCTGCCTCTTTTTCATTCACTTCAATACCTAGACCAGGAGTTATTGGAACTTTCCAATGATCTTTTTCTCTTTCAACTGGTGTCGATGATATTACATCATCATACCAAGGAACAGATTTATCCATAACTTCTTGGATTATATGATTTGTGGTTGAGCAAGCAAAATGTAGGGCAGCAGCACCCGCTATTGGTCCATTTGGATTGTGAGGGGCCACTCCAATATTTGCAACTGAAGCTGCAGCAGCAATATTTTTTGCCTCTAACAAACCACCACAGTGGTTTAAATCTGGCTGAATTATATCAACAATACGATTTGAAATAATTTCTTCAAATTCTTGATATCCAATTAATCTCTCTCCTGTAGCAAGAGGACAATTAATTGAATTTTTAATTTGTAACAAAGTTTTATTATCACCAGGCAAAATTGGTTCTTCAATAAAATAGGGATTATAAGACTGTAACTCTTTAACATATTGAATAGCAGATTTACCTGAAGCACATCTACCATGAAAATCAACCATAATATCAATTTCATCACCAACTACACCACGTAATGATGACATTAAATTATTAACCTTATCTAAATTTTTAATAGAATTTGTATGGTGTGTAAAAGGAATAAATACCACCTTAAATGCTTTATAACCTTTTTCTAACAGTGCAGAAGCATGTTCATTTAATTTATTTTTCTCCATTGTATCTTTATAAACTGCATTCATATCACCCATTCCTAAATGGGTATAAATTTTTACTTTATTACGAACCTTACCACCAAGTAATTGCCAAACAGGTGTGTTTAAACTTTTACCAAGAATATCCCAAAGCGCGTGCTCAATACCGCTGATTGCTGACATTCCAATAACACCCAATTTCCAAAAACTATGCTTTGTCATAATTTGAAAATTTTGTTTAATATTTCTTGGATCTTTCCCTATTAATAAAGGCTTTATGTCTTCAATTGCACCTACTACAGCTCTTGTCTTCCATTCTACTGTAGCCTCTCCCCAACCATATAAATCTTTATCTGTAATAACTTTAACAAATATCCAGTTACGCATCTCAGCATTTACAATAGTAGTTTTAATATCAATAATTTTCATAATTAAAAAATTTTTTTTTTATTTACAAATATTTCTACATCAACATTATATTGATCTAAAGCACTTTGATTAATTTTCATTCCATGACCAACTCCTTCAGGAATATTAATATAACCATTTTGATCCATTGAAATATGATTTTCAGTTAGATCCCATGCTAATGATTTAAGCTGCTGAGGAAACTCAGAAAACTTGCTTTTATTTGAACTTGCATATGGTTGTAATGATGACGAAAGTTGCAAATGTGAAGTAAATGTATGATTGACATATTGAACATCATGACTTTCTGCAAAGTCACAGATTTCTTTTCCAGCGAGTATTCCACCGGCTATTCCTGCATCAATTTGAATGAATTTAACCTTACCAAATCTAATCATATTTTTAGCGGACTCAATTGAATGACATGATTCTCCTCCAGCAAGAGGTAGGTTTGTTTTTTTATAAAGCTCGCTATATTCGTAAAAAGCATCTGAAAAAAAAGGCTCCTCTAACCAAGTTATTTTAGCATTTTGAAAAATTTCTAATCTTTTTTCTGCGTCTTCTAAATTAGTGCCCCAAATTGCACCCACATCAATCATCAATTCTAATTCATTGCCAATTGCATCTCTTGCTGCAACAAGGTGATCTTGATCATTTTTTAAATCTAAACCAAAATTTTCCCAACCAAGCTTAATTGCCTTAAAATTATTTTGTTTTAATTTTTTAGTTATATTAAAAGTATCTTGAGGTGTTTTTCCAAACAAAACTGAGGCATAAGCTATTTTAGGATTAGTTTTTTTCATTCCCAATAAAGAATAAATTGGACAATTCTCTTTTTTTGCTAATAGATCTAATAATGCAACTTCAATACCAGAAAAGGTATGAGGTGTTTGAGCAATCATTAAAGACCTATGCTTTACTGTATAAATAATTTTTTTTATATCATCTAGATTATTAAGATTTTTTCCTAAAATTGAATCTCGTATTGGATTTGCTGCTGAATGTGACTTAGGGCATATAAAGTTTGCTATTGAAGTAAGTGGTGACGCTTCACATTCTCCCCAACCGACTAATCCTCCTGCTTCAACTTTTACAATTAGTGCATCTTGACTTCCATCAGCTTCATCCAATATCTCAGGCATAGATAAATAAAAAAGCTGAATGTTTTCAATTTTCATTATTATCCAGCACCTGTATCATCATTTTCATGCATTCTTAGTGTGATACCACCATCAACTATAATATTTGCACCAATCATATAGTTACATTCATCTGAGGACATAAACATAATTGTATTAGCAATTTCTTCAGTTGTTCCCATTCTTTTTATTGGTTGATGATTTTCAGCCTCTTTTCTAGCTGCTTCTGGATCTGGTTTGGTTTTAAAAAACCTTTCTACAATTGGTGTATCAATGTAGCCAGGTGAAATAGAATTTATTTTAATTCCTTTAGAAGCATAATCTACTGCTAATGCTTTAGTTAGTCCTATGACTCCATGTTTAGCAACAGGGTATGGAAAACAATTGGGAATTATTTGGATGCCATGTACTGATGCTACATTAACTATTGTGCCTTTGTTTTTTTTAAGCATATGCGGGAGTACTGCCTTACAGCCAAACCAAACTCCATCAAGATCGACTGAGAATGCTTTTTTCCATTCACTATCTGGCATATTCAGTGGCTCTCCAAATACATTGATACCTGCATTATTAATAAGAATATCAGGAGAGCCAAATTCATTCAAAGTTATATCGACCATTTGATTAACAGTTTCAAAATTAGCAACATTTGTTTTAATAAATAAAGCAGACCCATTTGATTTATTAATTTTATCAGACACTGTCTCGCCATTTTTTGCATCGATATCAGCAATAACAACTTTAGCTCCTTCTTGAGCAAATTTAATTGCTGTTGTTTCCCCTATACCTGATCCAGAACCAGTAACTATAACAACTTTATTTTTAAATCTCATATTATTATTTATTTACTTTACTAATTAATTAGCAAATTTAAAGTCAGGTTTTCCTTGAATATCAGTTTGAATTGCAAAAAGATTTCCTGAGTGCGGTGCTTTTTGTAACTCTTCATTACTCATTCCATATCTAGCTGTTGTAATAAATAGAGTTTTTAAATCATTTCCACCAAATGTACAGCTAGTCACATTTGGTACAGGTAAGTCAATAACTCTATCAACATTACCATTTGGATCAAAACGTACTACACACGAACCTCCCCATCTACAATTCCACAAAAATCCCTCTGAGTCTACAGTTGATCCATCTGGATAACCTCTATCAAATTTAGCAAATTGCTTTTTATTTAAAATTTTTTTATTTATAAAATCGTAATCGTAAGAATTGATTAATCCTGTTAAAGTATCACAAAAATAAAATTTATTATTATCTGGACTCCATGCAAAGGTGTTAGATATGCCTATATTACTTTCGTGATTTTTAATTTTAAAATCTTTGTCAATACAATATAAAGAGCCAGAGTTTTGTGTAATATCTATAGCACTACCATCAGGAGCTATATTGTTTTGCATTGTTCCGATCCAAAAATTGCCAAGAAAATCTGCAGCACCATCATTACATCTATTTTGTGGTTTATCAGTCTCAAGTTTTAAGATTTGTTCAAATTTATTCTCAATTAAATTAAAATTATTTAATCCATAATGCGATGCTATTAAAAGATTATTATCTGATCTCTCAGCCATAGCGGTTATCATTTCTGGCATGTCATAAGTAATATATTGATGATTATTAAATGAGCATATATGAAGTCTAGAAGGCATAGGTATATCTAGCCAAAATAAAGTATTAGTAGACTCAGACCATGTAACTCCTTCTCCCAAGATGTTATGACACTCTTGAAAGATTTCTACTTTATTCACGCAGGAACTGATAATGGAATTTGATAATTTGGATTTTTAGCTTGTTTAAATAGTGCAGGTAAAATTTCTTTATAAGCTCCCCATAAACCTTTTCTTATTGGAGGCATTTGATCTTTAATCATTTCATGCAGTTTTGGTAAGTTATAGGATGGCACTTGAGGGAACATATGATGTTCAATGTGATACTCCATTTGCCAATATAAAAAACTAAAAATAGGATTTAATTTTACTGTTCGCGTAGTATATCTATGATCCTTAACATTTTCTTGCAGACCAGCATGTTGTGTTAATCCGAATAGTGATATTAATGTTTTTCCATAAAAATTTGGAAGAACAATAAATAATAAAGGTAACCAAGATTGAAAATAAATTGAAGCAACAATTGTAGCTACCCAAATAAAAACATGACTTCTAGCTGACCATCTGCATTTGGAACGTTCACTTTTTGGAATACATACGCGCATAACTTCAGTTGTTACTCCAAAAGCGTGCTTTAATGTTTCCCAATGAAGAGATTTTGTAAAAAAAATAAATCCAGAGAAAGGTAAGTACCATGAGAAAAACATAATTAAATCAGTTGGTTTTTGAACATGAATTTCAAAATCAAGTGGGTCTGTGAAGATTGTATGTGAATGGTGGTGATGATGTGAATATCGCCATCTAATTGGTTCAAAGTTATCCATAAAGCTTGCTATGAAGTAGAAAAAATCATTCCAAAACCTGCTTTTAAAAGCTGTCCTATGACCTGTTTCATGCCATAAAGCATCGGCACAACCCCAAATATTTCCATATATTATAAAGAAAAGAATACACCACCATGTACCCCAGGTAGCATAAGCTAAATAACCAAAAAAGAATAAGGCTGAAAAATAAATAATCATGTGTTTGAAACCTTGCCAGTCTGACTTCTTGCAAAGCTTTTTAAACTCTTTCTTATCTATTTGACAACGATACCAATTGTTTAAGTCTATATCCATTTTAAATTTATATAGTGAACAATAAAAAAATATCCTAAAAAAATCAACTTATTTATCTGTAACCTTTTTTAATATTTATTAGCTAATTTTAAGAATTCTTCGTATTCTTTATCTTCTATCCCAACAGTAATTTTTGGGTCATTAAATGTTTGATTGACAGTATCAGAATGAAATTCTTTAAAGGCTGAAAGTCTCTCGTTTTGGAGTTTTTCAAATTCAGCTTTAAAATTTCTATATATTCTAGCATGTCTGGGAACATGACCCTGCGTATATCCTAATACATCGTTTGCAAACAAATATTGTCCGTCACAATCAGAACCACTGCCCATTGAAAGAGTAATTATTTCAACTTTTTGAGTTATTATTGCTGCGACTTTTGGAGGCACAACCTCTAGCTCGACCCCAATTGCTCCTGCCTCTTGTAATTCAATTGTATGTTTTAATACTCCCTCAGCTTCATCAGCTGTTTTTCCTATTGCTCTAAAACCTCCAATCCAAGTAGCTTTTCCTGGAACTAATCCCACATGACTATTAATTGGAATATTTTCATCTCTTAAAGCTCTAATTATTTTGTAACTCCAATTACCTCCATAAATTACATCAGCTCCAATTTCTAAATATTTATGCGATACCTTCATTGCGTCATATTCTGAAGCTATGTTATTTGCTGTACCTGATTGCATGAAACATGATGGAGCTGCTTCTCTAATTCTTTTAAGTTCATCAAAACTGTTATAAATTCCATATTGAGGAGCATCATGTGAAGTGCAGATCATATCTATACCTGCTTCCTCCGCAGCTCTTGCTTCTTCTACATTATGAACAAAAAGAACACTGAGTTGTCTTTTACTCTTACACTTTAAATAGTCATAAACTGTTAGTTTTTTTCTAGACATAGGTTTAGTATTTTTATCAAATTATATTAATTCTAAATTGATTAATATTCAAGTTACCAATTATATTAAAGTTATTATAATTTACGTTTGTAATATTTAATTTTTTACATATAAATTGTAAGTATTAATAAATTATTGGGGGAATAATGAAAAAATTATTAGCTTTTATTGCTGTTTGTTTTGCATTTACTGCTAGCTCAGCAATTGCAAAAAATGATTACTCTTGTGACAAAAAGTTTATATTCTTTCCAGGTGGACCAGAAGGTGGGCCCTTTGGAACTATTGTTTACAATGGTGCTGTAGCTGCTGCAGAGCACACTGGTTGTGATGTTGATTATTATTGGTCACAATGGAATTCTGAAATTATGATTAAACAATTTAAAGAAGCTGTTGCTTTAGAACCAGATGGAATTGCAATTTATGGATTTCCTGGTGACGAAGCTATGAGACCTATTATTAAAGAAGCTAGAGAAAAAGGAATTGTTATTACAACAATGAATACTCCGCTTCCTGATCTTGAAGCTGAATACAAAACTGCTGGTTTTGGATATGCTGGTGCAGATCTTTTTACTGCAGGATATAATTTAGGTAAGAAAGCAGTGGAAGTTTGTGGTTTACAAGCTGGTGATAAAGCATTTATTTGGGGTCTCGCTAGTATGCCTAACAGAGGTGAAAGAACTAAAGGCGCAATAGCTGGTGTCGAAGACATGGGTGTTGAAGTTGTTTATCAAGAAATTCCAGATAACGTAAACTCAGATGCATCACAAGGTACGCCAATGTACGTATCAACTTACAGTGCTAATCCTGATATTAAAATGGCTATAACTGATCACGGTGGATTAACAGCAAGTTTACCTACCTACATGAAAGCAGCTGGCCATGGTACTGAAGAAGTTTGTGGTGCTGGATTTGATTTATCAGCTCCAATCGTTGATGGAATTAACTCTGGATATATCGATGTTGTAATTGATCAACAACCTTTCATTCAGGGATATATTCCAATTGTTCAACTTTTCTTAAGTACAAAATACGGAATGGCTGGGCTTGCTATGGATACTGGTGCTGCATTTGTAACTGCAGATAATGTAGAGGCAATTGCTCCATTAGCAGCAGTTCAAATTAGATAATTTCATTAAATAAAGTCTGCCCAAGTGGCAGGCTTTAAAAAATAAAATATGCCTGAGCAACTATTAAAACTTGAAAATATTTATAAAAATTTTGGAAATGTCAAAGTTCTTAAAGATGTAAATATTACAATTAACAAAGGTGAAGTGGTTGCATTAATAGGTGATAATGGAGCAGGTAAATCAACTTTAATAAAAGTTATTACAGGCGTACATTCTCCAAATTCAGGCAAAATTTTTTTTAAAGAAAATGAGGTACAGATAAAATCAGTTTCTCAATCTAGAAAAATGGGTATTGAAGCGGTTTACCAAGAAAGAGCTTTGTGTGATCAGCAAGAACTATATAGAAATATTTTTGCCGGCCGTGAAATAACTAATTCATTTGGATTTTTAAAAATAAAAGAACAAAGAAAAGAAGCTGAAAGAATACTGAGAGATTATATTGGTTTCACGTCAAAAGCAATTACTGTTGACTCACAGGTTATGGGCTTGTCAGGGGGAGAAAAACAAGGTGTTGCATTTGGTCGTTCACTTTATTTTAATTCTGATTTGATTGTATTAGATGAACCTACAATGGGGCTATCAATACAAGAAACAGAGAAAGTATTAAACTTTGTTAAAGGTTTAAAAAATGAAAATAAATCAGCAATTTTTATAGATCATAATATTATTCATGTATATGGAGCAGCGGATAGATTTATTATTTTAGACAGAGGAGAAGTTGTAGGAGAATTTTTAAAAGATCAGATTTCAAGAGAAGAACTAGTACAAAAAATGATTCAATTGCATGAATCAGGAAAAATAAAACTTGAGGGATAAATGTTAACCAGTATATTAAATAGCTACTTTGTAAAAACACATCGTCTAGAAATTAGTATTACAATTATTGCTATAGTTTTATTTTTAATTTATTTTTTTGGTGCTACTCATGTATTTACTAGGTTCCCTATATATAGAGCTTTTATGCAATCAATGCCATTTTTTGGTATAATTGCAATTTCAGCCACCTTTGTTGTAACACTTGGTGAGATTGATTTATCATTTCCATCGATAGTAGGAATAACATCTTTAACATTTGGAATGCTTTTAACTGGGACAGATGGTAACTTTTTTATTGCATTTGCTCTAGCAACTCTACTTGGTATGTTTGCAGGTCTAGTAAATGGACTTTTGGTGACAAAAATAGGCATACCCTCTATAGTCGCTACAATAGGTACATTATTTTTTTGGAGAGGTTTAGTAAATGTCATTTCTCAAGGAAGTGGTATTGCAATAGTTGATGAAGCAGATGGAACTTGGCATCATACTATATTCGTAGACAAGTTATTCAACACAATACCTGCACAATTTATTTGGTTTGTAGTTCTTACAGGGTTGATGCAATGGGTATATCGCTATCATAAGTTTGGTAATCATATTCATTTTGTTGGAGATAATAAAGCAAGCGCCCAGATGATGGGTATTAATGTTGATAGAGTCAAAATTATTGCGTTTGTTCAACTTGGATTTTTCTCTGCTCTTGCTGGCATATTTACAATGTATGAAATGCTTTACTTTTGGCCAACTCAGGGATCTGGATTAATGTTAACAACTCTAGCTGCTGTTTTTGTAGGAGGAACTTCAGTTTTTGGAGGGAGAGGAACAGTTTATGGCACTTTTATTGGAGTACTTATTATTGGATCACTTGAATCAGGGATTGTAGCTCTTGGTCTATCAGGCTTTTATGTGCAATTTATTAATGGTTTAATGATAACGATTGCTGTAACTATTTATGCATTAATACAAAAAAGAAAAACATAAAAACAAAGTTTATTTTTATAAATTTTTTAATATGTAATCAGCACTACTGACATTTAATTCTCCTGAATTCTCAATTTTTATTTTTTTAACTTTATTGTTTTCTATTATCATCGCAAATCGTGAGCTCCTAAAACCCATATGATTATTAGTTTTGTCAGAAATTAAATTGAAATACTTGGTTATCTCAGCATTACCATCTGCGATGCCATATATTTTATGTTTTTGTGAATAACTAATTAACCAAGAGATCATTACATATTTATCATTTACTGATAAACAATAAATACTATCAATTCCTTTTTCTATAATTTGATCATAAAGTTTAATATAACCAGGAAAGTGTTCTTCAGAACAAGTAGGCGTAAACGCGCCAGGAATTCCAAATAGTATTATTTTCTTATTTGAAAATTCTTCTGCTAAAGAAAGTATATCGGAGGAACCATTTTTAATTATTGGTACTTTTATATTAGGTATATTTTCAATCATTTTAGTTTCTCAATTGATTCATAAATTTCTTTTTCAGTTAAAAGTTCAGACAGTATTATTCCTTCTGAAAATTTAGATGAAAAAAAAGCGTTAAATGGAATACCAAACTTATTAAATTTTTTTAGAAAAATATCTATATTTCTATCAGGTTTAGTCCAATCAGCTCTTATTAAGGTAATATCATTTTCTTCAAATAACAATTTAATATTTTCTTTCTCTAAAACATTTATTTTATTGAATTGACAGGTTACACACCAGTCAGCAGTTATATCTATAAATAAAGTTTCATTATTTTTAATCATATCATTTATATCTATTTCATTAAAATTAACCCAATTTTTATCAGGAGTTGAATATTGATCTTGATCAAAAAAATTTATTAATGGAATTGAGAGTAAAATAAAGATTGAAAAAAAAATGAGATGTAAAATTTAAAGAGATTAAATTTAAAAGAAACAAATAAACTCAACGAAATAAGCAGGTAAACAATAATGAAATATTCATTATAAAAATTATATAAAATGCTTATTAACCAAATAATAGTACCAAGTAATAAAACTGATAAAAAGTATTTTACGTAAATTGTCCATTTACCAGATTTTGGGAATAAAGATACTGATTGTGGTAAAATTGAAACAGCAAGATATGGTAAACTCATTCCAAAACCCATTAATATAAATATTATAAATAGAATTGCTGAAGTTTGTGTAAATGCTACTGATAGAGCAGAACCTACGAAAGGTGCTGTACATGGTGTGGCTAGCAAAGTAGCAAAAAAACCATTAAAAAAATTTTTAGTAAAAAAATTGTTTCCTAAAGTATATAAATTATTATTTTTGATAAAATTAGGTAAATTAATTTCGAAAATACCAAAAGTATTTAGACAAAAAAATGTAAGAATAAATAAAATAAAAATTAAGAAATATGGCTCTTGAAATTGCATGCCCCATGAGACCGAAATACCTATTTGTTTGAGTATTACAAAAAACAATGCTAACAAAAAAAAGGACGTGACTATTCCAAGTGCCGTATAAAGAAAACTTAATCTAATTTTTTCTGTTTTATTGTTTAAAACAGATAATAATTTTATAGATAAAACAGGAAAAACACATGGCATTAGATTTAATATAAAGCCTCCTAAAATTGATATAAGAAAAACAAATAATAGTGTGTTATTTATCAAAGGTATACTTTCTTCAACAGAAACGTTCTTTATTAATTTAAAATTATGATTTTTATCATACAACAAAATCTCTAATGGAAAATTATCTTTAGAAAATTGATTTAATGGAAAAGTAAAAGTTGAATTAATTTTATTTAAATTAAATGAATAGTTATTAATTGGTATAACTACTGGTAAGCCAAAGGGTGTGTGTAAAAAAATATTTGTATTTATAAAACTTGAATTAGACTCAGCAATAATATTTATATTTATTTTATCAGAATATTTTTTTATCTCTGTATCTAATTTGTTTAATGGACTAAGATTAATCTTTTCATTAGGTAATAAAGATCTAATTTTCTCAATTTCATGAAAAAACTCTGAATATTCACCATTACCTGATTCAATTTCAAGAAAAAGATTTGCATTACCTGGAATACAAATATCTTTACAAACAAGATAATTGATATTTAAATTAACTCTGGTTAGTTTATTGGCATTTTGTAATTTAACTGTTAGAGGAAAAATGACCCTTTCTTCATAACCTAATGAAGTTAGACCAAGTATTTCAAATACTTTAGGATTAGGCCAATTAATAATTATATCTTTAATATTTTTAGAGTTATTCCATATTATTTTTTGAGGGAATCCTCCTCCACCTGGAGATTTCCAATATGTTTTCCATCCAGGCTCAAGTTTATATTCTAATCCTAAAACTATCTCTTCAACATTATCAACTGAACTTTTTGACGAAATCAATCTTACTTTTGATTTGTCATTTATAACCCAATCACTAGATAATCCTAGAGCTGGTATTGCAAATAATGATAAAAATAATAATAAAGTTAAAAATGATATTAATTTTGATAAAAATAGTGCTTTGTTCATAAAAAAAAGTCAGTAAAATATTGAATTATTAAAAATAAAACGAATATATATTATATGAATTTAACAGGACAGTTCTTAATTTCAATGCCTTCTTTGCAAGATGAGAGATTTCAAAAAACTGTGATATATATGTGTGCTCACTCTAAAGATGGAGCAATGGGCATAATTATTAATAAAAAAATTGATTTTGATCTGTACCCTGATTTGCTTGAACAACTAGGTATAGACAAACCCTTTCTGAATAAAAAATTATATATTAGATATGGTGGACCTGTCGAGAGCGGTAGAGGTTTTGTGCTTCATTCTGATGAGTTTATGCAAAAAGAAACTCTTACAATTGCAAAAGGAATTGCACTAACAAGCACATCAGAATTTTTTGATGACTTATCAAAGGGTAAGGGTCCAAAAAATAGTTTACTGGCCTTAGGTTATGCTGGTTGGGGACCAGGTCAAATTGAGCTCGAACTTGCTTCAAATAGTTGGATGACTTTAGAAACTGATATCAATTTTATATTTGATGACAGTGTTGGTAATAAATGGACAGATGCATATGGATTACTGGGAGTTGATCCAAATAAATTATCATTTAATTCTGGTAACTGCTAATATTAAAGTATTACTTCAAATATTCTTTCTTTATCCTTTTCTATTATTTTTTTTATTTTAAATTTTGACGATTTACTGAGCTTCTCACCTTTTGAAGTTATAAAAGATTTCATTTTTATCACCTCTTTTTCAGGCATTTTTCTCATATATTTAAGGATTATTTTTTTTCCAGATATAATAAATACAGTTTTCATAAATATACTTTCTAAAATAATTTTGTTAACTTATATTAGCTTTATTAAAGTATGAATATTCTTTTTTTAGCCAATTATGGATCATATTTGCAAAATTTTCACCTATGAAATAATTTTTAATTCTTTTATCTTTTTTACTTTGAAATTTTTTAAATATGTTCTTATCGAGTGCTTCGTTCAGAATAGATTGAATTGATGATCTAGAACCAATTGATTTTGGGACATTTGCACAAATAGCTTCGAAAGAAATGCCATCCTTATTATTATTTTCATATACCTCAAGAGAGATGACATGATGCAGTATAGATTTAAAAAAGAACTTGTACGATTGATCATCTGAAAAAAAACTTAAGTATATATTTCTTTTTTTCTCTTTTATAATTTCACTTTCCATCATTCTAAGCTCCGTAATTTTTTTGGGGGGGGTTATACCCCCCCAAAAATTAGTGATCAACTATAAGGAGTTTGATTGGCTAATCACTAAATTCATTAGTCTCTGATACTGTAAGCCATAACGCCTACTTCAGATTTATCAGTACCAAGTTTTTCAGCTTCCTCACTAATTCTAATACCAAAGAGCATTTTCATGATGTACCAAATAATAAATGATACGACAAAAACGAAAACGTTAATTGCTATTATACCGTAAAGTTGGGCTCCAAAACTTGCTGCGCTGTTTGAAATTGGGACAACTAATGTTCCAAAAATTCCAGCAAAACCGTGTACAGGAATTGCTCCAACAACATCATCAATTTTAAGTGATATTAAAAGTCTTGTACCATAGAAGACGATTAATCCACCAATAGCACCAATGATCACTGCTAAGAATGGAGAAGGAGCTAATGGTTCTGCAGTAATTGCTACCAAACCACCTAATGCTCCATTAAGCATCATAACAACATCTGTTTTACCGGTTACCAGTCTTGAAATTATTGCACAAGCCATTACACCTGCACCAGCTGCCAAGTTAGTATTTATATATATTGTTGCTACTGCTGTAACATCATCAAATGTACCCATTGCAAGTTGTGATCCACCATTAAATCCGAACCATCCAAGCCATAGGATAAATACACCAAGAGTTGCAAGAGGTATTGAAGAATTTGCAAAAGGTTCCATTGGAGCTGCTTCACCACTATCAGTGAATCTTCCTAACCTTGGGCCTAATAAAATTGCACCAGCAAGTGCTGCTGCTGCTCCTGCACTATGTACGAGAGTTGAACCAGCAAAATCTGAGAAACCAGCTTCCGCTAAGTATCCTCCACCCCACTGCCAACCCATTTCGATTGGATAAATGAAACCAGTTAATAAAGCACAAAAAATAAAGAATGGCCAAATTTTGATTCTTTCAGCTAGTGTTCCAGATACAATTGAGCATGTTGTTGCACAAAATACCATTTGGAAGAACCAGTCAGAACCGTCTGAATAACCTGTATCAAGAGCGCTACCATCACTCCAAGGAAGTGGAGATCCTATAAAACCGCCTGCAGGGATGCCATATGCCATATTGTATCCAACTAACCAGAACATTAAGCCAGCTATTGAATATAAGCCTATATTTTTTGCAGCAATTGTTGCTACACTTTTGGACGTAACAAGTCCTGATTCAAGCATTGCAAATCCTGCAGCCATCCACATGACTAAGAACCCAGATACAAGAAATAGGAATGTATTTAAAATGTATTGCACTTCGCCATCAACTTCGGCTCTTGCATATGAACTAAAGAGCATAAAGACGGCAAGAATGCTAATGAAATATATAGATTTTTTTAACATTAATCCTCCATTATAAATTTCAAAGTACATGGCTCACATTGAGTCATGTGTTACTTTTCATGCTTAGCTATGGAAATTAATAATAATATCCGCGTTCCTTCGGTAATAACCTACTTCCGATTTGCTTAAAGCAAATTGAACGATTTTATAACTTTGCATGCGTTCCTTCGACTATTGTCTACTTCCGTCACTAGTTAAAGTGATGAACGTATTTATTGATATAGATTAATATTAATTTTTAGTAAGATATGAATGGTGAAAATTATTATGCAAAAAATGCATATATCAAAAATGCTATATATTTATTGATTTTTTTGTCTATTTTATTGTTGATAAATCAGTCCAATTTGAATTATTTGCACTAGAATCTACACAGGCATTAATAAATTTCATTATATGCAAACCATCCTCAACGTTTGGCAGTATATCAAGGAGATCTAATTTATTTTGTTTATTAAGTATTACATCTGCTGCATCAGAATATATCTGAGCAAATGCTTCAAGGTAACCCTCGGGGTGACCTGGTGGAATTCGCGTATTTGCTAATGATCCTTCTTTCAACATAGATCCACCTCTTGTAATAATTTGATTTGCAAATCCTAGTTTACAGAGAATTGCATAATTAGGATTTTCTTGATGCCAATGAAGTGCTCCTCTTTCTCCATATATAGAGATTTTAAAATTGTTTTCTTCACCAGTAGCCACTTGCGAAATTGAAAGATTACCCTTTATATTGTTCGTCATTCTTATCAAAATTGATGCATCATCATCTAATTTCCTACCTTCTACAAATGTATTCAAATCAGCTGCAACTGATTTTAATTTTTCACCAGTAAGAAATTCAATTAAATGCATAGTATGGCTGCCAATGTCACCTACAGCTCCAGCAGTGCCACTTCTTTTTGGATCTGTTCTCCATTCTGCTTGTTTATTTTCTCCAGTCGATTCCTCTTTTGAGCCTAGCCATCCCTGTAAATAAGAACCTTTAACAATTCTTAATTTACCCAGTTCACCATTTTTTATTAAATATTTCATTTCTCTTATTACAGGATAACCTGAATAATTATGCGTTAAGAAGAAATGTGCTTTAGATTCAGATACTATTTTAGCAAGTTTATTTGCATCCTCCATAGTAGACGTCATGGGTTTATCACAAATAACATGAATGCCTTTATTAAGAAATTCGATTGCTGGATCTGCATGCATATGATTTGGTGTGACTATCGAAACTACTTCAATACCGTCATCTCTTTTTGCTTCTTCTATTGCCATTGTTTTATAATCAGGATAACTTCTAGATAGATCTAGTCCAATTTCATTTGCAGAAGCAATTGCTTTGTCTGCGGTTGATGATAAGCAACCGGCAACAAATTCATATTTATCATCCATCCTTGCACATAATCGGTGGACTGCTCCAATGAATGCACCTTTTCCTCCTCCAATCATTCCAAGTCTTAATTTTTTTTTCATGGTTTTTGTGTTAAATACCTAAAAGTTTTTTATTTGTTTCTAAATCCATACCGGAGTCAGCAAAATCATCAAAAGCTTTTTCAGTAACATCAATTATATGATCTTCAATAAATTTTGCTCCTTCCTCAGCTCCTTGTTTGGGGCTTTTTATGCAGCACTCCCACTCTAGCACTGCCCATCCGTCATAATTATATTGAGAGAGTTTAGAAAATATTGATTTAAAGTTGACTTGACCATCTCCTAGAGATCTAAACCTTCCTGCTCTGTCTATCCAGGATTGAAAACCTCCATAAACTCCCTGTTTACCTGTAGGGTTTAATTCTGCATCTTTTACATGAAACATTTTTATTCTATCATGATAAATATCAATGTGATCTAAATAGTTAAGATGCTGAAGTATAAAATGACTTGGGTCATAAAGCATATTACATCTCGGATGATTATTTACTTTATCTAAAAACATTTCAAAAGAAACTCCATCATGTAAATCTTCACCAGGATGTATTTCATAACAAAGATCAACACCTGCCTCGTCAAAAGTATTTAAAATAGGTTTCCAGCGATTCGCTAATTCATTAAAGGCTTCTTCTACTAAACCAGCTGGTCTTTGTGGCCATGGATACATATATGGCCATGCAAGTGCTCCAGAAAATGTGGCATGTGCTGTTAACCCAAAATTTTTTGATGCACTTGCAGCCATCATTAATTCATTTATTGCCCAATCTTTACGTTTTGATGGATTGCCTCTTACACTTTCGTGTGCAAATCCATCGAAAGGAATATCATAAGCTGGATGTACAGCTACCAACTGACCTTGAAGATGTGTTGATAGTTCAGTTAATACAATATTATTTTTATTTAAAATGCTATTAATATCATCACAATAGCTTTTACTTTCAGCTGCTTTGGATAAATCAATCAAACGTTTATCCCATGATGGTATTTGAACCCCTTTATAACCTAAACTAGAAGCCCATTTAGAAATTTTTTCTAAAGAATTAAATGGTTCTTCATCCCCAACAAATTGAGCGAGAAAGATAGCTGGTCCCTTAATTTTTTTCATTTTTATTTAAAAATATTTAACCATGATTTAGAATTCTAGTCATCAAAATTAAATAATTTTTTTGAAATTTTTGTATAAAATTTCTGCGCTATTATTCATTTTACTCATGTTAGATTTTGCTTCTTGATCAAAAAGTTTTAATGCACCTTTACCTAAACTATCTTCCAAAGCTTTTTCATATTCGGGGACACAAGACCATTGACTTACAGTATTATTTTTAATTTCTATATGAAATTGTATTCCATAAGCATGATCCATATATTTAAAAATTTGATACTTTGTGGTTGCAGATGAACCAAGTACTTTTACATAATTGTTTTTTTCTAAATCTATCACTTCATAACTGTGCCACTGAAGAGCTTTAATCTTTGAAGGATATTGTGAAAATAGTTTATCAGTATTTCTATCTTCATTCATGTTTATGTCCATAATTCCAATTTCTGGTGGATTTGATTTTATAACTTTACCGCCTAAAACTTCACCAAGTAGCTGACAACCAAGGCAGAAACCTAAGTATGGTTTTTTATGATTTAAAACGTATTCTTTAATTTTATTTTTTTCTTCTATTAGCCATGGATAGTCTTCTTCCATCCAAGTATCCATTGGCCCTCCCATACAAAACATTGCATCAAAAATAGATAGATCATTAGGTATTTTCTCACCTTGATCTAATTCAATTGTAGTTAAATTAAAGTTATCTTTTTTCATTAGATCAAGTATATATCCGGGAGTTTCAATAGGTATATGCTGAAGTATAATTATATTTTTAGACATTTTGTTCCAAATTAATTAATTTACTTTTAATTTTTATACCACCTAAGCCTGAAAAACCACCCAATGAACCATCGCTTCTAATGACGCGATGACAAGGGATAACTAACAAAAGATTATTCTGCCCACAAACTTTTCCTACATAACGGGGAGAGGTATTCAACTTTTTCGCAATACATCCATACGATACTGTAGTTCCAAATTTTATATTGGATAATTCTTTCCAAATTTTATTTTGTAATTCAGATCCTGATAAAATATATGGAACATTAATATTTTTTAATTTCCCCAAAGTATATAATTTTATCTGTTTTGAGACATAAATTAAAAATTTTGAACTTTTATAGTTTCTTATCTTTCCAAATTTAACTGATATAATTTTTGAACCACTAGATTTGATTGTTACCCATCCAAAAGAAGTCTTAAAAGAGTAAGAATTCATAGATTTTAACATATCACTATTGATGGAATCTAACAAAATAATTTATGATATAAAAATGGATGAAGATAATTTAAATATTGAAATTAGAAAATTTTTAAAAAGAGTTGGTATTACCTCTCAACGTGAAATAGAGAAATTTATAAGAGAAAGCCTTGCTAATGGCAATCTTAAGGAAGGCCAGTCTATTGAAATCTCAATGAATTTGTCCTCAGGGAATAGTGAGTTATCTCATTCAATAAAAGAAATCATAAATATAAAATAATAAAAAATATTTTTATTTTTATAAATCTTAAAGCAGAACAATCTCTTTCAAAAAAATACATAGATTTTTTATTAAGGCCTTTTCATTTTAAATTTAGAACTGACTGTTGTATATTCAGAATAACCCATTCTTGCAACATAACGCATTGCTACACTATTCACTCTACCTTTTTCTATAAAGCTATCTTTAATATAAATACCAATCACTTCGCCCATTACCATTGTAGAAAACTTTCTTAAACTTGATTTTAATTTTATAGATTTTAGTAATTTACATTCTAAATTTACAGGACTATCAGCAACAGAAGGAACTTTAACTAATTTTGATTTACGTTTTTTTAATTTTGTTAAATCAAATTCATCATCATCTTTATGAATATCTTTCGAAGAGAGATTCATTTGTTTTTTTGTTAATGTTGTTGCAAAATTGACTACAAATTCTTTTGTTGCCATTATGTTAGTTAAAGTATCTTTTTTGTGGGGTGACCTATCAGATGCTCCCGCAACAAACATTATCTGTGGAGGATCATCTGCAATAGCATTAAAATAAGAATAGGGAGCTAAATTAACAATACCTTTTTTATCAATAGATGAAATCCATCCAATAGGTCTTGGAAATATTAATGATTTATAAGGATCAATTAAAAATGGGTTTTTTTTGGGCTGATAAAACATTATTTTTACAATTAATAGTAGGTAACTATTTGCAGAAGTTCAATAAAAATAATTTAGACTAAGTGTTAGTTAATTCGAGCTTGAATTTTATCTAGGTTTTCAAGTTTTGATAAAGGCCCAATACTAGAAATAGTAATAGGTCCTGTAACTATTTTTTTTGCTATATTTTGAACTGTTTCTTTTGAAACTAAGTCAATATTTTTAATAGTTTCGGATGGCTCAATAATACGATTGAAAACTAATAATTGTCTTGCTGCACTTTCACAACGTCGAAATGCACTTTCACGACCCATCATTAAACTTGCTTTCAATTGTGCTTTACCTCTATTAATTTCTTTTTCGGTTATTGAATTAGGACTATTGTTTAATTCATCACATAATACTGGTATTAATTCTTGAATTTGATTTTCTCCTGTACCGCAATAGATTCCAAATACACCTGTATCAGAATAAGATGAACTAAAAGATGAAATTCCATATACTAATCCTCTTTTTTCTCTAATCTCTTGAAATAACCTTGATGACATTCCGCCACCCAATAGCGAGGAATATACCAATAAAGAGTAAAAATCATTATGATGATAATCTACACCTTCAAAACCTAAAAGTAAGTGAATCTGTTCTAATTTTTTGTCTTCTCTATATTCGCCCGATTTATAATCAGCTTTAGCTCTGGAATTTGAAGAGCCAGATGGTAGATTAGTACAACTTTTGATTATAGATTCAACAAATTTATCATGATTGATCTTTCCCGCAGCGCTGATTATCATTTTCTTAGGGTTATAATGATTCATCATAAAAGATTTAACTTCTTCTCTAGAAATTTTTTTAATAATATCAGTTTTACCTAATATTGAGCGACCCATAGGTTGATTTGGATAAGCTTTTTCTTGCCAATAATCAAAAATCATATCGTCTGGTGTATCAAGATACATACCTATCTCCTGAATAATTACACCTCTTTCTCTATTAAGTTCTTCCTCAGCAAAAGTTGAGTTTTGTAGTATGTCTGTTAATATGTCTATCCCATATGGTAAATCATCAGCCAATAATTTAACATAATATGCAGTAATTTCTTTAGAAGTATATGCGTTTATATCACCTCCAACATTTTCAATAGTTTCTGCAATTTCTAAAGCATTTTTAGTTTTTGTTCCCTTAAAAGCCATATGTTCAAGAAGATGAGCGACACCATTTATATCTTTAGTCTCATCTCTACCACCAACATAATTCCAAATTCCCATTGAAACAGTTTCAAGACCAGGCATGTTTTGAGTGACAATTCTTAATCCATTATCTAATTCTGTTATTTTTTGCATATCAAATATTTTCTAGTAGGTAATTTTTAACTTTATTAATATCATTAGGTAATATAGTCATCTTTTCTTTTTTATCAAAGAGGTTACTTAGTTCAATTGGTATATCTGCTTCTTTGTTGATAGCT
The DNA here is from genome assembly GCA_902623545.1 of uncultured Alphaproteobacteria bacterium. Lineage (GTDB taxonomy): Bacteria > Pseudomonadota > Alphaproteobacteria > HIMB59 > CACPNW01. The sequence continues at coordinate 23,633 of CACNUI010000011.1, read as the reverse complement.
TTTTTTACTGCTGAATTAAATTTTGCTGGGTGAGCACAGGCAAGCGAAACCCAGGTTTCCTCATCATTTTTATCCATAAGTAACTTCAGCCCAGTAGCTGTGTGAGGATCTGATATATAATTATACTTTTCAAATATGTTAGAAATTGTTTGTAAAGTTTCTTCATCACTAATACTAGATGCATCATAAATTTTTTTGAAATTATTAATTATATCTGAGCTAAAAAGATAGTTACCAGACTTATAAAATTCATTAAAAGCAAAATTTACTTTATCACTGTCTCTATCAAAACTTTCAAACATCTGTCTCTCAAAATTACTTGATATTTGTATATCCATACTTGGACTGTATGTTTGTGATACAATTTTTTTAGTCATTTGACCATTTGTGATAATTGATTTTAAAATATCATTTTTATTTGTCGCAATATGTAGTCTTTTAATTGGAAGACCCATTTGTTTTGCAACATATGCAGAAAATATATTTCCAAAATTTCCTGAGGGTACAATAAAATTAATGTCTCTGTTTTTTATTTGTAAGTGACTCCAAAAATAGTAAACAACTTGAGCTATTAATCTTGCCCAATTAATTGAATTAATAGCTGTTAGAGAAGTTTTATTTTGAATATCATCATCAACAAACAATTCCTTAACAATCTTTTGACAATCATCAAAATTACCGTCAATAGCCAAATTAAAAATATTACTCTCATTAACGGTAGTCATTTGTTTTTGTTGTATTGAAGAAATTTTTTGGTGTGGATGTAGTATAAAAACATTAATGTGTTGATTTTTTTTAAAAGCATTAATAGCTGCAGAACCAGTATCTCCAGATGTTGCTCCTAATACTGTTATTTTTTTTGGGTTTTTAGATAGACTATTTGAAAATAGCTTACCTAAAAATTGTAATGCGTAATCCTTAAAGGCATATGTTGGTCCATAGATTAGTTCTAAAATATATTTATTTGTTTCTAATTCTTTTACTGGGGCTCTTTTTATATGTCTAAAGTTTGCATAACTCTCATTTAAAATATTTTGTAAATCTTTTTTAGAAAAATTTTCTTTTACAAATGGGAAAATTATTTCTAAAGCCACATCTTCATATGATTTGTTTTGCAAGTTTTCAATATCAATAGTTGGCCACTCAACCGGTAAATATAACCCTCCATCTTTAGAAAGACCTTGATAAAGAATTTCATTGAATGATTTTTTAAGAGAGTGATCTCTTGTGCTTAAATATTTCATTTAAAGATATCGATTGTTTATATAATTTTTGAAATATTTAGCATTTAAACTTGAGTTTGTAACCTGTTCTAAAACTTCATTTGTACTGAAAAAGCTTGCTTTTTCATGAATATTTATTTTTAACCATTTAATTAATTCATTAAAATTACCTTTTTGAATATTTAAATCTAAATCTGGTTGATCAAATCTTAATTGACTAGCAAATTGTGCAGCAGTAAGTGCGCCTAATGAATATGTAGGAAAATAACCAAATAAACCTGCGTACCAATGAACATCTTGTAGACATCCATTAGTATTATTATCAACTTTTTTATCAAATAATCTTTTATATTCTTCATTCCATGCTTCAGGTATATCTTTCACACTAATTTCATTATTAAAAATTTTTCTTTCAAGATTAAATCGAAGTATAATATGTAAAGGATATGTTACTTCATCAGATTCAACACGAATGTATGATTTCTCAACTCTAGTTCCAAGTAAATATAAATTTTCTGATTTATAAGCATTATCCACAATATTGAATTTATCTTTTAATATTGTTGAGAGAAATTTTTTGAAAGATTGTGATCTCGTAATTTGCATTTCAATCATAAGCGACTGGCTTTCATGCATTGCCATTCCTCTTGATTTTCCAACCGGTTGATGACTCCATTTTTCAGGAAGATTTTGTTCATACAAAGCGTGTCCTGTTTCATGCATAACTCCATCCAAAGAGGAAAACGGATTATCTTCATTATATCTTGTAGTTATTCTAACATCATTTGTAGAACCTCCACAGAATGGATGAATACTTTTATCAAGCCTTCCACGTTTAAAATCAAATCCAATTATTTTCATAATGTATTTAGCAATATCTTTCTGAAGAGATTCACTGATTTTATTTTGAATAGGTAAAATTTTCTGAGACTTTTGTTTTTCAATTATAGTATCAATTAAAGGTGTAAGAAATTGTTGAAGATCATTGAATATATTTGCAATTAATTTTGTATTTGATCCAGGTTCAAATTTATTAACCAATGCTTCGTAAGGAGAAACAGCAAATACCTTTCCTAATATATTTGATTCCTCTTTGACAAGTTTAATTAGTTCATCCAAACTTTTTTTTATTAAATTAAAATCAGAATTTTTTCTTGCTTCCTGCCATTCTCCCTCACATTTTGCTGAAGTACGAGATATTTTTTCAACTAGATCTGATGGAACAGAAGAGGCTAATTTATACTCCCTTTCTATTTCACTTAAATTTCGTAGGTCATTTTCATTTAAGTCCTCGTTTTTTGCCTCGAATATTAAATCTCTTACTTCGTTTGTAGAAACTTTATCGTGACTTAACTTAGATAAATATGCAAGCTGCTCAGCTCTTTGGTTTCTAGAGTTGGCAGGCATCATTGTAGACATATCCCAATGCAATATCCCTGCAATATCTGAGCTTAGAGAAGCCTCTCTAAATATTTGCTTAAGTTTAATATAAGCACTCATCTATTTTTTCTAATTAAGTAGATTATAAAGATTATCAGAATTGATAAACTCATTAAAAACCAAGTAATGGCATACTGTAAATGGTTATTTGAAAAATTATGTTTGGTTGTTGATGGTAATAAAAAATCTTCACCATAACTTGTCATATTTTTAATGAAAAATTTTTGATTTATCTCAGTTTTAAAATAATTTTGAATTTCATTTAAATCATAATAATACCATTCATTCGTCTCTGGAGAGTTGTTTGGAGTAAACATTTTTTTTTCAGTAGGATATCTTAAATATCCCAAGATCTCAGATGAAATAATATCTGTATTATTTTTAAAGTAATCAAACTGACTATACTCAAACCAGCCTTCATCAATAAGGTACTGATTATTATGATTATCAATTAGTAAACTAGCAATAAAAAAACCATTTTTTCCATTATATGTTTTGGCAGGAAAAAATATTTTTTTTGACCTATCTACTGTGCCTTTTGTGATAATTTTTGTAAATTCTTCCATATTTCGATACTTCATATTTCCCATAGATAAAGAAAGTGGTTTTTCTTTAACTAAATTATTAAATTCTTTGATTAAATCTTCTTTCCATTTCAATCTATCAAGTTGCCAAGTACCCAGAAATAGTGTCAACGAAATACAAAAGAGACTAAATAGAAAAAATTTTAAAGGAAATTTAATAATTTATGCACCCCAAACATACACACAAACAAAAAGGAAAAGCCATACTACATCAACAAAATGCCAATACCATGCTGCAGCTTCTAGTCCGAAATGTCTATCTGGAGTAAAGTGATTTTTGTAAACTCTATATAAACAAACTGATAGAAATGCAGTTCCAACGATAACATGAAAACCATGGAATCCTGTGGCTAAATAAAAAACTGAAGGGTAGATCCCATCAGTAAAACTAAAATAATGATGAGCTGCTTCATAATATTCTACGCCCTGCATAAATGAGAAGAAAATTCCAAGACCAACAGTGCACCACAAAGCCTGTATGGCTTGTTCTCTATGACCTTCTCTAACAGCATGATGAGCCCATGTGCAAGTCGTACCAGACATTAATAATATTAGTGTATTTAAAAATGGGACGTCTAATGGATCAAAAGTTTTTATTCCTTCAGGTGGCCAAATTCCTACAGCACCGTTACTGTCAAATGTTTCTGAAAACTCTTCTATAGGTAGTTTAGGCGTTAAACTTGCATCAAAAAAAGCCCAAAAGAAAGCGACAAAAAACATTACTTCTGAAGCAATGAAAAGCGCCATACCATATCTAAGGCCTAATTCTACAACAGGTGTGTGAACTTTTTGAAAAGTAGATTCTTTAATTACATCTCTCCACCAGAGAAACATTACTGCCAATAAGCCAATGGTTCCAAGAATAAGAAGCCAAGAAGTTCCATAATGCATAAAGAATACGAGTCCAGCAGCCATAGCGAGACCGGCAATTGATGATAAAAATGGGAGTGGACTTGGGTCGACTAAGTGATATGGATGTTTTTGACCTGTTGTTGATTTATTTGACATTTGTTATTCTATATATTTAAAAAAGGTATATGACAATGTTATCTCTTCAACATCTTTCATTGTTGGATCTTCATTAATTGAAGGGTCTATATAAAACACAACAGGCATTTCAATTGTTTGTCCGGGCTTTAATACCTGCTTTTCAAAACAAAAACACTGTGTTTTAATAAAATATGGACCAACCTTTGCAGGTAAAACATTAAATGTCGCAGTTCCAATAGTTTCAACATCAGATTGATTAGTAGCTAAATAATTAACAAGTTTATTTTCACCAACTTTGAATTTAATATTTTCTGGTGCAGTAAAAGTCCAATTTATACTATCATTAACATCAGCGTTAAATTTAAGATTAATATCTCTTTCTAAGATTGATGATGAAGAAAATTCAGATGTACTTGTCTTACCACCATAACCAGTAACACGACAAAATAAGTCATATAAGGGTACAGAAAAAGCAACTAGAGTAATCATTGTTAAAACAATTAGTGATAATCCTAAAGCTGTTCTAGTATTTGTCATTATACCCCAAAAATATTAGCCTTAAATAAAGTCCACAAATAAAAAAAAGCAACAATACAAAGAAGGATAATTAAAGTTATAATATTTTTTCTTCTTCTATTTTTCATCTTAATACCACATGATCTATCAACAATGCTGAAAATAAACTGAATAAGTAAAGGATTGAAATAGCAAAGAATTTTAATCCTTCCGGATTTGGTATTGATTTTTTCTCTTTAGATTTTTTTAACTTTAAAGAACTATTAAATAATAATAAATTCAATAAAGTAACTATAATTAAGTATATTATACCAACATTGCTATCTAAATATGGAAGATAACTTAATAAAATTAATATTGCAGCATAATAAACAATTTGTTTTTTTGTATCTTCAATACTACTTACATTTGGCAACATAGGAACATTGGCATTTTTATAATCATTATATCTATACACTGACAATGCCCAAAAATGAGGTGGGGTCCAAAAAAATATAATAAGAAATAAACTAATTGGTAAAAAATTTAATTCAGGAATAACTGCTGTCCAACCAATAATTGGAGGGATAGCTCCAGCCGCTCCCCCAATAACTATGTTTAATGAAGTTGTTCGTTTAAGCCAAAATGTATAAATAAATATATAAAAAAGTATTGTAAACAGAAGTAAGCTTGTTGCTAATGAATTTGAGAACCATTGCATCAAAATTAAAGAAATAGTACCTGTTAATATCCCTAGGACTAGAGCCTCATTTTTTGAAACTATTCCAAGTGGAATTGGTCTTAGTTTTGTTCTTTCCATCGTTTTATCTATGTCCTCATCAAACCACATGTTTATTGCTGCTGAGGAGCCAGCCCCTAGTGCGATAGCAATTATTACAAGAAAACTGTTTAGAAAAGCTAACTGCCCTGGTGACAAAAACATTCCAACAAATGCCGTAAAGATAACTAAGGACATAACTCTTGGTTTCATTAGCTCGTAATAACCTTTAAGTTTTCTTAAAAGAAAATTATTACTATAACCAGCTTCTAAGGATTTAGCATCCACACAAATTATCCTTTGAATTTAGGTAAAGTCTCAAACTGATGAAATGGTGGAGGTGATGATAGTGTCCACTCAAGAGTATCAGCTCCTTCTCCCCATGGATTAGAAACTTCTTTCTTTCCAAAAAATAATGCGTACACAATTGCGAAAAGAAATATCAAGGTTGCAGCAAAAGATATATAAGAACCATAAGTTGATACAAGGTTCCATCCTGCATAAGCATCTGGATAATCTGGAATTCTTCTTGGCATACCAGCAAGTCCTAGGAAATGTTGAGGGAAAAAAGTAACATTCACCCCAATAAAAAATAACCAAAAATGTAGTTTACCTAAAAATTCATTGTATTTTCTTCCAGACATTTTTCCAAACCAATAGTAAATACCCGCAAAAATTCCAAACATAGCTCCCATACTTAAAACATAATGAAAGTGTGCAACAACATAATACGTATCGTGCATTACTGTGTCTATTCCAGCATTTGCTAGAATAACTCCTGTAACTCCCCCAAGTGTAAATAAAAAAACAAATCCAATTGCAAATAACATTGGAGTTTCAAATGTCAGTGATCCTCCCCACATAGTTGCAATCCAACTGAATATTTTAATACCTGTTGGAACAGCAATAATGATTGTAGCTAACATAAAGTATGCCCTTAAATCTGCACTCATACCAACTGTAAACATATGATGAGCCCAAACGATAAAACCTATAAATCCTATTGCTATCATAGCATAGACCATTCCTAAATATCCAAATACTGGCTTTCTTGAAAAAGTAGAAATGACCTGACTTACGATTCCAAAAGCAGGTAATATCATAATATAAACTTCTGGATGACCAAAGAACCAAAACAAGTGTTGGAAAAGAACTGGATCTCCTCCACCCGCAGGATTGAAAAATGTTGTACCGAAGTTTCTATCTGTTAAAAGCATTGTAATTGCTCCAGCTAAAACAGGTACTGCTAATAAGAGTAAGAATGCTGTAATTAACATAGCCCATACGAAAAGAGGCATCTTATGGAGAGTCATTCCAGGAGTTCTCATATTGAGTATTGTTGTTATAAAATTAACTGCACCTAAAATTGAAGAGGCACCTGCTAAATGAAGAGCAAAGATCGCCATATCAACAGAAGGGCCTGCATGTCCGAGTTTATTAGATAGTGGTGGATATATTGTCCACCCGGTACCAGCACCAGTTCCTATTGTTGCCGAAACAACTAATAAAACTAAGGCAGGAACTAGTATCCAAAAACTAAAGTTATTCATTCTTGGAAAAGCCATATCAGGAGCTCCAATCATTAATGGAACAAACCAGTTTCCGAAACCACCTATTAATGCCGGCATTACAACGAAGAATACCATTAATAAACCATGAGCAGTAATAATTACATTCCAAACTTGTCCATCTGCAACAACATCCAAGCCTGGAGCAGCTAATTCAGCTCTCATTAATAATGAGAAGAAACCTCCAACCAATCCAGCTAGTATAGCAAAAATTATGTAAAGGGTTCCAATGTCTTTGTGATTAGTAGAAAAGAACCATCTTTTAATGAATCCTGGTTTGTGATCGTGATGGTCGTGGCTTGCTGAATCTGCGTAACTCATTTTTCTCCTATTCTATTATATTCTTTTTAGTAATTATTTTGTTTGCTAAAGCTAACTTATTTTTTTGTTCAATTACCCAATTATTAAAATCTTTTTCATTAAGCGCTTCTATGACGATAGGCATGTACCCATGCCCTGTTCCGCATAATTCAGAACATTGACCTCTATATATACCCGGCTCGTCTATATTGAACCATGTTTCGTTAAGTCTTCCAGGAACTGCATCTTTTTTTACACCTAAAGAAGGCATTGCAAAACTATGGAGCACATCACCGGCTGTGACTAAAACATGAATATTTTTATTTGCAGGTAGAACTAAGTGATTGTCTACTGTTAATAATCTTATATCTCCTGGCTCTAATTCATCATCAGGTGTCATGTAACTCTCAAAAGAAATGTCATCATGCTCTGGATATTGGTATTCCCAATACCACTGATGACCTATAACTTTAATTGTCATATCTGTTTCAGGTATAACATCTTGCTGATAAACAAGTTTAAAAGATGGTATTGCCATTGCTATTAAAATAACAACTGGTATTCCTGTCCATAGAATTTCAATAAAGGTGTTGTGACTTCTTTTAGATGGATTTGGGTTTACATTTCTTCTAAATCTAAAAACAACATATAAAATAAGAGCTAAAACAAAAATAGTAATCGCAGTCATCATAATTAAAACAAAATCATGAAGCTCTAGAACACTTCTCATTACATCACTTGATGGTTTTTGAAAACCAAGTTGCCAATCATATGGTTCTTTAGCTAATGCAAACTTAGATATAAAAAATGTAAATAATAAGGTTATGATGCGCATTTTATATTTTCTTTGTATATACTAATAAATAAAATAATCAGCAGTATTACTAGGTAAAATATACTGGTTTTATAGGACAGGTTGTCGCTTATAATTATTGTTCAACAAAAGATTGAACGGCAAATAATGCAACAGTTGTAGCTGTATCTGATCTAAGTATTCTTTTACCTAGGGAAACAGGAATTGTAGATGAAATTGATAATATTTCCTTGGTCTCTGTTTCTGAAAATCCTCCTTCAGGACCAATTAAAATAGCCCATTTTTTGAAAATACTAGATTTATTTTCTAGAGCTTTATAAATATTTGGCAAATTCTTATCATTTTCATTACAAAATATAAGGCCTCTATCTTTTGGAAAATCTCTTAAAAGATTATTTAAATTTACAGCCTCATTTAATTTTGGCAAAGTTAATCTTTCAGATTGTTCAGCTGCTTCAACAATATTCATGTTTAAGTTTCTTACATTTATTTTTGTTTGATTAGTATTTTGAGTAATACAAGGAAAGAATTGTGAGACACCTAATTCTGTTGCTTTTTGTATAGTTATATTCATTCGAAATAATTTAATTGGAGAAAATATTAGCCACAAATCTGTTTCCTCTTCAATTTCTGATATTTTTTTCTTAATTTGTAAAACTGTATTATCACGGTTTATAGAAATTACCTCTGTATTCCACTCTCCAGTAACTCCATCAAAAACAGTTATAAAATCTTCAACTTTTATTCTTAAAACATTTTTTAAAAAATGATGTTGTTTTTCCTTAATATAAATCATTATATTAGGTGATAATTTTTTATCAAAATACAATCGTGTTTTAGACTTTTTCATAACAATAGTTTAGGATAATAACACTTTATTCAAAAATGTTGGATAGTTTAGTTTTAAAAAGATTCAAAGATTATTTAAATTTAATTAGATTTAATAAACCAATTGGATTTCTTTTATTGATGTGGCCTTGCTGGTTTAGTTTATCCATTTTAGATTTAAATTTAAATTTGTTAGTTTTTTGGTTTGGAATATTTTTTTTAGGATCATTTTTTATGAGAAGTGCAGGTTGCATAATAAATGATATTATTGATAGAGATATTGATAAAAATATTTACCGTACAGAGCGAAGGCCTTTAGCATCAAAAAGAATTAGCTTAATGGAAGCCTTTTTATTATTAATTATATTGCTTACAGTAAGCTTTCTTTTACTACTACAATTTAATTTTGCTGCAATAATAGTTGGTCTTTTAAGTATGCCTTTTGTTATTTTATATCCTTTTATGAAAAGAGTAACTTATTGGCCACAAATAATACTAGGTATAGTTTTTAGTTGGGGTGTTTTGATTGTTACTATCCAGTTTAATGGAACTTTATCATATCAATCTATCTTTCTTTATATTGGATGTGTTTTTTGGACACTTGGTTACGATACTGTTTATGCCTACCAAGATAGAAAAGATGACGTGGCACAAGGTATAAAGTCAACTGCCGTTTTTTTTGGAGAAAATGGACGTATATTTGTAGCTTTATGCTATTTTATAGTTGTTTTAATCTTTGGATATTTAGGGTGGAATTCATCAAAATCTTTATTTAGTGTGATTATTATAGCTATGATAGGAATTTGTACGTATATAGCAATACGAAGATGGGATATGAATTCTCCAGAAAGTTCAAACTTTTATTTCCGACAAAATAATACTTTTGCGATTATGTTATTTTTATATTTACAAATATTTTAATGTCATCAAATCCAAAAAAATCAGTAAGTTCAAGAATAATTTTTAATTATCTTTTAAATCATAAAACTAAAATTTTTTTAGCACTTTTAATGATGGTTATTTCTGCAGCAGCAACTGGTTTACATGCATGGTTAGTTAGGCCGGCATTAGATGAAGTGTTGATAAAAGGAAATAAGGAGATGCTATTTTTAATACCTATTGCGATAATATTTGTAACATTGATTAAAGGTTTAGCAACATACACTCATTCATATCAAATGAGCAAAGTAGCACATGCAGTTATTGCTAAACTTCAAACGCAAATGTTTGAAAAACTAATGTATTTAAATATGAAATTTTATAATGACTCTAAATCGGGTAATTTAATTTCAAGACTTATAAATGATACATATTACTTAAGACTTGCAATTGTAAAATCTGTGACTGGAATTATTAAAGATGTTTTGGTTATTATTTTTTTATTAGGAAATATGTTTTATCAAAGCTGGACACTGACATTGTTTGCATTTTTTGCATTCCCGCTTGCATTATGGCCAATAAGAAAAATTGGGAAAAGTATTAGAAAAATTACTTATACTATCCAAAACGAAATAGCAGTTTTTTCCAATGTATTAGCTGAAAGCATTAAAGGTATTAGACAAGTAAAAGCATACTCAAGAGAAAACTATGAAAAACAAAGAGCTTTTGAAACAATTAGTTTCATTCAAAAATATTTTACAAAATCTGCTTTTATTAGCAATCGCTTAAGTCCTTTAATGGAATTTATTGGAAGTTTAGCTGTTGCACTCTCAATTTATGTTGGGGGTGTTTTTGTCTTAAACGAAAGTATGACAACAGGTCAATTTATGAGTTTTTTAGTAAGTCTTCTTCTGGCTTATCAGCCAGTAAAGGCACTTGGAAATCTCAATATTAGCGTCCAGGAAGGCCTAGCTGGAGCTGAGAGAATATTTAAACTTTTAGATACAAGTGAAAAAAATATGGAAAATATTTCTTCAAAAAAAACTATAGATCTAGATGGCGACATTGTTTTTAAAGATGTTTCATTTGCATATAACGACACTAAAGTGCTTGATAAAATAAATTTAAGAATACCAAAAGGAAAAAAAGTTGCGTTAGTTGGTTTATCTGGATCTGGTAAATCAACGATAGCAAATATGATTTTGCGATTATATGATAATTATTCAGGCTCTATTTTAATTAATTCTAAAGATATAAAAGAACTAGATCTGACAGATGTAAGAAATAGTGCTTCAATAGTAACTCAAGAAACAATTTTATTTAATGAGAGTATATTTAACAATATTAAATACGGAAACCTTGAAGCAACTGATGAAGAGATTAGTTTAGTCGCCAAAAATGCTGGGGTGGCTAGTTTTTCGGAAAAATTGGATCAAAAACTACACACTATTATTGGAGAAAACGGCATAAAATTATCAGGTGGGCAACGACAAAGAATTGCTATTGCCCGAGCTCTAATAAAAAATGCACCACTTTTAATTATGGACGAAGCTACATCTTCTTTAGATAACATAACTGAAAATAAAATTCATGAAACAATAAATAGTCTTATGAATAATAAAACCAAATTAATAATTGCACATAGATTAAGCACTATAGAAGACGCAGACATTATATACGTTTTAGATAAAGGCAAAATTGAAAGTCAAGGAAAGCATGAAGATTTAATTTCAAAATCAACTATTTATAAAAAATTACAACTAAGAGAACAGTTTGAAAATGAGTTTTAAAAAAAAAATTTTTAAATTTTCTATATCTCAAAAAATTTTTGCATTAATAGGTTATCTATATATCTTATTCGTATGTTACACCTCTAAAATACAGATTATAAACTCTGAGTTACCAGAAAAATTGTGGAGAGAAAATAAACCTTTTATTTTAGCATTTTGGCATGGTCAATTGATGATGATAGGACATGTATGGAAAAGTAAAGCTGTGTTAAATATGTTAGCATCTAGCCATAGTGATGGTCGATTTGGTGCATATATTGCAGGTCATTTTAATTTGAAAAATGTTTCTATAATGTCAAAAAATAAATCACCTTCATTAAGGAAAGTATTTAAAATTTTAAAAGATAGAAATTATATTGGTATTACTCCTGATGGACCAAGGGGACCAAATAAGAAAGTCTCAGAAGGAATTATAAAAATTGCAATTCATTCTCAAGTCCCTATTATACCACTTGGTTTTGCTTCAAATAAAAATCTTAAACTTAAGTCTTGGGACTCATTTTTAATAACATATCCATTTTCAAGATGTAGATTTGTCTGGGGTGAACCAATTACTATTCCTTCTTCTACTAAAGATGATGATTTGGATAAATATAAAAATTTCTTGGAAGAAAAAATTAATGACTGCATGGAGTCAGCAGAGAAAAATCTAAATGCTTAGAATATATCAAATACTCAGTACTCTTCTCATACCAGTAATTTTTATCAATATATTTATTCGCATCTATAGAAAAAAAGAGGATAGACTAAGATTTATTGAAAGGTTTGGAAAACCAACTGTAAAAAAAAATTCTAAGAGAAAAATTTTATGGATACATGCAGCAAGTATCGGAGAATTTAAATCTTCAGATTTAATTATAGAACGATATCATAAAGTATTTGATATTTTAGTTACTACAACAACAAAATCTTCAGCGCAATATATTAGGGAGTTTTATAAAAATAAAATTATCCATCAATACATCCCATTTGATGTATCTCTGTGGTGTTCAAGATTTTTAAAATTTTGGAAACCAAATCTGATTCTATGGATAGAGTCAGATATTTGGCCAAATATGCTTAATAAAATTAGAGTTAAAAATATCAATTGTTTATATTTAAATGCAAGGATTTCTCCAATTTCTTTTAAAAAATGGAAAAGTACAAAAAATTTCTACAGAAATACATTAAAGAGTTTTAATAAAATTTTTGCTCAAAGCAAAGATGACAAAGAAAGAATTCAAGAATTAACAAACTTACAAATTGACTATATTGGAAATTTAAAATTAGCTAAAAATATAAACAATTCTTCGATAAATAAAGATCAATCAAATATAATCATGATTGCAAGTACTCATTCTAATGAAGAAAAAGAGATAATTAAATGTATTAAAAAAACAATTCTTGAATTTAATTTAAAAATTTATATTGCACCAAGGCATCCAGAAAGAATTAGCACAATTAAGCAAGAATTAAATAAAGAAGGATTTAATATTTCTTTAGAATCTAAAAAAGAATTTGAAAAAAATAATATCGTAATAATTGATAGTTTTGGAAAATTAGATCAATATTTTAAAATTAGTGATTTAGTTATTTTAGGCGGTTCTTTTTTAAAAAATATTGGTGGACATAATCCTATTGAGCCTGCAAGTTATGGATGTGCAATTATTAGCGGTAATTATGTTGATAATTGGACTAATATTTATGAAGATATGTTAAAAGCGAATTCATGTATAATGGTAAATAAGTTTGAGGATATTGATATAAAGATGAAAGAATTACTAAATAATAATTTGGAAATAAAAAAAATTCAAACAAATGCACTTGAGTTTTCTAATAGATCTTTCTTTGAAAAAGAAAAGCTTTTCAAAGACATCGAAAAGTACATTAATTAAAATGCTTAAAGCTCCTAAATTTTGGTATAAAAAAAATGACACATACTTATCAAACTCCTTATATCCACTCTCATTACTATTTAGATTTGGAACTAAAATAAGAAATTTTGTTAGCAGAAAAACATCTTCTGGAATTCCAATAATTTGTATTGGAAATATAGTGGTGGGGGGAGCTGGTAAAACACCCGTTGCTTTGAAAATTGGAAATTTATTAAAGCTTAATGGATATAATCCTCACTTTGTTTCTAAAGGTTATGGTGGTGTTGAAAGATCTAATGTTCTTGTTGAAGAGTGGCACTCAGCAAAAAGTGTTGGAGATGAATCCTTGTTGCTAGCTGAAGTTGCTCCAACTTGGATTGGTCAGGATAGAAATAAATCCTTTGTTTTAGCTAAAGAAAAAGGTGCTGACTGTATAATTATGGATGATGGTTTTCAAAACCCAACTCTACAAAAAGATTTTTCAATAATTGTAATTAATGGAGAACAGGGTTTTGGAAATAAACGAGTGATTCCATCTGGCCCTCTTAGAGAGAGTATTTCAAGAGGTATTTCCAGAGCAAATCTTGTCATCGTAATTGGAGAAATATCACAAGATGTAAAAGATAAAATTCCTAGTACTGTTCCTATTATTCATGCAAAATTTCAAATAAGTACAGATAATAAAATATATAAAAATCAAAAAGTAACAGCTTTTGCAGGTATTGCTTACCCTGAAAAATTTTATAATTCGCTTTCTGAACAAGGTGCTATTTTAGAAAAAAAAATCAGCTATCCTGATCATCATATATTTGATGAGAATGATATGTTAAATCTTGCAGAAAATGCTAACCTTACAAAATCTGTATTAGTTACTACAAAAAAAGATTTTGTAAGAATACCAAAATCGTATCGTTCTCTAGTAAGTACACTTAATGGTGAAATTATATTTGAAGATGAAAATTTACTCAAAGAAATTTTGAGCAATGTACTAGAAAATAAAATTAATGATTTAGAAATATGAAGCAGGTAATTTACTTCTTACAGTATATTGGATTTATTTTTATTTATTTTTTATATAAGATTTTACCACTCAATCTATCTTTAAAAGTTTCATCATTTTTATTTAGAACTTTCGGTAAATTTTCACAAGCCAATAAAACAGCTATAAATAATTGTAAGTATGTTTTCCCAAATCTTAAAGATGAAGAAATACAAAATATTATTAAAAAAAGTTGGAATAATCTTGGATTTACAATTTGTGAACTTCTAAGAATTAATGATATTTTTATTAAAGATAAAATAAAGTTTATCAATTTAGAAAATATAGAAGATTTGATCAAAAATAAAAAGCAAGCAATTTTTATAAGTATTCATCAATCTAATTGGGAAGTTTTGGTACCAGGTCTAGATAGAATTGGAATTAATATAGGTGGCATTTATAGGCATATAAATAATAATTTTATTGATAAACTAATACTTAATATTAGACAAAATTCTCTTGTTTCTAAAAATAGCTTTTACACTCCAAAGGGGAAAAAAAGTGCCAAAGATGTTGTTGATGCAATAAATAATTCTTTATCAATTGTATTATTAATTGATCAAAAAGATTCCTCAGGAGAAGAAGTAATGTTTTTTAATAAAAAAGTTAAAACACAAACAGGTTTTTTAAAAATAGCTAGAAAATATAACTTACCAATAATTCCAATTCAAAATAAAAGAATTACTAATGGAAATATTGAGCTAACATTTTTAGAGCCACTTTATCATAACAATTTAGAAATTGATGATAATCAGATGATGGAAAAAATTCATAATAAGGTTGAACAGTGGATTAAAGCAGAACCCAGTCAATGGTTCTGGCAGCATAAAAGATTTAGTTAATTTTAGTTACTTTTATATCAATTGTACCATCAATAAGTTTCACTGATAATTGATCTTCAGTATTAATTTTATTTCTTGTCTTAACAATTTTCTTTTTATCCATCAAAATTGAATATCCTTTTTTAAGATTTGATGAAATAGAATTTGAATTGAGCAATCTTATATTAGACTTAAATTTTTCAAGCTTATCTTTGTAATTATTGGCTATATTTAAATTAAGATTTTTTGAAAGATTGTTAATCTTTGTTTGTTTCAAGTTTATTGATACATCAGGTGAAATAATAGATTTTACCAGGTTAAGAAGATTCAATTTTGATATACTAAATTTATTTTCAATTGATAATGTTAAATTTTTAAAATCTTCAAAAAGCTTCTCCTTATAATTATTAACTATCAAGCTTGGAGATTTAAGAAACTTATTTAAATATTCATAATTTTCCTTTTTGGACTTAATTTGTGAATTTACTTTGGTGCTTAATCTAAGTTGTAAATTTTTAATTTTTTCTATTAATTCAAATCTAACTGGGGTAGCTTTTTCAGCTGCCGCAGTTGGTGTAGACGCTCTTAAATCTGATACTAAATCAATAATTGTTGTATCTGTTTCATGACCTATTGCTGAAATAATTGGTATTTTTGAATCAAAAACACTTGTTGCAAGATTTTCATCATTGAATGCCATTAAATCTTCAGTACTTCCTCCACCTCTAGCAATAATTAGAATATCTGGTTTAGCAGATTTAAGTTTATTGAAACCTTCGATAGCATTTATAATACTATCTGCTGAATCAACACCCTGTACAGATACAGGCCATATATCTAAAGGCATTGGAAAACGATCATTCACTCTATTTATTATGTCATGTACTACAGAGCCAGTAGGAGAGGTAATAATACCTAATCTCTCAGGCAAAAAAGGTAATGGGATTTTTTTATCCTCATCAAAATAGCCTTTTTTTTGTAGTCTTTTTTTTCTTTCTTCAATAAGTTTTAAAAGTGCTCCCTCACCTGCAATTTCAATTTTATCAATATCTATTTGGTAAGTAGTTTTATAGCGAGACCAAGTAGTGATTCTCCCAGTTGCTATTATTTCTAGTCCTATTTCTGGATTTATATCTAAATATTTTTTTTTCTGATCCCAAATAACTCCACTTAAAATAGAATCCTCGTCTTTAAGTGTTAGATAGATTTGACCTCTTGTTGCAGTTTTAACCTCAGAAATCTCTCCTTTAATTCTTACATAATTAAAATTGGACTCAATTACTTCTTTAAACGCTTGATTAAATTCTGAAACTTCAAACTCGGGTATATTAATTTTATCTATCACTTTTATTTTTAAAAAACTTTTTTAATAAATTACTACATTCTTTTTCCATAATGCCACCATAAATATTTGGCATAAATATATTTTCTCTTTGAAAAGCAATTCGGATTTTTTCAATTCCTCCATTTTTTTCATCATAAGCACCAAAATAAACATTTTTAATATGTACTTCACTTATAGCACTAGCGCACATAGTGCATGGTTCTAAGGTTACAAACAATGTCATATTCTCTAAATATTTAAGCTTTAGTCTTTCGCAAGTTTTTTGAATAAGATTTAATTCACAATGTTTAATAGCATTTTTATCTTTATTTACCGTATTATAACTTCTGGCTAAAATTTTGTTCGTTGTATTATCAACAAGTATTCCCCCAACTGGAACTTCATTTAAAATAAAAGCTTTGTTTGCTTCAATAATTGCTTCATTCATAAAAAAATCAACGTTCATTCTGGAACACACTTATGTTGTACATTATAGTTGAATTATAATGAAAAAACCAATTATTGGAATAACTCTTGATAGTGAAAAAAAGCAAACATATTCAAAATTTCCATGGTATGCATTAAGGGAAAATTACTTAACTTCTTTAACAAAATTTAAGGCTATCCCATTTCCTTTGTTACATGAAAAACAATATATTGATGATTTTTGTCATTTAATTGATGGTCTCATTATCACTGGAGGAGATTTTGATATTAATCCTAAATTATATAAAACAAGTAATACTCAATCTAAAAATATTAAAAATAAGAGAACGAATTTTGAATTAAATATTTTCAATAAATTTTTTAAATATAATAAACCTATATTGGGAATTTGTGGTGGTGCACAACTTATTAATGTTGCATGTGGTGGAACATTAATACAAGATTTAAAAAAAGATCCGATAGACCATGAACAAGTAAATCCAAGAAATCAAACAAGTCACAGTGTTAATATTTCAAAAAATACTCAACTACATAAAATATGTGGTACTGAAAAAATAAATGTTAATAGTGCACATCATCAGTCAGTAAAAAAAGTAGGTAAGGACTTAAATGTTTCAAGTACAGCAAATGATGGTGTTATTGAAGGAATAGAGCATAAAAAACACAAATGGTGTATTGGCTTACAATGGCATCCTGAATTTTTAATTACAAAATATGATATGAAAATAATTAAAAATTTTATTAGTGAAACAAAGTGAATATTAGAATTTCAAAATATCTATCAAGTGCTGGAATTTGTTCACGAAGAGATGCGGAAAAATTAATTGTAGAAAAAAAAATTAAAATTAATAATCAAATATGTGTTCATCCAAGTCATAAAGTAAGTAATTTAGATATAATTAAAGTTAATAATAAAATTGTTAAAAAAGCAAATAAAGTTGAAGTATGGAAGTTATACAAACCAATTAAATATATTTGTAGTACAAAAGATAATTTAGGTAGAAAAAAAATTTTTGATTTATTACCAAAAAATATTGGTCAATTAATAAGTGTTGGAAGATTGGATTATATGAGTGAAGGATTGATCTTACTAACTAATAATGGTGATTATTCAAGATATTTAGAACATCCATCTTCAAACATTGAGCGGATCTATAGAGTTTGTATAAATAGCAATGTACAAAATACTGATTTACAAAAAATAAATAAAGGCATTAAAATTAAAGAAATAAATTATAAAAAAATTAAAGTTGGCTTTGAAAGAAAGTTGAAAAATCATAGTTGGTTAATTTTTAAACTAAAAGAAGGAAAAAATAGAGAAATTAGAAATATTTGTAATTATTTTTCATGGAATATAGTTAAATTAATAAGAATTGGATATGGCCCTTATAAGCTTGGAAGACTTAAAGAAGGGCAATTTCAAAAATTAAATTCAATTAGCAAATGATACGGATTACTGGGGGAAAGTTTAAGCAAAAAAAATTAGCTAGTATTAATGATTTTGTAAGACCAACTTCTTCTCTAAAAAGAGAAGCTTTTTTTTCAATTATTGAAAGTTATGCAATTAAAAATTCTATCGAATTATATAAAAATAAAATTTTTTTAGATCTTTTTGCAGGTATTGGCACAATGGGTTTAGAAGCAATTTCTAGAGGCATGAGTGAAGTAATTTTTTTTGAGAATAATATTGAAGTTCTTAAAATTTTAAGAAAAAATTGTTTAAGTATTTGTAAAAATAATCAATTTAAAATTTATGAAGAAGACCTTATTCATTCTAAATTAGAAATAGAATTTAAGAATATTTCAGTTGTTTATATTGATCCACCATATGCAAAGTATAATTTAACAAAGCTTTTAGAAAATTTATCCAGTAACATTAAAAATACTACTGTTATTGGTTTAGAAACAAGTGTGAAAGATAATATTGTAATTCCAAAAAATTTAAATCTGCTTCAAAAAAAGACTTACGGTAAAACAATAATTTATTTTTTTAAATTATTTTAAATAAGTTTTAGTTAGTTTTTTACCTTGTTCAACCGCAGGTTGATCAAAAGGATCAACATCTAAATACATACAGCAAGCAATTGTTTCTATTATACTAAACGATAATAATTTACCTAAGTTTTGTTCATCTATTTTAGGAATATAGATTTCTCTAAAACTAAAATTATTTAATTTAAAAGTTTCAATAGTTGCACGCTGTTCAGCTTCCATTAGATCCCCCATTGTTTTATCTTTAAAATAATCAATATCAGTACCTTCAAACATATTATTATTAATTTTGATCCCCTTGTTTGAATGATCTGTTGTGATAAAGGTGAAATATTTGTCTTTAGGTCCATCTAAATACAATTGTAATTGACTATGCTGATCAGTGGTTCCGACAGAATGAATTGCTGTAATACCTTTGTTATTTTTTCCAATACTTTCTGCCCAAAGTTGTAGATACCATTTTCCAAAAAAATATAGTGAATCTGAATATGTCATTAAAACATTATTAGTAAATTTTACATTTTCTTTTTGAATTAAATATCTTCCAAGATCATAAGGTTTGTAATTATCAATATTATTAATTACTTCAGATGCTCCACTAAAAAGTGCCTCTATATTTAATCCAGAAATGATTGCAGGCACTATACCGACATTGGTAAATATAGAATATCTGCCTCCAACATCTTTTTGATGCTCTAATAGTAAACAATTATTATTTTTTGCAATTTTAAAAAGAGGAGTTTCTTTAAATTCTGTTATAATTAAAGTATTTGAAAAAAATTCTTTAACTTTATTAGCCTCTATTGCTTTTTGATATAGACATGAAAATTGAGATAATGTTTCAGGTGTAGTCCCTGATTTTGAGACAACTAGGAAGCCTGTTGACTCAAAATTTATATTTTGAAAATTTTGTTCAAAATTAATAGGATCAACATTATCATAAAATTCTAAAATTATTTCATTATTTGAAATAATATTATTTAACGCCCTTGCTCCTAGATTTGAACCTCCAGTACCAAATACAATTATTTTTTCCTTTTTATCTTTAAATTGATTTGATGCTTTTATAGTTTCTTCTAATAAATTTTTATCTGTGATAATATTAAGGGATGGAAGTTTTTCTATTACCTTTGTAATACTTTGATCAATAACTTTATTTTTAATAATTTTTTCAAAATTAGAATTAAAGTATTTTATTTTCATTAAGATTAAAAAAAGAAAAATCTTTTTTTCTTATTTATGTTTGTTTTCTCCTCATTACTTTTAGTAGTTTCAATTGCTTCATTTATTTCTTCCTCATTTTTAAAATTAGTTTCATCATAAATAGTTGATTTTTCTCCCGCAAATTCTTCATTAATGCTTTCTCTTATATTTTCATCAATGTTTTCAGTTTGAACTTCATTTAAAATATCAGACATAACAGAATTATCAGTTTCTACTTTGTTATTATTGTCTTCTAAACCAAAAAGAATTTCTTTAGCCAGTTCGCTATCAGTATCATCTATTTCTTTTGCTTCAATTTGATCTGGAGGTGGTAAATTAAAATCAGGAGGAATGACTAAGGGTGGATTTTCTACTACTTTATATTCATCAAGTACTTTTCTGTTTACTCCTGCACTTTCTCTGACTGAGTTACAAGATAATATAAACAGGCAGGTTAATAAAATTATAAAATAAATACTTTTCATTTTTTTTGATCAAAATTTATAAAAATACTTGTTATTAACATTATAATACCTACAGTAATATAAATATCAGCAAGATTAAATGCAGGCCAGTAAAAATTACCATAATTTAATGATATAAAATCAAATACATAGGAGTTTATAGCGCGATCTAATATATTTCCAAATGCTCCACTTAATATCAAAAAGAAAGCATTTTTTTCAATATTTTTTTTTGAAGTAATCATTAAGTAGAGAATGATTAAACTAATAATCAATCCAATAATAACTAGTATTACATAAGAAATTTTTCCTGAAAATAATCCAAATGATACTCCATAATTTTTAACATAAACTATGTCTAAAAATTTATTTAATTCTATTGATTGATTTACAAAAAGACTTTTTTTTATAATATATTTAATTACAAGATCAGTAAATACTAAGAACAGAAATGATACTATCCTATTCACAATCTTAATTTATCGCTTCATAACATCTTTGACATATCTCATTATTGACTAGTTGATTTTCATATTTCCAACATCTCTGACACTTATGACCATTAACTTTCGATGAATGCACTTTAATATTTGGTAAATCATCTATTGAGAATCCTTTTGATTCTTCATTTATTTGATGTAATTCAAAAGAAGATGTTATTGTAATTTCATCAAATTTAACATCTTTAACAATTTCGTATATTTCCTTACTAACATATATTGCTAAGTGTGCCTCTAAACTTGATCTAATTACTTTTTCTTCTCTAATCTTTTCAATTGATCCAGTCGCAACCTTTCTAATATTTTTAACATATTGCCACTTGTTATTAATTTGTTTATTTTCATAAGTATTATCACAAACCATAAAATCCTCTAGGTGAATACTATGTATATTACCCATAGCTTTCCATGCCTCTTCAGTAGTAAATGATATTGATGGTGCGAACCATCTAACTAAATGATCAAATATTATCTTTAAAAGTGATCTTGATGATCTCCTTGTAAGTGATACATTACTATCACAGTAGATTACATCTTTTCTAATGTCAAAATAGAATGATGATAAGTCATTAGAGCAGAAATTTAGTAGAGTTGTAAACATTAAATGAAAATTAAAACTCTTAACACACAATTTTACTTTTTGATCGACTTCCCACAAACGATGGAGTAAATATCTTTCTAGTTCTGGAAATTCTTTTGCATTAACTATTTCGTTTTCATTAAAGTTATTTAAGTTACCAATTAAAAATCTAAATGTATTTCTAATTCTTCTATAAGACTCAGCTTGTGACTGGAGAATAGATTTATCAAGTTTTAGATCATCATAATAATCTGAAGCTACAACCCATAGCCGTAATATATCAACACCATATTCCTTTAATATATCATCTGGAGAAATAACATTACCAAGAGACTTTGACATTTTTCTACCTTTTCCATCCACAACAAATCCGTGGGTTAATACACTTTCATATGGGGCCTGACCCCTTGTCCCAGATGATTCTAAAAGAGAAGAGTGGAACCAACCTCTGTGTTGATCACTGCCCTCTAAATACATGGATGCAGGCCATTTTAGATCCGGTCTTTGTTCAAGACAAAAAGCATGAGTTGAACCACTATCAAACCATACCTCGACCACATCTTTTACTTGCTCATAATCATTAATAGAATAATCTGGTCCTAAAAATCTTTGAGGGTCTTCAGTAAACCAAGTATTACTGCCTTCATTTTCATAAATATCTGCAATTCTATTGATAATATTTTCATCTCTAAGTGGCTGTCCTGTTTGTTTATTTATGAATAAAGGAAGAGGAACACCCCAAACTCTTTGTCTAGATACACACCAATCTGGTCTAGTTTCAATCATTGATCGTAATCTAGTTTTACCTTGTGGTGGGTAAAATATTGTTTCATCTATAGATTTAAGAGCAATATTTCTTAAATTATTTTTTTCCATTGAAATAAACCATTGAGGAGTATTTCTATAAATTAATGGTGCTTTTGATCTCCATGAATGAGGGTAGCTATGCCTTAAAGTTCCTTGAAATAAAAGTTTTGAAAATTCTTTTAATTTATTAGCAATTTTTTGATCAACTTTGTATACGTGTTCACCTTCAAAACCAATTGCATGATGATTATACTTACCATCATCTTCAACAGTTTGAATAACATCAACATTATTTTTTATTCCTAAAATATAATCATCATCTCCATGCCCTGGTGCAATATGTACTATTCCAGTACCTTGTTCTAAATTTACAAATTCTCCATGAAAAGGTTTAACAACAAAATTATATCCTAGTTCTTTAAAAGGATGATCACATTCACAAGTTGCAAGATTTGTGCCTTTAAATATTTTAACTATTGTATATTTTAAAATACCAATTTCATTAGTAACATTTTCTAACAAGTCTTTAGCTAAAATTAATTTATCACCAACTGTTGCTAAACTTGAGTTTTTAACTTCATCAATTTTGATAATAGAATAATCTAAATCATTTCCATAGGCTAATGCTCTGTTGCCAGGTATTGTCCATGGAGTAGTAGTCCATATAACTATATTTGAACCAACTAAATCTTTGTCATTTGAATTTGAAATTAAAAATTTAACATATATCGTATTAGAAGTATGGTCCTCATATTCTACTTCTGCATCAGCTAAAGCAGTTTTTTCAACTACTGACCAAAGTACGGGTTTTGCACCCTTATATAGACTTTCATCAATTAAAAATTTTCCTAATTCTCTTACAATTTGCGCCTCTGCCTGATTAGACATAGTAAGGTATGGGTTTTCCCAATCAC
>CACNUI010000010.1 GCA_902623545.1 uncultured Alphaproteobacteria bacterium | reverse complement strand
AAATTTAAAAAAATAATGAGATTTACATTTATTTTCCATTTAGTTTTTTTGTTAAGCGTTTTATACGGTTGTTCCCCTGCAAATATTTTAGCAACGAGCGGGAGTACTGCTATGGTTGTTGCTGAAGGAGATCGTAGTTTTGGCGCAGTTGTTGATGATGCTACAATAAAGGTAAATATTGCTGCTAAATTTCTTGGAGCAGGAAATAATATTTTTGTAAACATAAATACATCGGTTCTTGAAGGCAGGGTTTTGTTAACTGGTTTGGTTGAAACACAAGAAATTAGGATTGAAGCCGTCAGACCCAAGTTTAGCAAATAATTGTGTATACCTAGTTAATTTTTTCCCAAAGAATGAATTAGAAGAATTATTTAGATCTTTACCTAAAAACTCAAAAGTGGCACTACTCTATGCAGAAAACAATTACGGTTATTCGATCAACTTTTTGATTGATGAAGTAGCTAATAATAGTGACTCAGTTCTTATAAACAGATCAAGTTATAAAAATGATTTATCAAATGTTCGTGACTCAATAAAAGAGCTTGGAAAATACGAATTGCGAAAATTTGAACTAGACAGACAAAAGCAAATTTTATTAACGAAGAATGATGATTTTTCAAAACAAAGATTAAAAAAATTATTAAAATTTAAAACAACTAATGACTATGATTTTACTCATGTTTTGATTGCTGATTATGGAATAAATTTACTTCAGGTGGCACCATTGCTTCCATATTATGATATTGATCCAAATATAGTCCAATTTATGGCTACTGGTGTTATAGACGATCAAAACTTTTTTTTTGAACCATCTTTGCAAGGGGCTATTTTTCCTGGAATACCAAGACACAAAAGACAAGCACTTAGATTAGAATATAAAGAAATATATGATAGCGAACTTTTAAGAGTTTCAACACTACCCTATGACCTTATAGGTTTATTAAACTATGCTTTTTCAAAAGATATAAAGTTAAATGAGCTCTATAAATTACTTAACAATTCAGGAATTAAATTTAATGGAGTCGATGGTAAATTTTATTTCAAAGATAATCTTATAGAAAGAGATTTAGAAATTTTAAAAATCTTTAATGGTGAGGCAAAATTATTTAATTAATTAAAAAATCTATTAATTTGTTTATTGCGATAGATCTGTGACTAATTTTATTTTTTGTGGTAATAGATAATTGTCCTAAAGTTTTATTATATCCATTAGGTATAAATATTGGATCATATCCAAACCCTTTCTTGCCCATTGGTTTAGTAGATATCAAACCTTGAGACTTACCTTCAAAAATTACATTATAATCATTTTCAAAGGTGAAAGAAATTGATGTTTTAAAATATGCCTTTCTAGTTGATTTTTTTTGAGCTATCTCAATAATTTTTTCAAAACATTGTCTCTTATTTTTAAAATTCAATAAAAATAGTTTAGAATTTATGCCTGGCTTCCAGTTTAATGCCTCAATACAAATACCTGAGTCATCACTAATACATGGAATTTTAAACTTTTTGAAACCATAGTCTGATTTTATTTTGGCATTTTCTGCAAAAGATTTCCCATTTTCATTTGGCTCATCATTAATATTAAAATCTTGAGGCGATAAAATAGTAATTTTATATTTATTAAATAAGCGCTTTACCTCTTTTATTTTTGAATTATTGTTTGAGTAAAATAAAATTTTTTTCAATTCAATAACGAATTTTTTTGTATTTCAATAATCTGATTAACACCTAATTTTGCTAAATTATAAATGTCATAATATTGTTTTTCATCAAAGAAATGTTCCTCCCCCGTAACTTGTATTTCTGAAATTTCTCCAGTTTCACAAATGACAAAATTTGCATCAACCTGAGCTTTTGAATCTTCTTCATAGTTCAAATCTAACATCGGCTTATTATCGATTAAGCCAGCTGAAACGGCACCTATAAAGTTTTTAATAATTGGTTTTTGAATATTATAATTCTTTTTTAGCTTCTCTATTGCTAAGTGTAGCGCTACAAAACCTCCGCTTATTGATGCGGTTCTTGTTCCACCATCAGCCTGCAAAACATCGCAGTCAATTTTTATCTGCCTCTCTCCAAGACTTTCAAGGTCAACGATAGATCTTAAGCTTCTTCCAATCAACCTTTGAATTTCTTGTGTTCTGCCAGATTGTTTACCCCTAGCTGCTTCCCTATCCATCCTTGTATTTGTAGATCTGGGTATCATGCCGTATTCAGCTGTTACCCAACCTTTTCCAGAGTTTTTCATCCAATGTGGTATTTTTTCATCAATGGTGGCAAGACACAATACATGGGTATTTCCAAACTTTACAAGACACGATCCATCTGCATGAATGTTAACATTTTTTTCAAATGAAATTTTTCTCATTTCATTGAACTTTCTATCTTTTCTCATATAAATTTAATAATAGTGAATAATTATATATTTTAAACAATAATTTTATGGTCGATAATTTATATACGGAACTTAATGATAGATCTAAACTTATATTCAAAAAATTAGTTGAGTCATACTTAGAAACAGGATCCCCAGCAGGTTCTGAAACTATTATGAAGATGGGTGGTTTTAACCTATCTTCAGCTTCAATTAGAACAATACTTTCTAACTTACAAAAGGAAGGTCTTTTATTTGCTCCTCATAGATCTGCAGGAAGAATGCCCACAGAAAAAGGAATGAGATTCTTTGTCGATGGACTTTTAGAATTTGGAAGGATTTCAAAAAGTGATATGGAGAATATTAAGCAGCAATGTTCAACTAAAGACAAATCTTATGAGGAGGTTTTAAATTTAGCTTCAAAAACCATATCTGGCCTATCGAACTATGCCGGCATAGTAATTGCACCAAAATTCCAAAAAAATTTAAAGCATCTGGAGTTTATAAGGCTTAACAAATCTCAACTTATGTTGATACTTGCTTACGAAAATGGAGAAATTGAAAATCGTATTATTGAAGACAAAGGTGCGTATAATAATAATTTTTTAATTCAAGCATCTAATTATCTCACATCAAAATTTAATAATAAAAACATTACTCAGATAAAAAAAGAAATTCAGGTAGATATTCAAAAATCTCAAAATAAACTGGAAATCATTTCATCTAAATTAGTTCAACAAGGAATTATACAAAATCAACCAAAACCAAATAACCCATACATTTTTCTCCACGGTCAATCAAATTTATTAAAAGATGAAATAATTTCAAAAGATCTTGATCAAATAAGAAGTTTATTTGATGAAATTGAAAAAAAGTCTAGTTTTGTTGAAATTTTAGAAAATGCTGGAAGGGCAAAGGGAGTACAGATTTTCATTGGATCTAAAAATTTTTTGTTTAAACACTCTGGTCTTTCTATGGTAATGGCCCCATATAAAAATAATGAACAAGAAATTATAGGAGCTATAGGTGTAGTTGGCCCAACAAGACTAAACTACTCCAAAATAGTTCCTCTTGTTGATTATACATCTAAAATTATTGGAAAGGTGATTGATTAATGGTTGAGAAAAAAGAAGAAGATAACCAACAAGAAGAAATTAAAGAACCTGATTCTGAGAATATTGAAAATGAAGATAATAATGATAGTCAAGAAAACACAGATACAGAAGAGACAAGTGAAGATGAAAATACAGAAGAAGATAGTTTAGAAAAGGAAATTGAAACACTAAAAGAAGAAAAAATCCGATTACTCGCTGAAATGGAAAATCTTAGAAAAAGATTTGAACGAGAAAAAATTGAAACGATAAAGTTTGGTAGCATAAATTTAGCTAGAGACATTCTATCGCCAGGAGATAATCTAGAAAGAGCGCTAGATGCTTTACCAGAAGATGAAAATCATTCAGAAAGTATAAAAAATCTTATCGATGGTTTGAAAATGGTGCTTAAAGAATACAAAAGTACTCTTGAAAAACATGGAGTCAAAAAAATTGAAACTTTAAATCAAAAATTTGATCATAATTTTCATCAGGCAATGATGGAAGTTGAAAATAATGAAGTTGAAGAAGGCACGGTAGTACAAGAAGTTCAATCTGGCTACACAATGCACGATCGTTTACTAAGAGCCGCAATGGTTGGGGTTTCTAAAAAACCAGTCGCTAAAACAGAAGAACCTACAGAAGAAAAAGAAGAAGACAATCCAAAAAATGAGAGTAAAGAAAAGTCATAAAAAGCCCTAAATTACTAGTTTTTTTTAATATAAATCAAGAACATCCTTGTATTTTAAAACTTTTTTCCCATATCTAATGTAGCCAATGTTGATTGGTAAATAATTAAGTAAAGAGGATAAAAAATATGGCAAAAGTAATTGGTATTGATTTAGGTACTACAAATTCCTGCGTTGCAGTAATGGACGGTAAGGAAGCAAAAGTAATTGAAAACTCAGAAGGTGGAAGAACAACGCCCTCCATGGTAGCATTCAGTGACACAAAAGAAAAACTTGTTGGACAATCAGCTAAAAGACAAGCAGTAACTAATTCTGAAAATACTTTATTTGCCATAAAAAGATTAATCGGAAGAACATTTGAGGATGAAGCTGTTAAGTCTGATAGCGGATTAGTACCTTATAAAATAGTAAAAGGTGATAACGGCGATGCATGGGTAGAAGCACGTGGGGACAAATATAGTCCCAGTCAAATAAGTGCATTTATTCTACAAAAAATGAAAGAGACTGCGGAATCTTATTTAGGAGACACTGTTACACAAGCTGTTATAACAGTTCCTGCATATTTTAATGACGCTCAAAGACAAGCAACAAAAGATGCTGGAAAAATAGCTGGATTAGAAGTTTTAAGAATTATTAACGAACCTACTGCTGCAGCGTTAGCATATGGTTTAGATAAAAAGAAAACTGGTACTGTTGCTGTTTATGATCTAGGTGGAGGTACATTTGATATTTCTATCTTAGAAATTGGTGACGGTGTTTTTGAAGTTAAATCAACCAATGGTGATACGCATCTTGGCGGTGAAGATTTTGATCTTAAAATTATTGATTATCTTGCTGATGAATTCAAAAAAGATAATGGTATTGATTTACGATCAGATAAACTTGCCCTTCAACGTTTGAAAGAGGCTGCTGAGAAAGCAAAAATTGAATTATCAAGTTCAACTGAAACAGAAGTTAACTTGCCATTCATAACAGCAGATCAATCTGGTCCTAAACATTTAACAATTAAATTATCAAGAGCAAAACTTGAAGCTATCGTAGGTGAACTTTTAAACCAAAGTTTAAAACCTTGCGAAATGGCACTTAAAGATGCCGGTTTACAAGCTGCTGAAATTGATGATGTTATTTTAGTTGGTGGTATGACAAGAATGCCGAAAGTAACGGAGATAGTAAAAAACTTCTTTGGTAAAGAACCTAATAAAGGTGTTAACCCAGATGAAGTTGTTGCATCTGGGGCTGCTATTCAAGCAGGGGTGTTACAAGGTGATGTAAAAGATGTTTTATTACTTGATGTTACACCTTTATCACTTGGTATTGAAACACTTGGCGGTGTATTTACAAAACTTATTGATAAAAATACAACTATCCCAACAAAGAAGAGCCAGGTATTTTCTACAGCTGAAGATAATCAGAGCGCAGTAACAATTAGAGTTTTTCAAGGTGAAAGAGAAATGGCTGCTGATAACAAATTATTGGGTCAGTTCGATTTAGTAGGTATTCCACCTGCTGCAAGAGGAATGCCTCAAATTGAAGTAACTTTTGATATCGATGCAAATGGTATTGTAAACGTTTCGGCTAAAGACAAATCAACTGGTAAAGAACAACAAATCAAGATTCAGGCTTCTGGCGGATTATCAGATGAAGAGATTGAAAAAATGGTCAAAGAAGCAGAAGAAAATGCTGAAGCTGACAAAAAGAAAAGAGAAGCTGTTGATACTAGAAACCATGCTGATAGTTTAATTAATGAAACTGAAAAGAACTTAAAAGAACACGGAGATAAAATTCCTGAAGCTGATAGAAATAAAATCACAGAGGATATTGAAGAGCTTAAGAAAGTTAAAGACGGTGAGGATTTAGAAGCTATAAAATCTAAAACTGAAGCGCTTGTTCAGTCATCTCTTAAAATGGGTGAAGCAATTTATAAACAAAACCCACAAGGTGCTGGACCACAACCTGATCCGTCTGGTGCTGAACCATCAGCTGATAATACAAAAGATGAAAAGGTTGTAGATGCTGAATTTGAAGAAGTAGACGAAGATAAAAAAGATTAACGCTCCATAATTTTTATAAGGAGGAGATGTGGCTGATAAAGATTTCTATGAGATACTAGGTGTTCAACGAAATGCTAGTGAAGATGAAATAAAAAAAGCATATAGAAAACAGGCCATGAAATATCATCCTGATCGTAACAAGGATGACAAAACAGCTGAAAGAAAATTCAAAGAAGCTGCTGCTGCTTACGAAATTCTAAAAGACTCAGAAAAAAGATCAGCCTATGATCAATATGGCCATGATGCTTTTAGACAAGGTGGAATGGGTGGAGCTCAGGGTTTTGGAGATTTTGCGGGTGGTTTTTCTGATATTTTTGAGGAGTTTTTTGGAGGAGGATTTGGTGGACAATCATCGAGAAGAAGGGGGCCTCAAAGAGGAAGTGATCTTCGTTACAATATGTCCGTTTCTCTTTACGAAGCATTCACAGGAAAAAAGCCACAGATAAGAATTCCAACGTATGTCGGTTGTGATACATGCGCAGCTACAGGAAGTGCAGATAAGTCAGGCCCAAGTACTTGTTCTACATGTGGCGGTGCAGGTAAAGTTCGTTCTCAACAAGGTTTCTTTTCTATAGAAAGACCCTGTCCAACCTGTGGAGGAGAAGGTTCAAGTATTAAAAATCCATGCCTCAAATGCTCAGGTACAGGAAATATAAAAAAACAAAAAACTATCTCAGTTACCATTCCAGCTGGAGTAGATACAGGTACAAGAATTCGAATAGCAGGTGAAGGTGAACCTGGTGAAAGAGGTGCTGGAAATGGGGATCTATATATTTTTGTTGAAGTTCAAAAGGACAAACTCTTTGAAAGAGAAGAAGAAAATTTATTTTGTGAAATACCAATTTCAATCACTACTGCTATTTTAGGTGGCGAAATAGAAGTACCAACTATAGAGGGAAAAAAAGCCAGACTTAATATTCCAGCGGGAACTCAATCTGAGACACAATTTAGACTTCGCGGCAAAGGAATGAGTATACTTCGACAAAGTAGAAGGGGTGATATGTATGTGCAAGCAAACGTTGAAATACCAGTCAACCTAAATAGCAAACAAAAAGATATTTTGAGAGAGTTTGAAAATGAAGGTGGGACATCAAAAAAACATAGCCCAAAATCGCAAGGTTTTTTCTCAAAATTAAAAGAAGTCTGGGAAGATTTAACTTAATTTCTTTTCAACTTACAATCACCAAAGTATAAGAAGTTTTTATGGCAAAAATTAAAATAGCAGTTGCAGGTTGTCTTGGCCGAATGGGTCAGGAAATATCGAAACAAATTTTACAAAATAAAAATTTAGAATTTGTAGGCGGCTTTGAACACAAAAAACATAAAGATATAAACAAACCTTTAAACAAAGTTTCAAGTATACACTCTGCAAAATTAGTTACAGCTAATGCAGCTCAGTTAATCAAAGAAGCAAATGTCATCATTGATTTTACAACACCTGAGTCTACTTTAGATAATCTTAAGATCGCCTCTTCAAATAAAACAGCAGTTGTTATTGGCACAACCGGAATGACGAATGCACAAAAAAAGAAAGTAAAAAGTCATTCTAAAAAAATACCTATACTCATGTCTTCTAACATGAGTTTGGGTGTTAACTTATTATTTAACTTAGTAAAACAAACAGCATCAGCTTTAAAAGATAATGATTATGATATTGAAATTGCGGAGACTCATCATAAACATAAAAAAGATGCCCCTTCTGGAACTGCATTATCTCTCGGTGAATATGCTGCTGAAGGAAGAAAAACTAAATTAAATAAATCAAAAGTTTTAGATCGTACAAAAAAACTAACATCTAGAAAAAAAGGTGACATTGGTTTTTCTGTTACAAGAGGTGGTGAAATTGCAGGTGAACATACAGTAAGTTTTATTGGTGCTGATGATAGGATAGATTTAATACATAAGGCAAACAATAGGTCAATATTTGTACATGGTGCTATTGAGGCAGCAATATTTTTGTCAAAGAAAAAAAAATTAGGTCTTTATTCAATGAAAGATTTGTTGTTCTAAAGATTTAATCCTTTAGTAAAACATGAAAAAGTTAATTTGGATTTCATCATATCCTAAAAGTGGCAATACCTGGGTTAGATATTTTCTAGCGAACTATTTTTATAATAAAGAAAAAAATGATTTGGGATTTAATATCTTAAATAAAATTGATAAATTTCCACCACAAAACTTATTAAAAGAGTTTACTAAAAATGGTGAACTTGATCAAAACCCCTATAATGTCTCAAAATATTGGTCACTAATTCAGGAAAGAATGACTAAAAGTAATGAAGACTATATTTTTACAAAAAACCACAACGCATTAGTTTCTATTGAAGGAAGAAATCTTACTCAAGAAAAATACTCACTAGCTTTTATTTATATTGTCAGAGACCCAAGAGATATTGTTATTTCTTATAGTAATTTTGATAAGAAATTAAGTATAGATAAAGCTATTGAAAGAATGAATTCTAAAAATCTTTTTTGCCATGTTTCAAAAAAAAACCCTTTTGATATAGAAATTTTAGGTTCTTGGAAATTTAATTACTTTTCATGGAAAACAGGAATTCCTGAAATCCCACGACTAATTGTTAGGTATGAAGATTTAGTTTTAAATACTTTTAATACAAAACTTAAAATAATCAATTTTTTATCAAGTTTAATGCGTATGGATGTTGACGAAGAGCAGATAAAGTTTTCCATTACCCAATCAGATTTTAGTAGACTCCAAAAACTAGAAGAGAAAAAAAAATTTACAGAAAGTCCAAAATCATTTTTTAATTCTGGGAAAATTGGACAATGGAAGAATATTCTTTCCGAGGCTCAGATAAAAAAAATAGAGGATTTTTGCAAACTAGAAATGAAAGAACAAAACTACCTATGATCAAATTAACATAAGTTTTTTAAAGCCATTCTAAATAATTTTATTAAATATAAACAAGGTTATAACAACAAAAAGTGCAAAAAATTAATTTATAATAAAAATATTTTTATGAATTGATAATTAATAATTGTTTTTTGATTCTTAAATATAAACTTTTCTTGAGATCTGCATGTAAGAAAGATGCCAATTCAGTTTCTTTATCTGATTCCCTTATAGATAGCTTAGATTTATTTTTAAGTTTTGTAAAAAAAACTTTAGACCAATAAGTGCTAAATTTAGATGAATGCAAAAGTTTATCACCTTTATATTTTTTTATAGATATTTCTTTTTGATCAATATTAATTTCATCTTTAATATTTTTTTCTTTAAAATATAAACGAATTAAATAGAATATTACCAAGTATTCAAGTCCAAGAAATATAGATACTGGCCAAGCACCCTGTATAATTAGAAAAATAGAAAATAATGAAATCCAGCCAATAAAAATTATACCTAAAATTAGGAATACTGATTTGGAACAGCTTTGATAGGGTTTTATTTTTTCAGCCATTAAATTCATAATTTCACAATAATAAAAATAACCTTTATGATAAAGAGACATAAGTGCACAGATATTCAAATCTATATTAATCACTTATTATCAATTTATAACTGCTTCCAAAGCCTAAAAAATGCCTAAAATCCTTTGATCTCTTGCTAATTTAGTAAGGAAGATATAGATGCATGACCGAAAAAATATTAAATAAGATCTTATTATAGAATGGTGAATTGATGAAAAAGATTAGTAAAATTTTAGCGGCAAATAGAAGTGAAATTGCTATTCGTATTTTTCGTGCTGCGGAAGAATCTGGTATCAAAACAGCTGCCATATATTCAAAAGAAGATCGTTTTGCTATTCATCGATTTAAAACTGATGAAAGTTATTTAGTTGGTGAAGGCAAAGGTCCAATACAAGCATATCTGGACATAGACTCCATTATTAAAATTGCTAAAGATGCTAACGTAGATGCAATTCATCCTGGTTATGGTTTCTTATCTGAGAGTCCTGAACTAGCAGAGCAGTGTGAAAAAAATGACATAACATTTATTGGGCCCAGTAAAGAAATACTAAAAAGATTTGGAAATAAAACAGAAGCTAAAAAAGTTGCTGAAGACGCAAAAGTTGGCACCGTTCCGTCTGTTCTTGTAACAAAAGAAAATTTAAAAAATGTTGAAAAAGAAGTTGAGAAAATTGGTTACCCTGTAATTGTCAAAGCTAGTTGGGGCGGTGGCGGTCGAGGAATGCGTGTTGTTAGATCAAGCAACGAATTAATAGATCAAATCACAACTGCTCAAAGTGAGTCACTTAAAGCTTTTGGAAAAGATGAAGTATTTATAGAAAAATTTTTAGAAGATGCTGCGCACATAGAAGTGCAAATTTTAGGTGACAGACATGGAAATATTTTACATCTTTTTGAAAGAGATTGTTCTCTTCAAAGAAGGCATCAAAAGATTATTGAAAGAGCGCCTGCACATTTTCTTGAAAATAAAACTCGAGAAGAAATTTGTAGCGCTGCAATTAAAATTGCAAAACAAGTTAAATATTTTGGTGCAGGAACTGTCGAATTTTTATTTGATAAAAAATCTGGTAATTTTTATTTCATTGAAGTTAACCCAAGAATTCAAGTTGAACATACAGTAACTGAAGAAGTGACTGGTATAGATATAGTAAAAGCCCAAATTAAAATTGCAGAAGGTGAAAAAATTGGAAGTCATCCCGCACTTCCAAAACAAGAAGATATTCACCTTAATGGCTATGCGATTCAATGTCGAGTTACTACAGAAGACCCTCTCAACAATTTTATGCCGGATTATGGAAAGATCATGACTTATCGATCAGCAGCTGGTTTTGGAGTGAGACTGGATGCAGCTAATGCATCTTCTGGTTCAATTATTACACCATATTATGACTCTTTACTTGTAAAGGTAACAACTTGGGCAAAACACCAAGACGATTGTATTAAAAGGATGGATAGAGCTTTACGAGAATTTAGAATTAGAGGCGTTAAAACAAATTTAGTTTTTCTTGAGTCTCTTATTAATAATAAAGATTTCCTTGAAGGAAACTACAATACAAATTTTGTTGATACTAAAAAAGAGCTTTATGCTTATAATCCACAAAAAGATCGAGCATCAAAAATAGTATCTTATCTTGGAAATATAATTGTAAATGGACACAATGATATATTTGGAAGAGTCAGCAGTAATTCGACTGTAGAGGTTCAAATTCCTACTTTAAATATTAAGAGTGAAAAAAACAATTATGTAAAGGATTTACAAACTTTAGGTCCAGAAAAATTTGCAAAAAAAATAAAAGAAACACCATATACTTTAATTACTGATACAACGATGCGTGATGCACACCAATCGCTTCTTGCTACAAGAATGAGAACTGATGATATTGTTAATATAGCTGAATATTATAGTGAAAATCTAAGCAATCTATTTTCATTAGAATGTTGGGGAGGTGCAACATTTGATACTTCAATGCGTTTTTTAAAAGAAGATCCTTGGGATAGATTGGATAGATTAAACAATAGAGCGCCTAACCTTCTTAAACAAATGCTCTTTAGGGGATCTAATGCTGTTGGATATAAAAATTACCCAGATAATGTGGTTAAACACTTTATTCAACAGTCAGCTAAAGCGGGGATTGATGTTTTTCGAGTTTTCGATTCACTAAACTTAATTGATAATATGCGTGTTGCAATTGATGAAGTACGCAATCAAAATAAAATTTGTGAAGGAACTATTTGCTATACAAATGATGTTACAGATCCAAACGAAAAAAAATATACACTAAAGTATTACATAGATCTTGTTAAAGATTTAGAAAACGCAGGAGCAAATATTATAGCTATAAAAGACATGGCAGGTTTGGCAAAACCTAATGCTATAAAAAAACTGGTTAAGGAAATGAAACAATCAACTGATCTACCAATTCATTTTCATACACATGACACATCTGGTACTTCGTCAGCATCTGTACTTGCTGCCATAAAAGAAAAAGTAGATATCGTAGATCTTGCAATTGACTCTATGAGTGGTTTAACATCTCAGCCCGCACTTGGTTCAATTGTATCTATAATGAAACAAAACAACCAAGACCCTAATCTTGATGAAGAAGCTATCAGAACACTCTCTTTATATTGGGAACAGGTTCGTCAAAATTATCATGCTTTCGAAACTGATTTCAAGGGAGGAAGCTCTGATGTGTATCTTCATCAAATGCCAGGTGGCCAATTTACTAACTTGAAAGAACAAGCCAGATCTCTTGGAATTACAACTGATAAGTGGGGAATGGTTGCTAATAAATATGCCGAGGTAAACCAACTGTTTGGCGATATTGTTAAGGTGACACCTTCTTCCAAAATTGTAGGAGATATGGCTCTTTACATGATTGCTAATGATTTAAGCAAAGAAGATGTTTTAGATCCAAAAAAAGAGATTTCTTTTCCTGCATCCGTTATTGAGTTTTTCAAAGGTGAAATTGGTATACCTAAAGGCGGTTTTCCAAAAGACTTACAAAAAAAGGTTCTTGGAGATTTAAAACCACTAACAAAAAGACCAGGAGAAGTTTTAGAATCAGTTGATTTAGATAAAGAAATTAAAAAATTAGAAGATGATATTGGAACGAAAGTTAATCAAAAGCATCTTGCTTCATATTTGATGTACCCAAAAGTTTTTAAAGACTATGTTGAACACTTTAAAGAGTTTAGCGATACATCAATACTTTCAACTGAATTATTTTTTTATGGTCCACAACAAGATAAAGAATATGTAATTCAAATAGATAAGGGCAAAAGTTTAATTCTCCGTTATTTAGCCAAGAGTGATGTAAACAGTAATGGTAAATGCTCAGTATTTTTTGAAATCAATGGGCAGCCTCGTACTATTGATATTGAAAATAAAGAATTTTCAAAGAATATTATCCAAAGAGCAAAAGCAGATGATAATAATAAAGATCATGTAGGATCACCATTACCGGGTCAAGTAGCAAAGGTATTTGTTTCAGTGGGCAATAAAGTAATTAAAGGTGATAAAATTTTAGTAATAGAGGCTATGAAAATGGAAACAACAATTAATGCTGAAAAAAGTGGTACAATTAAATCTATAAATGTTTCTGCAGGAGATAATGTTGAGACAAAAGATCTTCTGGCTGAACTTAATTAATTAAATTGTATTCTCTGTAACAAGTCTCCAGTGATTGTTTTGTGTTCAGTAATTCACCAAAAGAATCTCTGAATTCAAAATGTTCTACTCTACTAATATTTGCAGTTGTATTAAAAAAAAGAAAAAGTCGGCAATTTGCACTATCATATCGCAATGTATGTACTATGCCATCAGTTCGAGCTAATTCAGCAGAACCCATTTGATTTTTAATTTCGTTTATTTTTTTTCCAATAAAATTTATTTGAGCTAATTTTTGTTGACTCTTAACTATTTTTTTTTCCTGTTTTTTTTCTTCTGTAATTATTTCTTGCTCTTCAACTATAGTTTTATCTTCAACTATTTCTTTCTGCTCTTTTTCAAATTGTTTCTCTACTTTTCCTTTAACTACATTCCCTACCTTTACAACTTCTTTAGTGACTTCAATTGTTGTGCAAGATGTCAGGAAAAGTAATGTTAGTAAATAAATTAATAACTGCATTGCTCTTAGGTATTTTTCTATATATGTTATATTTAATGATTACAGTAATTAAATCTTTTTTTCTTCAGCATAAATTAACAATTTTAAGAAATAAAAAAACATCAAACACTGTTTTTAGGCAGACAATGAATGAAGCAAGTTATTTAATTGCAGGTGAAGTTTTAAAATATTTAAAATACAAAAAAACCACTATTGAAACTCCTCTAAAAAAAATGCAAGGGTTAAAAATAGGGCAACCTATAATTCTTGTTCCTATTTTGAGAGCTGGATTAGGTTTGCTAGAAGGCTTTAGTAAATTTTTACCTGATGCTGAAAAAGGTCATATTGGCTTGTATAGAGATGAGCAAACATATGAGCCAGTTGAATATTTATTTAAATTACCGAAAACCAAAAACAAAAAAATTATAATTCTAGACCCAATGCTTGCTACAGGTAATTCCTCAATTGCCGCAATTAATTTGATAAAAAATAAAGGTGTTAGTAATAAGAATATATTTTTAGTCTCTCTTCTTGCCGCTCCAGAAGGAGTTAAAAACATTCAAAAGCATCAAAAGGGGATCCATATATTTACATCTAGTATTGACTCTAAACTTAACAAAAATAAATTTATCGTTCCAGGTCTAGGTGACGCAGGTGATCGATATATGGGTACTTGAAGTTATCCATAAAAAAACCTATTATTTATCCACTTTCTCATTTTTTAATTAATTTTTTTTAGAAAAAAAATGTTATCAATGAGGTATCTATAATTCATATTTAAGGGGGATTTTAGTATGAAGAAAATTTTAAGTATTTTTTCTGTTTCATTCGCTCTTGTCTTCTCTTCAAGTGCATTTGCAAACAAAATCGGAGTTGTTTATGACTCTGGAGGTAAGTTTGATAAATCATTTAACGAACTAGCATATGAAAGTGCGCTAAGAGTTCAAAATGAACTTGGTTGGGACATGGTTGAATTTGAAGCTTCTAATAATACGCAAATTGAACAAGGTATGCGTAAAATTGCAGATAGGGGTGCGTCATTAATCGTAGCAATGGGATTTGCTCAAGCTGATGCTGTTGCAGCAGTTGCTCCAGATTATCCTGATACAAACTTTGTTGCAGTGGACGTATGCTGGGTTGATGATCCGGCGAGCAATATTTATCAAGCTTGTTACAAGGAACACGAAGGCTCATTTCTCGTTGGCATGATTGCAGCAATGGCTTCTGAAAGTGGAACAATTGGTTTCGTTGGTGGAATGGATATTCCTCTAATCAGAAAATTCCAAGGAGGTTATGAGCAAGGTGCACTTTATGTAAACCCTGATATCAAGATTTTAGCTAACATGACTGGTTCAACACCAGAAGCATGGAACAACCCAACAAAAGGTGCTGAGTTAACAAAAGCACAAATTGATGGTGGTGCAGATGTTGTGTATCAAGCAGCAGGTGGAACAGGTATTGGTGTTCTTCAAGCAGCAGCTGATGCAGGTATTATGGGAATTGGTGTTGATACAAACCAAAACTGGATGCATCCAGGTAATATGCTTACATCTATGTTAAAGCGTTTGGATTTAACAATTTTTGAACAAGCGCAAAAGACAGAGGCTGGAAGATTTGAAGCTGGAATACATATTCTTGGTTTGGCAGAAGGTATGGTAGGTTACGCTACTGAAGATGGTATGGTAACTTCTGCAATGGAGTCAGCAGTAGAAGCAGCAGCAGCTGAAATTGTTAGTGGTTCAATGGAAGTGGCTGACTGGTCACAAGAATAATAGCAATATTATAAATTATTTGGTGAGACCTAAGATTTAAAAATTTTATGGTCTCGCCAATCTTAGAATTAACAAATATAAATAAATCCTTTGGGCATGTTCATGCTAACAAAAATATAAATCTTAAGATTAACAAAGGAACAATTCATGGAATTATCGGTGAAAATGGAGCAGGTAAATCTACGTTAATGAGTATCGTGTTTGGTCTTTATCAAGCAAATTCAGGAACTATAAAAGTTAATGGCAAAGAGATAAATCTCAGATCGCCAAAGGACTCAATAATTAATGGTATTGGAATGGTACACCAGCATTTTATGTTGGTAGAAAATTTTACTGTTTTAGAAAATATTATTTTAGGTTTTGAAGGTGAATTAGTATTTGGTAAAAATTTAGAAAAAGCAAAAAAAGATTTAAAAAATCTATGTGACACTTACAAACTCAATATTGATCTGAACTCAACAATATCAGATTTGTCAGTAGGGTTTCGTCAAAGAGTTGAAATATTAAAGTCACTTTATAGGGGAGCTGAAATTCTTATACTTGATGAACCTACAGGTGTTTTAACACCGCAAGAAGTTGATGAATTGTTTAAAATTTTACGCTCTCTTAATGAAGAAGGTAAAACAATTGTTTTAATTACACATAAATTAATTGAAATCATGGATTTAACAAGTGAAGTTTCTGTCATGCGTCAGGGTGAAATGGTGGGCCATACCAAAACTAAAGATACTAATAAAGAACAATTGGCGGAAATGATGGTTGGTAGAAGTGTATTATTGAGGCTTGAAAAATCACAAGTTAAAACAGGAGATGTTGTTTTTAAAGTAGAAGATCTTACCGTTAAAGATGATCTAGATGTCATCAGAGTTAAAAATGTAAATTTAAATATTCGTGCTGGGGAGATTTTAGGTTTAGCAGGTGTTACTGGTAACGGGCAAACAGAATTATTAGAAGCGCTATCTGGAATTAGAAAAGTTGAGTCGGGTGAAATATATTTAGATGGAAAAAAAGTATCAGATAGTCAAAATTTTCTAGATCCAAGAGAACTGAAAGAAAAAGGTTTAGCCCATGTCCCTGAAGACAGACAAAGAATGGGATTAGTCACAGACTTTAAAGCTTATGAAAATCTTATATTTGGTTACCATGATCAAAAACCTTTCTCAAAGTCATCTATTTTAAATCATAGAGATATAATTGCTCATTCAAAAAAAATTATGGAAGAGTACGATGTAAGACCACAATCACCAAATCTAATTACATCTAATTTCTCAGGGGGGAATCAACAAAAAATAATTTTAAGCAGAGAACTTAATGAAAATCCTAAGGTGCTGTTAGTTGGTCAACCAACAAGAGGTGTGGATATAGGAGCTATTGAATTTATTCATCAAAGATTGATAGATATGAGAGATAGAGGTGCTGCAATACTTTTAGTATCTGTTGAATTGGATGAGGTGCTATCATTATCTGATAGAATTGTTGTAATGTTTGATGGAAAAATAGTCGGTGAAAAAGAAAATAATAATGTTACGGACCGTGAGTTAGGCTTATTAATGGCAGGAGTTGTGTAATGGCAACAGTAGATAAATCTAAAGTGCCATGGTGGGTTTCTAATCTTATCGTTCCTCTTATTAATTTAATCTTAGCATTATTTGTGTCTGGTCTGTTTATATTCATTGCAGGTGAAAATCCTTTTGAAGCAGTAAGATTAATTATCTATGGTTCTTTTGGATATATTGAGGGTTTTGCCTATACACTTTACTATACAACAAATTTTATTTTCACTGGATTGGCATTTGCTGTTGCTTTTCATTGT
Organism: uncultured Alphaproteobacteria bacterium; assembly: GCA_902623545.1. Lineage (GTDB taxonomy): Bacteria > Pseudomonadota > Alphaproteobacteria > HIMB59 > CACPNW01. The sequence goes on along the minus strand of CACNUI010000010.1, from coordinate 39,473 downwards.
AGACTTTTTAACATCGGTGGCGAAGGTCAGGCTTATATAGGCGGGCTCGGAGTTTTTTTGGTTGCAATAAATTTTAGTTTTTTGCCTGTACCAATAGTATGGTTATTGGCAGTAATGGGTGCTGTAGTTTTTGGGGCAGCTTGGGCTTTTATCCCTGCATATCTTCAAGCAACAAGGGGTAGTCATGTAGTTATAACTACAATCATGTTTAACTTTATTGCTGCTTCGTTAATGGTGTTTTTACTTGTTGATATAATTAGAGATACAACACAAATGGGACCGCATACCATTGCATTACCTGAAGAACAATGGTTTCCAAGTTTTGAAGATTTTGCTGCTCTTTTTGGGATAAAGATTAGATATTCACCATTAAATATTTCTTTTCTCTTAGCGATCGCGGCATCTGTTTTTGTTTGGTTTTTAGTTTGGAAAACAAGATGGGGCTATGAAATGAGAGCTGTTGGACACAACACACAAGCCGCAATTTATGCAGGCATTTCTCCTTATAAAAATATAATTATTGCAATGTGTATATCTGGAGGTTTGGCAGGGCTATTAGGAGTCAATGAAATATTAGGAGTTCATCATAAAATTGTTGCAGGTTTTCCAGCTGGATATGGCTTCACAGGAATTGCCGTTGCACTAATGGGAAGAAACCACCCCATAGGAATTTTTCCAGCAGCATTTTTATTTGGAATTTTGTACCAAGGTGGATCAGAAGTTACTTTTGATATGCCTAATATTACAAGGTATATGTTTGTTGCTGTTCAAGGTGTAATTATTTTATTTAGTGGTGCATTAGAAAACCTATTTAGACCACAAATTGAAAACTTTTTTGTAAACAGATTAAACTTTAAGGCAAAAGCATAATGGAATTTTTATCTGACATTGCATCCTTAATTAATTCTACTTTAAGAATTTCAACGCCATTAGTTTTCGCGGCGATGGCAGGTATTTTTGCAGAAAGATCAGGAGTAATTGATTTTAGTTTAGAAGGTAAAATGCTTATGGCTGCTTTTGTGGCTGCAGTGGGTTCTTATTTTTTAGGAAACCCGTGGCTTGGTTTATTATTGGCAATTATAGCATGCGTTAGCCTTTCAATGTTACATGGTTTTGCTTCTGTTACTTATAAGGGTGATCAAGTTGTGTCATGTGTTGCGATAAATATTTTAATAATTGGGTTAACAACTGCTTTGGCTGCTGCCTGGTTTGGACAAGCTGGGCTAACACCAACTCTTAATGAAGATCAGCGTTTTTTAGAAGTAAATCTACCTTTTGCTGAGAGCTTAAGAGATGTGCCAATTTTAGGAACAATCTATAGCGATATATTGAGTGGTCATTATATCTTTGTATATTTAGCTTATCTTACAGTTCCACTAGTATTTTGGGTTGTCTTTAAAACTAGTTTTGGTTTGCGATTAAGAGCAGTTGGTGAAAACCCAAGTGCTGTTGATACAGCTGGTATCAATGTTTTTGCAATGAGATATAAAGCTTTAGCAATCAACGGTGTCTTAATTGCTTTTGCCGGAGCTCATTTATCAACAGCAGTTAATGCTAATTTCTTTAGGGAGATGTCTGCTGGAAGAGGATATTTAGCTTTAGCAGCCATGATTTTTGGAAAGTGGCATCCTAAAACAGCATTAGTTGCTTGTTTACTTTTTGGATTTACAGACGCTCTTCAAATTAGATTACAAGGAGTTGAATTACCTGCTATTGGAGAAATACCTGTACAGTTAATCCAAGCATTACCTTACGTGTTAACCGTTGTTTTACTCGCTGGTTTTGTTGGTAAAGCAATAGCGCCTAATGCCATAGGACAACCATATATTAAAGAAAGATAATTGTTGTTTCATTTTAATAATTTTTAAACTTTTTAACCCTATATAATAAATAAAAAAAGGAGTTAATATGTTAGTTAAATTAACACAAGATTTAAAGAATGGTTTTGGGCCATGGAAAGAAATGCTTCTTGCAAATGGTCACAAGCTCAAAGAACATGGAATGACCTGCGTATTTGCAGCAACAGAAAAAGACAATGATAACAAATTAACAGTTATTATTGATTTCGCTACTCCAGAAGGCATGGCGGCTTTCAAAAATGATGAAGAGTTAACACAAAAAAGAATTGAGGCTGGTGCTATGGTAGAAACTACAGTAATGACCCCAATGACTTCTGAAGCAGTCACTAATTTTTCAGGTTAATTAAGAAAGGAAAAAGATATGAGTTTAATGGAAAGATACCAAAAGGCTATGAAAGACAAAAATGAAGCTGAAATGAATGACATCTTACACGATGACTTTAAGTTCACAATGCATTCATCTGGAAATGTTTTATCAAAATCCGATGTTGTTGGTTGGGCTATGTCTGATGATATAAATTCTGATAAAGACAGAATTGTATATGAGAATGACGAAATAGCTGTTCATCATTCATTTGTTACTTTTAATGATGGTAACACTCAAGCAGTGATGTCTGTTTTTAAAATTGAAAATGGTAAAATTGTCTCTTTAGAAACTGGTGCAACAAATATGCCAAAATAATAAAATGAGATTATATTTTGTTTTATTTTTACTTTCTTTTTTTACAACTAATGTTTTTGCAAAAACACTTGAGGTAGAAATGTGGACAAACTTTAATGGAGAAAAAAAGAATCAGAGATATGAACCATTAATTGCCTCAATAGATGTTGGTGATACAGTTATTTGGAAGTCTGTTGAAAAGAGTCATAATGTTGAATTTATGAAAGGCGGTGTTCCTGAAGGAGTAGGAGATTTTAAATCAGCAATAAGTCAAGATGCTGAATTTACTTTTACAATTCCAGGGGTATATGCTTATATTTGTTCACCCCACAAAACAGGAAAAATGGTTGGTTTTATAATTGTTGGAAATGATAAAAGTAATTTAGAAAATATAAAAAAACTTAAATATAGAGGACCAACAAAAAAATTTGCAGCGCAATTAATTGAAGAAATTGAAAACAATTACTAAAGTATTTTGATAATAAAATAAGAGCGGGTTAAGCCCGCTCTTTTAAATTAAATTATTTTTCTAAGTCAAACCTATCTGCATTCATTACTTTGTTCCAAGCTTTAATGAAGTCCTTTTTCATTTTTTCTTCACTGTCATCACTTGCATAAAGTTCTGCTATTGCCCTTAATTGAGAATTAGATCCAAAAACCAGGTCTACTCTAGATGCAGTTCTTACTTTTTCTCCTGTAATTTTATCAGTTGCTTCATATGAATTGCTTCCAGTAGGCTTCCAACTAACACCCATATCTAAAAGTTTATCAAAAAAACTATTTGTTAGTTTTCCTTTTGTATCAACAAACAATCCCCTTTGATCTGAACTAATTCCCATAGATCTCATTCCACCAACAAGAACGGTCATTTCTGGAGCTGTGAGGCCTAATAACTGTGCTTTATCCAACATGAGCTCTTCAGCAGTTACATCATAGTTCATTTTTAAATAATTACGAAAAGCATCTGCCTCTGGTTCTAGAACTGCAAACGATTCAATATCAGTTTTCTCCTGAGTAGTATCACCTCTACCTGGAGTAAAAGGAACTTCCATTCCAGTTGCTTGTTCTACGCCGACATTACCTGCAAGCACAATTACATCAGCTATTGATGCGCCCGTATCTTTCGCAATAGGCTCAAGAATACCGAGAACTTTTTTTAATTGCTCTGGTTTATTAACCTCCCAATCTTTTTGAGGAGCAAGTCTAATTCTTGCACCATTAGCTCCGCCTCTCATATCTGATCCTCTGAAGGTTGAAGCACTTGCCCAAGCAGTTTCAACCATTTCTTGAGTTGTTAAACCACTACTTAAAATTTTAGCTTTTACTGTTTCAACATCATAGTTTGAATGACCTTGAGGCACAGGGTCTTGCCAAATCAATTCTTCTTCTGGAACTTCTGGTCCCATATATCTTGTTTTTGGTCCCATATCTCTATGTAGAAGTTTAAACCAAGCTCTAGCAAATTGATCAGCAAAATATTCCGGGTCTTTGTGAAATTTTTCTGATACTTTTCTGTATTCAGGATCTTCACGCATTGCCATATCTGCTGTTGTCATCATTGTAGGAACTTTTACTGATGGATCATCAACTTGAGGTGCCATGTGCTCCTCTTTTTGATCAATCGCATGCCAGATTTGAGCACCTGCTGGGCTTTTTACTAGTTTCCATTCGTAACCAAGCAGCATATCAAAGTATCCATTATCCCACTGAGTTGGATTAGGTGTCCATGGACCCTCTATACCACTTGTTGTGGTATCACGACCAACACCTGAGCCATGCAAGTTATTCCACCCTAAGCCCATCTGCTCTAAAGGTGCACCTTCTGGTTCTGCTCCTACTAGAGCTGGATCACCAGCACCATGTGCTTTACCAAAAGTATGTCCGCCTGCAGTGAGTGCTACAGTTTCAGTGTCGTTCATTGCCATTCTTGCAAAAGTTTCTCTTATATCTTTTGCACTAGCAAGTGGATCAGCTTTTCCATCTGGTCCTTCAGGGTTTACATAAATCAATCCCATTTGCACTGCTGCAAGTGGATTATCTAAAATTCTATCACCAGTATACCTTTTATTTTGAAGCCATTCTTCTTCAACACCCCAGTAAATATCTTCTTCTGGTGCCCAAATGTCAGGACGTCCACCACTAAACCCAAAAGTTTTACCTCCCATAGACTCAATTGCAACGTTACCTGTTAAAATAAATAAATCAGCCCAACTAATTTTATTTCCATATTTTTTCTTTATTGGCCAAAGAAGTCTTCTTGCCTTATCTAAATTGCCATTATCTGGCCAACTGTTTAACGGGGCAAAACGTTGAGCTCCTGTTCCACCACCACCACGGCCATCACCAGTTCTATAAGTTCCAGCAGCATGCCATGTCATACGAATAAAGAAACCACCATAATGACCATAATCAGCTGGCCACCAATCTTGAGAATCAGTCATCAGATTATGGAGGTCTTTTTTTAATGCAGCATAATCTAATTTTTTGAACTCTTCACGATAGTTAAATCCAGCTTCCATTGGATCTGATTTACGATCATGTTGATGAAGTATGTTTAAGTTAAGTTGATTGGGCCACCATTCGCGGTTAGATGTACCTTCTCCCATATTTTTTGTAATTGCTCCGTGCATTACAGGGCATTTACTCTCTGCATCCATTTAGAACCTCCGTTATTTAAATCTAATATATAAAGAATTTAAATTAAAGAAAAGTGAAAATTATAACTCAATTTTGAATTTTTCAGGTCGCCACGTCGCAGGCGCAAGTTCAAAATCATTAAAATCAAAAGCAGGTGCGACAGTGCATCCAATTAAACTGAAAGCACCAGAAGATCTCATAGCAAACCATGTATTTGCTGTAATTGTATAAATATAGTTATGATTTGACCCTAAAGAAAAAACTTCATAATTAACTCCGTCATTCGATGTGAAAACTTCTAGAGGATCTCCAGAATAAAAATGTAATATTTCATTTTTAGTTAATCGATGCCAGTGTGATTTCTCATCCTTTTTTAATAAGTAATAAATTTGACTAACATTTTCATTCTTAAAATTTTCAACATAATGTCCTCCCTCAGGATGACTAATCATATTGAGTTTTTTTATTAAATTATCTGCTTCCACTTAGATTAAATGACCAAGTTTATTTTTCTTAGTTGAGATATATTTTTCATTATACTTATTGGTGTCTGAGAAAATAGGAACTCTTTGATTTACTTTGATACCCATATCTTCAAGCGCTTTTATTTTTTTTGGATTATTAGTCATCAAATCTAATTTTTTGATTGCTAGATATTTTACCATTCCAGCAATATTTTCATATGTTCTCTCATCATCTTTAAAGCCTAATTGATGATTAGCTTCAACAGTATCTAGTCCTTTGTCTTGTAAACTATATGCTTTAATTTTATTTGAAAGACCAATACCTCTTCCTTCTTGTTGAAGATAAAAAATAACCCCTCTTCCAATCTGAGCAATTTGTTTTAATGATTCAGTTAGTTGGAATCTACAATCACACCTCATACTAAAAAAAGATTCTCCTGTAATACATTGCGAATGAATTCTTGATAAAACTGGCTCATCTGTAAGCAAGTCACCCATACATATAGCTAAATGATCTTTAGATTCACTTTCATCTGTAAAGGCATGTACAGTGAACTCTCCCATGTCTGTTGGAAGTTTGCTAGTTTCAATAAACTTTAATTTGTCTGACATTATAGTTTAGTAGGATTTGGGACACCTTTGTATACTTCTTCAGGATCAAAAACTTTTTCTTTTTCTTCAAATTTAAGAACAACTTTCGGGCTAGAATTATCTAAAGGAATACTTCTATAAAAACATGATCTATATCCCACATGACAGCTGGCACCACCTTTGACATCAACTCTTAACCAAACACAATCTTGATCATCATCAATTCTTATTTCTTTTATTTTCTGCGTTAATCCACTTGTTTTACCCTTATGCCAAAGTGTATTTCTACTTCTAGAAAAATAAACAGCTTCGCCCAAACTTATAGTTTTTTTAAAAGCTTCTTCATTCATATAACCTTGCATAAGTAGTTCACCAGATGAAAAATCTGTAGTTACGACTGGTATCAGACCATTTGAGTCAAATTTTGGAGCCAGCTCATTTGACTCCTCAACTTGTTCTATAGATTTTCTTTTTTCAAATTGAATGTTATTCATTTTTTAATTTTTCAGCAACTTCTAATGCGAAGTAAGTTAATATACCATTTGCCCCAGCTCTTTTAAAAGATAAAAGAGATTCCATTATAACTTTTTCATTGAGCCAACCTTTATTAATTGACTCTTTTATCATCGAATACTCACCAGATACTTGGTAGGCAAAAGTTGGAACTTTAAATTCTGATTTTATTCTAGAAATAATATCAAGATAAGGCATACCAGGCTTAACCATTACCATATCTGCTCCTTCACTTATATCTAATCCAACTTCTCTAATCGCTTCGTCACTGTTTGATGGATCCATTTGATATGTTAATTTACCATCTTTACCTAAACTAGAACCAGAACCTATAGCATCTCTAAAAGGTCCATAAAAACCTGAAGCGTATTTTGCAGCATAAGAAAGTATTAGGGTATCTATTAAATTATTTGAATCTAATGCACTTCTTATTCTTCCAACCCTACCGTCCATCATATCTGATGGGGCGATTACATCACAACCAGCATTTGCTTGGATTAGAGCCTGTTGTTCCAAAACCTCCAAAGTTTTATCATTATCTATCTTATCATTTATAAATAAACCATCATGCCCATGGTCCGTAAAAGGATCTAACGCAACATCACATACGATACCAATATTTGGAAAATCTTTTTTGATACTTTTTATAGATCTGCACACTAAGTTGTTTTCATCTATAGCTAAACTTCCCTTAGAATTTTTAAGACCACTTTCAATTTGCGGAAAAATTGCAATAGCAGGAATATTAAATTTAACTGCTTTTTCTACTTCGCTTAAAAGTTTATCAATAGAGTATCTGCTTACACCAGGCATCGAATTAATAGGATCATCAACCTTGTTTCCTTCACATACAAACAGAGGTAAGATTAAATCATTAACACTAAGTGTATTTTCAGCAACTAAATGGCGAGAGAATTCTTTCATTCTATTACGTCTAAGTCTTGTACTTGGAAACTTACCTTGCATGTTATTCATTTTTTTTCTATTGGCGATTTTGCTTCTTTAGATAAGCTATTAACAATATCTTCTAATTTAAAGGTCTTTGTTTCAGAAGATCCAATTCTTCTAACTGACACTGTTTTATCTTGAGCTTCTTTTTTTCCAACAGCGATAATTGCTGGAACTTTACTATTACTGTGTTCACGTATTTTATAACCAATTTTTTCATTACGTGTATCTATTTCGGTCCTAATTCCTTCTGATACTAATGCTTTTTGTACTTCATATGCATACTCATCAGTATCAGATGTAATTGTAGCAACAACTGCTTGCAATGGTGAAAGCCAAAAGGGAAGATGACCTGCGTAATGTTCAATTAGAATTCCGGTAAACCTCTCTAAGGAACCAAATAGAGCTCTATGCAACATGACTGGTATTTTTTTATTACCATCTTCTCCAATATAATTAGCCCCCAATCTTCCAGGTAAATTTAAATCTACTTGCAGTGTGCCACATTGCCAGTCTCTGCCAATTGCATCACGTAAAACAAACTCTAATTTTGGACCGTAAAATGCACCTTCTCCTGGGTTGAGTGTGTACTCAAGACCTGTCGCTTCCATAGCCTGCATTAATGCAGCCTCAGCTTTATCCCAAATAGAATCCTCGCCTACGCGTTTTTCAGGACGGTCAGAAAATTTAATTCTAACATTATCAAAACCAAAATCCTTATAAATACTAAGTATTAAATCACATACCGTTTTACTTTCTTGTGTAATCTGATCTTCTGTACAAAATATATGTGCATCATCTTGTGTAAATGCTCTCACTCGCATTAATCCATGAAGAGCACCCGACGGTTCATAACGATGTACTTTTCCAAATTCAGATAATAGAAATGGTAAGTCTCTATAACTTTTTAATCCTTGTTTAAAAATTTCTACAGCACCAGGGCAATTCATTGGTTTGATAGCATAAATTTTATCATCTTTAGCTTCAGTCCTAAACATCATGTCACTAAATTTATCCCAGTGACCAGATGTTTCCCAAAGAGACTTATCCATCATGTCAGGTGTATTAGTTTCTACGTAACCTGCCTTGTCTTGTCTGTTTCGCATATAATTTATTAACGATTGGAACAATGTCCAACCTTTAGGATGCCAAAAAACCGCTCCAGGAGCCTCTTCCTGAAAATGAAATAAATTCATTTCTCTTCCTAGTTTTCGGTGATCTCTTTTTTCTGCTTCTTCAATTTGTAAAAGGTGTTGTTCAAGATCCTTTTCTGTTGCCCAGGCTGTTCCATAAATTCTTGTTAGCATTGCATTAGATGAGTCACCTCTCCAGTAAGCACCAGCAACTTTCATTAATTTAAATGCTTTACCAATTTGTTTTGTTGAAACCATATGAGGACCTCTACACAAGTCTAACCAATCACCTTGTTTGTAAATACTGATTTCCTCATTATCAGGTAGATCATTAATTAATTCAACTTTGTAGTTTTCACCTTTATCTTTAAAGTGTTTTATTGATTCTTCTTTAGACCATACTTCTCTTATAAAATTTTTATTTCTTTGAATGATATCGTGCATCTTCTTTTCAATTTTTGGAAGATCAGAAACAGTAAAAGGTTCATCTCTTGCAAAATCATAATAGAAACCATTTTCAATTGCTGGACCAATTGTAACTTGTGTTCCAGGGTATAATTCTTGAACAGCTTCTGCCATTACATGAGCACAATCATGTCGTATTAATTCAAGTGCTTCCTCGCTATCCCTTTTTAAAATTGCTACAGATGCATCACTATTAATAGGTAAACTAATATCTTTTATGTCATTATTTATTTTTATAGCGATTGATTCTTTGGCAAGAGATTTAGAAATTTGTGATGCCAACTCAAGACCATTAATGCCCTTATCAACTTCCTTTTTATTTCCATCTGGAAATGTAATTGTTATCTTTTCACTCATCTAGATTTCCGCCAAATCGTTCCTTTATTAGTATCTTCTATTTCTATGCCTTTATCTTTTAATGTGTCCCTAATAGTATCTGCCAAATTAAAATTTTTACTGCGTCTAGCTTCATTCCGTTCATTTATCAACCTTTCAATTTCTTCAGCATTTTCAGTATCTTTTTGATTATAACCTAACCAATTTCCTGGATCATCTTCAAGAATACCTAATATTTTACCTGCAGAAAGAAGATTATTTTTAATTTCTTTTTTTCTTTCATCTGATGCAGATGAAGCATCATTTGCCTCTTCATTAAGTTTTGCAATGACTTTAGGTGTATTCAAATCATCTAAAAATGATTCCATGATAGAATCAGAAGGTAACTTAAAATCTGCTTCAACTTCTGATAGCTCTAATAGAACTCTATAAAGTCGATCTATCATTTTGCTATTTTGTTCAATGATTTCTTCTGTCCAGTTCAATGGTTGTTTGTAATGAGCTGATAACAATGTTAATCGTAAAACCTCTCCCTTGTATTTTTTATTGAGATCATGAACGAGTTTAATATTGCCAATCGACTTTGACATTTTTTCTCCCTCAACATTAACAAATCCATTATGAAACCAATAAGTTGCAAAATCTTTAGGATCTTTATTTTCTGATATGGAACAAGTTTGCGCTATTTCATTTTCATGATGAGGAAAAATTAAGTCAATTCCACCGCTATGGATATCAAAAGGAAGACCCAATGATTTTTCTGACATAACGGAGCATTCTAAATGCCATCCTGGTCTTCCAAATCCCCAAGGTGAATCCCACCCAGGTAAGGGTGAGGGAGACGGCTTCCATAAAATGAAATCTGCTGGATCTTTTTTGAACGGTGCTACTTCAACACGACTTCCAGCTATTTGTTCATCTCTATTTCTTTTAGAAAGAATTCCATAATTATCAAAACTAGGTATATGAAATAAAACATGACCCTCTTTTTCATAAGCTTTATTTTCATCAATTAATTTTTTTATCAACTCGATCATTTCTTTAATATGATCAGTTGCCCTTGGTTGAATATCAGGTAGATTAACACCAAGTGCGCTCATGTCATTATTGTAAATCTCAGTATATTTATTTGTGATAACACTTATGTCCTCACCTGTTTCTTTTGAAGCTTCTATAATCTTGTCATCAATGTCAGTGATATTAGACACATAGGTCACTTTTTTAAATTGTGTTTTTAATACACGGACTAATAAATCATTTACAACTGCCATACGCGCATTACCTATGTGCGCAAAATTGTAAACAGTTGGACCGCATGCATATATTCTTACATGATCTGGATTAACTGGTTTAAAAAATTCTTTTTTACCACTTAATGTGTTTTGTAACTGTAATGACATCAATATAATTTTTAATAATTAAGTTCTATTACCACGGGTTCGCCATGAACTAAAATGATTGCAGCTTTTTCAAATGATGGGGGACCTTTTGGCTGATAATTATTACTAAAGGCAAAACCTTCTTTTGGTCTCCAGAATAATCCAGTTTTTAATTTTCCGTCTGAATCTTCATCGTGATAGGCAACAATTGCTATTTTTCCTTCATGGATTTTACTCAAAGGAACAACAACCTCACCCTTTTGCACTCTTTTTCTAACGCTCTCAATAGCTAATTCTTCATCTAAAAAGCTCTCTTTTGAGTCATATATCTTAACATCAATGTAGCCATCACTATGTTCTATATTTGGAAAAATGATAGTTCCATGTGCAAAAATACCTAATGACCATGTGACTGTTAAGCAAAAAAAGAATATTTTAGTAAAAAAGCTTTTCATATAAGTATCCTAATTATAATAGAATCAAGTGCTGAACAATAAAGAATATCTAAATAGACTATATCAATCGGATAAACCTCTTATAATTTATAAAACAGATAAGGGTTATGATATATATACTGATTTTTCTTCACGAACTATTATTAATAAAAAAAATCTAAAATATTTTCTTAATACCGAATCAAAATCAAAAAAATCTAAAATTAAAGAACTAAATTGTTATGTTGGTTTCTTTGGTTACAAACTTCTTTGTGAAAATATAGGAATAAAGTTTCCAAAACAGCGATCTAAAAATTTTTATAGTGGTGTTTTTTACAAACCACATACTAAAATTAGTATTGGTAAAAAAATAATAATAAGAAGTATTAAACCTAATTTTAGAACTATAAGTATCAATACGAAAAAATATTTACGGTTAAATAAAAAGTTTAATCTTAATTTATCTTTAAAGCAGTATTCAAAGCTTTTTAATGATTTTTCTAAAAATATAAAACAAGGAAAAACTTATCAGATTAAAATAGCTCAAACTTATTCAAAAAAAGGTAACATCAATGCCATTGAATTTTTTTGGAAGTTAATGAAAATAAATGAATCACCTGAAAGTTTTCTTATCAGAGAAAAGGACTATAATATCATAAGTTGTTCACCAGAGACACTCATAGTCAAAAAAGGTTACACAATTAAAACTAAACCTATTGCTGGAACATTAAGAAAAACAAAGCAGTTAAATAAAAATAAAGCTCTGGCTTTCTTTAGAAGAAATGAAAAAGAAACAAAAGAACATAATATGATTGTTGATATGGAAAGAAATGATTTGTCTAAAATTTGTAAAACCGGATCTGTAAAAATAGATAAACTAAAAAAGGTTGAGGAGTATCGTGACCTTTTTCATTATGTTACGACAATCAGAGGAGTTATAAAAAATAAAGTGAGTAACCATGATATAATCTCTTCTTTAATGCCGGGTGGTTCAGTCATTGGTTGTCCAAAGATTAGTACTATTCAACTTTTAAATAGAAAAGAAAAATTTGATAGAAACATTTATACAGGCAGTTTTGGAATTATACATTCAAATGGTGATATGCGATTTAACATAATGATTAGAACACTACTTAATTTTAAAAATGATATTGAATTATCTGTTGCTAGTGGTGTGATCCTAGGTAGTACTGCAAATAAAGAATATAATGAAAATTACATTAAAGCTAAATCGCTTCTAGATTTATTTAACTAATGATTTATCTCATTGATCACGAAGACTCATTTACATACAATTTAGCTCATCTACTAGATAGCATTGAGCCAACAGTTGTTTCAAATTATTATGAAATAGATCAAAATAAACTAGAAAAATCTTCAACAATTGTCCTTTCACCAGGTCCTGGTGAACCAAAAGATTATCCATTAACAACTAAAATTTATAATAAATATAAAGGAATAAAAAAAATATTAGGAATATGCCTAGGTTTCCAACAAATAGTTTTTTGTGAAGGGGCTAAAATAATTCAGCAAAAAAATATTCTTCATGGCTATCAGAGTCACATTAAAGTTATTAACGATAAATCAATATTTAAAAAAAATTTTAATTTCTTAGGGGGTCGATATCATTCTTTAAAAATGGCTGAACCGTTTATTTCTCAATCAATGATAATTACAATGCGTTGTGTAAAAACAAATGTAGCAATGGCGGTTGAAGATGATATTAATAAAGTCTATGGATTACAGTTTCACCCAGATTCATTTTTAACTCCACATGGAAAATATCTTATTAAAAAAATCCTTTCACGCTAAGAATTTTAAATTACTTAAGTTCAATTCTCTTTGGGGATACAAGGGTATCTTTACAACGATTAGATTATTTGGCAAAGAGCCAAATTTTATCTTAGTTGATCAGCATTTGAAAAAACTAAATAAAGATTTAAGATATTTTCGCATTGATGTTAAAATTTCAAAAAATTTTTTAACTAATTTCTTAAATAAATATTCTAAAATTAAAAATTACGATCACCTATTAAGAATTGCAGTTACAAAAAAAATAATCTCACTATCTGTACGTAAACGAAACAAAGATAATATGTATTTTACTGCAAAATTTTTTAGATTCCAACGAGCTTTACCTAACTTCAAAAACTTACAGTACAAAAAAATAATTTCTTTACAAAAAAAAATTAATTTGCAAAAAGAAGAAATTCTTTTTTATTTTAACAAAAAAGTCTTAGAAGGCTCTACGACCAATTTAATTTTCGTAAACAGTAATAAATTATTTATTCCAAAAAATTACTATTATTATGGAATTACACTAGAATACCTAATTAAAAATCTACCTTATAAAATTTATAGAAAAGATATTAATATTTCTAGTTTACATCAATTTAGTGAAATACTTTTAGTTGGCTCTGGTAAAGGTGTGGTTAGTATTTCTTTTATTAAACAATTTAATTGGTGCAGATCTTCAATGAAAATATATAATTTATTATCAAAAAAATATTCAAAAATATTATTAAAATGAAATTAGGTAAATATAATTTTAAACTAACTGGACCAACGGTAATGGGAATATGCAATGTTACTCCCGACTCATTTAGTGATGGTGGAAAAAGTTTTAAAAGTTCAGATGCACTGAAAAATATCAAAGAAATGGTAAAAAATGGAGCAAGTATTATTGATATTGGAGCAGAAAGTACAAGACCTGGCTCAGATCCATTAACACACAAAGAAGAAGTCAAAAGATTAGACCCGATATTAAAAAAATTGCCAAAAAATAAATTTGTCATATCTGTTGATACTAATAAAATTGAGACTCAAGAATATGCATTAAATATGGGAGTGCATATTATAAATGATGTCTTTGGCGGTTCAGAAGATTTATTTTTTTTAACTAAAAAATTTAAAACTGGTTTAATTTTAATGCACACACCTGCACCACCCAAAACTATGCAAAAAAAAATACACTCATATAATAATGTTGTGCAAGATATTAAAAAAATATTTCTCCAGAAAATTAAACAATTAGAAAAAATAAAAATTCCTTCATCTAAAGTTTGGTTTGACCCAGGTATTGGTTTTGGTAAAAATTTTAAACAAAATATAGAAATCATGCAAAAAATTAATCAGTTTAAGTTTAAAGGATATGGATTATTATTAGGATCATCTAGAAAAAGTTGGATCAACTTCATAGATAAAAGTGAAACAAATCAAAGATTGGGAGGTTCAATCGCTTCTGCATTATATTGTTATCAAAAGGGAGTTGATATATTTAGAGTTCATGACATAAAAGAAACATCTCAATCATTAAAAATTTTTGAAAAACTATGTTTAAAGTAGAAATTAAAAACTTATCCATCAGTGCACACATAGGTATCACTGCCCAAGAGCGAAAGAAAAAACAGTTATTAAAGGTAACATTAGAATTTAGTTATCCTGTTCAAAACTCACTAGATTTAAATAATATAAATAATGTTAAGGATTATTCATCTATTACAAAATATTTAAAAACTTTCATAAAGGAATCTCAATCGCATACTCTTGAACATTTAATTATTAAAACATCTAATGTTCTTGAAAAAAAATTTAAAATAAAAAATGTTAAAATTACAATTAACAAAACAGCTGTAGCAAAAAAATATGGAGCTGAATCACTAAGTGTATCAAACTGAAACAATAATCGCACTTGGCTCAAATCTAGGTAATGCTGTATTTAATTTACGCAGTGCCGTTAGAGAGTTAGAAAATATTGGTAATATAAAAAAATTTGCAAATATTTATATTTCTTCCCCCTATGGATATAAATCACAAAATAATTTTTTTAACACTGCAATAAAACTATTAACCAATCAGCAGCCATTAGAATTAATAAATAATATTTATGAAATTGAAAAAAAATTAAAAAAAAATAAAAAAATTATCAATGGTCCAAGAGTTATTGACTTGGATATAATTTTTTTTGGTAAAAAAAAATTTAATAAAAAAAATTTAATAATTCCTCATCCAAGAGCAATTGAAAGAGACTTTGTTTTATATCCAATACTAGATCTTGATCCATTTCTTAGACATCCGATTGAAAAAAAATCAATAAAGGCATTATCGAAAGAGCTAAACAATAAATATATTATTAAAAGATTATCCTACCGAAATTTGATTTAAAAACTCTTTTAGTTTTGATTTAGAAATTAAATTTCTCTGATTTTTTAAACCCCTAGAAATATCTAACCCAAAAGGTGTTATTTGTTTTAGAATTTTGGAAACATTTTTTTTGTCTATACCTCCACCAATATAAACTGGAATATTTTTATTTTTTATAAATTGTATTTGTTTAATACTCTTTCTCAGTGAGTATTTTTTAATACTCTTTTTTTTATAAACATTCATATCGAAATAAATAACATCAACAATTTTTCTAATTGATTTAATGTATTTTTCATCAAAATTTTCTGGATTAACTGCAATACCAATTTTTAATCTTTTAAATATTTTTTTTATTCTTATTAAATCCTTTTTGGAAAAATGATATGAACATGAAATTGTCTTTGGTTTTGTAAAATCTATTTGTTCAACTAGTTTGTTCAAAGATACATACCGAGTTAGAAGTACTGATTCTATTTTAAAATTTTTACATTCTTTAATTAATGATTGTATTTTTTTATCACTAACTGTGTTTGGTCCATTTAAATTTTTACTTACAAAGCCTAATGATTTGATTTTATTTTTATACGCGACTTCAACGGATTTTACATTTGTTATGCCACAAATTTTTAGAGGTATATTTTTCATTTAATTTTATTTTAAAAATTTTAAATATATGTAAACTATTTTTTTATTTATATGTCATTAAATTTTTATAGACGAGTAGCATTTGGGCTGTCGCCACATGAAAAACCATATAAAGATCCTCTTAATTGGGCGACAAATCAATTGGATGCCATACCTGATTTTTTATGGCCTGGAACAATTCCAACTGAAAAAGAATTAAGAAAAAAATATGGTGAATGGGTATACGGAGATAGAGAAGTTTTAAGGAAAAAATTTAAAAATGATAAATATGCGTATAGAAAAGCAAAAGATGAATTAAGAATAAAAACTGGTGAAAGATATTTTGAATTAAATGAACATGCTATTCGTCATTTTCAAACAAAGTATTCCAAACAACCTGTTTTTGAGCGTTTCTGGCTTTTTTGGGGAAATCATTTTGCAATAAGTGAAAAAGATTTTCTTGCAGAGTTTAGCACTGGACCCTATCAACGTGAAATTATTAGACCTAACATGGTTAAAACTTTTGAAGAGATGGTTCAGTCAGTTACAACTTCATGGTGCATGATTCACCACCTTGATAATTCAGAATCTTTTGGTCCTAATTCTAAAAAAGGAATGGAATGGAGGGAAACTATAAACGAAAATCATGCAAGAGAATTATTAGAGTTACACACAGTATCCCCAAATGCTGGATACACTCAAGAAGATGTTATTCAGTTAGCCTATATCATGACAGGTTGGGCGCACAAATGGGATAGAAAAAATTTAGAGACTGGTGATATATGGTTTGATCAAGAAATGCATCAAAAAGGAGATAAAATAGTTTTAGGAATTAAATATAAAAATGATGGAAAAAGAGAACTTGCAAAAGTAATTCATGATTTGGCAACACACCCAATCTGTATCAAATTTGTTTCAACAAAATTATGCAGGCATTTTATTACAGATGAACCAACAGAAGAAATGATAAATCCAGTAATAGAAGCATGGAACAAATCTAATGGAAGCTTAATTGAAATTCACAAGGCAGTTATACAACAGGCTTATAAGTATAATGAGATTACACATAAATTTCATCCACCTGAAATATGGTTAATGCAATTATCTAGAATCTTTGATTTAAATATTCCGCTTTCTTTTGAAAAAATGAATTATAGTTTTAAATTAAAGCCAAATAATAGACAAAGACAATTATCATGGATACTAAGAGAAATTGGTCATTCACCTTATCGTGCTAAACAACCTAATGGTTGGAGTGATTTAGAAGTAGATTGGGTATCACCAGAACTATTATTACGCCGCTTTTGGTTTGCTTCGGTTGAGCTTCCAATGCTTGTTAAATCAGAAAACAGATCGCATGATTTTATTTTATCTTGTCTTAAAAATAATTTTGAAGATCATAAAAATATGGCATCTCTTATCCATCAATTTAGATTTGGTACATCAGATAAAGATTTAGGCAGAAAGTATGGAGTTATTTGTAATTTACCAGAGATATTAAAAGTATGAACTGTACAAGAAGAAATTTTTTAATTGGAGGATCAACAACATTATTTCTTTCAGGATATTTTCCAAAAATAAGTTTTGCTTCAATGCAGAAAAAAAATCTAATTATCATATCACTTCGTGGAGGAATGGATGGTTTAACAGCTGTTCCTGTTATTGGAGATAAACGTCTTAAAAAATTAAGAAAAAAACTCATTCTGGAAGATGTTCTTAATTTGAATAGTGACTTTGGTCTTCACCCTAAATTAGAAATTTTTCATAAACTCTGGCAAAAAAATCAAGCGGCATTTGTCCATGCAACAAATATTCCTTACACAGGCAGATCACATTTTGATGGACAAAATTTAATGGAAACTGGAGCACACATTCCATACAAAGAAAAAACAGGATGGCTTGGTAGGGGGCTATTAGCCTCAAATATTATAGGAAAAGGTCTAGCAATATCTTTACCAATGCCACTTTTATTGAGAGGTGTGCCACAGAATAATAATTTCTTCCCATCACCAGATTTTGTTGAAACAAAATTAATAGACCAAATTTATAATGAATTTAAAGGTGAACATAACGAGTTAATTAAATCTACACTTGATACAATTAGACAGAGGCCATTGTCTATGCAAATAGCTACTGACTCTGATGATAGAAAAAAACTCGCTCTTGAAGCTGCTAAACAATTAAAAGATCAAAGTGGTCCTAGAGTTGCTGTATTTGATTTAGATGGTTTTGATACACATGCTGCCCAAGGAGGTGTTGATGGAGCGCATGCTGATGAACTAGAAGAAGTAAATAAGATCGTTACCATTTTACATGAAAATCTTGGCCAAGCGTTTGATAATACACTAATTCTTACTCTCACTGAATTTGGCCGAACTATTAAACAAAATGGAGGTTATGGTACAGAACATGGATACGGAAGTGCAATACTAATGGCAGGAGGTTTACTAAAAAAATCTCAAGTTTATACAGATTGGCCCGGACTTAAGAAGAAAGAATTATTTGAGGGAAGAGATTTAAATTCGACTATTGATTCTAGGGCTGTTTATAATTCCGCAATGTCTATTTGTTTTAATCAAGATCCAGATTTTTTACGTAAAGAAGTTTTTTGGGGAGATCATCTTCCTGATTTGTCTCAAGAATTGTTTAAGATTTAGAAATAAATAATTTTTTTAAGAATTTCATGTTAAACAAGAATATGGTTTCAGAAAATTTTGATAGTTTATTTAAGGCTGCAAAAAAAGTTAGAGAAAAAGCCCATGTTCCATATTCAAATTTTAAAGTAGGAGCAGCTTTTCTAACAGAAGATAGTAAAATTATTACTGGTTGTAATGTTGAAAATGCAGCCTATCCTCAATCACAGTGTGCCGAAGCAACTGCAATTGGAAATATGATATCTAATGGAAACAAAAAAATTTTAGAAGTTGTGGTTATAGGCTCAGGTGAACTATTATGCTCACCTTGTGGCGGATGTAGACAGAGGTTAAGAGAATTTGCTACTTTAGATACTAAGATTCATATGTGTAACGAAAATGGTCATATGAAAACATCTACACTCGAAGAACTACTGCCAGATTCTTTTGGCCCAGAGAATCTTTAATGCTACCTTCGGCTAAAAAATTTTTAGAAATAACTAGTAATACTTCACCAGACATCGCTGTAATTTTAGGAAGCGGACTAACTAATTTTTTTGAAGAAAAAGATATTCAAGAATCAATTTCATATGAACAATTATCTGATTTTCCACAGCCAACTGTCAAAGGTCACGCAGGCAAATTAGTTTTAGGAAAAATAAATACTTTAAATGTTGTTTGTATGTATGGACGATCACATATTTATGAGGGGCATAATCCTCAAAGCTTAGCTTCACCCATAAGAGTATTAAAGGACATTGGGTGCAAGTTATTAGTTGTTACAAATGCAGCAGGCAGTTTAGATGAAGCAATGCCGGCTGGTAGTCTAATGGCAATTAAAGATCATATTAACTGGAGTGGTTTCAACCCACTTATTGGACCAAATGCTGAAGAGTATGGCCCTCGCTTTCATGATATGAGTGATGGGTACCATAAGTTTTATAGAGATCAGCTAATACAAGTCGCCAAAAAAATAGATCAAAAAATTTATGAAGGTATTTATTGTATGTACTCAGGACCAAATTTTGAAACACCTGCTGAAATCAATGCCTTAAAAGTAATAGGCGGAAATGCAGTTGGAATGTCTACAGTACCAGAAGTTTTAGTTGCTAATCATTGCGGACTTCCCGTTATTGGTATCAGTGTAATCACCAACTTAGCTGCGGGTATGAATAAAACAAAATTAAGTCATCAGGAAACTTTAGAGAATGCAAGTTTAGCAGAGAACAATGTTTTAAATTTAATTAAACAATTTATACAAGAAGTTCAATTCGATGTTACCTCAAGAGATAATTAGAAAAAAAAGAGACAACAAAGATTTGTCAAAAGAAGATATCAACTTTTTTGTAGATGGTTTAACAAATGGATCTTTTTCAGATGCACAAATTGCAGCAATGAGCATGGCAATATTTTCAAATGGAATGACGTATGAAGAGACTGTTTGTTTAACTGAGGCGATGACGAACTCAGGCGACACATTGAGTTGGTCTGAGATTGTAGATTCTGAGTTGGTTTGTGATAAGCACTCAACTGGTGGTGTTGGAGACAAGACGAGTGTTATATTAGCGCCAATACTTGCAGCTTGTGGACTGTATGTACCAATGATTTCAGGTAGAGGTTTGGGTCATACCGGCGGTACTCTGGATAAATTTGATTCAATCGCTGGGTACAATACAAAGCCTGATTTAGAAACTTTTAAAAAAGTTGTAAAAGACGTTGGTTGTGCAATTATCGGCCAAACCTCTAACTTAGCACCAGCTGATAAAAAATTATATTCAATAAGAGATACTGTAGGTACAGTAGAATCTTTACCCTTAATAACATCATCTATTCTTTCAAAAAAAATTGCAAGCGGTCTTTCATCTTTAGTCCTTGATGTAAAAGTTGGTAATGGGTCTTTTAATAGCACTATTGATGTAGCAAGAGATTTATCCAACTCCTTAGTAAGAGTCGCTAAAGGAGCAGGTTTACATTGCGAAGCTATATTAACAGATATGAATCAGGTCTTAGGTAAAAGTGCTGGTCATACACTAGAGATATTAGAATGCATAAAATATATTAAAAATGATTTTAAAGATCATCGATTAGAGAAGATCACTAATGAATTAATATCTTCGCTATTAGTAAACATTTATAAAATTTCAAAAGAAGAGGCTTATAATAAAATTAATACGGTTATTAATAATGGACTAGCTGCAGAAAAATTTGAAATGATGGTTGCAGCTTTGGGTGGACCAAAAAATATTTTAACATCTTATGAAAAAGATCTAACTAACACATCTATTCAAAAAGATATATTTTCTATTAAGGATGGGTGGATAGAAAATATTCATACCAGAGAATTAGGCCTTATACTTATTGAACTTGGAGGTGGAAGAAAACAGGTTACCGATAAAATAAATTATGGAGTTGGATATGATAATGTTCTCAATATAGGTGATGAAGTAAATTCCTCAACTCCTCTGTTAAGTTTATACTCAAGTAAAAATATAGATGATAATTTAATAAATAAAATAAAAGGCTGTTTCATTATTTCAGATAAAAAAACTCACAAACTATCTGAAATATTTGAAACCATAAATTAATGAGCACTCAAACTGAAATTAACGAGGCACTTGTGCAATACTTACAAAGCGTAGGTTACCGAGAAGATAAAATAATTACTGAACTAGAAAATGAAACTTTAAAACTTGGTAGTGTTTCCCAAATGCAGATTGCAAAAGAACAAGGTCAGTTTTTGGAAATTATAACTAAAATTTCCAATGCTAAAAACTGTTTAGAAATTGGAAGGTTTACAGGGATGAGCACTTTGTTTTTGGCTAGAGGTCTACCTGAGTCAGGAAGAATCGTAACAGTTGATAATTCAGATGAATTTTTATCCTTAGCAAAAAAATATTGGGAATTAGATAATATGAGCTCAAAAATAGAATCGATTATTGGAGATGGTGTTGAGGTAATGCAAAGCATGATAGACCGTCAACAGAGTTATGATTTAATTTTTATAGATGCTGATAAAAATAATTACCCAAATTATTACGAACTGTCGCTAAACCTTTTAGTTTCTAATGGAATAATAATTATTGATAATATGCTTTGGCACGGTGATGTGGCAGATGAAACTAAACAAGACTCTCAAACAAAAAGTATCCGTGATTTAAATTTAAAAATACAAAATGACACAAGGGTGGAATTCTCTCTTCTGCCTTTATCTGATGGATTATCGTTTATAAGAAAGAAATAACAAAGACTTGAATTAAACACAATCATCCCCACATAATAACTGTCTGTATGCCATTGTGGGTGCGGGCGAAATAAACTTGCTTAATAAAGGAGTTATTATGACTAGAAACCTATCCGTTTGGAATTCTCTAAGACCATTCTCTGTAGGATTTGACTCAATTTTTGATGAATTTGATAGAATGTTGGAGTCTACGGAAAGATACAATACAAATTATCCACCTTACAATATTCATAGAGTTGATGAACATAACTATAAAATTGAAGTTGCTCTCGCTGGATATAGTAAAGAAGATATTGAGATTGAATTAAAAGAAAACAACCTAACTGTTAGAAATAAACCTAAAGAAAAAGTGGTTAATGAAAATGGCAATGGTGTAATCCATAAAGGAATCTCAACAAGACAGTTTGAAAGATCATTCACAATTTCAGAAGATATCAAAGTTAAAGATGCTGAATTGAAAAATGGACTTTTAGCGATTGATTTGGAGAGAATTATTCCAGAAGAAAAAAAAGCTAGACTAATTTCAATAAAGTAGTTTTGGATAGGGGTCCAAAGTGGCCCCAACATTTTTAGCTTTAAATTTAGAATAAATCCAATTTTATGAATTTTAATAACACTGATATTAAAAAAAAATTCATATAGATCTACATTCGTATTCTGATAATTTTTAATAAGATTCTTAATCATAGAACGTGGAGATATTTATTATCTCCACAAAAAAAAGAAGGTTATATGAAAATTATTTTTAGATTACTATTGATACTAATTGCATCTACCATTTCACTAAACTTGTTTGCCAAAGAGGTTAATGTTTATTCTTACAGGCAGCCAATTTTAATAGATCCTTTCTTTGAGGAATTTACAAAATTGACTGGCATAAAGGTAAATGTTTTACACGCAAAAAAAGGATTGCTAGAAAGAGTTTTAGCTGAAGGTGAAGATACACCTGCTGACTTGGTATTAACAGTTGATATAGCAAGGTTAAATCAATTTGTTGAAAAGGATATTTTACAATCAATCAATTCAGATATTTTGAATATGAATATTCCAAATTATTTAAGAGACAGTAATAATAAATGGTTTGCACTTTCAAAGAGAGCTAGAATTGTTGCAATATCAAAAGAAAGAGTATCTACAGACTCAATTAAAAGAATAGAAGATTTATCTGATCCAAAATGGAAAGGTAAAATTTGTACAAGACCTGGCAGCCATGACTATAATAGATCACTTTTAGCTTCAATAATTGCTGCAAATGGAGAAGTTATTGCTGAAGAATGGGCTGCAGGCGTTGTTGCAAATTTAGCACGTAAACCTGAGGGTAATGATAGAGCTCAAGCAAAAGCAATTTATGAAGGTGTCTGTGATATTGCTGTAATGAATACATATTATTTTGGAAAAATGAAATTTAATGAAAAGAATCCAGAACAAAAAGAGTGGGCTAACTCAATAGAGTTAGTTTTTACTAATCAAAAAGACAGAGGGAATCACATTAATGTTGCTGGTGGAGGTGTGATAAAGTACTCTAAAAATAAAGACAATGCGATTGCACTACTTGAATTTCTTACTCAGCCAAAAGCACAAGTCCTTTACAGTTCTATAAACTATGAATATCCAGTTAATCCAGATATGCAATTAACTGATGAGTTAAAATCATGGGGCGAGTTTAAAGAAGATAAACTGCCTGTTGAAAAACTTGCAGAACTTGCTCCAGTAGCTCAGAAAATCATTGATAGAGTAGGCTGGTAAATTATAGGTTAGCTGTTTTGATAAATTTTAATTTATGGTCCTATTCTGTGGCGATAATTGCTTTAGTAATTATCGCCCCTATTTTTTCAATATTTTATTACGCGATCTTAGGCGACACATCACTATGGCCACATTTATTTTCAACCGTTTTGCCCAGATATCTGACCAATACAATAATTCTAATGTTTGGTGTTGGAGGATTAAGTTTAGTTTTTGGTTTAACTACTGCTTGGATAGTGACAAGATATAATTTTTTTGGGAAAAAATTTTTCGAATGGATGTTATTATTACCAGCTGCTGTCCCAGCTTATATTATTGCTTATACTTATACTGACTTTTTTGAATATGCTGGTCCTCTTCAATCATTGTTAAGAGACATATTTGGTTGGACGAGCACGAAAGATTACTGGTTTCCAAATGTGAGATCAATGGGAGGTGCAATTTTGGTAATGTCATCTGTATTGTATCCATATGTATATTTAATGACTAGAGCATCATTTATAACGACTCCTATATCTTTTTTTCAAACTAGTTCTATTTACGGAAGGAATTCCTTCTTAAATGTTGCTATTCCATTTGGTCGTCCAGGTATAATTGCAGGTTTAGCCTTAGTACTAATGGAAACAATTTCTGATTTTGGGACAGTTGATTATTTTGCTATTGAAACATTAACCTTAGGTGTATTTAATGTTTGGCTAGGAATGAATAGTTTATCTGGCGCATCACAGATTTCTAGTATTTTATTTATGATTGTTATAGTACTTTTAACTTTAGAGTATTTGGGTAGGCGTAGCAGAAAATTTCATGAAAAGTACAGTGGCGCATCTTATACACCAACCCAAGCAGTTTCTGGAGTTAAAAATTTTTTATTGTTTTTAATTTGCCTAATACCTTTAAGTCTTGGTTTTATAATACCTGTTTCAATTTTATTGAATTTTGTAATTAAAGGTTATTCTATAATAAATTTTATTGAAATTTTTCAAATAACAATTTCAAGCATATCTTTAGCATTTATTTCTTCATCATTCATTATGTTGCTCTCCTTATTAATGATTATAGTTGGTGCATATAAATCAAATAATTTCCAAAAAATTTTAATTTTTTTTGCTTCTTCTGGTTATGCTTTTCCAGGAACAATTCTTGCTGTTGGAATAGTGGTATTTGTTGGGTGGCTTAATGATTTAATTTATTTTCGTATGAGTTATGCTGTTGGTGGATTTATAATTTTATTATTTGCGTATAGTATAAGATTTTTAGCAGTTGGTAATGGAGCCATTACATCAGGTATTTCAAGAATTCATCCAAACTTATTAGATGCATCAAGAACAATGGGTGTTAGTTTTTTCAAAAGTATAAGAAAAATTATATTACCATTGCTGTATACAAATTTATTAGTTGGAGGAATACTAGTTTTCGTAGACATCTTAAAAGAACTTCCAATAACTCTTTTATTAAGACCATTTAATTTTGAGACACTCGCAACCTATGTTTATCAATATGCCTCTGATGAAATGTTGGAGGAGTCAGCATTTGCAGCTCTAATTATCGTTATTGCTGGATTAGGACCAGTAATTTTTCTTAACAGAACAATTACTAAATCAATAAAAAACTAAAACTTAATTCTTAAATATGTAAGCCTGTTCATTATCAATTTCTATCTCGACTGCAGACGATTGTTTTGGATTAAAGTCAGCAGGCATGTGGCTATGAACATGAACAACTTCATTATTATTATCTAAAACAGATAAATGGATAAAACTAAATGACCCCATTAATTTTGATGCCATAACGGTTCCTTTAATTCCATTAACTGGTGTTGGTTGTTTGTTGAGTTTTATACCTTGAGGTCTTATGTGTACCACAACTTTTTCACCTTCTAAATTTCCAGGTGTTTTAATTTTCCCAACCGGTGTGTAAATGTGAGATTCTTTAACGATACCTTCAAATTTATTTGTTTCACCAAAAAAACCTGTAACATATGAATTTTTTGGATTGTTATAGAGATCATTTGGAGTTCCTGACTGTACAATCGAACCTGATTTATCAAAAATATTTATATGATTTGAGATAAACATTGCTTCGAAAGGATCATGAGTGACTATAATTACAGACACATTTGATTTTTGTAAAAGATGCAGCGTATCATCTCTCACCTCTTCTCGAAGGCTTAAATCCAAACTTGAAAAAGGCTCATCTAATAATAGTAAATCAGGTTGTGAAATTATAGATCGTGCAAGAGCAACTCTCTGTTGTTCACCACCACTTAACTCGTGTGGGTATTTGTCTAGTGAATTTGGTAATTTAATTAATTCAATAATTTCATCAACATTATTAGTTGAATTTTTAGCATTAGTTGGAAATCTCAAATTTTCTTTTACTGTCAAATGCGGGAATAAAGCGTAATCTTGAAATAAAAAACCAATTTTTCTTTTTTCTGTAGGTAAGTGTTTTGCTGCACTACTTACTTCTTCACCATTAATAATAATTTTCCCTGACTGTACTTTTTCAAGACCTGCTATAAGTTTTAATAAAGTAGTTTTTCCACTACCTGACGGTCCCAAAATACAAGAGATACTATCTTTATTGAGATTAAAATTAATATTATTTAAAATTTTTTTATCATTAATAGAGTGAGTAAGATCTTTAACTTCAACAGCAATCATAAAATACCTATTACACTAAAATTAAACTTGAGGAAATTTATCTAAAATTTCACTTTCCCATTCAAGAAACTTTTTAGATCTATTATCAGGACTAGGATGTGACCCCATAAATTCAGGCACTCTTCCTTCTTGACCAGCCATCATTCTTTGCCATAGTTTAGCAGGCTCCTTGATATTAAATCCTGCAAGATTCATAAATCCCATGCCTAAGTAATCAGCTTCACTCTCCATTTTTCTACTAAAAGGAAGAAAAATTCCATACTTAACAACTGAGTTGTAAACATTACCACCTACATTACCAACTCTTAAAGATTTATTTAAAAGTTCTGCATATCTACTTCGTGATATTCCAATTGTTGCCATTTGAATCATAGACGCCTGGGTTAATTTTTCTACAGTGTGTCTTGCAAATGCATGCGCAATTTCATGCCCCATAACTGCTGCAATCCCATCATCATTTTTACAAACAGGAAGTATACCAGTATAGAAAGCAATTTTACCACCAGGCATACACCACGCATTTTTTGTATCAGATTCAATTAGTGCAAACTGCCAATTAAAATTTTCTACAGGATTTTTTTCACGCTTACTAATATAAAATGTATCTAGAGAGGTATAAATTTCTGTTCCAATCTCCTCAATTTTTTTAGATTCATCTGTGTTATCCAAAAGAATTTTATCTTCTTTAGCTTTTGATAAAAATTTTGAATATGTTTTTTCAACTTCTTTATTTAGAGCTCTTTCATTTGGATAAACTTTTGGAAGACCAGCTACACCTCCACCCATTAAAATTATAGGCAAGTTACTATCATATAAATTTAGCTGACTTCTATTTGTTAAAGGTACTTGTGTACATGATGGTAAAATCACTGAACCACACAAAGAACAACTTGCGCCAAAAACAAAGCTTCTTCTGTTTATTCTTGCTTCCATATTATTATTATATAGGTAATTTTATATATATGAATATTTTTAATTCAGTTAAAAAAGCAGAAATTCATGTTCATTTAGAGGCAACTATTACGCCAGATTTATGTAAGAAATTTGCCAAACGAAATAATCATCAAATATCCGAAGAAATTTTTGGTTCAAAGTACGCATATCAATGGGATGATTTTTATGATTTTATAAAAAAATACGACATAGTTACTTCTGTTATACATACGCCAGAAGATTATTTTGAATTAACTTATGAATATTTAAAAGATTGTGCCGCTAATAATGTAATTTATGTTGAAGCGATGATTTCCTCAACTCATGCTAAAGAAAAAGGTATGACGTATCATTCTTTTATTGAAGGAGTTTATGAAGCTTCCAAAAAAGCTGAAGAGGATTTTGGTATTGTTTCACGTTACATAATGAATGGGATCAGACATTTAGGACCAGAGTCAGTACAAGGAACTGCAAGAGAAGTTTTAAATAATCCTCATCCTTGTTTAGTTGGTTTTGGTTTGGCTGGGGATGAGCTTCATTTTCCGCCAAATTTATTTGTTGAAACATTTGATATGTTAAAGAAAGAAAATTTTCCAATTACTGTTCATGCAGGTGAATGGGATGGTCCTGTAAATATAAGAAATGCTATTAACCTTCTGCATCCAACAAGATTAGGCCATGGAGTTCGATCAATAGAGGATCCTAATTTAGTTAAAGAAATAATTGAGAAAGATATTATTCTAGAAACTTGTCCAACAAGTAATATTGCAACCAAGATTTATGAAGATTATGTAGATCATCCTGTAAAAACATTATTTGATCAAGGAGTAAAAGTTACGGTCAATTCTGATGACCCTCCTTTTTTTAATGCAACGATAAACGGTGAATACAAAGTCATGGAAGATTTAGGCTTAAATGAAAAGGAACTAATCTCCCTTACTCATAACGCAATTAAATATTCCTTTTGTGATGAAGAAAATAAAAATAAGTTATTAGCTAAATTAAACTAGACAATTTTACCAAAGGTCTTGCGCCATAATGTGAAATAATTTCTGCAGCGGCAATTGATGCATAATTACCACATTCATCAATTGCTTTACCTTTAGAATAACCAAATAAAAAACCAGCTGCAAATAAATCCCCAGCTCCAGTTGTATCTACAACTTTTTCTACTTTTTTTGCAGCAACTTCAGTGATGTCATTACCAGAAATAATTACTGATCCACTACTTCCTTTAGTAATAGCAGCAATTATATTTAATGATTTTGCATATTCTAGACCTTCTTCAAAACTTTCTGTTTGTGCCATTGCTTTGATTTCATCTTCGTTAGCAAAAAGAATATCAACATTCTTAGTTATTAATTCTTTAAAAGAATCTCTGTGTCTATCAACACAAAAAAGATCAGATAAAGTAAATGCAATTTTTTGATTATCAGCTTTGCAAATATCCACCATTTTTTTCATAGCTTTTTTTGCATTCTCATTGTCCCACAAGTAGCCTTCCAAATATGCGATCTTATGATTTTTAATATCATCCTCTTTTATATCTTCAGGCCCTATTAATGTTCCAGCACCAAGAAAAGTACACATTGTTCTTGTTCCATCTTCTTCAACAAAAATTGTACAACATCCAGTTGAAATATCAGGAGATGTAAATCCCAACGGAAATCTTAGTCCTTCCCTGATCATATCTTTTTGAAGATATGTTCCAATTTCATCATTTTTAATTTTTCCAATAAAACTTCCATTACCGCCAAAAGAGGTGATTCCAAACATGGAGTTTCCCAGTGAACCTCCACCAGCCATTTCTCTGATGGAATAACTTTCATGCAAATTATTTTTTAAGTTTTCATCAATAAGATTCATAGAATCTCTATTAATTTCATGTTTTTCAATTTCACTTTGATTGGAAGGAATTATGGCATCTACCATTGCATTTCCAATTCCAACTACGTCTAATTTATCACTCATTTTTGTTTAATAATTATTGGTACTAATTGTACTATAATGACTCCAACAAATATTGCAAGGCATCCAAGTATTTTTTGTGTGTCTAAAACTTGATTTAAAAGTATCCAACCTGCTATTGCAGCAAAGACTGACTCCATTGATAAAATAATTGCAGCTGGAGCAGGATTAGCTTTATGTTGAGCAATAATTTGAAGTGTATATCCAATACCAGCAGAAAAAATTCCCGTGTATAAAATTTCAAACCATTCAATTTGCATATTTGAGATCTTTGGCTCCTCCCACATGAAGGCTAAAATCATAGATAAAATAAAAACAATAAAGTACTGAATACTTCCAAATAAAAAAGGACTGTTAAGTTCTTTCATAAAAATATCAATACAAATGATATGCAAAGCAAAAAATAAAGCAGCAATAAACAAGAGTGAATCTGATTGTTGAATTTCAACTGATTGATTAGAGGACAAAAGATATGATCCATATAAACAAAGTAAAATGGCAATCCAAATAATCCAGTGCACCTGTTTTTTAATTATAAATCTTGAAATTATACCAACAAAAGGAACATAAAGAGTACTAAGAAAGGCTGCATTTGATATTAATGATTTTTGTAAAGCGTATTGTTGCAGGCCCATCCCACCAAAAAGAAAAAAACCTGTAGCCAAACAAAGATAAATTTTTTTTCTATCACTCAATATTTTTAAAACATTTTGCTGCTCTAGATAAATAGCAAATGGAATTACTGTTAAAAAAGCAAAAAAGAATCTTCCAAAGCTAAAAGTAAAAGGACCTATCGCTCCCATCCCTGTAGTTTGACTTACGAATGCTGTACCCCAAATAAGTGAAGCAATTAACATTAGTATATTAGCTCTTGTATGACTCATAAAAATTTTAATTAACTTATATTATTGTTTGTTTTTATTTATCCACCAGGACTCAATTACAATTCCGTAAAGTGGAATTTCATCAGGATATTCAAAAAAATCCCAATAAGCCATTCTGTCCTTGTTGCTATGATAAAGAGGAATTACATAATGACCCCATAATAATATCCTATCTAGAGCGTGAATTGCCGTTGTTAATTCCTCTCTATTTTCTGCATTAATAAGTTTTTCAATCATTGCATCAACAGCAGGACTATTAATGCCAGGATAATTCCTACTTCCATCTTTTTGACCAACTTCTGATCCCCAATAAAATTGTTGCTCATTTCCTGGGCTTAAACTAACGCCCCAGTATCTTTTAATCATATCAAAATCATAACTTAAGAGACGTTCTTGATATTGTGATGAATCAACAGTTCTTACATTCATTGTTATACCAAGTTTTTTCAGATTACTTTGATAGGCTAAGGCAATCTTCTCATCAGATGGACTGACAATTAAGAACTCAAACTTGAATTCCTTTCCATCCTTTATGAGTTTACCATTTTTAACAAACCATCCCTCTTTTTCGAGTATTTCTTTTGCTTTCAATAAATTTTTACGATCATTACCACTTCCATCCGTAATAGGTGGAGTAAATGTTTCTGTAAATACTTCTGCTGGGATTTCTTCTTTCCAAACATTCAATAATTCTAATTCTTCTTTGGAAGGTAAACCTGAAGAAGCTAATGGTGAATTATCAAAATAACTATCTGTTCTCACATACGCATTTTGATATATGGTTTTATTAATCCATTCGTGATCATAGGCATAGCTTAAAGCAAGTCTTACATTTCTATTATTAAATATGTCACGTCTTGTATTCATCACAAGACCATTCATTCCAACCGGTCTATCGTTATTCATTTCTGTCAGTATTACCTCACCATTCTGGACAGCTTTGAAATTATATTCTGACAACCAACGTTTAACGTTGTACTCTCTCCTA
The DNA here is from genome assembly GCA_902623545.1 of uncultured Alphaproteobacteria bacterium. Classification (GTDB taxonomy): domain Bacteria; phylum Pseudomonadota; class Alphaproteobacteria; order HIMB59; genus CACPNW01. The sequence continues at coordinate 8,227 of CACNUI010000010.1, read as the reverse complement.
AAGTCGTATTCGCCAACTTTAAAAGCTTCAACTAAGACATTTGAGTCTTTGTAATAATCATAAATTATTGTATCAAAATTATAGAGACCTTTATTTACTGGTAAATCTTTTGCCCAGTAATTTTCAACACGTTTGTATTTAATTTGACGTCCTGGATCAAGACTATCAACTTGGTATGGACCACTACCAAGAGGAATATCCAAAAATGTTTTAGTTACATCGAGATTTTCATAAAACTTCTTCGGAATAATAGGTAAAAACCCTGCTATAATAAGAGGCAATTCTTTATCATCATTATTTTCAAAAATCATTTTTATTCCATTATTTCCTATCAATTCAGTCTTAACAACTTTGCCATAGGTTTTTTTCTGATTTGGGGTGCCTTTAGTTTGAAATGTTTCTAGACTAAACAAGACATCATCAATTGTTATAGATGAACCATCATGAAAAGTTGCATTTGGATTTAAATAAAAAGTTATTGAAGATCTATTTTCAGGTAATTCTACCTTCTCAGCTATCAAGCCATATAAAGAAAATGCTTCATCCCAGACTCTTCTCATTAAGGTATCATTAATATACCCAAGACCAGCAGCTTTTGATCCCTTAAAGGCAACCCTATTAAGATTATCAAAAGAACCATATGATCCAAATTTCACTGTTCCACCTTTAGGAGCATCTGGGTTTACATAGTCTAGGTATTCAAAATCGCTGGAGTACTTTGGAGTACCATGCATTGCAATACCGTGAACCTTTTCACTGTATGCATGTCTACTTAGTGAAATTATTAAAGTAAAAATGGCAAAAATAATGAGAATTTTTTTCATTTATATATCCTATCAAAAAAAAGACAGATTTGTAATGAAATATAAGTTTAACAAATTATATAAACAGAATGCAAATCATTAAATTTATTACAACACTAACAATCTTATCTATTGGATTAAGTATTCATGCAGCAGAAGTTGATGTTTTTAAGGGCATGAAACTATATGCTGATAATTGTGCTGGGTGTCATATGGGTAATTTAGCTGGTCATGACGAGTGGAATAAATCATTAGATGAAGATGGTCACCGAAGAGCACCTCCTCTTAATGGTACTGGCCATACTTGGCATCACTCTCCTAAGTATTTATTTCAGGTTACTAAGTATGGTTTTAAAAAATTAATTCCTGATTATGAAGGAAAAATGCTTGGCAATGATACGCTATCAGATGATGATGTTTGGTCTATTATAGAATTTATCAAAAGTACATGGCCAGAAAACATACTAAATAAATATAATTCCCACTTTAAAAACTAGAATTATAGAAGCAAAACTTCAATTATAATATTTAAGATATATATTATAATTATGAAAATTTTAGGATCTGAAATTACACCCTATAAGACATATTTAAATAGGCGTAAATTTATTAAAGGATCTTTAGCTAGTGCTATGCTAGCAACAATTTCTACATCGGCTTTTGCAAATCATGATAGCGATCTTTCACTTTATAATAAAAATTTAAATGAGAATGATAAACTTAATTCTTATGAAGAAATTACCACCTATAATAATTTTTATGAATTTGGTACTCATAAAAAACATCCTCATTTAAATTCAGGAAATTTTAATCCACATCCTTGGTCAATAAAAATAGATGGTCTAGTAAAAAAATCTAAAACATTTGATTTAGAAAAAATTTTATCAAATGTAACAATAGAAGATAGAGTATATCGATTAAGATGTGTTGAGGCTTGGTCCATGGTTATTCCTTGGCAGGGCTTTCAATTATCTGAACTTATAAAAATGGCTGAACCTTTAAGTTCAGCAAAGTACGTTCAGTTCGTAACTGTCTTTAGGCCAGAAGAAATGCCAGGACAGCAAAAAAGAACAATTATTTGGCCATATAGAGAAGGGCTTCGAATGGATGAAGCAATGAATCCTTTAACAATATTAGCAACTGGATTGTATGGTCATGCAATGCCTAATCAAAATGGTGCACCTATAAGATTGGTTGTTCCATGGAAGTATGGTTTCAAATCAATTAAATCAATTGTGGAAATTAGATTTTTAGATACTCAACCGGAAACATCTTGGGAAACTTTAGCTCCTTGGGAATATGGTTTTTATGCTAATGTTAATCCAAATGTTAACCATCCAAGATGGAGTCAAGGAACAGAGAGACGAATTGGAGAATTTAAAAGAAGAGAAACACTTATGTTTAATGGCTATGAAAAAGAAGTAGCGCATCTCTACAAAGATTTAGATTTAACTAAATTTTATTAATGAATGTTTTCAACAAGAAATTTTAATCGCAGTAAACCTGTCTTATTTATTTTATTTCTATTTCCAAGTTTACTTTGGGCGTACCAATTTGTTACTGGGAATCTTGGAGTTAATCCAATCGAAAAACTAATGGATGAGTTAGGTCTAATGGCCCTTAGATTAATAATCCTAACTCTCATGATTACTACTCTATCAAATATTAAACCTTTAAAACCAATAGTCATATTACGAAGAATGATTGGACTTTTCGCTTTTTATTATGTCTGCTTACATTTTTCCACTTACATAGTTTTAGATCATTTTTTAGATATGCAATTTATCATACAAGATATTATAAAAAGACCATTCATAACTTTTGGTTTTATAAGTTTTCTTTTTCTAATCCCGCTTGCTAGCACTTCAACAAACAATATGATTAAACGACTAGGTTTTAAATTATGGAAGAAAATTCATTATTTAATTTATCCAGTGGCCATTCTAGCTAGTATGCATTTTTATGTTTTAGTTCGCGCTGATAAAACTGAACCAGTCATTTATATGGGAATAATCATTCTCTTGTTACTTCACAGAATATTTAAAAGATTTACTCGTCCTCAGTTGGCTCAGTAACGGGATTCATTTCCATACCGGCAGGACTAATATTTCGTGGTAAAGGATTGTATTGTGATTCAAGATCACGTGGTTTAGTTCTTTGTGTCATTCTATACAAACCAAAAAGTCCTAGCAGCCCATGTATTAAAAATAAATAAATGTAAAAACCTGCCGCTCCCAAAATTTCCATGAATCCAGAAACAAACAAAGGTCCGATAATTGATCCAATACCAATAAGTATACCAAAGGTTGCACTTGCTGATACTATCTCATTAGGTTGTAAGAAGTCATTTGTATGAGCAACTGTAAGTGAATACATTGGTAAACATGCAACTGAAAAAAGACCGGTAAAAATTAAGAACAATGTTAGTGGCATAAAGTTTGCAAAAACAAAAAATAAACTCAAACCTGAAGCCATAAAAGAAACACCAATAAGAATAACACGTCTATCAATTCTATCTGACAAATACCCAATAGGCCATTGAGATAGGGCGCCAGCTGATGTTATAATCATCATATACAGAGAAATTTCAAATAAGCTTAAATTAATAGATGATGCATAAATTGCACCGTACCCAAAAACAGCACTATGCGATAAACCAGTAGCTAATGCGCCAACAAAACCTAAAGGTGAAACAGTATAAAATTCTCTTAAAGAAAAAAATTTAGGACTTTCTGTATTAGGTTGTTCTGTTGAAGATAAAAGAATAGGAAGAAGTGCGAATGATAATAAGATTGATACTAAAATAAATAAATCAACTTTAGCTGGATCACCTAAATTTAATAAAAACTGTCCTGCTCCAACAAATACAAAAGTAATAATCATGTAAACGGAAAGTAATTGACCACGAGTTTGATTAGTTGATTTTTCATTTAACCAGCTCTCCATGATTACATAAATTCCAGCAAGACTTAAACCAGTTAATATTCGTATAAACATCCATGAATAGGGATGAACAAATACTGAGTGTAATAATATAGCGATAGAAGCAAGCGATGCTAAAGCGGCAAAAACTCTTATGTGACCAACACGTTGTAAAAAAATTGGAATTGTTAATGCACCAGTTAAATATCCAACGTAATAACCAGCTATAATAAGTCCTGATGCAAAAAAACTAAAACCTTCTAAAACAGAACGAACACCGATAAGTGTTCCTTGCAAACCGTGACCAAGACTAATTAAAGCAAAGCCAAAAAAAAGGGCCCAAGTGTTTTGTAGTACCTTAAACATCTTCTAAATTTTTATTGAAATTTTAGTATTCTTCTTCGCCGTCTTCTTTAGGTTTAATACCTTCGGCTATTGGATCAATTTCTGTTTCATCTTCTAGTAAAACAGTATCATCCTCAAGATTGTCTTCGTTGTTATCCAAATCCAGATTCTCGATATCAAGATCATCATCTTTTTCTTTCGGTTTTGGAGGGATAGGATTAGTTAAAGGAGCAGCATTAGTACTTCCAGGTTTTCTTCCACGTCTTGGTCTAGTCATGGTAGTAACTTCAATTTCTTTACCACACTCAGGACATTCCAGTTCCGTTCTTCCTAAGTCGTAGTATTGCTTACTACACATTGGACATATTCTTTTTAAACCCCAAGATTCTTTGTACATTTCTACTCTTCTTTTTTTATAAATATTTTACCGCAATAACCACAAACAATTTTGTTCTCATTATTGAAGGTATAATAAACTGCGGGATGTCCTAAACCATCTTCACCACCATCGCAAGAGATAGTTTCAGTTTTTGGATCTACTTCCACAATATCCTCAGTCATAAAAGTCATATAAAATTTTCGTGCAAAAAGTCTATATTTTTTCCTTATAGAATTTGAAAATAAACAACCGAAATACCACTCACTATTAAAATAGAAGGTATTATTCGAGATTTTGCATTCTTCTCAAATAAGAAAAGCATTCCAATAATTGCAGCAAACACAATGCTTATTTCTCTAATACTAGAGACATAAGCTATTTCTATAAATTGCATACTCCAAACAACAATGGCGTAACTACTTGTTGCAAATACACCAGCAGCAATCCCTGATCTAAATGTGTATGTTTCTCTCTTTCGTAAACCATCTTTTGAGATCAAACCAATAATTAGCAAAGGTATTCCATTAAGTGTGAAGAGCCAGTAAATATAGGAAAAACCATTTTCAGAAAGTCTCACCCCAACCCCGTCAACCAAAGTATAAGCAGTAATTAGAATAGCGGTTGATATTGCGAGAGTAAAACCTCTGAAGTTAAAAGATAAATTTTTAGCATAAGAAATTAAAAATAATCCAATACAAACAATTAATATTCCAACAAAACCAGTAACACTAATATCGGAACTTAAAAATAAAATACTAATGATCGCTACAAACAAACATGAGCTCCCTCTAGAAATTGGATATATGTACGAAAGGTCTCCGTATCTATAAGAATAAATTACATTTAATCTATAAATGACATGAATGATGACGGTTGCAATTAAAAAATACCAAACTTCTAAAGTTGGAAATGGAACAGTAAATGTTAAAGGTAAAAAAATTGTAACTTCAAAGACAGACGTTATACCCATTAACGATAATGGGTTCTTACTAGATTTTATAATAGCACTCCAAATAGCATGACATAGAGCAGATACAAGAATTAAGATAAAAATAAAATTTACTGACAATGTCATCAGTAGATAAGAATTTACTTCATGCCTGTCAAAGTAATTCCTTCAATAAATCGTTTTTGCGCGATTATAAAAGCAACAATAAGAGGAACAGTTACAGTAACTATCGAAGCCATCATTGGCCCAAATTCGTCACTATCAATTCCTCCTCTGAACTCTCTTATACCAAGTGGTGGAGTAAAGAGATCTCTATTTCCTGTTATTACCATACGAGGCCAGAAATAATCATTCCAGTGTGCAACAACTGAGAAAATTGCAAAAGCAAGTAACGCTGGTATTGCAGTTGGAAGCATTACTTTCCATACGATTGCGTACTCTCCCATACCATCCATCCTGGCGGCATCAATTAATTCATCGGGTACAGTCATAAAAAATTGCCTCATTAAAAAAATTCCAAACACCGATATGGTCCAGGGAAGTATTAGGGCGGAATAGGTGTCAACTAATCCTGCCTGGGCCAACATAACATATAATGGAAGTGCAATTCCGTGAACTGGAATGAGCAAGCAAAATAAAACCATCGAGAAAACAAATTCTCGCCCGTAAAACCGTAACTTAGCGAGTGCATACGCGCACGGTAAGGCGACTAAAACTTGAATAATGAAGATTGATAAAGTAACAATGACACCATTCATTAAGTATCTAGGAATAGGAGCTTTTTCAAAAGCAAACCAATAGTTGTATTGATATGGCTTCATTGTACATGTTTCTTCTGAATAACCAGTTTTAACACATACAGGAAACGTTTGAGTTTCTTGCGCACCAATAAGACCACCAGAAATTGATTGGATTTCTTGCTGAGATTTTAATGACATTGAAACCATCATATAAAAAGGGAGCATCACTACGATTGCGCCAATAATTAAGATTGCATGCTTCCAACCTTCCCCAATATATTGTTTAGTTTCCATTAATAATGAACCCTCTTCTCAATGACATATCTTTGGAAAAACGTTAACACAAGAATAAATCCAATAAAGACAACAGTGATTGCTGCACCAATACTTGTTAAGTTTTGTTGAATAGCTTTTTCAAAGATTGCATACATCATGACATACGTTGTTTTTGATGGACCACCTTTAGTAAGTATTTCGATGGTATCAAATACTTGAAACGTTCTAATTGTAGTAATAGTGACAACAAACAAAGTTGTTGGACCAAGCATTGGCCATGTAACAAGCTTAAATTGTTCCCAAGTAGATTTAGCCCCATCCATTTCTGCAGCTTGGTATAACTCTCTTGGTATACTTGTTAAGCCAGCTAAATATAAAACCATATTAAAACCAAAAGCCTGCCAAATTCCTATGAAACATACTGTCCAAATCGCAGTATTTTTTTGTTTTAACCAATATGGAAAATCCATGTTGTTTGCACACGCTACAGCATACCAGCTTTCTTGTGAGTCTACCCATGGCAACCAATGAAAACCAAGAATGAATTCCCTAACTCCTCCACACCCATTCGCTAAAAAACTATTTACAATTCCTAATGTTGGATGAAGGGTAAATTCCCATGCAATTGCCATTGCAAGAAGAGTTGCCATAACTGGAAGAAAGAAAATTGTTTTATATATATCAGCGCCAAACCTAAGTGAATTTAAGAGCATAGCAGCACATAATCCAAGTACAACAGAAATTGGAACGACAACAATAACATACGTCGCTGTGGCCCAAATCATTTTGACATATGTTTTTCGATTGAACATCTTGTCATAATTTTCTAGTCCAACCCACTCGAATGTTTTGTTTCCTAAATTATAGTCAGTAAAAGAAATTCCTCCTGCAAGAAAAAGAGGAAAGATTAAAATAATTATCATCAGTATGATTGCTGGTGCAATAAACCATATGTGAGCTTTTGAATTATGCATTAGTAAATTGAACTCTCATTCCTGCTTGATTAAATAGTAATGCTTTATCTGAAACTCTTTTAATATTCACATTAGAACCATTTGAAATTTGGTGTGTAAATTGTGGTAAGCCCCTTACAATTATTTTATTTGAACCGTCTTCAATATTTACATGAAAGAAAATATCTGAACCTAAATTTTCTCTATATGCAACTGTTCCACTAAATGTATTTTCATTACTTGCATTTGTAATTTCTAAATGTTCTGGTCGAATACCAATATGTAAGTCTGTATTACTTTCAGAACTTTTTCTTTTTAGATTAACGTTGAGAAAACCCACCGTCCCACCAGAGTCCGCAGTTCCTTTAAATATATTTATTTTTGGACTTCCAACAAATTGAGCTACACTTAATGAGGAAGGATTGTCATATACTTCTTGAGGTGTATCTAGTTGTAATAAATTCCCATCAATCATCACAGCCATTCTAGAAGACATAGTTAACGCTTCTGCTTGATCATGTGTTACGTACACAAAAGTAGTTTTAAGTGAATTATGAAGTTCAGATAATTCAGATCGCATGTGAACTCTTAGAGCCGCATCTAAATTTGAAAGAGGTTCATCCATTAAAAAGGCAACAGGCTCTCTAACCATAGCACGACCAAGAGCAACTCTTTGTCTTTGACCACCTGACAATTGTCCTGGTTTTCTATCTAATAGTTCTGAAATTTTTAGAGTTTCAGAAGTTTTATTTACTAATTGATTTATAGATTCTGTTTTCTCTTTTTTGCTTGGAGAAAAATTACCAATCAAGGGTAGTCTTTCAAATGCATTATAATCTCTTAGTCTTAATGGAGTTTCT
>CACNUI010000009.1 GCA_902623545.1 uncultured Alphaproteobacteria bacterium | reverse complement strand
ATTAAAATTTAAATTAAAATTTGAATTTTCTATTTTATATTTGTCTGATTTAATTAATTTTACCAATTGAGTATAGTTAGACAAAATAATACCTAAATTTAAGTTTTTAATAGTATTTGCATTTTCTTGCATCTCTAAATTATCTTTTTCAAAATACATCAACATGTTTACTTTATTCTCTAATAAATCAGTAATTGTTCCTATGCCTGGTCTGATTATAGCCAAATTTAAAGTACAATACATTTCTCTTGTATAGGAAGCCTTAAAGCAATTTTTTGGTAAATTGTTTGAATACAAATTTGGTTCAATCCAAATTTTGTTAAAAGAATTAATAATAATTGTATTTTTTATTATTTTATTTAAAAATCTTTCAAATTTTTTTGGATCTCCATTACTTCCAAAAGAGATAAGTAGATTTCTTTTTTGATTTTTATCAGTATTGCCTATCTTATTAAATGAAAACAATCCTACCTTTCTTAAATCTGTTTTTTCTAATAAATATTTTGGAGAAAATAAATTTGAAGAAATCATGATTGGTTTGTAATTTGATAATAAAAATTCGTGCTTACTTTTTAATTTTGAATTAATTTTTTTAAGAGAATGATGCCATAAAAAAGAACCTGATAACATTGCATCTTTTCTGATTGATAAAATATCTGGTAAATTGTCTGATACTACAACTTTATATTTATCTAATTTTGGAACTTTATATTCCCAATTTAATGCTTTTCCATTAATTAAATGTTCAATATTTGTATTGCTATCAAAATGTAAATAATTTGGCATTGATAATGAATATAATTTTACTAAATCAGTAATAATTTTTTTTTTTGCAAATAGTTTTGCTCTGATACCTTTATTTTTCAAAGCGAAATAAATTGATAATAACCTTCTTGTATGTCCATATCCATTTGAACAAGCTATTAATGCTACTGACATCTTTTAACACCCAATATAACCCATAGTGGAGTATATTAAGAATTTATTTTTTTCAACTTCAGCTTGGTCTAATTGGTTCCATCCATCAAATATAAGCTTTATATTATTACCTCTAATACGTTCAAAAACTTTGAGATTTTTTTTATTATTGTTAAGAAATAAAATAGCATCAATCTTATTAATTTTTTTCTCTAGCTCAGTTTCAGAGATTAAATCATTTATTAAGTTATGTTTTTTCTTTATCATACCATCCCACAGAAATATATTTTTACATTTATTTCTAAGCTTATTGTATACTTCTACCGGAACAGAGAAACGAATATCATAATTTTCAGGCTCTCCTTTAAATGTTAATCCAACAATTAAAATATTCATATTTGTAACTGGTTTATTAATTTTTTTAGAAAAAACATTTAAAACCTTAAGAACAAAATTACCTGCCTGTTTATTAACTCTTCGACCATAAGTTCCTAATGATGAATTTATAGTGCCTTTTTTATTAGTACTGTAGAGTATCGGATCTTTTGTTAAACAAGAACCTCCTACACCCGGACTTGGTTGAGGAATTTGATTTCTAGGATAACCATCATTGGCAGCATTAATTAATGCAAAAGCATTAATATTATGCTCATTGCACTTTAAAGCTAATTCGTTAGAGAATGCAAAAGATACATCTCTAAAAGTGTTGTTAGCTAATTTAATTAATTCAGCAGCTTCTAAAGATTCTACTTTTATAATTTTTCTGGTAAAAGTTGACCAAAAATCTGCTGATGCTTTTGAGCATGCCCCTGAATAGCCTCCAATTATTTGAGGTAAATTTCTTAATTCGTACAAAGCATTTCCTTCGACTGTTCTTTCTGGCGTAAAAGATACATAAAAATCTTTACCTGCTTTTAAGTTACTACCTTTTTCTAAAATTTTTATTATAATATTTCTTGTAGTTCCTACTGGAACTGTAGATCTGAGCATTATTTGATCACCTGTTTTAAGTTTTTTTGATATAGAAACTGCGGAAAGTTTAAGGTATTTTAAATTAGGTCTGCCATTGTAAATCGGTGTTCCAACTCCAATAATATAAATATCATATTTGAAACTATCCAAAAAACTTAAAAATCTAATTTTTTTTGATTTTATATTAGATTTTAAAATTGTGCTTAAACCAGGTTCATAAATATCTGTCTTACCAAATGTTAAATTTTTAATTATTCTTTTATTTGTATCAATACCTGTAACTATATGTCCTTTATTTGCTAAAGATGTTGCTAGTGTTAACCCTACATAACCCATTCCAATTACAGCAACTGTTCTTTTTGAACTTAAATCTTCAGAAATCAATTTTGAATAATCATAGATTCTTTTAAAATTTTTATTTTTATCAACTAATATTATATATTTGACATGGTCACTTTTCAGTTTGTTGGATTCAGCAACGGCTCTTCTCGTCAGTGTTACTATATTTTGAATGGGTATATCATCATATAAAATTATAGGATTTTTATTCATTATTCTTTTGATAGGTAATTTAAAATTTACACCAGATGCAAATGCTCTTCTTATATCGCCATCTGTAACAATACCAAGTAACTTTTTATTATTAAGTATAATTGCTATTCCAGGAAATCTTATTTTTTTTGAATCATTAGAAATGGAATTGATTGTCTCTTTTATAGACATCGATGGTCCTATGATTGTTACGTCTTTTGTTTTCAAATTTATTTTCGCTAAATATTTGTTTCTTCCCAGTTATATATCATATTTTCTGGTTGATTATTATTTAATCTTCTAGAAGCAAATCTACCTCTATAATAATCTCTATTTAATATTTCAAGATGGGTGAGGTTTCTAGTTTCACTCCCCATTATTTTGTTTAAATCTAGATTTAAAGAATTAATTTCATCAAATTGTTCATTTTTATCAAGATTAGAAAAGTTTACTAATTGTTTTAGTTGTTCTTGATTAATTGAGACAGGTCCATCTTTAGTCTTGTCCTCCTCTAGTATTGTGTAGTGTCTTTCAATGATTTCTGCTCCAAAAGCTAAAGCTAATTTTGAGGCCAAAATACCATCTTTTTTAACTAATGTATGATCGCTAAAACCAACTTCTTTTGTAAAATTTTTTAACCATTTAATTCTACTTAAATTCAAATCTTCTAGGGGTGTAGGGTAAATGGTTATACAATGAAGAAAAGAAAAATTAAAATTACCTAAAATTTTTGAAGCTTTAATAATTTCTTCATCATATGTAGCCCCAGTAGAAATAATAATTTCCTTAAAATTATCTTTTAGCTCTCTTAACATTTGAAATGAGGCACAATCATAAGAGGCAACTTTTAAAGTTTGGAAACCAAGGTCCTTTATTTCTTTTATGTTATCTCTTGAAAAACAAGTGGTCATTGGTACTAAATCATATTTTTTTGATAATAGAATAAATTTTTCAATTTGATCAGTTCTTAATTCTAGTTTTTTTAATCTTTCATACTCTTCTTTATATGGACGCTTTATTGTTTTTTGAATTCCATTTTCTATAAATCCATTTTCAAATTGAGATCTAAAAGTAAGATTATCTGCATAAATATTTTGAATTTTTATATGAGTTGCACCAGTTTTAGCAACTGACTCAACCATTTTTTCGAGAACCGCAAAATCACCATTATGGTTTTGACATAGTTCAGCGATAATTTTAGCCATGTTTAATTAATATTATTTTTCTTTAAAAACTCATTAATAACAAAAAAATCTGTTTTGATTATAGATTCTTGTGTTGCTCCTCCAATGTGAGGTGTTATTAATAAATTATTATTTTTTTTTGCATATTTTATCATTTTATTTTGTTTTAGGTTAGACTTATTTTCATCACTTAGTACATCAAGAGCAGCCCCAAATATATGATTTTTTCTTAAAGCTTCTAAAAGATCATTATCCTTAATAATTTTACCTCTTGAAGTATTGATAATAATTACATTTTTTTTCATTTTTTTAAATTCTTTTTTAGAAATAAATCCAATATTTTTTTTTTCTAATGGAATGTGAATAGTGATAAAATCACTTTTAGTCAGAATATAATTAAGTGATTTTTTTTTCGCAAATTTAGTTGATTTTACTTTTTTATTTGTATCATAATAAAACACTTTCATAGATAAAGAGTTACAAATTTTAGCAACTATCGAGCCTAATCTTCCAAAACCAATTATACCAATTATTTTATCTTTTAATTCAATTCCTCTAAATTTTTCTTGATCCCAATTATAATTTAAGACTGACTTAGTAGCAATATGGGTATTTCTAGCTATTGTTAGCAATAATGCTATGGTCAGTTCAGCAGTAGCTGTAATATTTTGTAAAAATTTTTTTTTACCCTTAAGACTAAAAATATTTATTCCATATTTCTTACACAAATTTAGATTAATATGATCTAAGCCAGTTGTAGGACAAATAATTGATTTTATTTTTGAATGATTTCCAATTATTTTTTCAGATATATTTACATCGAATCTAATTAACAAAGCATCAAATTTTGGAGCATAAACTTCAAATTTTTTTTGACTAATTTTTTTACACTCTAGATTTGTTTTGGACGAAAGATAATCTAAAGCCTCTTTACTAAATAGTTGGGGACAAGGACAGAGTATTTTCATTTTGAGTTTTTTAAAATACTTTCTGCTAGATATAAGTCATTTACTGAATCAATATTAATTGACTCAAAATCTTTCATGATTAAGGGTTTAACTTTTTTACCAACTAATTGCTTTTCATTTATTATTACTTTTCTTTTGTTTAAATAAATTGCACCATTCCTAATAAATATATTTGGTAATAATTGTCTAGGCCTCATATCTTCAAAACCTTGATCGATATAATTTTTTAAAAAATTATTTTTAATTATTTTCATTCTGTATGGATGATAACCATTAACATTTACAATTGAAACAACACTATCAACATTTCTTTCATTAATTATTTTAAGTGATTTAATTATATGAGATGATTTTCTTAATGGACTGGTGGGTTGTAACATTATAATCTTGTCGTATAATTTATTATTCAAATTTTCCATAAAATTTAAACTATGTAGAATAACTTCATATGACTTAGCATTATCACTTGCTAGTTTTTTTGGTCTTTTAAAAAAAATATCACATCCATATTTTTTTGAAACTGATGCAATTTCTTTATCATCTGTAGAAACAACAATATTTTCTTTTGGAAAAACTTTTTGAGCTTCTAATATTGTGTAAGCTATTAGTGGCTTTCCATTTAACTTAGCTATATTTTTTTTTTTAATAGACTTCGACCCACCACGAGCAGGAATGACACAAAGAACATTTCCTTTATTAATATTCATTTAAATACTCCCCATCTTTCAAATTCTCCTTTTTTATTTGATATTATTTTTGGCTTTTGAAGAATATTTGAAAAAAATTCATCACATGCAATCCTTGCTCCTGGAAATTTTAATGAGAAATATTCATCTATATACATAAAAGCGCCTTTAGACATTCTTTCCCAAGCAAATGGTAGGGAAATTTTATAACTAGAATAAATATCACAATCAATAAGAACGCTCATAAATTTATTTTGTAAAAATTTATCTTCTTTCATTGTTTCTGCAAATTCACCTTTAATTAAAATTATGTTGTCTAACTCTAGAATTTTAGCTTTTTTCTTAACAGCTTCATATGAAGTGTTTTCAAACGATCCTGAGCTTGAAATATTTTTTGGTGTATAATTTGTCTTACTAATTAAATTTTTATATTCTAATAATTTTAAATGGGATTGATAATGTACTTCAGATATTCTGCTATTTTCAAAAAGATATTTAAAGTTTTTAAAATCATCTTTTTGGTGAAAAATTGGAGGAAAGCCTGAAAATGAATCAAAACCATAAACTTTTTTATTAGATTTTAATTTTTTCAATAACAGAGCAGTTGCTAATAAGGATCTACCTTGGAATACTCCTACTTCCAATATATCTCCATCAATTTTATTTAAATTATGTTTTATAAAATTATAATAATAAGATAATTTGATATCAAGATTAAAATTATCAATTCCAAAAATATCGTATTCCCAGCTATCATTTAACTCAACCATATTTTAGTTTAGATTTGATATATTATGATCAATTAATAAGCCTTCTTCAAGCTTTATTATTTTATTGCAAAAATTAAGGATTGAATTTCTATGACTAACCATAATTATCGTATATTCTTTGTTCTTATTTTGAGCAATTAAACTATTAATAATTTTTAACTCAGTTTTTTCGTCTAGCGCACTAGTTGCTTCGTCTAGAATGATAATATTTTTATCTTTGTATAAGGCCCTTGCAATACCAATACGCTGTTTTTGACCGCCTGATAGGAAAACACCGTCTTCACCAACAATAGTTTTTTCTTTGTTTGCAAAACTATTTACTAAATTATTAAGTTCAGAGTTTATTAAAGATTTTTCAAATTTTCTTTTGTCAATTAATTGTTCTTCTTTTTCCATAGTAACATTTTTAATTAAACTGTCGTCATAGAGGAAGATTGATTGTGGTACATGTGAAATTAAATTTCGCCACGAAATTACGTTTTTTGAATCTAAACATACATTATCAATATATATTTTACCCTCAGATGGGCTTAATAAACCTAATAAAAGATCCATCAATGTTGATTTGCCTGATCCAGTCTTCCCAGATATTCCTATAAAATCACCTTTATTAATTTTAAAAGAAATATTTCTGAGTGCAAGTTTTGATCTTGATTTATATTCAAAACTTACATTTTTAAATTCAATTAAATTGTCAAATTTAATTTTATTTTCCACATACAAGTTTTTCACACCATTATTAATCTCTAAAAGTTTAAGAACATCTATTAGAATTGCATGACTTGATTTCATAGAGACCCATGCAGAATAACCTTGCTGAGCTAAAGGAAGTATTCGCATCAAACCTAAAGCTAATGCTCCTAAGAGAGGTATACTAGTTTTATATTCATCAATCGAAGAAAATAAAAAAGCAATTATAATTATTAACGACATTGCAAGAGCTTCCAAAGCAAATCTTGGACTTGCACCAATGAATTGTACTTTTGCTGAAGCATTTCTAAGATAAAAGTCTTTTTTAATATAAGAATTTATGTTCTGCTCTTGAGAGTTATTTAAGATAATATCTCTAATACCTCCTAATCCTTCTTGAATTTCTTTTTGAACAGCGTCTCTCCCTTTACTTAATCTTTTACTGTAAATATTTAATCTGTTTTTAGCTAAGTAACTAACAAAAAAATATATTATTATTATTCCTATAGTGGATACTGCAGTAGCTAGTGGGACAAGGTAGATTAACATACTCATCATAGATAGACCTAATATGATAGAGGTTGATATATTTAGTATTGGCATTACCACTCCACCGATCATATGTTTAGATTTTAGTGTTATACCAGTTATGGTTTCACTACTATTTCTTTGAATGTGCTCATCATATTCTTGATCAAGAATTTGAGCATAAACAAGAGCACTAATCTCTCCGCCTAATTCATGAGAAAATTTTGTTTGAAAATATAGTAAAAAAATTCTTAGGATACCTGATAATGAGACTGCAATAACAATTAAAATGGTAGATAAAAAAATAATATTTTCAACATCCAATATACTTCCAACAAATGATATGACGACAAGAAGAAAGTTTGATTGTTGATTATTAGATGATTGAAATGTTTCAAAAGATGATAGAAAAGGAACAACTGATGCAATGCTAATAACTTCCAATACAGAACTTAACAACATTAATAAAAAAATTGATAGGAGCTGTTTTCTTCTATAAAATGATACCTTATTCCAGAATCTCTTATAGTCGTTTATCATTTATTAATATGAATATACTTAAAAGTTTACAATGTAACTTATATTTATATTACTAATTAAAAAAAATTCCTGGCAACGACCTACTCTTCCATACCTTAAGATATAGTACCATCGGCGCTAACAGCTTTCACGTACGAGTTCGGGATGGGATCGGGTGTTTATCTGTTGCTATTATCACCAGGAAACTTGTAGTATAAAACTTTTCTCTGTACGTTTATATTGTAATCAAGCCAATCGAGTTATTAGTATTGGTAAGCTTCATGCATTACTGCACTTCCACACCCAACCTATCAACGTGGTGGTC
Organism: uncultured Alphaproteobacteria bacterium; assembly: GCA_902623545.1. Taxonomy (GTDB): domain Bacteria; phylum Pseudomonadota; class Alphaproteobacteria; order HIMB59; genus CACPNW01. The sequence goes on along the minus strand of CACNUI010000009.1, from coordinate 51,901 downwards.
TTCCACGACTCTAATGGGGAAATCTAGTATTCAGGTGGGTTTCCCGCTTAGATGCTTTCAGCGGTTATCCCGTCCGTACATAGCTACCCAGCGATGCTCCTGGCGGAACAACTGGTACACCAGAGGTACGTTCATCCCGGTCCTCTCGTACTAGGGACAAATCCTGTCAAATTTCCAACTCGTATAGCAGATAGGGACCGAACTGTCTCACGACGTTCTGAACCCAGCTCACGTACCACTTTAATTGGCGAACAGCCAAACCCTTGGGACCTTCTCCAGCCCCAGGATGTGATGAGCCGACATCGAGGTGCCAAACACCCCCGTCGATATGGACTCTTGGGGGGTATCAGCCTGTTATCCCCGGCGTACCTTTTATCCGTTGAGCGATGGCCCTTCCACTCGGAACCACCGGATCACTATGACCGTCTTTCGACTCTGCTCGACATGTACGTCTCGCAGTCAGGCAGGCTTTTGCCATTGCACTCTAAAGCTGATTTCCGACCAGCCTGAGCCTACCATCGCGCGCCTCCGTTACTCTTTGGGAGGCGACCGCCCCAGTCAAACTACCCACCATACAGGGTCCCACATCCAGATAATGGAAGTTGGTTAGATATCAAAAAATCAAAGGGTGGTGTTTCATCTTTTGACTCCACTCAAGCTAACGCCTGAGTTTCAAAGTCTACCACCTAGCCTACACATTAATTTTCTAATACCACTGTAAAGCTATAGTAAAGGTGCACGGGGTCTTTCCGTCTAACTACACGTACTCCGCATCTTCACGGAGAATTCAATTTCGCTGAGTTGATGTTGGAGACAGCGGAGAAATCGTTACGCCATTCATGCGGGTCAGAACTTACCTGACAAGGAATTTCGCTACCTTAGGACCGTTATAGTTACGGCCGCCGTTCACCGGGGCTTCATTTTAGAGCTTGCACTCCACCATTTAACCTTCCGGCACCGGGCAGGCGTCAGTCCCTATACATCGTCTTACGACTTAGCAGAGACCTGTGTTTTTGATAAACAGTCGCTTCTCCCTATTCTGTGCCACCATTAATTAGTTGCCTAAAAAATGGTCTCTCTTATTCCGAAGTTACAAGAGCATTTTGCCGAGTTCCTTCAACATCATTCTCTCAAGCGCCTTGGTATACTCTACCTTCCTACCTGTGTCGGTTTAGGTACGATCTATATTCTGAGGCTATTTCCAGGAACCATTTCACAGCATCTTCAATCCAATAAGAAAATACTATTTACATGATCCGTCAACTCTCAGAAGGTACAGGAATATTAACCTGTTTCCCATCGACTACGCATTTCTGCCTCGCCTTAGGGGTCGACTAACCCTGCGCAGATTAACTTTACGCAGGAAACCTTAGGATTTCGGCGAGAGTGTCTCTCACACTCTTTATCGCTACTCATGTCAGCATTCGCACTTCTGATACCTCCAACATTTTTTTCAAAACATCTTCGACGGCTTACAGAACGCTCCGCTACCCCTTGTAATTATCGCAATAATTACAAAGTCACAGTTTCGGCAAATGGCTTAAGCCCCGTTACATCTTCGTCGCGGAAAAACTTAATTAGAACAGTGAGCTGTTACGCTATCTTTAAAGGATGGCTGCTTCTAAGCCAACCTCCTGCCTGTCTTGGTCTTTCTACATACTTTCCCACTTAGCCATTATTTGGGGGCCTTAACTGGTGATCTGGGCTGTTTCCCTCTCGACTATAGACCTTAGCACCTATAGTCTGTCTGCTATGCATAGAGTATCGGTATTCAGAGTTTGGTTAGGTTTGGTAGGAATCGCTTCCCCCTAGCCCATCCAGTGCTTTACCCCCGATATCATTCACATAACGCACTACCTAAATAGTTTTCGCGGAGAACTAGCTATAGCGGAATTTGGTTGGCCTTTCACCCCTTAACACAAGTCATCCAAAAACATTTCAACGTTTCCTGGTTCGGTCCTCCGATGCATGTTACTGCATCTTCAACCTGCTCATATTAAGCTCATCCCGCTTCGAGTCTAATCCGTACAACTAACGCCCTATTAAGACTTGGTTTCCCTCCGCCTACACCTAATGGCTTAAGCTTGCTGCACAGACTAAGTCGCTGACCCATTATACAAAAGGTATGCCATCACTTCTCAAGGAAGCTCTGACTGCTTGTAGGCATTCGGTTTCAGATACTATTTCATTCCCCCTATCGGGGTGCTTTTCACCTTTCCCTCACGGTACTTGTTCACTATCGGTCATCAAGGAGTATTTAGGCTTGGGAAGTGGTCTTCCCATATTCAGACAAAATTTCACGTGTTCCGCCCTACTCGAAAATAAAATTAATTTTTACCTATACGGGACTATCACCCACTATGGTCTAACTTTCCAGATAATTCTAGTTATTATAATTTTATTATTGGCCTGGTCCGCTTTCGCTCGTCACTACTAACAGAATATATTTCTTTTCCTCTAGCTACTAAGATATTTCAATTCACTAGGTTGACTCTTATTAGCTATGAATTCACTAATAAGTAACTCTAAAGAGTTGGGTTTCCCCATTCGGATATTTAAGGATCAAAGTGTGTTGACAACTCCCCTTAACTTTTCGCAGCCTGCCACGTCCTTCATCGACTCTTGATGCCAAGGCATCCACTAAATGCCCTTTTGCGCTTGATTGCAATTACGTACAGAGAAAAATTTTGTACGTATTTTAATCAAATAAAAATTTATTTTGATCAGTTATTAATTTTCATATTAACAGTTTAAAGAAAAAATAAGATTTTTTAGCTTATGGTGGAGGATAGCGGGATCGAACCGCTGACCTCCTGAATGCAAATCAGGCGCTCTCCCAGCTGAGCTAATCCCCCTGTTATTGGTGGGCCGAGGAAGACTTGAACTTCCGACCTCACGCTTATCAAGCGCGCGCTCTAACCAACTGAGCTACCAGCCCAATGTAATTAAATAAGCACTCAGTAATAGCTAAAATTTAAAGAGATAGATAGACAACAATCCGGACAATTAGCGAGCTAATTGTCAATATCCTTAGAAAGGAGGTGATCCAACCGCAGGTTCCCCTACGGTTACCTTGTTACGACTTCGCCCCAGTCGCTGACCCTACCGTGGACGGCTGCTTCCTTGCGGTTAGCGCACCGGCTTAAGGTAAAACCAACTCCCATGGCGTGACGGGCGGTGTGTACAAGGCCCGAGAACGTATTCACCGTAGCACGCTGATCTACGATTACTAGCGATTCCAACTTCATGGACTCGAGTTGCAGAGTCCAATCCGAACTGAGATGGTTTTTAGGGATTAGCTTTATCTTGCGATATTGCTGCCCTCTGTCACCACCATTGTAGCACGTGTGTAGCCCAGACCGTAAGGGCCATGAGGACTTGACGTCATCCCCGCCTTCCTCCAGCTTATCACCGGCAGTTTTTCTAGAGTGCCCAGCTTAACCTGATGGCAACTAAAAATGAGGGTTGCGCTCGTTGCGGGACTTAACCCAACATCTCACGACACGAGCTGACGACAGCCATGCAGCACCTGTGTGTGTGCCAGCCGAACTGAAGAGTTACGATTCTGTAACTCATACACACCATGTCAAGGTCTGGTAAGGTTCTTCGCGTTGCTTCGAATTAAACCACATGCTCCACCGCTTGTGCGGGCCCCCGTCAATTTATTTGAGTTTTAATCTTGCGACCGTACTTCCCAGGCGGAGTGCTTAATGCGTTAGCTACGACACTGAAACTATTGTCCCAGCGACTAGCACTCATCGTTTACTGCGTGGACTACCAGGGTATCTAATCCTGTTTGCTACCCACGCTTTCGTATCTCAGCGTCAAAAATGGTCTAGTTAGTCGCCTTCGCCTCTGGTATTCTTTCCAATATCTACGAATTTCACCTCTACACTGGAAATTCTACTAACCTCTCCCAATTTCTAGATCACTAGTTTTAAATGCAGTTCCTAGGTTGAGCCTAGGGATTTCACATCTAACTTTTTGATCCGCCTACATACGCTTTACGCCCAGTGATTCCGAACAACGCTAGCCCCCTTCGTATTACCGCGGCTGCTGGCACGAAGTTAGCCGGAGCTTCTTCTTCAACTAATGTCATTATCATCATTGATGAAAGAGTTTTACAACCCTAAGGCCTTCTTCACTCACGCGGCATTGCTGGATCAGGGTTTCCCCCATTGTCCAATATTCCCTACTGCTGCCTCCCGTAGGAGTCTGGGCCGTGTCTCAGTCCCAGTGTGGCTGATCATCCTCTCAAATCAGCTATAGATCGTAGCCTTGGTGGAGCAGTTACCTCACCAACTAGCTAATCTAGTGCGGGCTCATCTGAAGGCGATAAATCTTTCTCTTTGCAGACACATCCGGTATTAGCTACAGTTTCCCGCAGTTATTCCGAACCTTCAGGTAGATTCCCACATGTTACTCACCCGTGCGCCACTAGGTCCGAAGACCTCGTTCGACTTGCATGTATGAGGCATGCCGCCAGCGTTCGTTCTGAGCCATAATCAAACTCTTAAGTTAAATAATTTTGACCGAAGTCAAAAATTACGGAACGTCCGTTAAAGCGGAATACTTCTTGTATAAACAAAAAATATTTGTTGATACGTATTCCATTAACATTCGTAAAATTTTTTTACGAATTGTTGTCTACGTATCTCTTTATTATCTTATTAACAAATTAAAGAGCATACAAAAAAACTACTATTTTTAAAAAAAAATGTAGAAAATTTGTTCTTTTCAATAGAAAAGAGTATGAGCCTATAATAGTATAAAAATTCCTTGTCAAATCATAAAAAACAAAAAAAAATCCCTAATTTCTGGGGATATATTTGTATAAGTACTTTTTTTACTTAAAATTTATAGAATCTATTAGAAAAATTGGTTGCGGGAGTAGGATTTGAACCTACGACCTTCAGGTTATGAGCCTGACGAGCTACCGGGCTGCTCCATCCCGCGATCAAAACAAACCATTATTATTAACTATTCATAAATACAAGAAAAATTATTTTTTTTTATTTTTAGGGACTAACAATCCTACAGGTTTTCCTGATAATGATTTAGATAAATATTTTTCAAAATCTTGCATTAATTTAATTTTTCTCTTGTCATCAAAAAAATTTCCTAAATTCGACATTTCACTTTCGTTCCATGAGCCAGCAAAATGTAGAAAATAATTATTCCTTAATGAAGACTCAATACATTCTTTGACAATTGATTTGTCACTTGAATAATAATAAAGAAATGGATAGTTCCAAGCCATTTCAAAAGCCCAGATAGCTTGAAATTTATAATCTAACCATTGCACCTTCCCATAATTTTGGATTTCATAATTCAAATGTGTTTGTTCACCTGTGGTTAATCCTTTTACCTCCTTGTCATATTTGTAGAACCAACTTGTAAATAAATTTGCATGATTTTTAACATTAAAAATAATAACACCAGTGCAAGCTTCATCTGGTTGTTCAGGAAGATCATGATATTCATAAAGTTTTTTTAGACTTATAAATAAAGATGAGTCTAAAGGATAATTTTTATCATAATGTTTGTGTCTTAAAAAAGCTAATTTTCTTGTCACTACTTTATAATCAAAAGGTAAGTTTTTTCTTAATGAAATAAGTCCAATTTTTTTTTTATTATAATTTCTAAAAATATTTGGAGATAAAAAATTAATATGTACATCCGTATCTAACCAGCACACATTATTAACTTTTAAATTACTTTTTTTAATTTTATCTCCGACTAATAGTTTTTGCCAATGAGGTTTTTTCCATTTTTCATCTTTCAGATCGATTAAATGATCTAAAAAAACAATAATTCCTATATCGTTTTTTTTACAATATTTTATCCAATTATTTAAAACTTTTTTTTTCCAATTTGTATAATATTTTTTTCCTATAGCTATTGTAACTAAATAGTTGAAGCTTTTTTCTGATTTTAAAATAACTTTCATAAATATATTTTATAGTATATACACAATACCATGCAATCAATTCCTGTAGCCAAACCATATGTCGACCCAGATTTATTAACTCCAACACCTGAAGGTTTGCCTACAATTTATTATGTAGAAACTGTTTTGGCATGTAATCTAGCATGCCCTGAATGTGTAATAGGAATGGATAGTGTAGAGAGAACAAAAAAAATAATGAAAATGGATGAGTTTGAGATTATTTCAGAAAAAATTGCACCATACGCTAAGCATGTTTATCTTCATAAATGGGGGGAACCACTTATGAATAAAAATATTGTTAAAATGATAACATTGGTATCTAAATACGCCCATCCTCATCTAAGCACTAATGGAATATTAATTGATCAAAAAAAAGCTGAACAGATAATTACCTCTGGTTTAGGAACAATGATAATTTCAATCGATGGTATGTCTCAAGAGATATATGAAAAATACAGAGTAAAAGGGAAGGTCGATAAAGTAATAGAAAATATTAAAATGTTAAACGAGATTAATAAATTATATGGAAAACCAGTTGATATTTTACCTCAGATGATTGCTTTCAAGCATAACTATTCGGAAATTGAAGAGTTTAAAAAATTTTGTGAAAATTTAGATCTAAAACCAATTATTAAAAAACCATACATTAGATTTGGAGCAGTTGAAGAGTCGGGTGATCCTAAATATGAAAGAATAAAATATGATTCAAAAGATCTACATCTAGAAGCAATATCGAAATGCTCTTTTGCAACAAATATTCTAACTATAACTGCGGATGGGAAAATACTTCTTTGTCATCAAGACTATAATGGTGATTGGGAGTTTGGAAATATTTTGGATGAAAATACTACTGTGAAAAAAATATGGGAAGGTAGATTATTTCAAGGAATGCGTAATGGAATTTCGAATAAGAAACCACCAAAGCTGTGCACCAATAACTGCATGATTTATAATCCAGGGTACATGGATTAAAATAAGTAATTAAAAAATAATTATCAATATTTCTTTAAATGATCAGATATTATCTGCCATAACATTTTATCTGGTGACTCTAAATTCTTAATATAATTTTTAATATAATTTTTATAGAGATTATCATTGGCTTCAAATATTAAATTTGGAGGTTTATCTGAATCAAAATCTAGTATTATATGCTGTGAGCCTAAAACATTGACAAAAGCTTTTGTTTCATCAAAGTAAAATTTTTTTTCAATTTTAGAAAAATTACCAAAATAATTAAAAAAAACTATTGGTTTGTTAAAAATAACTGCGTATTGAATAGCAGTGCTTGAATAGGAAATTACAATATCTGAATCATAAATATTTTCTAAAGTTTTACTTTGTATAACTTTAAAATTAAACTTTTTCTTTGTGTACAATAAATTAGATTTTGGATGGGTACATACAACTACTTCAGCAGAGTACCTATTTTTATAATAGTTTAATAATCTATTACTATATTCATAATATTTTTCATAATCAATTTTTAACTTTACCCCTCTGAATAAAGGATCGTCTCCTTTTTTAGATGAACCTCCTTGATCTAAAAAAACTATTTTTTTATTTTCTTTATTAATAGAATCCTGATTTAATTTTTTATGTCTCAAGATTTGATCGTAATCAAAACTATGAGCCTTTATTTGGTAAAGTGTTTTGTCATTTAAAAATCCTTTATTGCCTGATACAATATTAATATCATATTTAAAATTATTATATTTTTTAAAAATTTTGTAGACTAATTGATCAAATAAAAATTTAATGAATAACTTTAATCCAAGTTCTTCAAATTTTTTCATTAGTCTTATGTAAATACTGTGATTAAATAATGGATATAAACCTAAATCTAGATTAACTATTTTTGTAGTTTTTTTAATGTTAAATTTAAATACTCTTTCATTTTTAGAATTTCCCAATAAATCAATACAGTATTTTGGTTTTAATGATTCTAATTTATCATAAAGTTCAATAAAATTTTTTGGAAATATTAAATTTTTAAATTTAATATTTTCTTTTTCACCTCCATAAGAATTAAAGAACTCTCTTCTAAAAATAAAACTACATTCAAAATAGTATACTCTCCAACCATTTTTTTTTAATATATCTATTCCAAATCTATCATAATTTCTTTGGTATAATGGTTGGGATGACAAAAATACTAATACTTGAGAATTTTTATTCATTATTATGTTACTTTAGCACATCTATATTTAATTAATTATATTATGGTAGCGGAGGAGGGATTTGAACCCCCGACATCACGAATATGAGCCGTGCGCTCTGACCAACTGAGCTACTCCGCCGACATCAAGATTTATATACTAAAAGACTCTCCACAGCCACAAGTGTTCTTTTCATTGGGATTTTCAAAAACAAACCTTGAAGAAAGCTTATCTGTTTTGTAATCCATAGTTGAGCCTAATAAAAACATTGTTGCCTTTGGATCAATCAATATTCTAACTCCATATTGATCAATTATTTCATAATTTTGCAAATCAGATGATTTAGCAAAATCTAATTTATAAGAGTATCCACTACAGCCGGATTTATCAATACCGACAAGAACAGCATCTATTCCACTAGGTGCATTAGATAAAATCTTTTTGATTTGATCTGCAGCATCTGTAGTTAAGGAAAGTAAATTATTCATTTTTGTATTATAGATTAATTTAAAAAATATCTAAAGCAAGTTTTGCTTCTTCTGACATCAAATCCTTATTCCATTTTGGTTGCCAAACTAAAGATACTTCAATAGAATTTAAATTTTCTATTTTTTCTACTGATTTTCCGACACTTTCCGGCATACTTCCAGCAACTGGGCAATTTGGATTGGTTAAAGTCATTTTAATCTTGATATCATTAATTTCATTTATTTTAATCTCATAAATTAATCCTAGATCATATAAATTCACAGGAATTTCTGGATCCATAACAGTTTTTATACATTCAACAACTTGATATTCTTTAATTTTATTACATATTTTTGTATTATTAAATTTTTTAATATAGCTTGCATTTTTATCAGGTAAGAAATCTTGTAAGTTTTTATCTTTCATTAATTAACTAAAAATTTTATTTATCTCAGCGATACTATCTACTAAATGATCAACATCATCTTTTGTATTATAAATACCAAAAGATATTCTAGATGTTCCTGTAACATTAAAATATTTCATAAGAGGCTGACAGCAATGATGTCCTGTTCTTATTGCTATATTTTTTTTATCTAACATTGCACCTAAATCAGAATTATGTATCCCCTCAATATTAAAAGAAATGATTGCCCCTTTGTTTTTATTTGATCCATATATTTTTATATTATTAAATTTTGAAAGTTTTTCATAAGCATAATCATGAATTTTCATTTCATGATCATAGATAGTATCTGGATCAACTTCATTCATAAAATTTAATGAAGAAGAAAATCCAATAACTGGTGCAATAGGAGGAGTACCAGCTTCAAATTTTTCGTAACCATTTGCGTAAGTACTTTTATCAATATCTACATCATGAATCATTTGCCCTCCCCCTTGATAAGGAGTAAATTGATCTATCCATTTATCTTTCATATACAGTACACCAAGGCCTGAAGGACCGTACATTTTATGTGCTGAAAAAACGTAAAAATCAGGATCTAAATCTTTTAGATCAACTTTTTTGTGAGGAGCAAATTGACAACCATCCAATAGTAGCGGTATATTATCTTTTTTTGAAATTTCTTTTATTTTATCAAAATTAGTTATCGATCCTGTAACATTTGACATGTGGGTTAATGTAATTAATTTAGTTTTTGAGTTAATTTTATCATTTAATTCATCATAATTAATTTCAGTATTTTCATTTAGTCCTAAAGGAATAATTTTTATTTTTTTTTCAATTAGATGCCAAGGTATCAAATTAGCATGGTGTTCAAGATAACTTAATATTATTTCGTCACCATCTTCTAAAAATCTTTTAGACATACAGGATGCTACTAAATTTATTCCTTCAGTCGCACTTTTAACAAAAACGATATTGTTTACAGATGTATTTAAATAATCTGCAATTTTGTTTCGAGCATCTTCAAATTTTTTTGTTAACTTTGAACTTAATTCATAATTACCTCTGTGAATATTTGCATATTCATTGGTATAACAATTATTTGTAGCTTCAATCATTTCATCAACTTTTAGTGCTGAAGCTGCGGTATCTAAAAAAACTAAGTTGGGATTTTTTTTGAATACAGGAAATTTTGATTTTAAGTTTGAAATATTCATTTTATTGCACTTAAGTATCTTAATAGTTTCTTTTGTATTATATCAGACATTTGTTCATTATTAATACTACTTAATTCTTCGTTAATAAATGAGGATATCAATATTTTAGTTGCTGCAATTTTACTCATACCCCTGGATCGTAAATAAAAAATTGCATTTTCATCAATTGGTCCAATTGTCGAACCATGACTGCATTTTACATCGTCAGCATATATTTTCAATTCAGGTTTAGAAAAATATGATGCATTTTCAGATAAAAGTATACCCTTGCTAAGTTGATATCCCTCAGTTTTTTGTGCGACTTGATCGACATGAGTATTACTAAAATATGTTGCTTTAGAGAGATCTTTCAAAATACCTTTATAAACTTGATTACTTTTACAATTCTCAGCTAAATGCTTAACAAATGTTTTGTTGTTTGAAGTGTTACTATCTTTTAGAAAAAATATACCTTGTAAATCAGCTTCTGAGTTTATTTCTAGAAGTTCGGAATAATGAAAATTTCTAACATAGCCCTCTGAAAAATTATAAACTTTTTGAGTGTAAGTAGAGTCTTTTTTACATGAAGAATGACTTGTAATTATTAAATTATGATTGGTAGAATTATCTTGTATCAGAAAATGGTTTAACTGAGAATGTTTTTCTAATTTTATTACATTTAATATATTTAATGTGGAATTATTTTTATTCTCATATTCTTCAATAAGATTTAGGGAAGATCCTTCTTCACAAATAAAATTATTTTTTTGGAAAATAGTCAAATCATCATCAGTCACAATATTTGAAATTTTAATTTTAATATTATTATTTTTTTTTATGACAATCTTAAATCCACAATTTAAAAACAATGAATTTAAGTTTACAAAATGGTCATTTTCTTCAAATGTATTATTATTAGAAAAATCATTGTAATCTTCTTCTAGAATTTTAGTGATTTCAATTTTATCATCTTTAAAATTCGAACATTGTCCATTTACAGAAACTATTGAGTAACTATTATCATGATTATTGTTTATTACTGATATTTCTTCTGGGAAAAGATACTTATACTTAAAATCAAAAAAGTTTTTTAAATTTATATTTTTTAAACTATCATTATTTTTTTTATCAAATCTATCATTTTCAAAGATATTTATTAATTTTTCTCTATGATTTTGAATTTCTTTATTTTTAGAAAAAAATATATTTTTTTTATTTTTTTGATAATTATCGTGGATATTCATTATTGAAATTTTTGAAATCCATCTTTTTCTATTTCAGCTGCAATTTCAGAACCTCCTGATTTAACAATAGAACCATTCACCATAACATGAACATAATCTGGTTTAATGTAATCTAAAAGTTTTTGATAATGAGTAATTATCAAAAAAGAATTATATTTTGTTTTAAGTTTGTTAACCCCGTCAGTAACTATTTTAAGAGCGTCAATATCTAGTCCTGAGTCTGTTTCATCTAGAATAGCTAAATCTGGATTAAGAATACTCATTTGTAAAATTTCGTAACGTTTTTTTTCACCTCCAGAAAAACCTGTATTAACTGACCGTTTAAGCATATCAATATTAATACCTAAATCATTGGCTTTAGATTTTAAAAGCTTGGCAAATGATAAATTATCAATTTCCTCTTCATTCATACGTTTTCTTTTTGAATTAATTGCAGAATGTAAAAATGGGGTGATATTTACCCCAGGTATTTCAACTGGATATTGAAAAGCCAAAAACATTCCTTCTTGTGCTCTCTCTTCAATATTTAAATCAAATAAATCATTATCTTTGAAATTAATTTTACCATTTAAGATTTCATAATCCTCTTTACCTGCTAGAACATTTGCTAATGTACTTTTACCAGAACCATTTGGACCCATAATTGCATGAACTTCACCTTTATCAATACTCAAGTTAAGCCCTTTGAGAATATTTTTATTTTCAATTTTTACAGATAGATCTTTGATTTCTAGAAACATATTAACCTACACTTCCTTCAAGAGATATAGATACAAGTTTTTGTGCCTCTACAGCAAATTCCATGGGCAGTTCTTGTAAAACCTGCTTACAAAATCCATTGACTATTAAAGAAACTGCTTCTTCATGACTTAAACCTCTTTGTCTGCAGTAATAAAGTTGATCTTCATTTATTTTAGAAGTCGAAGCTTCGTGCTCAATAACTGCTGTATTATTTTTAGAGTCAATGTAAGGAACTGTGTGAGCTCCACATTGGTTACCTACTAACAAAGAATCACATTGTGTATAATTTCTTGCTTTTTCAGCTTTCCTTAAAAAAGATACTTGACCTCTGTAAGTATTTTGAGATTTACCTAAGGAAATACCTTTTGATATAATTTTGCTTTTGGTATTTTTCCCAATGTGAGTCATTTTTGTGCCTGTATCAGCTTGTTGGAAATTGTTTGTTATTGCAACAGAGTAAAATTCGCCAATAGAATTATCTCCTTTTAAAATACAGCTAGGGTATTTCCAAGTAATAGCAGATCCAGTCTCAACTTGTGTCCATGATATCTTACTATTTTTACCTTCACAAAGGCCTCTTTTAGTAACAAAATTATAAATACCCCCTTTTCCATCTTCATCTCCTGGATACCAATTTTGAACGGTTGAATATTTTATCTCAGCATCTTCTAAAGCGATTAGTTCTACATTAGCTGCATGTAGTTGATTATCATCTCTTTTGGGAGCAGTACAACCTTCCAGATAGCTAACATAACTCCCTTTATCAGCAATAATTAAAGTTCTCTCAAATTGGCCAGTATTTTCTGCGTTTATTCTAAAATAAGTAGATAGTTCCATTGGGCATTTTACGCCTTCTGGAATGTACACAAAAGATCCATCAGTAAAAACAGCAGAGTTTAATGCTGAAAAAGAATGGTCTCCTTGAGGTATAACTGAACCTAAATATTTTTTTATTAAATCAGGATGTTTTTGAATAGCTTCACCTATAGAACAAAAAATTATTCCAAGCTTTTCTAATTCGCCTTTATAAGTTGTTGCAACTGAAACGCTATCAAACACAACATCTACAGCAACTCCAGCTAAAACTTTTTGCTCCTCTAGAGGGATACCAAGTTTATTGTAAGTTTCTATAAGTTTTGGATCTACTTCGCTTAGATCTTTAGGCTTCTTATCAAAACCTTTTGGAGCTGAATAATAATAGATGTCCTGATAATCAATTTCAGGAAAATAAAGGTTTGACCATTTAGGCTCGTTCATTTTTTTCCATTTTGAATAAGCTTTTAATCTCCAATCAAGCATCCAATCTGGTTCGTTCTTTTTAAACGAGATAAATTTAATGGTATCTTCGTTTAATCCTTTTTTAGGCTTTTCATTATCTATTTCAGTTACAAAGCCATACTTGTATTTGTTTTTACTATAAGTATCTAATGTATTAAGAGTTTCTGAGTTCACAGTACTTCATCTAATTCATTAATTTAAAAAATCCAGTTATTTCAACAAAAATTAACTAAATTTAGAACAGATTTTAAATTTAAGCGGTAATCCAACCACCTCCAAGTAATTGGTCATTTTTATAAAAAACACAAGCTTGTCCGGGGGAAGTTTTATCTAATTCTTTCTCAAAGGTAAAAGTTCCATGGTCGCTATTTATATCAAGAATTCCTGGTAAATCCTGTTGGGTGGATCGTATTTTTGCTGAACAATCAAGTTCTTTAGGTAAAATATTACCTCCCAACCAATTGATATTTTTAAATTTAATAACTTTTTTTTTCAATTTTTCTTTTGTACCTAGAGTAATTGAGTTTTGATTCTTATTTATATCTATTACATATAAAGGCTCTTTTGATCCACTGATGCCTATACCTTTTCTTTGACCAATAGTGTAATTACTAATACCATCGTGTGTTCCAATAATTTTATTATTAATGTCATAGATTATACCTTTTTTGTTCACACTCGGATTTAAATTACTCACAAGATCTCTATAAGAATCTGAAGTTACAAAACATATATCTTGGCTATCAGGTTTATCACTAACATTTAATTTATACTCTTTAGCTAATTGTCTAATTTCAGATTTTTTATAATCACCTAATGGGAATCTTACGTAATTTAATTGCTCTTGTAATGTTGAAAAAAGGAAAAAACTTTGATCTTTTGAAAAATCTTTTGCTTTATGTAAACTTGCGTTATTTAAAGATCCTTTTCTTATTGCATAGTGACCTGTTGCAAGAGCATCTGCTCCAATTTTTTTTGCCTCATTAAGTAAATCTGAGAATTTTACTGTCTCATTACACTTAACACACGGTAGAGGTGTTTCGCCATTAGAATAAGAATCGACAAAGTTACTAATTACACCATCAAAAAATTTACCTTGATAATCTAGGACTAAGTGCTTGAAATCATTTTTTAGAGCAACATTTTTAGCATCTTCAAGATCAATACCAGCACAACAAGATTTACTCTTTGATATATTCGAATTATTATATAATTTTAGTGTAATGCCGATAACATCATAACCTTGTTTTTTTAGCATAACAGCAGCAACTGAACTATCAACACCGCCAGACATAGCAACTACGACTTTTGTATCTTTTTCTGACTTATCAAAACCAAGAGAATTCATATATTTAAAACATCTATATTTACAAAATCATATAACTTCAATATTAGCTTTATCAAATGGTAGACTTATTAATCCCTGGACCAGAAGGTAAGATTGAGGCAAAATACTCTCACAATAAACAAGATGATTCTCCAATTATTCTAATATTACATCCTGATCCATCCAAAGGTGGTACTATGCATTCAAAAATTATATTTAAAATTTATAAAATTTTTGTCGAATCAGGATTTTCAACAATAAGATTTAACTTTAGAGGAGTTGGGAAAAGTGATGGAGAATTTGATAATGGAGAAGGTGAATTAAGTGATGCAGCTTGTATTTTAGATTGGTTACAACAATATAATACAAACTCAAAGATTTGTTGGGTAGCTGGTTTTTCTTTTGGAGCGTGGATAGCAATGCAACTTTTAATGAGAAGACCGGAAATAAATGGTTTCGTAAGTGTATCTCCACCTGCAAATCTTAGAGATTTTAGTTTTTTGGCTCCTTGCCCATCATCTGGTATTTTTATTCATGGCGATAAAGATAATATAGCTTCGTTTGATTCTACAAAAATATTAGTAGAAAAACTTCAAAAACAAAAAAAAGTAAGCATTAATTTTAAACCTATTAAAGGTGCAGATCATTTTTATGAAAATTATTCAGATGAACTAGAAGCTTCGATAAAAAACTATATTAAAGAAACTTTAAAATCAGATTAAAATTTATGTCTTTGAAATCAGAGTTTCTTAATGAAATAAAACAAAGAGGATTTATTTATCAAAGCTCAGATATAGAAGATTTAGATACAATTATGCAAAATCAGTCTATAACTGGATATATAGGGTTTGATATTACAAGTGATAGTTTGCATGTAGGAAGTTTAATTCAATTAATGCTATTACACTGGTTAGATTTCTATGAACACAAAGCAATTGCATTAGTTGGTGGTGGAACTACTTTAGTAGGTGACCCGTCTGGAAAAGATAAATCAAGACAAATCTTAAATATTGAGGACATAAATAAAAATATTTCTACTATTAGAAACACATTTGATATGTTTATTAATTTAAATAAAAAAGCAGAAATTGTTAATAATTATGATTGGTTGTCAGGATTAAATTACATAGATTTTTTAAGAGAATTTGGTTCAAAAATTACATTAAATAAAATGTTAACCTTTGAGTCAATCAAAAATAGATTAGACAGAGAGCAGCCTTTATCAATTTTAGAGTTTAACTATATGCTTCTTCAAAGTTATGATTTTTACTATTTAAATAGAAATTATGATTGTATTCTTCAAATGGGTGGTTCAGATCAGTGGGGCAATATTCTTAATGGAGTGGAATTGATAAGAAAAATAAATAAAAAAAAATCATTTGGCATCACATCGCCTCTTCTTACAAACTCAGATGGTTCAAAAATGGGAAAAACTGCTGATGGAGCAGTTTGGCTTTCTGAAAAAAAATTATCAAATTTTGATTTTTTTCAATACTGGAGAAATGTAGAAGATGAAGATGTAGGTAAATTTTTGAATTTATTCACAAAGTTGCCCTTAAATGAAATTAAAAAACTTTCCTCTCTTAAAAATAAAGAGATAAATGAAGCTAAACAAATTTTAGCATACGAGGTAACAAAATTAGTTAGAGGAGAAAAACAAGCTTTAGAAGCCCAGGATATAACAAATAATTTATTTAAGACTAAAATATCAGATTCCAGAGCAAACAATATTAGCATTCAATCAATAGAAATTAAAAATCATACTTTTTCAATTATTGATGCAATTGAAAAATTAAATCTTGTAAATAGTAGAAGTGAGATAAAAAGACTAATAAAATCCAATGGTGTTAAAATTAATGATACTGTGTATTTACAAAATGATTTCAGTTTATCTAAATTTCACGAGTCTGATTATTTAAAAATAACTATTGGTAAGAAAAAAATTGGTATTGTTAATATAATAAAAAATAAATTATAATGTTAAAGAGCTTTCCAAAAATTTATCAATTTTTCCATCTAAAATATCTTGTACGTTAGAGGTTTCATAATCAGTTCTTAAATCTTTAATTAATTTATATGGATGTAAAATATATGATCGTATTTGATTACCCCATCCTATCTGTTTTTTTTCTTTATTTGCTAAGTTTTCTTTTTCTTTTCTATTTTGCAATTCTAATTCGTATAATCGTGATTTTAACATATTCATAGCATTAGATCTATTTTTATGTTGTGACCTATCACTTTGACATTGTACAACAATATTTGAGGGAATGTGAGTTATTCTTACTGCACTATCAGTTTTATTAACATGTTGACCTCCAGCTCCTGATGCCCTGTAAGTATCGATCCTTAAATCAGAGTCATTAAAATCAATATTAATTTTTTCATCTACCTCGGGATAGACCCAAACACTAGCAAAGCTTGTATGTCTTCTTTTGTTGCTATCAAAAGGAGATATTCTAACAAGTCTATGAATTCCACTTTCTCTTTTTAACCAGCCATATGAAAATTCTTTTGATATTTTTATTATACAGGATTTTATACCTGCCTCTTCCCCTCTTGTTTCTTGAAATAATTTGATATCACAGTTTTCCTGAGATTCTGCCCATCGAACATACATCCTTTGTAACATTTCAGCCCAATCTTGGCTTTCGGTACCTCCAGCACCTGCATGAATTTCAATAAATGCATTGTAATGATCTGCCTCTTCGTTCATCAAATTGAGATATCTAATTTTTATTGAAAATTTTAAGACATTTTCAGTTTCTAGTAATAGTTCTTCAACTAATTCTTTATCATTATCCTGATTAATCAATTCAAAAAACTCTGAAAGAGATGATAAAGATTTTTTTAACTTATTAAAATCACTTAGAGTTTGTTCTTTGTTTTTAAGTTGTTGAAATAAATTTTTTGCTTCTTGATTATTCCAAATATTAGGATCAGAAGTTTTATCTTTTATTAGTTTTATTTGACTTTCTATTAAGTTGTAGTCAAACTCCCCTCCTTATAAGATCAAAATTTGCTCTTATTTTAAATATATTTTCTTCAATTTTTTCTTTAGATTCTATCATTTATTATTATTCTAATAAACCACCTGTTCCAGAAATGGAATCACTATTAATGGATCCTAGATTATCTAAAATATCAATTTTTTTATTATAGGGTTCGGTGCCTAAAATATAGGGTTCTAATATACTATCCTCATTATCTGAAGGCATTCCTGTATTAGGATCAATTCTAACAAAAGTCATTCCAGAAGGTACTCTAAATGGAATATTGAAAGAATTGATATTAATTTTTTTTGCAAATTTTTTAAAAATCGGAACTGCAACTGATGACCCGGTTTGTTTGTAACCAAGAGTTTGTGGTTGATCATGCCCTATATAAATTCCAACAACTAAATTTGGTGTATATCCAATAAACCATGCGTCTTTATTATCATTTGTAGTTCCAGTTTTACCGGCTATAGGTACATTTAAATCTTTGAGTTTTTTTGCAGTTCCTCTTTTTATTACACCTTCCATCATTGATGTTATTTGGTAGGTAATTTTAGGATCAATGATTGATACTTTTTTTTCAATAATATTTGGTATTTCATTAAAATTAGTTAAATTCTCTAGTTTGCAATTTATGCATTCTTTAATATTTGAATTAAATATAAGATTACCTTCTTTAGAATATATACTAGAAATTATCTTGGGTTCTATTTTATAACCTCCATTAGCAATAATTGCGTAAGCGTTAGTAATATCAATTAATGTAACTAGTCCAGATCCTAGTGACATTGATAGTTGAGAAGTTATACCTTCTTTTATACCAAAACTTTCCAAAATGCCGAGAATTTTCGACATACCTAATTTATCAGCTAGCCTTACAGTCATCAAATTTCTTGATTTTTCTATCCCTGTTCTCATAGTGGTTAATCCATAAAATTCATCCGTGTAATTTGCCGGCTTCCATTTTGGAAGACCCGGGCCCTGATTTACAACATAAGGTGCATCCAAAATTAATGTTGAAGGTGTATAGCCTTCATTCAAAGCCGCCATGTAAACGAATGGTTTAAAAGCTGATCCTGGCTGTCTTTTTGCTTGGGTTGCTCTATTAAATTCACTAACTTTGAAGCTATAACCGCCAGTTAAAGCTAACACATCTCCATTATGAGGATTTAAAACAACTATAGCTCCATTAACGTTAGGCTTCTGTCTAACAACATATTCATTATTTACTAACTCAATAAAAATAACATCATTTTTTTTGAAATTTTTATTTTTTAACCAATTATTTTGTTTAGTTTTTAGATCTATTATATATTGATTTGATGATATATCCTGTGCAACTAATGATTTATTATCATTTATTGATATTATCTGAATTGGTATCCATTTTAAAACATAAGGATTAATTGACAAATAAAATTTTTTATTTTTTTTAAATAAATCAAATTCTACATTTTCAATTATTCCATTCCATCCTTGTGACTTTTCATATTCCATTATTCCTTCAATTAAACTTTCATTAGCATAGTTTTGAAAATTAGAATCTATTGATGTTTTTACAACCAATCCATCAGAGTAAAGTTTATTTTTGCCATATAGATAAAAAAGTTTTTTTCTAATATCCTCAAAATAATAATCAGCATTTGTAAAGTAACTATCATTTCTTTTATATATTTTTATTGGTAATTTTTTATAATTAAGATCATCTTGATTAATAAAATTATTTATGTACATTCTATCAATAACCCAGTTTCTTCTTTCCATTGCTTGATTGTAATTATTTATTGGATGATAATTGTTAGGTGCTTTAGGCAAAGATGCTAAATAAGCAATTTCATCCAAATTTAGCTCATAAATGGATTTATTAAAATAATTTAGACTAGCTGAGCCAATTCCATAGGAGCCAAAACCTAAATAAATATCATTTAAGTAAAGTTCTAATATTTTATCTTTAGATAAAATATTTTCAATTCTAATAGCTAGTAGTATTTCTTTAATTTTTCTTTTGTAACTAATTTCATTAGATAATAATAAATTTTTAACTACCTGTTGTGTAATTGTAGATGCTCCGACTACTCTCTTATTTGAAGAATAATTTATTATATTTGTAACTAGAGCTCTAAATATTGCTAATACATCAATACCTTTGTGGTTATAAAAATTTTTATCTTCAGCAGATATAAAAGAATTTTTAATATTATCTGGAATTCTCTCTATTGGAATAAAAATTCTTTCTTCAACATAAAAGCTTTTTAACAACATTCCATCAGAACTATAGACTCTAGATGATAAATTTGGCTTATAATTCAAAATTTTATTATACGAAGGCAATTCCGGACTAAATTTCCAAAGTGTAAAAAAAACCAATATAATGATTGAAATAATCATTATTATTGAGGAAATTAAAATTAGTTTAATAAATTTCATAGCCATTTTAATAATCTAGATTGTGAAATAGTTAAAAATGTGACATTAGACAAAAATTATTCAAATACACACAAAAATATGACTTTTTTAAATATTAAAAAATTTTATGGAGTTTCGGCTATATGTCAAAAAATATACTTATTGATACAACTAATGAAAAAGAGACTAGAATCGCGGTTACAGATAATGGAAAATTAGATGATTTTGAAATTGAAACTAATAAGAAAAATGCAGTAAAAGGAGATGTATACCTAGCTAAAATTACTAGAATAGAACCTTCGCTACAAGCTGCATTTGTTGATTTTGGGACAAATAGAAACGGGTTTTTACCTCTAACAGAAATACATCCGGATTATTTCAAAATTCCTGCAGCTGATGAAAAAAAAATAAAAGATTTAAGTGAAAAAATGCTTAATATTAATTCAGCTGACGAGGATACATTAGACAATTATAAGACACCAGATGACGAAAATGCTGAAGTAAATACAAATGAGAAAGAATTAGAAGATGCTGAAAATATAGAAAATAATTCAAAAAAAATTAATAAAATTAAGAATAAAAAAAATAATCCAAAAAAAGATTATTTTAATTTTTTTAGAAAATATAAAATTCAAGATGTAATAAGACCAAAGCAAGTAATTTTGGTTCAAATTAATAAAGAAGAAAGAGGATTAAAAGGAGCAGCTTTAACAACTTACTTATCTTTTGCAGGACGATATTGTGTTTTGATGCCAAATAGTATGAATAGTGACGGGATTTCAAGAAAAATTGGTGATATTGAAGAAAGAAAAAAATTAAAACAAATATTATCATCAGTAGAAATTCCTGAACGAATGTCAGTGATAGTTAGAACCGCTGGAATAGGAAGATCAAAAAAAGAAATATCAAAAGATCTTACTTTTCTTGTCACGCAATGGAACAAAATAAGAGAACTGACTTTAAAATCTGAAGCTCCAAAAATGATTTATGAAGAAGGAAGTGTATTAAAAAGAGCTATAAGGGATATGCTTACTGAAGATGTAGAAAGAATATTAGTTGAAGGCAAAGATGGTTACGATAAAATAAAAAAAATAACAAAAAACTTAGTACCTACCTTTACAAAAAAAATTAAACAGTACAAATCAAAGGAAAACTCTCTATTTGCAGAAAATAATATTGAGAGCCAGATTAACGATTTGTTTAGTCTAAGTGTAAAACTACACTCTGGAGGTTCTATTGTAATAAATACAACTGAGGCTTTAGTAGCAATTGATGTAAACTCAGGTAAGAATACATCTGAAAGAAATATTGAAAATACGGCTTTAAAAACTAATCTTGAAGCTGCTGTAGAAATTGCAAGACAATTAAGGTTAAGGGATTTAGGCGGATTAGTGGTAATTGATTTTATTGATATGGAAGACTACAGAAATAATTTTAAGGTTGAAAAAGCTTTAAAAACATCTCTTGTAAGAGATAGAGCTCGAGTACAATTTGGAAGAATAAGTATGTTTGGCCTTATGGAACTTTCAAGACAAAGATTAAGATCAAGTTTAATTGATAAATCATTTGAAAAATGTAACTTTTGCCGTGGATCTGGTTTAGTTTTAAATTCTAATTCTATGAGTGATCAAATAATTAAAATTATTAAAGAAAAGTTATCAAGTCAAATCAATTCTGATATTATTGTTAAATGTAACTCTGAGCTTGCAGCAGATTTATTAAATTCAAAAAAAAATGAAATAATTAATCTTGAAAATATTTATAATGCTAAAATTAACTTTATCTTTAATGTAAACTATTCACTCCATGAACCAATAATTGAAGTTGATGAAGCAAATACAGAGGGTAAAAATACTGAAAAAATGAAAACTGCAAAAAAAGACAGTGTAAAAGAAAAAATAACTAAAAAAAAGATAGTTTCAATTAAAAAAAGAGTAAGAAAAAAATCCGCAAAATCAGTAAAAGTATTAAAATCAAAAGATAATAAAGATAATAATGAGTTAAATGAAATTAATACTTCAAAAGAAAATGACGATTTAGGTAGTAAAGATGAAAGTCAAAATTATGATGAAAAAACTGGCTGGTGGTCATAATAAATTAATTATTTTCTTAACTTTAATTACTTTTATTTTTAATAAAGGCGTATTAGCGTCAAAAATTTTAGATTATGAAACGGATCAATTTATTAAGTCTTTAATTAATGAGGTTAAGTCAGTAAATAATTTTAAAAAAGATATAAAATTTAATATAATTTCAGATACAAATATTAATGCTTTTGTTGATCAAAATAATATAATTTATATCACTTCAGGACTTATAGAAAACTGTGAAGATTATATTGCTCTTTTATCAGTAATTGCTCATGAAATTGGCCATATTGAAAATAATCATATCGCTCAACGAAAATATAACTTTGGAAAAGCTAAAAATTTAAATACTTTATCTAAATTATCAATAATTGCTGGATCAATGATGTCAAATAATCCAGAAATGTTGCAGGGAATTAATATAGGTTCTGCTGGTATATCAAATTATTATATAAATTTTAGTAAGAGTCAGGAAGAAGAAGCTGATTTTTATTCATTACAAACTATAAAAAACCTTAAACTAAATTCAAGCTCAGTAGTTAATTTGTTAAAACTGATTGAAAAGAAAAGTCTCGAAAGAGGAATATCTAAAGAAGAAATGAGAGTTGGAACACACCCATATTTTGAGGACAGAATTGATTTAATTAATTATTCAAATAATAATTCTAATTTTTTTGTAAACGAACAATTAAATGAACAATTTTATTTTATTCAAGCAAAATATATTGGTCATAATGAAAATACTAACCTTATACATAATATTAAAGAGCCATTCAAAATTTATGCTGAATCAATAATTAAGGCAAAAAATGGAGATTTATTAGGTTCATTAAAAAATTTAAATTACTTAATAACAACTAATAATAAAAATATTTATTTAATTGAAACTAAAGGAGATATACTATTTTCATATGGATATACCAAAGAAGCATTAGAATTCTATGATAAAGTTTTGCTCAAATTACCTGATAATATTTATGCGCAAATTAGAATATTTGAAAACACTGATTTTAATAATTTAACGTTGAGTGAAAATGAAGAAATATTTTATAAAAATTTGAATATATTACAAAAATATTACAATAATAAAAATTTATTGTTAGCATATATAAAATTGTCACAGAGTACAAATAAAAATGATTGGGTAAATTTTTTATTTTATTGGCTAAATAAAAATAATGATCAGAAAGAAATTAATAGAAATTTAAAAAAATTTATGGAAACAGATGATAAATACTTATTTAATTTACTAAAAATAATATACAATAACAATAAATGATTGGTTCATTAATTTATGATGATTATATAAATCTATTAAAACAAAAACAAATTTTATCTAGTAATTTTGATAACTCCCAGATACAGCCATCTAGCCTTGATTTATCTTTAAGTAGTGAGTGTTATGAAATTGAGTACAGCTTTCTATCTCCAATAAATAGAGTTAGAGAAAAATTAAAAAAACAAATTATAAGAAAAATTGATTTAAATAATCAATATACTTTTAAGATAAATAAAACATACATCATTAGATTAAATGAAAGATTAAACTTAAAAAATAATACTTTTGGACGTTGTAATCCTAAAAGTAGTACTGGTAGATTAGATATTTTCTGTAGAACTATTGTTGATTATAGTGATGAATATGAAAAAATACCAAAAAATTATAATGGAGAAATTTTTTTAGAAATAACTTCAAGGTCATTTAATATAAAATTACAGGCTGGTAATAAACTTAATCAGTTGAGATTAGTAAATAATTCCCATGAATATTTAAATGATATCAAGCTAAAAAAATTAAATTTAAAAAACAAAATTATTTTTACAAAAAACAAAAAAGATAACATTTTTGAAAATGGTTTAAAAGTGAGCGTAAATTTATCCTCTAAAAGTAAAGTAATTGCTTATTCTGCTAAAAAAAATAAAAAACCTATAGATTTCAATAAAATTAATCATCATAGATTATTAGATTATTGGGAACCAATTAGTGCTAAAAAAAATTCAATTTTAATTGAAAGAAACAAGTTTTATATTTTAAGATCAAAAGAAAAAGTAAGAATACCAACTTTCCTAGCAGGAGAGATGGTGCCATATGATACAGGTATAGGCGATTTTAGAGCTCATTACGCTGGTTTTTTTGATCCTGGATTTGGAGATCCAAATGGGTCTTATGCAGTATTAGAAGTAAAGACATATGAATTACCATTTTTATTAGAAGATGGTCAAACAATAGCTCGAATTAAATATGAAAAGTTGAACAAAAAGAGTAATGTTGTATATGGATTAAAAATTAAGTCAAACTACCAAAATCAAAGACTTAAATTGAGTAAACACTTTGTATATTGATGAAAAAAATAATTATAATTAATGGACCTAATCTTAATCTTTTAGGACAAAGAGAAGATGATATTTATGGTAATGATAGCTTAAGTGATATCAAAGCATTATGTGAAAAAAAAGGTAATGAGAAAAGTATTAAGATTACTTTCATTCAATCAAACAACGAAGGTGAAATAATTAATTCATTGCACACAGTTGAAAAAAATTTTGATGGCTTGATAATTAACCCTGCTGCGTTTACACATTCATCAATAGCTATTTTAGATGCATTAAGAGCTATAAATAAACCAAAAATTGAGATTCATTTATCTAATATTTATTCTAGAGAAGAATATAGGAAAAAAAGTATTACTTCTGAAGGAGTACACGGTTTAATTTGTGGATTTGGTGGAAATAGTTATCTTCTAGGAATTGAAGCAATTGCTAAATTAATTTATAAATAATTATGACTAAAATTGATAAAACAGATTTAGAGAATATTAAGTTAATTGTTAAAGAATCAAAAATAGAAGGTATTGCTAAAATAAAAATTAAAAAAAATGATTATGAAATAGAGATTACCTCAAATGACTTAGCAGAAAACAATGTTTCCATTCAGAAGTTTGAAAAAAATACTGAAGTTAAAGAGGTTGAAAATACAAATGAAGTTGTAAATGAAGAAAATATTGTTAAATCTCCAATGGTAGGAGTTGCTTATCTTTCTGCTGATCCAAATTCGCAACCTTATGTAAAAGTTGGTCAACATGTAAAAGCTGGAGATACTTTATTGTTAATTGAAGCAATGAAAACTTTTAATGAAATCAAAGCTCCTAGATCTGGTATTATCAAAAAAATAGTTACTTTGAATAGCCAACCTGTTGAATATGGTGATACTCTTATAATTTTTGAATAATGTTCAAAAAAATACTGATTGCTAATAGAGGTGAAATTGCTTTACGTGTTCTTAGAGCTTGCAGAGAACTAGGAATAAAGACTGTAGCCATTCACTCTGATGTTGATGAGAATGCAATGCATGTAAGAATGGCAGATGAAAGTATTTGTGTTGGACCTGCCTCTGCACAATCAAGTTATTTAAATATTCCTGCAATTATAACTGCTGCCACATTAACTGATGTAGACGCAATTCATCCTGGATATGGTTTTTTAAGTGAAAATCAAAGGTTTGCAGAAATTATTGAGGAACACAATATTAAATTTATTGGGCCAAAATCGGAACATATCAAAATGATGGGTAACAAAATTGATGCAAAAAAAATAATGGATGAAACTGGGGTGCCAACAGTAAAAGGTATAAATGACTTAAGCGATAAAAATAAAATTGAAGATTTTATTAAAAAAGTAAAATACCCAATTATAGTAAAAGCAGCGAGTGGTGGTGGTGGAAAAGGAATGAGAATTGTCACAGAAGAAGATGATTTGAATAAAGCTATAAATGAAGCAAAAATTGAAGCTAAAAAATCATTTAATGATGAAAATGTTTATTTAGAAAAATTTTTAACATCACCAAAACATATTGAAATTCAAGTTCTTTGTGATTCATTTGGAAATGTTGTTACTCTTGGAGAAAGAGATTGCTCAATTCAAAGGAAGCATCAAAAACTTATTGAAGAAAGTCCAAGTTCAGTTCTCACAAATGAAAATAGAGAAAAAATTTCTGAACTTTGCAGAAAATCTATGAAAGAAATTGGATATGAAGGAGTTGGAACATTAGAATTTTTATATGAAAATAATGAATTTTATTTTATGGAAATGAACACAAGATTACAAGTTGAGCACCCAGTAACAGAAATGGTTACTGGAATAGATCTTGTTAAAGAGCAAATTCTTGTTGCTAACGGTGAAAGACTTACAATTAAACAAGAGGATATAAAATTAAAAGGTAGTTCAATTGAATGTCGAATCAATGCTGAACATCCAGAAAGTTTTATACCTTCTCCAGGTAAGATAACACAATATCATCAACCTGGCGGACTAGGTATTCGAGTAGACTCAGCTGTTTACGATGGGTACTCAATTCCATCCCACTATGATAGTATGATTGGTAAGCTAATTACCTACGGTGCAACAAGATCAGAAGCTCTAAAAAAAATGAATAGAGCATTAGAAGAATATGTAATTATGGGAATAAATACTAATATTCAACTACATCAAAAAATTATTCAAACTGATGAGTTTAAAAGAGGAAGTTATAACATTAATTTTATGTCGAATTTAATTGAGTAAAATAATTGATTTAAACAGCTTAATAGAATTTTATAAAAAAGCTTACTTCCCGATGGCTGATAGTAAGTATTCTGAAGAAATAACATTTTATAAACCCAAATTAAGATTTGTTATTCCAATTTCAAATTTTCATTATCCAAAGAAACTTTTTAGTGAATTTAAAAAAACGAAATATAGTTTTAAAATTGATGTAAATTTTTCAAAAGTTATAAAGTTATGCAAAGAGATTAAAAGAAAAGATCAAGATACTTGGATTAATGAAATTATTTTGAATACATATATTGAATTATACAAAATAGGCAAATGTCACAGTGTAGAATGTTATGAAGATGATAATCTAATTGGTGGTTTATACGGTTTACATATAGGATCATGTTTTTTTGGAGAAAGCATGTTTAGTTTAAAGACCAACACAAGTAAATTTTGTCTACTTTATTTATTGGCAATATTGAAAAAAAATAATTTTTCTATTTTAGATTCACAGTTTTTCAATCCTCATTTAGTTCAGTTTGGAGCTTATGAGATAGAAACTGAAATTTATGAAAATAAACTAAAAGAAAGTTTAGAGATTGAAAGTTTTTTTAAGGAAATTAATAAATTTCAAGAAGTCTTATCGTTGCTACAATCAACTAACCAAAGATCATAAATAGGATTTTCTAAAGGAGTAACATCGGGAGAAGAAGAAATCATCCAGCCTTTATAAATATTTGTATTTTCATTATTGATAGTATCGTAGACATCTATCAAAACATAATCTTCAGGAATTTCAGTTGGAGGGGTACTACCACAATACAAAACTTCAATATTTAAAGTTTCCCATGATATTTTAGAACTTACCAAAATATCTTTTGTAGACACTTTATTAGTAGTTTTATTTAATAACTTAAAAGAAGCATATTTTTTTTCAATAGTCTCAGCAGAAACAGTTAGCGGTAGGAGAAAAAAAAATATTACTCTAATTAGGAGTCCAAGATTTATATTCTTCTTCTTTTTTTTCTGGGTCATAATTTTTTGAAAGTGGATGAGATGATGGGAAATATGCGTCACTAGTACCAGTCATATTTGGTTTATGATTTTTTTGCCATTTATATTTATGTGAATAGTCAAGTGGTGGCTTATCAATGGATTTGTGAAGCCAAGCATGCCAGTGCGGTGGAATATTTGATGCTTCTATTTCACCATTAAAAATTACCCATCTTTTTGCTTTTAAATTTTTAAAATCTTTAGAACTGCAGTAATATTTATTTCCTAATTCATCACTACCAACTAAGTTTCCCTTAAGCCAAGTATAAATTTTTGTTCCTAATGACATGAATATTTCTATAAAGATTAATGGACTACTTTCCAATTAATTTTTTCATTAGCATAAAAATTCTTAACCTGAAGATCTTTGTAACTAGATAATTCTGTCATAATCCATTCCTCTTTTTCTAATTTAATTTTTTTATCATTGATGGGAAAACTGTAATGTTTTGCACCATTAATTGAACAAAATATCTCTAATTTATCAATTGCATTTTCTTGGTCAAAAATTTCTGCATATAATTCTAGTGAGCAGGGAGAGGAAAATATTCCTGGCTTAGATGACATATCTGGTTTTTTTTCTTGAATTGGATGTGGAGCTGAATCAGTACCTAAAAAAAATTTAGAATTATTGTGACATGCTGCTTTTCTTAATTCTATTAAATCTGTTTCGTTTTTAACAACTGGCATACAAAAATGATGAGGATTAATACAGTCACCGTGAAATACATCTTTTTTTGTTAAAAGCATATGGTGTGGTGTAATTGTTCCCGCAATATTTTGATTTTCTTTCACATAGTTTACTCCATATGAAGTTGATACATGCTCTAGAGTAATTTTTAAAAGAGGAAATTTTTTTCTAATAATGCTTAATTCATCATCTATAAAATATTTTTCTCTATCAAAAATATCAATATTATCAGCAACCTTTTCACCATGTATTAGTAATGGACTTTTTTCTTCTTCTAGAATCTCCAAAAATTTAAAAATTTTTGAAATGTCCCTTACTCCATGACTTGAGTTTGTAGTTGCATTTGAGGGATAAAGTTTAGATCCAAAGAAGATTTTATTTTGAATACCTTTTCTAAAATCTTCTAAATCTAAATTATCATTTAAATAACAAGGTATAAGTGGTTCAAAATTATTACTAGATGCTTTATTTAAAAGCTCTTTATAAGCAGAGGCTTTTTTAGTATCTGTTATGGGAATTTCTGTATTTGGCATTGCTACACATCTATTATTTATTCTTGAGGAGAAATTAGTAACCATTTCTAACATGTCACCTTCTCTAAAATGTACATGCCAATCATCAGGCTGAATTATTTCAATATTTTTACTCACAATAATTTTTTTTTTTTAATGTATTATATATCTTTTCTACATCTATAGAGTCCATATATGACTTTGTTTTATCAATATTTATTCTTTTAAAATACTCATAGCTTTCTTTTGTTCTTATAACTTGTGATTCTTCCATAATAGGGCCGTAAATCATATCATTTGTTGGACCAAATAATACTATAGACCTTAATTTTGTTGCTGAAGCCATATGTGACAAACCCGAATCATTTCCAATAAATAAATTTGATTTCTTCATATAGGCAGCAGTTTGAGTCAAAGATGCACCAAATAAATTGATTGTGTATTTGCTATCAATATTTTTTGTTATTTTATTAAAATAAATTTTTTCTTCTGACTTTGAGCCAACTAAAATAAATTTAATATTTTCATTTTGAGATAAAATTTTAATTAGTAGTGAATTATATTTTTTAATACTCCAAATTTTTGGCTCCCAATTTCCACCTGGGAATATTACAAAATATTTAAAGTTATTAGACAGTTCTTCAGCTACTATTTTTTCTTCTTCTGTATTTGTTTCAATAAACAAATCTGAACAATCAAATCCGAAATAATCAGATAATTGATACACATGATTTATATTATTTTTTTTTTTGAAAATGAATTTTTTTTTATGTTTTAAAAAATAAGATAATAATGAACTTCTAAAATCAATAATTATATCCCATTTCTTTCCATAACAATTTGAAACTATATCTAACCAATGCATATTATATTTTTTTTTCGAAACAGTAATTATGTTTTCCACAGATTTAAAGTTTTTAAAAATTGATTTAGCAGATGGGCCGATAACAAACGTAAATTTGGCTTCAGGATTTTTGTTACTAAAATATTTTATTACTCCCGTAGAGAGTATTGTATCACCAATAAGATTTGACGAAATAATGAGTATTTTCACAGAATTATTACACTTTTTATTTATTCAATATATATTTATATAATTATGATAGATAAATACTTTTTTCATCATTTGAATTCAAGATTTTTTCAGATTTCTGGAAAAGACAGCAAAACATTCATTCAAAATTTGATAACTAATGATATTGAGAAATGTAATGATGGAGTAATAATTTATTCATGCCTCTTAACACCGCAAGGAAAATTTTTAGCAGATTTTTTTATATTTAAAATAAATGAAAACTATATTTTTGAAACTAATGATAAGTTTTATAATAATTTATTAGGACGATTAAAAATTTATAAACTTCGCTCTGAAATAGAAATTGAAGAAATTAATAATCTATATTCTTACTCACTATTTAACATAGATTATGAAGGTAGTTATAAAATCTTTTTAAATGATCCTAGAAATATAAATTTAGGTAAAAAACTTATAAAGAATGAAAAATTTTTAGTTGAAAAGGATAGATTGAAAAGTATTAATGAAACAGAATATCATGAAATTTTGATAGAAAATACAGTTCCTTATTCACCATTTGATATTTTAGAAAATAAATCTTTATTATTAGAAAATAATTTTGATAACTTAGATGCTATTGATTGGGAGAAGGGATGCTATGTAGGTCAAGAAATTACTGCAAGAATGAAATATCGCGGTTTACTAAAGAAAAAACTTTATTCTTTAAAATTAAAAATTGGTAATGTTATTGAGGGGGATGAGTTAATAGTAGATAATAAAAAAATAGGTACTATTATATCAATAGCTAATTCAAATATTTTTGCAGCATTAAATATTAATTTTGTAAATGATTTAAGAAAAAGTAATCAAAGTCTAGTAATTAATGATACATTAGCATTTGATTTTTTAAATTAAAAATTTTTTTCTATAAAAACTTACTGGAATAATTAAAATGATAAAAATAATCAGCATAGGAACAAAAATATTATTTATTCCATAATTGTTAGCAATAAATCCTAAAGATGCTGGAGCTCCTACAAATGTACCGTAGACGGCAATTGAAATAATTGTTATCCCTACTCCACTATCAATTCCTTCAATTTTGCCAGCTAAACTATATGCTGTAGGAACAATTGAGGATGCGCCTATACCTAATAAAGAAAAACCAACAATTGCAGCAAATATACTATTAAAGTTTGCTAAAATTGTTAGGCTTATAATTGTTAAAGAAAATAAAATAAGTATTAAAAGAAAAACTCCAATTTTATCTCTTATCCAATCTCCACTAAATCTTCCAATCACCATAAAAATATTAAAACTAAGAGTTGCTAATCCTAGATAGAAACCATCAACTTCAATAAAATCTCTCATGTAAAGAGCTCCCCATGAATCAACACTTCCCTCAGTTAGAGCATTTGCCATTGCAATTAAAGCTAATAAAAAAATAAGTAATGGCCAAACAAAAAATATATTTCTTTGGTTTGAGTCTTTAGATTTTGTTTCAACTTCTGACTCTAGACAAAGAACAAAATATAAACTTAATGGCAAAAGAATGATTACATATAAGAGTATGTTAAAAATAAAAGAATAATTCCACTCAAGTAATAAGCTAGTAATTAGAGAACCAAATAAAACACCAAGACTCCAAAAACCATGAAATCCAGACATCATAGATTTTTTTTCTCTAACTTCTAAATTTGACGCATAAACATTACAGGCTATTTCAAAAGCGCCGTAACTCATTCCAAAAATAAAAGAGAAAATTATAAAAATCCATAACTCTTGAATAAATGGGACTGGCAACCATAAACAGCCTTCTGCAATTAAAGTAAATGTTATAATTGATTTTGTAGATGTTTTTAAAATAAATGCATTTGCGAAGGTCATTGCAAAAATTGAACCAAGTGCAAATGAAAGCATAATATATCCCACACCTACATAATCAGTTTGAAGCTGGTCCTTAATAGTAGGTATTCTGAGAACCCATAATCCTACATAACAAGCAGTAATAAAAAAAATAATTTTTATTGCAAGAATATCACTTACTTTTTTCATATAGACTTATTAATTAAAATATTTTTTGTAGTATTCAGATAAATTTTCTACTGCAACTCTTTCCTGTTTCATAGTATCTCTATCTCTCACAGTAACACTTTTATCTTCTAGAGTCTCAAAATCTACAGTTAAACAAATTGGAGTCCCTATTTCATCATGTCTTCTATAATTCTTACCAATGTTTCCCGAATTTTCTAAAACAACTCTACCCAATCCCAATTTCTGTAGATTAGATTTTATTTCTTTAGATAAATTAACTAATTCCTCATTATTCTTTTTGAGAGGAATAACTGCAGCTTTAATAGGTGAAAGATGAGGTTTTAGAGATAAAAGAATTCTTTTGTTATCTTTATCTACATTTTCTTCACGATAAGCTTCATTTAACAAAGCAAGAACTCCTCTATCAACACCAGCTGATGGCTCAATTACGTAAGGAATATACCATTTTTTTTCTTCTAAATCTTGAACAGCTAATTTTGTAGTTGAAGAGGAGTTTTTCATAACTTCTGATGTAATTTTAAAATCGTTTTGATTTTTGGTATGAGAGCCTAAGTCAAAGTCAGTTCTATTGGCTACCCCTTCTAGTTCCTCTTCACCGTGAGGAAACACATAATTGATATCAACAGTTCTTTTTGAGTAGTGAGCTAATTCATTTTTTTCTACTTCAATTTTTTTTAAATTTTCTTTTTTTATGCCTTGATTAACCCACCATTCTATTCTCTTATTTATCCAATATTCATGCCATTCATCATCAGTACCTGGTTTAACAAAAAATTCTAATTCCATTTGTTCAAACTCTCTAACTCTAAAGATAAAATTACGAGGTGTTATTTCATTTCTAAATGCTTTTCCCATTTGTGCGATACCAAAAGGAACAGTTCTAGAAGTTGAATCTAATATATTTTTAAAATTAGTAAAAATTTGCTGACATGTTTCTGGTCTTAAATATGCGAATGATGAACCATCATCAACTGGTCCTATTGCAGTTTTAAACATTAAATTAAAAGGCCTTGGATCTGTAAGATCTTCTGATTTACAATTTGGACACTTACTACCTTCCATTAATTGGTCTGCTCTCCACCTTGATTTACATGATTTACAATCAACAAGAGGGTCCGTAAAAGTATCTTCATGACCTGAATGTTTCAATACAACTGGTGCACTGAGAATACTTGCATCAAGTCCTTCAGTATCATCACGTTCGTAAACCATTGATTGCCACCAAGATTGTTTAAGGTTATTTTTTAATTCAACGCCCATGGGGCCATAATCATAAAGACCTTTAATGCCACCATAAATATCATTTGATTGAAATAGAAAGCCTCTTCTTTTACATAGTGAGACTAACTCATCCATTGTATTTGCAACCATATAACCCTATTTTAATCTTTTGGTTTATATTCTTTAGTTTTTGGATCTATTTCTAAATCAATAATAGACTCTTTATTTACTTTATTATTAGTGAATTTGTCTTGTTTTTTTTTCTTAAACCTTAAAAAAATTAAAATAGAAGCTAAAATTATGAATAAGACAAGAAATTTCATTACAAACCAAACCTAGAAAACATAATTCGTTCTTCGATTTTGTTTAATATTTCCTCTGAATTAAATATTGATGAAGAAAACCTTCGCTGCAAAAATGATTTTTTTTGAGTGATCATTTTAATTTTAATTTTTTTTCCAAATTTTTCTTCTAAAATTGGCTTTAGTGCACCAATACCATCTGCTAAACCTAAGTCGATAGCTTTATTACCAACCCAAAATAAACCAGAAAATATGTCATTTAATTTGTTCTGATCAAGTTTTGATCCTCTTCTCTCTTTCACATAATTAATAAAATTATCATGAATTTGTTCTTGAATATTTTTTAATCTATCAATGTCTTCCTGTTTTTCTTCCTTGAAAGGATCAAGAAAACTTTTACTTTTTCCAGATGTATAAACTCTTCTTTCAATTCCAACTTTTTTTAAAAGATCAACAAAACCAAATCCTGGTGAAATGACACCAATTGATCCAATTACTGAGTTGTGATCAATATAAATCTCATCAGCAGCACATGCTAACCAATAACCACCAGAAGCAGCGACATCTTCTACAAATGCTAAAACTTTTTTATTTTTTTCCTTAGCTAGGTCAATAATCCTTTTTGCTATTAAAGAGGATTGTGTAGGGGAGCCCCCTGGTGAATTTATGATTAAGCCTACTGCTGGAGATTTTTTATCAGAAAATAATTTATCTATTAATTTTTCTAAATTATTTATTGCTAAGCCAGATCCTGTTAAGCCTGACTGTGATGATATAATGCCAGATAATCGTAAAACAGGTATCGTAGTACTCTTTGAAAATAATTTTTTAAACATAATATCTAATAACAAATGTTAATCTTTTCATAAAGCCTTATGTAGCATTTGTTTGAAATTTTGGTAATTTGAGTCTAAGTGCGTCAATTAAGTTAATGAATTAACAATATAATCAAATAATTATGTAACATGGATAACATTCTTCCACTTAGAAAAAAAAATTTTTCATTTGAAGATGAGATTAAAGAATTAACAAATTTGTGCAAAGAAGATCTGGTATCTGTAAATACCATAATTCTTGATAAACTTGATAGCAATGTTCCTTTAGTTCAAGAAGTTGGAAAATATCTCATATTATCAGGTGGAAAAAGATTAAGACCTCTTTTAACTGTGTCAAGTTTTCATATGACTAGAAATGGCATTAGTGGAATTGAAAATAAAATTAATCATATAGGTCTATCTGCAGCAGTAGAATTTATTCACACAGCAACACTGTTGCACGATGATGTAATAGATGAAAGTAAACAAAGAAGGGGTAAACCAACAGCAAATGAGAAATGGAGGAATAAAACAAGTGTCTTAGTTGGTGATTTCTTATTTAGTAGAGCTTTTCAATTAATGACAAAATATGGCAATACAGAAACGCTAAAAATATTAGCTGATACAAGTGTAGTAATTTCTGAAGGAGAAGTTTTAGAACTTGCTAATGATAAAAATTTAGAAATAAATGAAAATATTTATTTTGAAGTTGTAAATGCAAAGACTGCGTCCTTATTTAGTGCAGCATGTCAAGTAGGGTCAATTAGTGGCCTTGGAACAGAAGCAGAGGTTAATTCGTTAAAATCATTTGGAACAAACTTTGGTATGACTTTTCAATTAATTGATGATGCTATTGATTATTCTTCAAATAAAAAAATATTAGGCAAGAATACCGGAGATGATTTTAAAGAAGGAAAAATTACTCTTCCAATAATCTTAGCTTATGGAAGATCAAATGATAAAGAAAAGAAATTTTGGAAAAGAACAATATCTAATCTTAATCAAAATGAGGGTGATTTTGAAATAGCTCTAGAAATAATAAATAAGTATCAATGTATTGAGGATACTCTAACAAGAGCTAATCACTTTTCAAATGTAGCTGTAGACTCACTAGATATATTTAAAGATAACATTTACAAAGAAAAATTAGTTTCTCTTGTTACCAAAAGTGTTTTAAGGATAAATTAACTAATACTTCTCATAAGATTTTACTTCTACTAATTCAGAATCAAACCTTTTATTAATATCATTTTTTACCTTTGCTCTTTCATCGTTTGTAAAATATACATTTCTAGCTAAATCAATAAATGTTTGGTCAAATAATTTTTTTCTTTCGCACTCTCTTATATCGTCTTCTATTTTCCAAAGCTTAGAATTAATGTTGATTAAATTTTCTAAATAATCATTTATTTCTTCTTGTTGAACATAATTCATCAATGTTTTTTGAAGAAAATCTAATTCTTTTTTTATATGATCAAGTTTAGTTTCATCTATTATATTTTTCTGTTTAATAATTAAAATAGATATTTTATCTACAAGTTCACCAAGCGAAATAGGGGTATTAATAAGCATTAAATTCTTTCATAAATATCTTCGTATCTTTTAATATCATTTTCATCAAGATTATCACCATACCACATTTCAATAATAACTAAATCATGATCTTTTCTATTAGCCATTCTATGAATTGCCCCTTTAGGAATAAAAATGTTTTCATTTTCATTTAAATTAGTTACTTGTTTATCGACTGTAACTTCAGCCTCTCCTTCCGCAACTATCCAATGCTCAGATCTATGTTCATGACTTTGAAGAGATAAAACACCTCCTGGTTTTACAAAAATTTTTTTTACTAGGAATTTTTTTCCTGACTGCAGTATCTCAAATGATCCCCATGGTTTATTTACTTTAGATTTCATTATGAATGTTTGTTTATATATTATATATTTAATAACAGTATGATAAAAATTTCACCATCAATTTTAAATGTAAAAACTGAGAATATTGCAAGTAAAGTTAAAAAATTAGATACTGCAGGAGCTGATTATATTCATATTGATGTAATGAATGGAACTTATGTAGACAATATATCATTTAACTCCGATATTGTTAAAGAGATAAAAAAAATAACATCTAAAGTTTTAGATGTTCATCTTATGATTAAACCTATTAAACCACATCTTGAAGAATATATTAATGCTGGATCTGACATAATTACATTTCATCCTGAAGTTGAAAACGATCCAAAGGGAATAATAGAATTTTTAAAACAAAATAATATAGAGGCTGGTATTGCACTACACCCTAAAATTAATATTTTAGATTACAAAGAGTTATTCTCTATTGTAGATCAAATTATAGTGATGACTGTTATTCCTGGTTATGGTGGTCAAAAATTTATTGAAACTCAATTGAATAAAATTAATGAATTAAATGAGTTAAGAAAATTGAAAAAATATAAATTTAATATTTCTGCAGATGGAGGCATAAATCATCAATCGGGCAGAGAATGTATCAAAAATGGTGTTGATGTTCTAGCAGTTGGCTCTTTTCTGCTTTCAAAACCTGAAACAGAATTTGCTAAAATAATAAATTCATTTAAATAAAAACAATATGGACTGGGATAAATTAAAATCATTTTATGAAATAGCTATTTCAAGAAGTATCTCAAAAGCAAGTGCTAAACTTAACATAAGTCAATCAGCACTTAGTAGACAAATTCAAGATCTTGAATTTGATTTAAAAACTCCCTTATTCATTAGACATCAAAAAGGAGTAAGATTAACAGAGCAAGGAGAAAATTTATTTAATACTGTAAATCAAATTAATTTTTCAATTTCCGATTTTGAAAAAAAATTATTGGATAAAAAAACAAAACCAGTTGGCAAACTAAATGTTAGCACTACAGTAGGATTTGGTTCAACATGGCTAACCCCAAGAATAAATAAGTTTTCGGATCAATATCCTGATATTGATGTAAATTTAATTATGAGTGATGAAGAAGTTGATTTAGCTGCAAGAGTTGCTGATGTTGCTGTGCGTGTTAAAAAACCAACACAAGCCAATTTAATATTCAAAAAATTTGTTAACTTTCATAATCATATATACGGTGCATCTGAATATTTACAAAAAAATGGTATTCCCCGAAATGTAGGTGATTTGGATAAACATGATTTGATTTGTTTTGGAGCAGGCCTCCCTTCACCTATTTCTAATATTGATTGGATTTTAAAAATTGGAAAAGAAGGAACTAAAAGAAGACCTAAATTTAGAGTAAATAGTATTTATGCAATTTCTCTTGCCGTTGAAAAGGGTGGTGGTTTAGCCTCACTTCCTGACTATATGGTTGCAGATAAACCTCAATTGGTAAGAGTATTACCGAATTTGGAGGGGCCTTCATATCAAACATATTTTGTGTATTCTGAGTCCTTTAAAAATGATCGACGATTAGAGGTTTTTCGTGATTTTTTGTTTAATGAAGCAAAAGATTGGCATTATTAGTCTTTGACTTAATTTTTTAATTTTGTATAGGTTACATCAAATATGGGATATCCAAAAAAACACAGAGGTAGACGTAAAAGAGGTTCTAAATACAGAAGAAATAAAAAGCGTCAAAAAAAGAAATAATTTAATTAAATCATTTTCTTTTTAATTATCAAATTAGATCTATATAAAAAATATGTTCAAATTCTTTACTGAACCTAAATGGTATTTGTGGGCTTGGGCTGGCTCTATAATAATACTTTCATCACTCTGGGTACAAGTCCAAATTGATGTAAAAATTAACGAATGGTTTGGTGAATTTTACGACATGATCCAAAAAGCTTTAGGAGAACCTAATGCCATAACTATAACCGAGTACTGGGCGAGTCTTTTCTCATTTATAACTTTAGCTGGTATTTATGTAGCTTTAGCAGTAGCAGTAAGTTTTTTTACAGCTCATTTTCTTTTTAGATGGAGAACTGCAATGGTCGAATGGTATCATTCTGTATATGATCAGGCTAGGTCAATCGAAGGTGCGTCTCAAAGAGTTCAAGAAGATACAATTAAATTTTCGAGAATTATGGAAGGACTAGGTACAAGCTTTATAGAAGCTATAATGATAATTGTAGAATTCATTCCAATTTTATTTGGATTAAGTATAGGCATTCCAATTTTTTTCTTTGGCGAATGGGAATATGGGTTAATTACTGGCGCTTTAATTTGGTCAATTGGTGGAACATTTTTTTTAATAATTCTAGGCTATATTTTAAGACTTGTAGGAGTTGAATATGATTTGCAAAAACAGGAAGCTGCATACAGAAAAATTCTAGTCATCGCTGAAGATGATGGTACCATAAGACCAAAGAGATTAGAAGAGCTCTTTGATGATGTTAGAAAAATTCATTACTTAAGTTACCTAAGATATTTATACTTTAATATTGGAAGAGTTGCGTACCTACAGGCAAATGTTTTAAGTGCCTATGTATTTCTCGCCCCAGCAATTGTTGCAGGTGTAGTTACACTTGGAGTTATGCAACAAATTATAAGAGCTTTTGGAAGAGTTGAAGGATCAATGCAGTATTTGCTTAGAGCATGGCCAACGATAATTGAATTAGCTAGTGTATACAAAAGATTAAGAGAATTTGAGAATAAAATAGAAAAAAATATTAAGGATGAAAAAACTGGTATAGTACGCTAGTGATTTTTTTAGCGTTTATTATCATTCCTATAATTGAAATAAGCATTTTTATTACTATTGGCTCAAAAATAGGTATTTTAAATACAATTGCGATAATATTAACCACTGCCTTAGTTGGAATATTTCTTATACGAAGAAAAGGAATAAAACTGCTATTTGATGCACAAAAAAATTTATCTCAAGGAGTTATGCCAACTGAAGAAATAAAGGGAGGTATATTTCTTTTGATATCTGGTTTGTTATTAATTACTCCTGGTTTCTTTACTGACTGTGTTGGTTTTGCAGTTTTTCTTAAACCTGTTCAAAACATAATTGCAAATCAAGCAAAAAAATATTTTAACTCACGCATTCGCTATTAAAGGATCAATTTTTTTTATTAATTCTTTCAAAATTAGTACTAACTTTTGATTTGATGGATTTTCTATTTTTTTTAGAGGAGGTAGAACGTTATTCCAATCAGGAATATTATCGACTACAGAAAAATAGGCTTTCATTAAACTTATTGGTTCATGTGATGTAATAAGTTGACGAATTTGTTTCAATAAATTTTGTAAATCTACAAAATTTTTAATACTGCTTTCATTTTTTTGATTTTTAATAATAAAATTAAGCAATTTGCCACATACATTTGTACCAGCTGTAATTGCTCCAGCACCTCCTCTTTTACAAATATTCAATGCTAAACTATCATGACCACAAAATACTGAAAATTCATTAAAATATTTTATAATCTTCATCATCCTATCACTATCACCACTTGAATCTTTTAGCCCGATCACATTATTCGGATAGAGTGTTAATAAAATTTCAATTATTTTTAAATCAATGGAAACATATGAATTTTGAGGAATGTGATATAAAATATATTTCAATTTGTTATCACCTACTCTCTCAATAACATGACGATAGTAATTGATAACTCCTTCTCTACTAACGTTCTTATAATAAAAAGGTGGAAGCATAAGAATAGCCTTAACTTTATGACTAGCAGCATGTTTAGTCATATCAATTGCATCACTAACAGAAGATGATCCTGTTCCAGGAATTAGAACTCTAGGATCAATCCGATTAGCAACTAAAAAATCCAAATGGTCTTTTTTTTGTTGAATTGATAAGCTATTCGCTTCACCCGTAGTTCCAAATATTGCAAGTCCATCATGGCCTTGTCTCATTAAATATTGGCAATGACGTAGAAACAGATCCTTGTTTATTGATAGATCTTGTTTAATAGGTGTAAGGGCAGCACTAAAGACACCCGATATCTTATGCATAGAAATATAGTAATATAAGACCTAGTAAAACTCTATAAATAATAAATATATTAAATGTAGATCTTCGTATTATTTGCATCATTATATTAATTGATAATAATGCGGTAATACAAGCAATAAATGCTGCAAATAAAGATTGGTATAAATTTATATTGATATCAGTATTAGTTGCTAAATCTAAAGTTGTTAGCACTAACGATGCTAATATGATTGGAATTGATAGCAACATAGAAAAAATCGCTGCAGATGATCTGTCAAAACCCAAAAATCGAGCTGCTGTGATTGTAACACCTGCTCTACTTGCTCCTGGAATAAAAGCCAATACTTGAAACAAACCAATAATAAATGCCTGGAAATAATTCATATTTTGCCATTTAGATACTTTAATTTTAAACCGGTCAGCTATAAAAAGTAAACCAGCAAAAATTACACTTGTAACTGCTACAACTTTAATGTCTCTAAAATATAATTTAACAAAATCAATAATAAAAAAACCAACTATTACTGCCGGTATGGTTGCAATAATAATTTTTATTAGGTTGTCATTTTCAATAATTTTAAAAGAAAAAAAACTTATGACTAAAGTTGTTATATAACCTCTTAAATAAATTATTACTGCTAACAATGTTCCAACATGAACAGCAACATCTGTAAATAGACCTTGATCTTGCCAACTAGTCAATTCTGATACTAAAACTAAATGACCAGAAGAACTTATTGGCAAAAATTCCGTAAAACCTTGAACGATACCAATAATAAAATATTGAAGCTCAAACATTAACCAAAAATCATTTTGCTAAGTTTTTTACCACTTGGAAGTGGTTCTGAGTTTTTATTAGAAAAGTATTTTTCCATAAAAATTAAATATATATTGTAATCTTTTAAGATTTGCATTTTCTTTGATTTATTTTCATCATTGCTTTCTTCCATTTTTGTAAACTCTGTATCAGTTTGTGACATTGCTTCAGGTATAGTTGTAAAAGGTCTTTCCTGATTAATAACTAACCGATCATGCAATTCTCTGTGTATCATCTTAAAATCTTCTTGAGTTAATGTTTTTGGATTTTCATCAAATATAAGTCTTTTTAAAATAAAATTTGCCCTTGGTTCTTTAATTGATAAAGCAATTTTGTATTTTTCATTCCAGTCACTTTCTTGGTGAAATTTTGCTATCTCTGTTGATTGTTTAAAATCAAGAAAGGCATTTGCTGCACTTTCTGGAAATAAATTATCTTGAGATTTTTCATCTTCTTTTTCGATACGTCTGTCAATTTCCATAAGTTTAAACTTGTCTGCTAAATCTTTATTCTTAAAAACTATTTTAGCCCTTTCATTGAGAACTTCTGCACCAATCTCATCATAAGGTTCATAATTAGAAGCAATCTTTCCTGGTAGAATAATAGGATGTTGATTGGTAATAACGTATCTATTTTTCCTTTTGATAAGTTTTTTAAATTCTTCAGAATTTGCTTCAAGTAATGGGGTTGGATCATGAGCTAAATCAATTGTATGAAACCAGCCATTATATTGTGACTCGCATACCATGGATAAAGCTTGAAGTTTAATTCTACCGCCAAAGCTTGTCATAAAACAAAATCCTTTATTTTTATTTATATATGCGATGGCATCTTCTTTACTCATTGTCATCTGAAGCTGATTCCAATTTGTTGCATCTGCTTTATTAATAAATTTTGTAAGTGCTATTGATGTCTTAACATCTGAAAATGCATCATGAGCAAACTCTATAGGTAAGTTATTCATCTCGGCAATTTTTTCTAATTTAAAACTGGGATTACCTCGTTCTGTAAGAGGTGTTTTAATACTTGAGGGATTAATAGCATATAACCCTCGCGCTAAATTTAATGTATCCCCCCTACTCTTTCTCGTAACATATGGATAAAACATATGACTAAATAAATTATATTCGAGAACTGATTCATCGAACTCTATTATATTATGTCCAATAAAGGTAGAATTTGGATCATCCTTTTTCCATTCATCAAAAGTCTCATTAATTTTTTTCATTAATTCATAAGATGATTGAGGGGCATCAAGTGCCTCTCTCATACCTTTAAGTGTTGTTATTAATGCACCAGGTTGAGAAATCACTGATGTTCTAGGTCTACAAAACTCATTCATGTTTTGATTTGTTTGATTAAATTTTGAGTCAGTAACAATAGCAGCAATTTGCATTATCTGTTCCCATTTTGGAGTAGTCCCAAAAGCAGTTGGGTATTCTTTTTTACCCCTACCTGAAGTTTCTAAATCATAAAATATGTATTTTGACACAAATAAATAACCTTATAAGTGTCTATAAACTATTAATTATCTCTTTTGGACCAATAAAAATGATAGAAAAGCGTTGCTACTACAGCAACAAATAGTGCAATAAAAGCAACATAAATAATTGTAGCTATTGCCCAATAAGCTACTGCAATTAAAAGACCAATGGCTGTAATTCCTGCCCAAAAATACATTAATCTTTCTAAAAATAACTGCATTAAATCATTATACAGTATTTATAGAAGTTTTTCAATTTCCTGACGAGAAGGCATGGAATTGGCTGTTCCAATTCGTGTTGTAGAAATACCAGCGAATGCATTAGCAAATTTAATTGCATCAGGAATTGATTTTTCTTCACATAGAGCAGTCGCAAAAGCTCCAGAAAAAGCATCCCCAGCACCTGAAGTATCAATAACTTTAGATCCAAGATCTAAAGCTGGTTCAAAATGTTTTTCTTTATCATTTTGAAAATAAACTCCCTGATCCCCAAGAGTAACTAATAAATTTTTAACACCAAGATTAAGGAATTCTTGTCCGTATTGTTCCGCATCATCTTTATTTGCAATATCTCCTGATACATAAAAACTAGCCTCTGACTCATTTGGCGTAAAATAATCGATTAATGGAAATACAGATGGATCAAGTTTGGCAGCTGGTGCAGGATTAAGTATTGTTGTTACATTATTTTCCTTTGCAATTTTTAATGCATGAATGACAACATCAATTGGGGCCTCTAACTGTGTTAAAAAGATTGATGAATTTGTAATAACTTCTTTTGCATTATCGATATCTTCGATTGTTAAGGCACCTGCAGCACCTGGCACAACTGAAATAGCATTCTCTCCTGTATCCTTGTTAAGCAAAATTGCAGCAACACCTGTATTGTGTTCTTTACTTACATAAACATAATCTGATCCGACATTTGTTTCTTTATAAATACGAAAAGCCATCTTCCCATAATCATCATCCCCAACTTTTGTAATAAATTCAATGGTCGCACCAGCTTTGCCTGCAGCAACGGATTGATTAGATCCTTTACCTCCAGGACCAACAACAAAGTCTTGACCTAAAATTGTCTCTCCGACTTTAGGTATTTTTCCAAAAAACGCTAAATCAGCAACAAAAATCCCTAGTATTGATAATTTATTCATTAAAACTATCCTAATATAAATATTTAATTGGTAAACCTAATTCTCATTAAGACGATATAAATTCTGATGTTTTCTTGTTAGCAGTTTTAATTGAGTCTTTAAAGTCATTAGTTTCAATAAAATTAGAAATAAATTTTCCAGCAAAATAATCACCGGCTCCATGGGCACTTTTTACATTTACAGAATGTGCGTTAATATGATCAACTTTTTTATTTTTTTCAAAGTAAACAACACCTTTTTCACCTAAGGTTATAATTATTTTAGATACATAATTTGATAATTCTTCTGCTTGTCTTTTAAAATCTGTACTTTTTATACCCAGAAGTTGTTGGGACTCAATTTCATTCACAAGTAATATATCAACTAGATCAAATAGCTCATCATTGATTTTTTTAGCAGGTGCAGCGTTTAAGAGAACTCTTATATTTCTTTTCTTTGCTTCCATAGCAGCCCTAATGTTTATCTTTTCTTTAATTTCATTTTGAATCATTAAAAATGAGCAATTTTTCCATAGATTATCATCACTTAATATTTTTTCTGAAATTTCTAAGTTTGCTCCTGAAATTACGACTGCACTGTAATTCCCACTTTTATTAGAAATAGCTACACTGATCCCAGATGTACCAGCAGTTTTTAATAAAAATTTATCTGAAATATTATTTTTACTTAATTGATTCATTAAATAATTAGCAAAATCATCATTACCAATTGCACTAACAAAATTTACATTTATGTTTTCTTTAACAAGAGCAACAGCTTGATTTGCGCCCTTACCTCCAAGTTTAGGATACCATTTTTTTCCAAGAACAGTCTCTCCTACTTCTGGAATTTTATCTGACTCTATGAAAATATCGTAGTGCAAACTACCTAAGACAACAATGTTCATTGAAGACATTTATGGATATAAAATACTATTAAATATTCTATGAGAGGTAATAGAGTCTTGATTTTCGATAGCTGTAGTTAATTCATTATTTAATAAAAGTTTATTTACTAATTTTAATTGTTTTTTTACAGTTTCAATATTTAATTCACATTCTTTTATTGGATCCATATTTGTTGTATCTGGGAA
Source organism: uncultured Alphaproteobacteria bacterium (assembly GCA_902623545.1). Taxonomy (GTDB): domain Bacteria; phylum Pseudomonadota; class Alphaproteobacteria; order HIMB59; genus CACPNW01. The sequence goes on along the minus strand of CACNUI010000009.1, from coordinate 6,991 downwards.
AGTATCAAAGTAAATCGGTCCATCATAATTTGTTTTTGCAACATAATAAAGTAATTCAATTGTAGCTAATTGATGAACAGAACCTACCATTAAACCATCATCTCTTTTTCCATAACCATCATTTAAATGTAAACCTAAAATCTTTGAGTGTTTGTCAATTAATGCTGCAACTAATGCTGGTTGCTCATTAGAATATAAAATATGAGCAAAATCTATAGTAACTCCAATATTATCTAAATTTATTTCTTTGATTGCTAGTAATGTAGTTCCTAAATTGGATAGTAATGAATAAGCTCGTGGTTCATTAGGCTTATATTCAATACTTACAAAACATTCTTTATCATATTCTGCAATTTCTTTTATGGCTTGAATTTCATCATGCCAGATTTTTTTATAATCAACTTGAAATCCATAATCAAAACCGTCCTGACCTAGCCAAACAGTTAATAAATTTGAATCAATTTCTCTTAAACCATCTATTGCCTTTTTAGTTAAATCAATGGCTTCTTGGCGTACCTGTTTATCTGGGTTTGTAAATGCGCCTAGTTTAAAAGATGGATTTGTGTAATATCGCATAGCAAGACCATTTATTTTTAATCCAGATTCTGTAGCGTATTTAGCAATCTCTTTTAAAGAAGGATCTGCATGATCAGGATAATTTAAATCAACATGTGTTAATCCTTTCACGGAGGATGCTCTCTTAATAATATCAATGACAGATGGCTTAGTCTTTTGAAGCCAATTTGATTTAAATGAATTAAGTCTTGTTGCAAATTTATGTTCAAGCATACGTTTTATTAATAAATTAGTAGTCTTTTTAACGTTTTTCTTGTTGCCTTACTAATCTTATATTTATAAACTTAAACTATAATTTATCGGGAGGATATATGAAAAAATCACTTTATGAATATGCTTTAAAGCATGGCATGAATAGACGTAGCTTTGTAAAAGGTGCTGCATCTGCTGGTGCTATTGCTGCAATGAGTGGTGGATTATCATCTGTGGCGACAAGTGCATTTGCAGATGGTCATTCAGAACTTAGAAAGGCTATTCTTCAAATTCCTGGAGTTGGTGCAGGTTCACCAGGTGATGCTGATTGGCAAAAAGTTGGTGAAATGTGTCTTGGACCAACAAAAGAGAGAGTTAAGGAAGGTGAATTCAAGGGAGTTGAATTGAACTTTTTAGGTTTAGACAGTTTAAACCTTCATAATATGCTTCATAGAGGTTTTTTGAAACCTTGGGAGAAGTACACGGGTGCTAAAATAAATTGGATAGACTTAGCTCAAGCTGATTATAATGCAAGACTTCAACAGTCAATTGCAACAGGTACAGTAGATTTTGATATTGTACAGTCTGGAGCTCCATATGAAGGAGATCTTTGTGGTAAAAAATTACTTTCAGAGATGCCAGGTTGGGTTGCAGATCAAATTGACTTAGCTGATTATGTTGGTTACTTACAAGCTCCAGTTGGAACTTGGGAAGGTAAAACTTACAGAATTTCAATAGATGGTGACTGTCATAATTTTAATTACAGAACTGACTATTTTGAAAATGAAGATTTAGCTAAAGCTTGGAAAGATGAAGGTCACGAAGGTAATTGGGAAGTTCCAACTACTTGGCAGAAAGTAACTGAAGTTTCTAAATTCCTAAGAGGAAAGAAACATGCAGGCTTCCCTGCTTATGGTTACTTAGACGTTCAAAAAGGTTGGGGTGGATTTGCTTTCTACTATCTAGGTAGTATTGCTACTGCTTATGGAAAGCATCCTAGCAGTCCTGCATTTTTATTTGAACCAGATACAATGAAACCAATGGTTAATAATCCAGCATGGGTTAGAGCCATTCAAGATGTTCTAGATAGAAGAGACTGTCAGCCACCTGATCAAATAAACGCTGATCCTGGTGTTACTGGTTTCAGTCAATTCTTAGCTGGAACAGGTTCAATGTGTGCTTGGTGGGGAGATGTTGGATCAAATGCAAATACATCTGATGAATCCCTAATTCAAGGAAACGTTGGATTTGATATTTTACCTGGTTCAGACGACGTTTATAACTGGCAGACAGGTAAATGGGAGACTTTATCAAGTGGACCTAATTATGCGCCAAACATGGCTTATATTGGTTGGGGACTTTACTGTATGAAAACTGTTGATGAGGATTCATCAAAAAATAAAGCTGCATGGTCAGCATGTTCTCATATTGGTGGTAAAGATCTATCATTGTGGATGTCTATGTATCCATCAGGTTTCCAGCCATATAGAAATAGTCATTTCAATATTGATGAATGGACTGGTGCTGGTTATACAGAAGCGTTTGCATCTGATTATCTTGCTTCTGAAGCTGATTCATACAACCATCCAAACGCTGCTATTGAGCCGCGTATTCCTGGTATCTTCCAATACTACAGTATTGCAGAAGATGAATTGTCAAAAATTTATGCAGGTCAATACGATGCTCAAACAGGTGCAGATAATATTGCCGCAGCTTGGGATAAAATTACAGACCAAATTGGTAGAGAGAACCAAATTAAGCTTTATAAAGCTTCTTTAGGTATGTAATTAATTTTTTATACTAGCGACTATTTATTAGTCGCTAGTTTTTCTTTATACTATTTCTGTATTATGAGTGAAATTAAGCAAATGGAACGTGATCCATTATATGTTGTCTCACCCTCATATATTAGCCCAAAGACAAAAAGATTTGGTAAAATTTTAGTATGGTCTTCATTCTTTTTAATGTCGATTATTGGAATAATTCAAATTTTATACAACCTAGAAAAAATTAATTTTGGTTTTAATAATTGGAGACCTCTTCTTTATTCATATATTTTATGGGCTATTGCAATTGGCTATTCCAGAGTACTAATCTATGGAGAGAGAGGAAAAAGAAACCTATTTATTTTTCCTGCTGTAATGTTCATTATCTCCATAGTAATTTTCCCAATGTTATTTGGTTTATATATATCTTTTACTGACTGGAATCTTAGCTCTTTAGATGGGCGAAAATTTAATGGTCTTGATAATTTCTATCAAATGATGTCTGATCCTTATTATTGGAATTCACTGAAGAATATGATTTACTATATACTTGCCGTACTAGTTGAATTTGCAATTGCGTTTCTATTAGCCTTATTATTAAACTCACAAATTAAAGGTAGAAAATTTTTTAGAGTAGTTTTCTTAATACCACTTATGCTTAGCCCTGTTGCTGTTAGCTGGATGGTTGGTAAATCAATGCTAGAGCAACGTTTTGGTCCAGTTGCTAATTTTGCAAGATGGCTAGGATGGGAAACACCAACTTTTTTTAGTAGTCCAGAGATAGCACGACTAACTATGATGTGTATGGATGCATGGACTTTTATACCCTTAATGATCATAATGTTATTAGCGGGATTACAAGCTTTGCCAAAAGAAGTGCTTGAAGCAGCAAAAGTTGACGGAGCTAACAAGTGGACAATGTTTAAAAACATAATTTTTCCTATTATGCTACCGGTTTCATTGACAACTTTAGTTATTAGAATAATTTTTAAATTAAAATTAGCTGATATAATAATAATTGTAACAGCTGGAGGTCCAGGTGGAGCCACAGACAGTGTAACAAGCTTTATTGTTAGAGAATACAGGGATAGATCGAATGTTGGATATGGTACATTACTATCATTTGTATATTTAATCTTAATTATTATCTTCATGACAATATTAATTCGTTTTGTAAATAGATGGTTGCAAAGGGCTTCATAATGAAAAAAGAATTTTTTGAAAAAACTTTAATTTATGGAATACTTCTTCTATGGACTTTCATATGCCTTTTTCCAATATACTGGACTGCGACGACATCTTTTAAAACTGCAGCAAGTGTTACTCAAGGATTATTAATACCTTGGTTAGATTTTGAACCTGCATGGAAAGGCTGGAAAAACCTTGGTCTGTCTCCAGACACAATTTTTACTGAGTCAAATCCTAGAGAAGAATTTTTAGCACGTTTTTTCAATACGGCTTTTATTTCCTCAACGGCATCTGCGCTTGCGGTAATAATGGGTTCTTTTGCAGCATATGGCTTAAGTAGATTTAATTATAAATTTGGTTTTATGAGAAATCCTGACATATCATTTTTCTTTTTATCTCAATTAATTTTGCCACCAGTTGTTCTCGCTCTCCCAGTACTAGTATTATACAGAGAACTCGATTTATTAGATACCCATATTGGAATGATTTTAATATATACACTAACTGTTCTTCCAATTGTAATTTGGATAATGAGAGATCAATTTAATGCAGTACCAATAGAACTTGAGGAGGCGGCCTTAGTAGATGGAGCAACAGTTTGGAGTGGCTTTTTCAAAATTGTTTTTCCTATAGTTTTACCAGGAATTGCTAGTGCATTTATTTTATGTCTAATATTATGTTGGAATGAATATTTTTTAGCTGCATTAATTACAAGCACAGATGCAAAAACAATGCCTGTAATGGTGGCATCACAAATATCTTCTCAGAGCATTAAATGGTGGAATATGGCTGCAATTTCATTAGCTTTATGTTTTCCACTTATTGTAGCAGCAATTTTCCTAGAAAGATATATTGTAAAGGGTATGGCAGCTGGGGCAATTAAAGGTTAAAAATCTATTCTTTTCATTAAATCTTTTGTATTTTCGTAAAGATCTCTAAACAACTTATAACCTTTATTATAGATTTCTTTATTTTTTGAATCTGCTATGATTTCATATTCTAGCTCATTCCATTTGTTAATATCTTCTTTTTTTAATTCTCCAATAGTGCAAGCAGAAAGAAAGGCATCTCCATAAGAGGCTCCAATTGTTTTTTTTCTTAAAATTTGATTTAATCCACTGACATCAGATGTTGTTTGAGACCAAATAGTGTTTTTTGTGCCTCCTCCAACACTGTATATTTTTTCTGGTGTTGCGTTTAATTCTTTAAAAACTTCAACAACATGATTTGTTCCGTATGATATGCCCTCAAAAATTGATCTATACATATCTGACCTTTGATGTGTTAAATCTAGACCAAAAAATGTACCTTTTGCACTTGTATCATGAATTGGTGTTCTTTCTCCAGAAAAATAAGGTAAGAAAATTACACCTTTTGATCCTGGTGGTGATTGCTCAGCTTCTTTTGCTAACTTAATAAATACATCGTCACCAGTTATTTCTTTAGCAAAATTATTTTTAAACCAATGGGTCAATGTTCCGCTTGTTGCAAGACCTCCCATTGAAGAATGTTCACCTTCAAAAAGCCATGGTGAGTACCACAATCTTTTATCTGACAAAATTTTATCTGTAACCAATATGTAAAACATTGTAGATCCATACATCATCATCATATCTTTTGGACCAATGACACCAACACTGATTGCTTCAGCTGCCGCATCAATTGTTCCTGATGTTACAATCGTGCCTTCAGCTAAACCAGTTTCATCGGATGCTGATTTTGTTATTTTTCCAATTATTTCGTTTGTCCAAACTAAATTTGGCAACTTTTCTATTTCTATAATTCCATCATTAAGTTCATCACTCCAATTTTGTTTATTTATATCATAAAGTGGACTTACGAAAGCTGCAGAAAAATGGTCTATTGTATAATTGCCAGTTAATTTATAATTAATAAAACCAGTACCATTAACTATCTTAGCAGTTTTTGAATATATTTCTGGTCTATTATTTTTTAACCATAAAATTTTAGGACCAACTTGCTGCGAAGTAAGTACATTTCCATTAAAATTCATTATTTTTTCTTCACCTATTGAAGAATTTAAGTATTCAATTTCTTTATGTGCTCTTGTGTCTACGCCATATAAGACACCATTCATTAGAGGCTCACCTTCCTTGTCCACAGGGAGCATGCATGGACCAATGGTACTAGCAGATACTGCAGAAATACTTTTTGGATTGCATTTAGATTCATTGATTAATTTTTTTGAAACATATTTAAAATCACCCCACCAATCCTCATTTGGTCTATGTTCTGCCCAACCACTTTGAGGAACAATCATTTCATGTTTTCTAGAAGCTTGATGAATAATATCTCCAGAAAGATTAACGAGTACACCTTTTGTTTCGTATGTACCTACATCAATACCAATAAAGAGTTTTTCTGACATTTATTATCTTTGTAATTTAAATTTGTTATCTATCTTAGATATAGCAGAAACCAATAAATTTTTTAAATCAATTAAATCATTTAAATTACATATTTCTCTAGAAGAATGTGAATAACGCATTGGGAACCCTATATCTAATGTTGCAATTCCTTCATTTGCAAATTGTACATAGGACGCATCAGTCAAAATTCCTGAGGCTACACTTTTTTGTAAATTAATTTTTTTATTTTTTGAAATTTTTTCAAACAACTCGACAAGTGAAGGATGGGGTATTACTCCATTAAGTGTACCTCTTCCATGAAAAGAAAATAGGCTTATACAAGGACCTTTGCCTAAATAAACATCACTTGCATAATGCATATCTGGAGTATCTGAAGTTAAAGTTAAATCTACTTGTATCGCAATATTAGGTTTCAGAGTATTTATTACTGGCAAAACACCTCTAAGATTAAATTCTTCTTGAACTGAAAAAACTATGTGAACTGTTGGTTTATTTTTTTGTTTTGCTAAAGACTGAGCTACTTTTAATATAACTGCACAGCCCGCTCTATCATCTATTGAAGAACCACAAACATTATTATTATTTAAAGATTTAAAAAACGGAGCATAAGTCACTGGACTTCCAACGTCTATTCCAGTGTTTAAAGCATCTTTTTTGCTATTAAAACCTGCATCTATATACAAATCCTTAATTCTTATCACATCATATTTTTCATCAAGTTCAGTAGCATGGTGTGATTTGTGGGCAATTATTCCTTTAATTAATTTTTTTTTATTATTTACGATAACAACATCTTGAGAAGGAAGTGCTCTTTCTGGAACCCCGCCTACTCTTTCAACTCTTAAAAATCCGTTAGAGTCAATTTTTTTTACAATGAAA
>CACNUI010000008.1 GCA_902623545.1 uncultured Alphaproteobacteria bacterium | reverse complement strand
TGATAAAATTCTAAATAATTTTTTTGTTTGTAATTTTTTACTAAGCAACTTGTAATCATCGCCAAATGTTTTCCTGCACAATTATTATGTAATTGATTAGCTTGCTTATTTGATCTTAATAAACTTTCTGAAGCTTTTGAATTCAGAGGATTGTGTATTCCACATTGCAGTTTTTTTTTATCAATACCTATTTTTTTTATCCAATCATTTAATTCATTCATATGATAATTTTCGCCTCTATGCGAAGAGCATGCTAAAGCAATTTGTTTTTTACTAAGCTTGAAATGATTTACTGCATTAGTCTTTATAAATGGAATAGCTTGAAAAATTTTTATAGATGATCTTGGAAATATATAGTCATTATCATTACCGGTACTAAAGAGAACTTTATTATTTATATCTGAAATTAGAACCTTTACTACGTGAGAACTTTCAGTTATTTCTGATCTTTTGAGTCTTGTTATTGCTTGTCCCATAATTCATTATAGAACAAGTTTAATGAAATTACTTAAAAAAAGATTTTATAAATGTAAAGAGGTTAAAAAATGAACCAAATTTACCAAAGAAAATAACATCTCTTTCTGTAATTGTAAGACAGATACAGCCCTCAACATCAGATGCTATAGGAGTATGTTTAATTTTTTGATCATTTATTTGGATATCGCCTTTTGAGTAGTTTCCATATTCATCACTAAAGCTACCACTCAAAACTAATATATATTCTTTACCACCATGTGAATGCAGTGGAACTGAAGCTCCTGGCTCCATTTTGATTAGTTTTAATTCATCATCGTCTTTAATATTAAGTATAAATTCACTAAACCCTTTATAAACCTGTTTCCAGTTAATATCATTGAGTGGACCAACTAGTTTACTTATAGGACTTAAAGTATTGGAGTCTTCCTCTTTCTGTTCATCTGGCTTAGAAAGACAGTCGTTATATTTGAGATTTGAGATCTTTGCATCATCGTTAGAAAATAGGTCATCTCCCAATAATTGTTCAAAGGTGTTATTAATTGATGAGGCTTTAGAGTTCAAAAATAGGTATGTTGAGGTAAATATTGACTTGGATGGCCCGAGTGAACCCGTGGCAAAATCAAATATTAGCTTATTTTTTACAACCGTTCCATTCATAGCGATTTTTGCATTTTTAATAATATATTCCGTATTCTTGATTTAACTGTGCCTAGAGGAATTTCAAGCTCTTGAGCTATTTTTTTATGGCTTTTATTTTCAAAAAAATTCATTTCTATAATTTTTTTTTGGTTACTATCTAAATCGTTACTTATTTTTTTTACCTGTTCCTTTATCTCATTTTCACGAATTTGATCATTTTTATTATTTTCATACAAAAACTCTCTTATATCCTCTTCATTATGGCTAATTCCCGAAATTTTACGGTAAAAATCAACCTTTTTATTTCTTGCTATAGCATAAATCCAAGTTGAAACCGCTGATTTAGTACTATTATATTGATATGATTTAAGCCAAATTGTACTTAGCACTTCTTGGGTTAACTCCTCTGCATTTTCAGACGTTACTTTATTTTGAAGAAAATAGGCCTTTAATTTAGGTGCTAAAAAGTCGAATAATTTAGAAAATGCTATTTCGTCGCGGTTATCTCGAATTTTAATTATTAACTCATAAATTTCTGATTTTTCCATATTTCAATATAATTCTTTATACCCTTTATCAGGCTTAACTATTTGTGTAAGATATACTAAAAGGAGTTTTAGATGAAAATATTTTTAGGACTTTTTTTCTCACTTTGTATTATTTTTAGCCAATCTGTGATTTCATTGGAAAAGGGTAAATGGAGTTTTGTAAAAACAGATGAGTATTGTTATATTGGAAGCTTAGCCATTGAAACTGACTTGTCCCCAGAGAAAAATAGAGGTGAATTTTATATCTTAGTTTATAAAAATATTGGTGACACGAACACTGTTGTACAGATTGAAGCAGGTTATGATTACAAAATTGGTCCAGATATCGTTGTAAATATAGATAAAGGCAGTTATGTATTTTATACCACTAAGGACTTACCAAGCGCAGCTTGGACGAATGAAGATAGCAAAGTTATTTTTGCTATGAAAAAAGGATTAGAACTTTTAGTTACTGGCGAGTCATCAAGAGGAACAATCACTAAAGATAAATATACATTGAAGGGTTTTACTGCGTCATATAATAAACTTACTGAAGATTGTTGATGAAAAAAATAGTTTTAGCCTATTCAGGTGGTCTAGATACAAGTGTAATTCTTAAATGGCTTCAAATAAAATATTCTTGTCCTGTTGTTACATTCACAGCAGATATAGGTCAAGGAGAAGAACTTCAAGAGGTTGAAAAAAAAGCAAAAAGTCTTGGAGTAAAGGAAATTTTTATTGAAAACCTTCAAAAAGAATTTGTAGATAATTATGTATTTCCGATGTTTAGAGCTAATACAATTTATGAGGGAAAATACTTATTAGGCACTGCAATAGCAAGACCTTTGATTGCTAAAAGACAAATAGAGATAGCAAGGGAAGTTGGTGCAGATGCCGTTGCTCACGGGGCTACAGGCAAGGGTAATGACCAAGTAAGATTTGAATTAGGTTATTATTCAAACAATTCAGATATAAAAGTTATTGCCCCATGGAGAGATTGGGATTTCAACTCAAGAACTGACTTAATCAATTTTGCTGAAAAGCATCAAATACCTGTTGCAAAAGATAAAATTGGTGAACCACCATTTAGTACTGATGCTAACATACTACATACATCTTCAGAAGGAAAAATTTTAGAAGACCCATGGATTGAAGCACCCGAGTATGTTTATACTCGAACCAATGATTTGGAAAATACCCCAAATGAACCTGAAATTATAAATATAGAATTTAAAAAAGGAGATCCTATAAAAATAAATGAAAAAGAAATGCAATCTAATCAAATATTAACAACTCTCAATAATATAGCTGGTAAACATGGGGTGGGTAGAATTGATATTGTAGAAAACAGATTTGTTGGTATGAAATCTAGAGGAGTTTATGAAACTCCAGGAGGCACTATTCTTTTGGATGCGCATCGAGCTATTGAAAGTATAACTCTAGATAAGGGTGAGGCACATTTAAAAGATGAAATTATGCCAAAATATGCAGAGTTGATATACAATGGACTTTGGTTTTCATCAGAAAGAATTGCATTACAGCACTTGATAGACTCAACGCAAAAAAATGTAAACGGACTTGTAAGATTAAAAATTTTTAAAGGCAATGTAATTGTGTTAGGAAGAAAATCTGATAATAGTTTGTATGATAATTCTTTGGTTTCTTTTGATGAGAAAGGTAATTATGATCAAAAAGATGCTGAGGGATTCATAAAAATAAACTCAATTCGTTTGAGAAAAAATAATACTTAAGATGGGATATGGTGATGATTTACTCATAACATCATATGCATCTCATTTAAAAAAGAAACTTCCAGATCATCAAATTGTTATTGGAAACTTATCAAAAAAAGAAGCTATGCACTCCATAGTGTATGATAATAATCCTAATATTTCAGATTGTAGAAAGCTAGATCCTAAAAAACCAATATTTGTAATCGATTACCATCCCTATAATAGACCATATATAGATTATAAAAAAAGCACATCTTCAAAATATGTTTGGAATTATAAATTTAAACCAACTCCTGGTGAATTATATTTTTCTAAAAAAGAATTAAATACTGCTGAAGAAATATATAAAGAATTAATACATTGGTATAAAAAAAAATATTTAAAAAAAAGAAAAATTATATTTATTGAAACATCTTCAACAAAAATAGATAGCAAACAGTTTGGTATTAAGCAAAAAAATTTAAGTTGGGGACACAAAAATTGGAAGAGTCTAATAAATAAAATAAAAGATAAATATTTAATTATTCATTCAAATCACGAAAAAGTAGATAAAATAGATGGAGTCTTTATGCCTAAAGAAATGAGTTTTAGAATCGCCTGTGCAGTAATGAAAAAATGTGATTTATTTTTGGGCGCTCATGGAGGATTTGCACACGTTGCAGCAGCCTTAAATAAAAAGGCAATTGTATATTTTGGAGGATGGGCTGATCCAAGTGTTTTAGGTTATGGTAATCATAGAAATATTTATTTTGATCATGTAAGATCTCCATGCGGTATGTATGGTGAAGAGTGTAAGCATTGTGAAGAGTCACGCAATAATATTAAACCAAATTTTCTAGAAAAAGAAATAGATACTATTCTTAATTAATTTCTTTTTTTAAAAGATTGTAGTCGTTTATAACCATTTTTTGAACTAATTGATTGAATGAAACTTTTGATTTCCAGCCAAGTCTTTTATAAATTTTTTTAGGATTACTTTTTAATAACTCTACTTCACTAGGTCTAAAGAATTTCTTATTTACTTTAGTATAATTTTCATAATTAAGATCCAGGACCTCAAAAGCAGTCTTTGTAAAATCTTTAACACTATATACTTTACCTGTACCAACTACATAATCATCAGGTTTGTTTGCTTGTAACATTAGCCACATGGCTTCAACATATTCAGGTGCGTAACCCCAATCTCTTTTTGCTTCTAAATTCCCTAATTCAAGTTTTTTTTCTAATTTTAATTTAATTTTTGCGACCATATGAGAAATTTTTCTTGTAACGAACTCATAACCTCTTCTTTCTGATTCATGATTAAATAATATTCCTGTAGAGGCATGAATATCAAAAGCTTCTCTGTAATTTCTAGTCAATTCAAATCCAGCAACTTTTGATATCCCATATGTTGATCTTGGGTGAAAAACAGTTTTTTCATTCTGAGGTGTTTCTTGTACTTTACCAAACATTTCGGATGAACCAGCAAAATAAAATTTTGTATTTAATTTTAATTCTCTTAAAGATGAAAGGCAGTAATGTGTTGAATTTATATTAGATGAAAGTGTAGAAAATTCATCTTTAAAAGAATAATCAACGTAGCTTTGGGCAGCTAAATGATAAAATTCCTGTGGTCTAGTTTTATTTATTATATTAAAAATACTTGCATAACTTTCCATTGTTGCAGAATGTATTTTTATTTTTTTCAATATATTTTTTAATCTCCAGAAACGAAAAGATGAATTTTCAATAGCTACTCTTCTCACTATTCCATGAACTTCATATCCTTTTTTTATAAGTAATTCTGCCAGATAAGAACCATCTTGCCCTGTTATCCCTGTAATAAGAGCTTTTTTTTTCATTTTAACCTAAACTATTTTCAAAAGATATTTTTGTATTCCTTAGTAAACATGCAATAGTCATAGGACCTACTCCACCAGGAACAGGTGTTAAAGCAAAAGCTCTTTCCTTTGCTTCATCAAAATTTACATCACCAACAATTTTATTTTTAATCTCTCCCTCTACATTCTTTTGTATTCGATTAATTCCTACATCAATCACTATAGCATTTTTTTTTATCCAATCCATTTTGACTATTTCTGGTTTACCAACTGCAGCAATGAGAATATCAGCGCTAGCACAAAGATCTTCAATGTTGGTTGTTTTAGAATGGGCAATTGTTACTGTGCAGGACTCTTTTAATAAAAGTTGTGCCATTGGCTTTCCTACAATGTTTGATCTTCCTATAACAACAGCATGTTTTCCTTGGAGATTTACATCTAATTCTCTAAGCAGTAGAAGGCAACCATATGGCGTACAAGGAACTAGTATATTTTCATCATTAGTTTCACTAATCGAAAGCTTTCCAACATTAAGTGGATGAAAACCGTCTGCATCTTTATTTGGTTGAATGCAATCAAGTATAAGTTTTTCATTTATGTGACTTGGAAGTGGTAATTGAACCAATATACCATTAACACTATCTTGAACATTTAATTTTTGTATTAGTTTTATTAATTTCTCTTCTGTTATATTTTCATCAAGATGATAATCAAATACTTCTATACCTACCTCTAATGCACTCTTTGTTTTTGCTTTTACGTATACACTACTTGCTGCTACGCTCCCTACTTGAACAACTGCTAATCCTGGAACCTTCTTATATTTTTGTTTAAGAGTGTTAATTTCTAACTTTAAATTGTCTTTTAATTTTTGAGCTATTTTTTTACCATCTATTATATTGTTCATTATGTAGGCCAATATTCAATTAGTAGGCTCTTTATAAACCAAAGAGCAAAGTATACAACTAATGGTGACAAGTCTATAGATCCCAAGTTTGGTATATATCTTCTTACAAGATTTAGAGCAGGCTCACATAATCTGTGCATTGCCTCCATTATTGTAAAAACCAGTCTGTTTGAGGCATTAATTATATTAAAATTTAGTAACCACATAAGTATAATGTAAACTATTAATATAAATTGATACAAACTTATTATTTGAATAAATAATCCTAAAAGTGAGTTCATATATTATGTATAATTAGTTAATCTATCATTATATTGCAAAGGTAAATATTTTAACTCACCCTTTTCTTTCAATGAGCACACACAAATAATCTTTAATGATTGATATTTTTGTTTTAAGCTAAATATTTTTTTATGCCACCATTTTGGTGAATTAATATTTATATGTGCATTTTTACCATTTGGTAATAAGGCAATTGCTGGATAACAAGCTACATTGATAAAAACATATTTCTTACTTTTATTAAATATATTTTCTAATACCCAATCAATATCGATTGCAGGGATATGTTCTAGAACATCAATACATATTACGAGATCATAAGATTTTTTTTCATCTAAATAATCGTGTTTTTCATAACAAGGATCGTAAATATCAATATTGATACCCCAAAATTCACGCAGATTTTTATTATTTATGCCAGAAATATTCACTGCATTCTCATAATAGAAACCTTTGCCACAACCATAATCTAACATAGATTTGATATTGTTTTGTTTGATAATATTTTTTACAAGAGGAGCAAAGATAATAGTGCTCTTCCCATCATATGCATTATTTGGCTCTCTTTTTCTTCCATCTATTAAATTGTAACCATCAATATGCATTTTTTTGTAATATCTTAAGTTTTCTATGTATTCGTTTGATGGTTTGTTTTTAGTCATAAAAAAAAGCGGTCATATTATTGACCGCTTTTATACATTTCTTGAAAAGATTTTACATTGAAATATCTCTACCAAACCACTTTTTGGTAATCTCAGCAGTAGTACCATCTTTTGACATTTCAGAAATTACTGAATTCCACATCTCTAAAATATCGCCATCTTCTTTTCTTACGGCACCACCTACACCATCACCAAAAACACCACCTGAAAAAGTAGGTCCTGTAAATGCAACGTCAACACCTCCATCAGATTCCATAAAATCAATAATTGAACCTACATCAGCTAATACTGCATCACATCTTCCTGCTGCAAGATCAAGATTATGATTGTCTACAGCTTGGTAAAGTTTTACATCAACAGCTCCGGACATATGCTTTTCAAGGAAATTTTGATGAATTGTTGACGATTGAACACAAACAGTTTTTCCATCCATTGCCGCAATAAGTTGACCTATAGCAGCTTGTTCTTTTCCTCCTGCATTGTTTAAATTTACCTTTGCCATTCCTGCAATATTTAAATCAGATAAACCACTATTTTTTAAAACAGCAAATCTTGCTCCATCAGTCATATATCCTGTTGTGAAATTTACTTTTTCTTTTCTTTCTTCAGTTATAGACATTCCTGCAATAATAATATCATATTTTCCTTGCAATAAAGCTGGAATAATTCCGTCCCAATCTTGTGTTACCCATTCGCATGTAACACCCATTCTTTTACATGCTTCATTTCCAAAATCGATCTCGGCTCCTTCTAAATCACCAGCAGAATTAATATTGTTCCATGGTGGGTAAGCACCTTCAGTACCAATTCTGATTGTTTGTGAATGTGCAATTGAAGCGACACCAAAAATACCAATTGATAGTAAGTATATTAAAATTTTTTTCACGTTTCCTCCTTGAAGAAGTATTTCTAAATTATAGGATAACCATACAAGCTAAATAAAAAAAAACAAAATAAATTGTTCAGACCTTTTTTCTTTTGGTCTTAATTAACACAAAAAACGAGCCAAATATAAGTAATATAAAAGGAAAACTCCAAAGAAAGATATTACTAAAATTCATTAATGGTCTAAAAAGAATATATTCACCATACCTTTCAACTAAAAATTTCTTAATATCTCGTTCACTTTCTCCTTTTTGCAATTTATTCTTAACTATTTTTTTTATATTATTTGAGAATTCAGCATCTGAGTCATAAATACTTTGGTTTTGACAAGTCATGCATCGTAACTCTAAGGTTAAGTTTTTTACTCTTTCATCGATATTTTCAACCGCAAATAATTTGATAGTAAAAAACATAAAACTTAAAATTACTATATGTAAAATTCTAGAGAAGTGGCTCAATTTCATTTTTTAAAATATCCTTTGTTATTGGTCCCATATATTTGTAGATAATCTTACCATCTTCATTAATTAAATATGTTTCTGGCAGACCAAAAACACCAAATTCTAAAGCAATTAATCCATCGGAATCCACACCAACAAAATCATATGGATTTCCATCATCCTCCAAATATTTTTTGGCATCTGCAGTTTGATCTTTGTGATTAAACCCCAACAAATACAATTTTGGGTATTTTTTTCGTATTTCAAAAAAAAGTGGATGCTCTATTTTACAAGGACTACACCAAGAAGCAAAAAAATTGATCAAGGTTTTTTTATTTTTTATGTCTATTGTTTTGATTGTTTCCTTTGCATTATACAAAGAGATGCTATCAAAACTAGGCACATCTTTATTCAAGAGTGCACTAGGTGGTTTATTAGGATCTTTGCCACTTAATAAATAAGTTAGTGAAAAAATACATATTATTAAAAGTATAACTAAAGGTGTTAAAATTATTATTCTATTCATCTTCTTGTAACTGCTATTAAACCTGAATACATCATTACTATCACTCCAAGCCATATAAAACTAACAAATGGATTAATTAAAACTTTTACAAACCACTCATTATTTTTCTGGTCACCAAGGATAAAATATATATCCTTATTCCATTGATGTAAAATACCAGCTTCAGATGTAATCATTTTAGACACAGGATAATAATTTTTTCCAGCTTCTATTTTTTTTGATAGATTTTTCTCAATATCATATAAAAATTTTCCTCTTAAAGCTTGGAAATTGATTTGATTAGTAGTTTCTATTTTTTCAAATAATACCGTTTTTCCATTTACTGTAAATTCATCTCCCTCAATAAGATTAAAATCTAACTCATTTTGAAAAACGCTGGAGCAAGTGATACCAACTATAGCAATACCAACACCAATATGTGCTATATGAGGATTAATGATTTTGAAAAACTTAATATTAAGTTTAATTTTATAAGAAGTAAATATTGCAATAATCGAGGCTAATATTATCCAAAACCCTAAAAGTAATCCGATAAAACCCCATGTATTAAAATCTAAAAAATACGATTGAATTAAAACTAAAATACTTAATATAATAAAACCTAGAACATATTTTTTTGAATTATTAATTTTGTTTGTTTGCCAAGATAAAATTGGCGCAATACTCATTAATAAAAAACCAGGGATCATTATAGGAATAACTGTTGAATTAAAATAAGGTCCTCCAACTGATATTCTTTTATTATACAAAACTTCAATTATAATTGGATATATTGTTCCTAAAAGAATAGTTAAGGTTGCAATAATCATCAAAATATTATTTATTAAAAGTGCTGAAACTTTATTGATAAAAAATAGATTTAAATTATTAGATTTCTTAGGTTCTTTTAATAAGAAAACTAAAAAACCAAATCCAGTTATAATAAAAAAAATTAGCAATATAAAGATGCCTCTAGAGGCGTCAGCTGCAAAAGAATGTACACTTGTGAGAATTCCTGATCTTACTAAAAATGTTCCAAATACGCTTAATGAAAAACATAAAATTGATAAAAAAACTATCCATTTTTTAATAGCTTGTTCACCTCTCACCATTATAAGAGAATGAACTAATGCGAGTCCAGCAATCCAAGGCATAAGTGAAATATTTTCGACTGGATCCCAAAACCACCAACCTCCCCAACCTAATTCATAATATGCCCAATATGAACCTAGAGCAATTCCACCAGTTAAAAAAGTCCAGCTAATTAATGACCATTTTTTTGCAACATATAGCCATTCATCATCTGTATTTTGAAATAAACCAGCAATTGCAATACTGAAAACTATGGAATAACCAACATAACCAGCATATAAAATTGGAGGATGAACAGCTAATCCAGGATCTTGTAAAATAGGATTTAAACCTAAACCTTCATCAACAAATATGGAATTAACGAGAAAAGGATTAGATGTAAATACTATAAAGAGACCAAACAAAATATGTAGAAAAGCTTGAATAATCAAAGTTAATTTTTGAAAATTATTTTCTATATTTTTAGAAAATGAAAATAAGAAGCTGAAGATCGATAACATGCAAAGCCACAAAAGCATTGAGCCTTCATGATTGCCCCAAGTGCCTGAAATTTTATAAATTAATGGTTTATCTGAATGAGAGTTTTGAAAAACATTATAATTCGAAAAATCTGACGTAACATAAGCATACATTAATGAAAAAAAAGATAATAAGGTTAATAAGGATGAAAGGCGGATAGAAAAATTAAATCTCTGCTTTTTAAATTTAAATATATACCTTGATAATATTAAGTAAAAATTAATACCTATTGCAAAAACTAAGCTTAAAAAACCAATTAATGAACTCATTTATATTTTTTATTCCAATAACCTTTTTTTTCTAAATCTGATTTTATTGAGGAGGGCATATAATTTTCATCATGTTTGGCAAATACAATACCTGCATTAAAAATCTTATTTGTTTCAAATGATCCCTCAATTACTGCACCTTGTTCTTCTCTGAACAAATCAGGAAGTATTCCAGTATATTTAACATTTATGGAATTTATATTATCTGTTATTTTGAATTTAAAATTATTTGATGACAATTTTATAAAGCTACCCTTTTCAACAAATCCACCAATTCTTATTCTTTTATTTAGCTCTATATCTGCGTCAGTTATCTCTGAAGGAGTGTAAAAATATGAAATATTTTCTCTCACATTATACAAAATAAGCAAAATAGAACTAAGAATTAATATAACTGAAATTAAGATTAGCAATAACCTTTGATAACGAATACTCATTATTTTTTCATTTTTTTAAATCTCAAATAGCTTTGGATTAATAATCCAAAAATCAAAATAAACGCTGAAATATAAGAAAAAAATATAAACCAAAAATACATAGCTTCTATTATCAAATAAATATAATAAAGAAATCTAATCCCAGAGACCAAAAGTCACAAACAACTATAATACCCTCTCTTTAGAAATTATTTCTGTTTTTATCCTTAATATTGCAATAGTTATCCCAATAAACATAAAGGAAAGTGTCATTAATATTAAAGGCGTTAGCATTGAAGGGTCTATACTTGGCTTAGATAATTTGCTGATAGAAGCTGGCTGATGAAGTGTATTCCACCAGTCTACTGAAAATTTAACTATAGGTAGGTTTACTGAACCCACAAGTACAAAAATTGCTGCCATTTTTTCTCTTACTCTTTCATTTTCAAAAGATATATTTATGAACATTATTACCAAATAAAATAAAAATAGAATAGCAACTGAAGTTAGTCTAGCATCCCAGACCCACCATGTCCCCCACATTGGTTTTCCCCATAATGAACCCGTTACTATACATATCAATGTAAAAACTGCGCCTATAGGGGCAACAGCTTTATTAACAATAAAACCAAATGGCATTTTAAAGAATAGAGCAATAATACTGTAAATTGTCATTATAAAATATGTCATTAAAGATAACCATGCACTTGGAACGTGGATATACATTATTTTTACTGCTGATCCTTGCTGATAATCACTTGGTGAAATATAGAATGTAAATATCAGACCCATAATTAAAAATAAAAAAGAAATCAGAATAAATGGCTTAAGTAATAAGCTGCCTAAGACATTAAATTTATTCGCATTAATAATGTATCTAATCATTGATTATTTTCTATAGCTATCTTCAAGCAAGCTCCACTGGCCCAGGGATTAATAGCAAAAGTTATCATAAGTATACCAACTAGTATACTTACAAGAGAATTAAAGTTTTCATTTTGATCAATTATTCCAACTGAAAATATTATAACAGGAATACTCAATAAAATAACGATTACACTTCCAAGTAAGTAATTTTTACGGTTTAAGAGATTCATAGAAGAAGAAATTGATCCAAGTGAAGATAAAATTGCAGAACCAATTAAAAAACTTAAAATCAAAGTATAAATTTTTTCAAAAGGAATATTCAATAATATTGAAGCCAAAGGTATAGATAATAAAAAAGGCAATTGTACAAAAAAGAAGTGGGAAAATGTTTTTAATAAAGATATCAATTCTAAACTAAATCCATTTATATATAACAATACTATATTACCACTTTCAAAGTCATCTTGATAAAATTTTCTTAAGGATAAAGTTGAGCTTAATAAAAGTAAAGTCCATATGATTCCTATTCCTAAAAGTGATAATTGCTCATTAGATGGACCAACAGAAAAAATAAAAATAAAAATTGATATAAAAAAAAATGATATATTGGTTAAAATATCATGGAAACCACTAAGATAAAGTTTGTATTCCCTATAATAAAAATTAATTATTTTTTTTAATAAACTCATTATGTTCAAAAATTAATTTCTTCTGATACTCTAATTTCAGGTTTTTGATGTGAGGTAAGAATAATACTACCTTTATTATTACAGTGATCTTCAAATGTTTTACCAATAATATTTATTGTGTCTGTATCTAAGTTTGTTAACGGCTCATCTAGTATCCATAATTTTTTATTATCAATTATCAATCTCAATAATTCAAGTTTTTTTAATTCTCCCAATGATAAAGTATTAACTTTAGAGTTTGATAAATTATATAAATTTAACATCTTTAAAGTTTTTTCTATTTGATCATCTTTAATATTAGATAAAGAAATTTTTCTCCATACTTTTATATTCTCATAAAGAGTTAATTCTCTTACACTGGAAGTTTTATCAGAAATATATGTAACATTTTTAAAATAATCACTTAAATTATTTTTTAATAGCTTTCCTTTCCAATAAATTGTCCCAGAAGTTGGCTCAATAATATTTAACAGTGTTTTTAAAAAGGACGTTTTTCCAGAACCGTTTCTGCCTTTCAACATAATAATTTTACTTGAATTAATTGATAAGTTTATATTCTCAAATATTTTTTTATTTGACCTAAATAGAGATATGTTTTGTGTAAGTAGCATCTTATTTCTGATCTACTCAAATTTTCATTTAAAACAATAAAAAACGGGGCTACACCCCGTTTTTTTTCTTTATCATAAAAAGATAAGAAAAAGAAAACTTTTAAAAAGCTTTCTGGAAAGAGAAAAGATTTACTATCTTCTCTTTTTCTTTTTCTTAGCAGCTTTCTTCTTCTTCTTTTTTGGAGCTGCTTTTTTCTTTTTCTTTGGAGCAGCTTTCTTCTTCTTCTTTTTTGGAGCTGCTTTTTTCTTTTTCTTAGGAGCTGCTTTTTTCTTTTTCTTTGGAGCAGCTTTCTTTTTCTTCTTAGCCATAAAATACTCCTTGTATTTTGTTACCCCGGAGGAACCTCCCTCCAAAATCACAATAAAGTGATAATAATAAAAGGCTAGACTTTTATTCCCAAAACTTACGACTAAAGTCAACAATATACCTATGTTTTTGAAATTTGTTAAATTTATAAGTTTTAAATAATTATCAAAATAAAATTTAATAACAAAAGAATTTTAATTCAAAAATTGATTTTTCCCGGAAATCTAATAATAAATTAACATTTTCCTATACAAAAAAATTTCTTCATACTATTTGTAAAATATAATTAAACAATGAAACATCTAAATTCATATAAATCTAAACAGATATTAAAGATTGACGAACAGGTTTACAGCTACTTCAATATTAATAAAGTATCAGAAATATTTAACGTAGATTTATCAAATGTCCCTATTTCTATTAAAATTTTATTAGAAAACTTAATCCGTAATGAAGATGGAGATATTATTAACAAAAATATGATCTCATCAGTTTTTAATTCTTTAGAAAAAAAACAAAAAAACAAAAACTTAGAAATTGCTTTTTTCCCCACCAGAGTATTGATGCAAGATTTTACTGGTGTACCAGCAGTAGCAGATTTAGCTGCAATGAGAAATGCTCTAAAAAAAAGAGGGTTAGAGCCAAAAATAATTAATCCACTTTCAAGAGTTGATTTAGTCATTGATCATTCAGTAACAGTTGATGATTACAAAAATAAGAATGCTTTAGAGCAAAATGTAAAAAAAGAATTTGAGAGAAACAAAGAAAGATATGAATTCCTAAAATGGGGTCAAAATTCATTTGATAATTTTTATCTAGTTCCTCCTGGCGCCGGCATTTGTCATCAAGTAAATCTTGAAAATATATCAAAAACTATTTGGGTTAAAAAAGGCAATAATAGTGAAGATTGTCTCTTTCCAGATTCTGTAGTTGGAACGGACAGTCATACAACAATGGTTAATTCATTATCAGTATTAGGATGGGGTGTTGGAGGAATTGAGGCAGAGGCGGCTATGTTAGGTCAGCCAATTTCAATGAATATTCCTGAAGTAGTGGGTTTAAACCTAACTGGTTCGTTAAAAGAGGGTATTACAGCAACGGACTTGGTTCTAACTATAACCAATATTTTAAGACAAAATGGGGTGGTAGGTAAATTTGTAGAATTTTATGGGGATGGATTGTCCACACTTTCACTTGCTGACAGAGCTACTATTTCAAATATGGCACCAGAATACGGTGCAACATGTGGCTTTTTTCCAACAGACAAAGAAACGATTAATTATTTGAGACTAACTGGTAAAGATGAACATCATCTAAAAATTGTAACTGAATATTCAAAAATACAGAATTTATGGGTTGATGAAACTTATGAACCAGAATTTGATAAAAAACTTTTTCTTGATTTAAGCACTATTGAGCCTACTGTAGCAGGTCCAAAAAGACCTCAAGATAAAATATTATTAAAAAATGTTTCAGCAGAATTTAAAAAAATGGATAATAATATTACTTCAAAAAAAAATATTATTACTACTGGTGATATAGTTATTGCCGCTATAACAAGTTGCACAAATACATCAAATCCAAGCGTCATGATCGCAGCAGGTCTTGTTGCTAAAAAAGCCGTTGAAATGGGACTTGAAGTCAAACCATGGGTTAAGACCAGTTTAGCTCCAGGTAGTAAAGTGGTTAGTGATTATTTAGACAAAGCAGGTCTTACAATATTTTTAGACAAAATTGGTTTTAATACTGTAGGTTATGGCTGTACAACGTGCATAGGAAATTCTGGTCCTCTTGACAAAAATTTATCAGATGAAATTACAAATAAAAATTTAACAGTATGTTCTGTCCTTTCTGGAAATAGAAATTTTGAAGGAAGAGTACATCAACACGTAAAGGCAAATTTCCTTGCATCTCCTCCTTTAGTAGTCGCATATGCTTTGGCAGGAAATATAAATGTAAATTTAGCAACTGAACCCATATCAAAAACTAAAGATGGTAAGAATATTTTTTTAAAAGATATTTGGCCCTCTAATAATGAAATAAATGATTTATTAAACTCTTGTCTAAATCCAGAAATGTTTAAGAAAAGATATAAGGAAATTTATGAAGGAGATAAAAACTGGAAGTCAATTCAAAGCTCTACAAATATGACCTATGATTGGAATGATACTAGCACATACATTAAACACCCTCCATTTTTTGAAAACACATCTGAGGATCAATTAAACGATATAGAAGAAGCTCATATCCTTGCTCTTCTAGGTGATAGTGTTACAACCGATCATATATCCCCAGCTGGATCTATTAAAGATGATAGTCCTGCAGGTTTATATTTAAGTAATAGACAGATTAATTCAAAAGATTTTAACTCATATGGTTCTAGGAGAGGTAATCATGAGATAATGATGAGAGGAACTTTTGCAAATATAAGATTAAGAAATGAGATTGTGCCAGAAATAGAGGGAGGAATAACAAAATCTTTTTTATCTGAAAAATCAATGCCAATTTATGATGCATCTCAAGAATACTTAAGTAACAATTTTGATACAGTTATTATAGCCGGAAAAGAATATGGCACTGGATCTTCAAGAGACTGGGCTGCAAAAGGAACAAAGCTTTTAGGTGTTAAAGCTGTGATAGCTGAGAGCTTTGAAAGAATTCATAGATCAAATCTAATTGGTATGGGTGTATTACCTTTAGAATTTCTAGAAGGTTATAATAGAAAAAAACTTAATATAAACGGTAATGAAAAAATCTCAATTTTAGGAATAAAAAATTTAACACCAAATAAAATTCTTAAATGTAAAATAATTGGAGATGGAACAAATAATATTAATCTTAAATGTAGAATAGACACAAGTAAAGAGCTTGATTATTATAAAGCAGGAGGAATTTTAAATTTTGTTCTGAACGAAATTATCTCAAAAGCTGCTTAGAATAAGAATATATGACTAATGATAGCGATAATGTACTTGCAATATTAGGGCCAACTAACACTGGAAAAACATATTTAGCTTTTGAAAAATTGTTTTCATATTCTTCAGGAATGTTTGGTTTTCCACTTCGCCTATTAGCTAGAGAAAACTATGATAAAGCAATAAAAAAAGTAGGCATTCATAAAGCTGCTTTAATTACAGGAGAAGAAAAAATAGTTCCAAAAGAAGCTAAATATTTCTTTTGTACTGTTGAATCAATGCCTATTACAAAAAAGGTTGATTGTGTTATTATTGATGAAATACAATTAGCAGCAGATTATGAGAGAGGACATGTATTTACTGACAGATTATTAAATTTACGAGGCTTACATGAAACAATTTTTTTAGGTTCCTTAACAATAAAATCTATATTAATAAAATTATTTCCAAATATAAATATTCAATATAAAGATCGATTTTCAACTTTATCATTCACTTCAAAACAGAATATATCAAAATTAAAACCTCGAAGTGCTATAATAGCATTTAATATTAATAGGGTTTATGAAATTGCTGAAATGATAAGAACCCATAAAGGTGGTGCCGCTGTTGTATTAGGTTCTTTAAGCCCTCGTACTAGAAATGCACAAGTTGAACTGTATGAAAATAAGAAAGTTGATTATCTTGTTGCAACTGATGCTATAGGAATGGGGCTTAATTTGAATATTGATCATGTATGTTTTTCGTCACTCGAAAAATTTGATGGTAGGTATAATCGTAGTCTCAGTCTTAATGAAATAGGTCAAATAGCAGGAAGAGCTGGTAGATATAAAAATAACGGATCTTTTAGTTATACAAGAGATGCTGGAACTTTAGACCCTCTTCATATCCAAGCAATTGAAAATCATAACTACGAACAAATACAAAAAATTTATTGGAGAAATTCAGATTTAAATTTTGATAATCTAGAAAATCTTTTAAAATCATTAAAGGAATTCCCAATTAAAAACTATTTTATTCATAAAAAAAATGCCATTGATGAAATTAATTTTAGAAACTTAATAGAAGATAGTGATATTAAGCCTTTACTATCTAATAATTATAATATCAGATTATTATGGGATGTTTGCAGAATTCCAGATTTTGAAAAAATATTTAATGACAATTATATAACATTCCTTAAAAGTATTTTTCTTATTATTATTAATAACAATTATAAAATTCCAGAGGACTGGATCAGCAACAAAATAAATAAACTAGATAATTTTAGTGGTGAAATACCTGAATTATCAATAAAAATTTCACAAATAAGAACTTGGACATACATTTCAAATCACCACGAATGGTTAACAAACCCATTATATTGGCAAGAAAAAACACTAAAAATTGAAAATGATTTATCTGATAATTTACACATTGGCTTAACAAATAAATTTATAGATTCATCATCAAAATTTTTTATAAATTCAACAGAAAGTCAAAATATTAACAATGTTGAAATAAATCAAGATAATGATGTTTTATTAGACGGCAAGAAATATGGTTTTGTAAGGGGTTTTGATCTTATATTTAACGATAATGTTATTTCTCACTCTCTTTTTTCTATTAGTCATGTTAAAAAATCAATAAGAAATATGATTGAGCAAAAAATAGAAAATTTTTTATCTGCTCCAGATGAGGCAATAAATTTTGGTGATTTATCAAAACTTAAGTTAAGTAAAAATATACCAATATATTGGGGTCAAGAAATCATTGGTAAACTAACCAAAGGTCAAAAAATATTTAAACCTTTTGCGGAAGCAATAAACTCTGAATTTTTGACTTCTGAAAAAAAATTACAGGTTTCATCAAAATTACAACATTGGATAGATAATCAAATAAATCTTTATTTAAATCCAATAAATAAAAATTTAAACGAAAATTTAAACTCCAACATAAGAGCAATAGCTTTTAACTGTTTTGAAAATTTAGGAACAATGAAAATAGACAAGTTTAAAAATTTTCTTTCAACTATTGATCAAGAAAGTAAATCACAATTATCGAAATTAGGCATAAGAATTGGTGCTAAATATTTTTATATGCCTAATTTTATGAAAAAAAAAGCAATTGAGCTAAATGCAATATTATGGATAATATTTAATCAGTATGAAGATAATAATTTTATACCATTGCCAAAAGATGGCAGAGTTTCATTTGTTTCAGAAGTTAAAATGCCTAATAATTATTGGCAATGCATTGGATATCTATGTATTAAAAACTTTGCATTTAGAGTAGATATTTTTGAAAAAATTTTTTACATAGCAAGAAAAAAAATCAAATTTGGTCCATTTTTTGAATCTTCGGATTTAATGAATCCATTGGGCTGTAATAGTACTCAGCTTAGAGATGTTTTGAATTTGTGTGATTATGAAACTATTCAAATACCAAATGATAAAAAATTATATTTTTTTAAACAAAAAACAAAAAAAACTATAAATAGAAATATGAAACACAATAATAAAAATAAAACTATAATAGATAAAAAAACTCAAAAGAAATTAGATCCAAATTCTCCCTTTGCAGTTTTAGAAAAACTTCTTTAAAAGAATGCTTAAGATAAAGTGCTAAATATATTAAAAAATTTTTTTGAAGAAAAAGATACCAATACTAACGACTTTGATAGTCTAGAATTATTATGTGGTCTAATGATTGAGGCAGCAAATTCTGATGGTCATATAGAGACAGAAGAAGTTGATAAAATAAGTTCATTACTTATAAATGTTTTTAAAGAAAATGCTGATGATGTAAAAATAAAACTTCAACAAGCAATTAATAACAGAAATAATTCAAAATCTTTGTTTTATTATACTTCTAAAATAAATAAGTTTTATTCTGACGAAAAAAAATTGCTACTTATTGAAACTTTATGGGAAATAGTTCTCTCTGATGGAAGTCTTCATGATTATGAATCAAGCTTGATAAGAAGACTTGCTGGACTTATGTATATTTCTGATGTTAATTCTGGAAATGCAAAAAAAAGAGCACTAAATAATATTTCAAATAAAACATGACCTACGTAGTTGACGAAAAGTGTATTAAATGTAAGCATATGGATTGTGTAGAGGTATGCCCAGTAGACTGTTTTTATGAAGGTGAAAACATGCTAGTTATTCATCCTGATGAGTGTATAGACTGTGGTGTATGCGAGCCCGAATGCCCAATAGATGCAATATATTCAGATACTGAAGATGGTATGGAAAAATGGGCAGAAATAAACAGAAAGTATTCAGAAATATGGCCAAACATTAGTGAAAAAAAACCTGCACCTTCAGATGCTAAAGAATGGGAGAATATCCCTGACAAGTTCAATAAATTCTTTAGTGAAAAACCAGGAAGTTAAATGAAAAAAAGAAATTCTGAATTTAATATTGGTGAAGTAGTTGTTTATCCAAAACATGGTGTTGGTGAAATTATAAAAATTGAGAATATGGAAATATCTAGTATTAAAACTAAATTCTATGTTGTTAAGATGGAGCAATCTAAATTAATTATTAGAGTTCCTTTAGAAAAACAAGATGAGGTTGGCTTAAGAAAAATATCATCAAAAAAAATAATTGAAGAGGTATTTAATACTTTGAAGCTTAAGCCAAAAATAAGAAGAATCATGTGGAGTAGAAGAGCGCAAGAGTATGAAGCAAAAATATTTTCTGGGGATCCAATAAAAATTTCAGAGGTAGTTAGAGATTTATTTAGAAAAAATAGCCAAGCTGAACAATCTTACAGTGAAAGACAAATGTTTCAAGTTGCAATAGAACGATTAGCTCGAGAAGTAGCAGCAGTTGAAAAGACAGACTACTTTCAATCAACTGAAAAAATAGAACAAATATTAATTAAAAAGTAATATCTTGAATATAGAAGGCAATTTCATTGAGTTAAAAAATGCTTCTAGAATTTGGGCTGTCGGCTCAATTCACTCCAATTTGAAATCATTCAATTACATTAAAAACTTTACACTTAATAATTTTAGAAATGGTGATAAATTAATTTTTTTAGGTAATGTTATCGGACTTGGTGAACAATCAAAAGAAACTTTAACAAGTATCCTAGAGTTACGATTTGACTTAATGTCAAAATTTAAACTTAAACCAAACAACATTATTTTTTTAAGGGGAGCACAGGAAGAAATGTTTAGTAAAATTCTGCAACTCCAAATAGCACCTAACCCAACTGAAATTATAAATTGGGTTTTTGATCATGGCGTTGACAAAACATTAAATTCATATGGTTTCTCAAGGGAAGAAGTAAAAAATATTGCTGCTTCTGGAACTGTATCAATTTCAAAATGGACATCAAAACTTAATGAAGTGCTGATGAGCTATCCTGGCCATAAAGAATATTTTCTCAATCTCAAACATGCCGCATTCAGCAGTAATAAAAAAATACTTTTTGTTAACAGAGGTGTGGATATCACACGGCCTTTATCGGCACAAAATGATTGTTTTTGGTGGGGTTTCCAAAATTTTTCAAAAATAAATAAACCTTACACTTCTTTTCAAAGAATAGTTAGAGGTTATCAATCTGAAAATAAGAATAATTTAGAGCATGCAAAAAAGCAGGTAATTTGTACATTATTTAAACAACCACTATCAAATAAAGTAATAATTGCTGGTATTTTTAGTGATAATGGAGAAATTTTAGAAATATTTGAATCAGAGTGATCCAAAATTGTTTTTTCTTCGTATAATAATGTATGAAGTTAACATATCAGTACTCTAATAGTCTTATTGAATTCTCAAAAAAAGCTGCAATTTTAGAAAAAGATCATGAATTTCAATTAATTAACGATTGGAGAGACAATAAAAACCCTAAAGCACTTCAAAAAATTCTCAACTCATATTTGAGATTAGCAATTTCCTATGCAAGAAAATATTCAAGTTACGGACTATCCATAGATGACTTAATCCATGAAGGAGTTTTGGGAATCATGCATGCCCTAGATAAATTTGATACTTCTAAAGATTTTAGACTCTCTACCTATGCTTCTTGGTGGATAAGAGCATCAATACAGGATTACATTTTAAAAAATTGGTCCGTAGTAAGAACAGGTTCAACTGCATCACAAAAAGCACTTTTTTTTAATCTGAAAAAGATCAAACAACAAATTAATGACGTTTCTAGAGAATTTATGGGTCAAAGTGAAATTGATCAAGTCTCTAGTATGTTAAATGTAAAATCAATTGAAGTCCAAAATATGGAGTCAAGGCTAACAGGTGGCGACTTACATTTAAATCAAAAAGTAGATAATGAAAATGAGAATGATTTAATGAGCATGCTTGCTGATGAGAGACAAAATCCTGAGGAGGTTTACGAAGATTTTAAAGATAAAAACGTAAAGAAGAACTATATTGAAGAAGCAATATCAACTCTTAATGAAAGGGAGCAAAAAATAATACATCTAAGAAAGTTCAAAGAAAAAAGTATTACATTAGATGAGCTTGGAAAAATGCTAAAAATAAGCAAAGAGAGAGTTAGACAAATTGAAACTAAGGCACTAGAAAAACTTAGAAAATCTCTATTAGATATATCTAAACAAGATAAAGAATTTTTTATTTAATCTTTAAACTGATAAAAAAATATATTAAAATCTAAGAGTGAAAGCATTTTGTTCATTTTGTTTTATATTATTAATTTCAACTAACCTTTTTTCTTCTAATATTAATATTTTTGGATTGGGACTTTATGATGTAAACTTTGATGGTGCAGATACAAGCCAAACTATAGATTTTAAATATGAAAGAAGGTTTGATAAAACAATAATTGATATAGGGCCTGAGGATGATAATTTCTTTTTCTTAAAACCTTTTGTTGGTTTGGAGTATACTGGTGATAATGCATCATATTTTCTAACAGGTATTTATCTTGAAGATAATGTAGGTCAATTGTTTCAAGGAAAAAAAAATAAATGGATATTTACACCTAGTTTAGGTTTTGGATACTATGATAGAGGATCTGGAAAAAAACTTGGTCATGATGTTCAATTTAGAACAACTATAGAATTTAGTTATGAATTAAAAAATAGTAATAGATTAGGCTTATCATTTAGTCATACATCCAATGCAAATTTAGGAAATAAAAATCCTGGAGTAGAAGTGATTACACTGTCTTACCAAGTGCCATACTAATTTAATAAAATTTTATTTTGTTTAACAAAGTTTTTTAATAATTCCTCTATCAAAATTAAATTACCCTTTTGTATATATTCATGTATCTGAGATTTATACATCTTACTGTTTGGAATACCAAAAAATATTTGCAATAAAGGGCTGAGTAAACGAAACATTGAATCCAAACCTGTTTTAGTTTTAATGTATTCAAAATAATCTTCTATCAATCCCTCATTAACATCAATAACTTTATCATCTAAATAAATGTTTTTATCTACCTGTTTTAATAAAAATGGGTTATGTTGAATTAGTCTGCCTAACATAACACCATCATAATCTTTTAATAATGAATAAACCATATCTAAACTGTTAATACCACCATTAAGTATAAATGAAATATTTGGATACTTAAGCTTAATCCTACTTACAAAAGTGTAATCTAATGGTGGGATTGATCTATTTTGACTTGGACTTATACCTGTAAGGATTGCATTTCTAGCATGAACATAAATTATTTTAATTCCACTTTTAGATACTTCGTCAATAAATTCTTCAAAAAATTCATAATTTGTTTTTCTACCTAGTCCTATTCTACATTTCAATGATACTTCAATTTTGTTATTTTGAAGAGATTCTAAACATTGTCTAACCAATACTTTATCTTTCATCAAACATGCGCCAAAACTGCCCTTTTGAACTGCTTTACTAGGACAACCAACATTAAGATTTATTTCATCATAATTATAACTGTATGCTATATTTGAACATTTTTTTAAATCATTTAAATCTGAACCTCCTACTTGAAGTGCAACTGGATTATGTCTATCATTCTCTATAATTAAATCTTTATTTTTTGAATTGATTAATGATTTTGATGCAATCATTTCCGTAAATAAAAATGCTTTTTTAGTAAGTATTCTATATAGTTTCCTAGCGTAAGGTGTTGTATAACCCATCATAGGTGCTACACAAAAGAGTCTAATACTGTTATCTTGCATTTAAAATGTTCAAATAATTATATATTATATTATAAAATTAAATATCATGTCACTACCAGAATTTTTAATTAATGGATACAAAGACTGGAAAGAAAATATTTATCCTAAAAAAAAAGAACTACTAGATATTCTTTTCAAAGAAGGCCAAAAACCTAAAGCAATGATAATTACTTGCTGTGACTCTAGGGTAAATATAACCAAAATATTCAATGGAGAAATAGGAGATTTTTTTGTTTATAGAAATATTGCAAATCTTATACCTAGTTTTAATTTAAAAGACTTAAATGATGGTGTTCATCCAGCAATTGAGTATGGAATAGAGAATTTAAAAATTAAAGATTTGATAATTTTAGGTCATTCAAATTGTGGAGGCATAAAACATGCTTACCAACTGTTATCAGGTCAAATAAAAAACAATAATAAAAAAATAGATCGATGGGTAGAAAATATAAAACCAAGTTTTATAAAATTAGAAAAGAATCAAAACAACGAGAAAAATATAAAGTCACTTGAAAAATTAAGCATAATAAACTCAATATCAAATCTATTAACTTCTGTAGAAATAAATAAGTTGGTTACAGATCGTAAACTAAAGATTCACGGAATATGGTTTGATTTAAAAACAGGGAATCTTGAATATTATAATCAATCTCAAAATAAATTTAAAAATTTAACTTAATAGGTAAATTGTTTACTTGGAAATTTTTTTTGTTTTACATCTTTGCTAAATTTTCTAACAGCTTTTTTTGCCAAATTATTAAAATTTAAATAATTTTTAACAAATTTTGGCATATGCTGAGTTGAATCCATTTTTATTAAGTCATCAAAAACTAAAACCTGTCCATCACAATATTTGGACGCGCCTATTCCAATCGTTGGTAATTTACACACAGTTGAAATTTTTTTAGCAGTTTCTTTTGTAACACATTCTAAAAGAATTGCTTTTGCTCCAAGCCTTTCTGCATTTAATGCAAGTTCTATTAATCGCTTACTCTCAGAATTTGTTTTACCTACAACTTTAATTTTTTTAAAATCTTTAAAGCTCTGAGGAGTTACTCCTATATGTGCGATTACGTTTATATTTTTAGATGATAAAAATTTAATTATTGATAAATTTTTTTCAGTAATTTCAAGTTTTAAGAGTTTTACTTTTGTAAATTTCAATAAAGCTTTCGCATTTTTAAATGCCTCATCTTTCGTATTATATGTTTTATATGGCATATCTATAACTGTTATGCTTTTTTTAATATTCTGATTTACTGCAAGTCCATGATATTTCATCATATCCAAAGTAACTTTTTGCGAATTTTTCATTCCATATAAAGTAGTTCCGAGAGAGTCCCCAATTAAAACTATGTCTACAATACCATCCAAAATTTTAGCAATTGGAGCTGAATAAGCAGTTAAACAACTTATAGGTTCATTAAAACTTTTGTTTAATATTTGTAATTTTTTTTTCATATGAATTAAATTGATCTTGTTAAACCTCCATCCACCCTAATATTCTGTCCAGTAATATAGGCACCTTCATTTGAAGCTAATAAATTAATAACTGCTGAAATTTCTTTAACCTTTCCCTGTCTTTTCAATGGAATTCTTTTGATAATCTTTTCATTTGCAACCAGACTATCTATAAATCCAGGTAAAATATTGTTCATCCTAATATTAAATTTTGCATATTCATCAGCATAGATTTTAGTAAATGCCGATAAACCAGCTCGCATTACACCAGAAGTTGGAAAACTTTTTTCAGGCTCAAATACAGCGTAAGTAGATATATTTATTATTGATCCATTTTTTTGTTTTTTCATTATTGGTGTAACTATTTTAGTTGCTCTAATAACATTCAATAAATAGATCTCCATACCTTCAAACCATTGTTCATCACTAATTTTCAAAATTTCACCTTTAGGTCCATGACCTGCACTATTAATTAAAACATCAATTCTTCCCCATTTTTTTATCACAACATCAACTAAATTTTTAATATCTATTGTATTAAGATTGGAGCCAGTCAATCCAATACCGTTAAGTTTTTTAGCTAGTCTTTCACCTTTTCCGGATGAAGACAAGATAGCAACTTTAAATTTATTTTTAGCTAATATTTTTGCTGCGTCCGCTCCCATTCCAGTACCAGCAGCTATTAAAACGGCAACTTTTTTCATTTACTAATTTTAAAGTTTTTAATCATTAAATACTAATAAAATAATTATTTTTTTTTATTTCTAACTCAAATAAAGTAAATTATTTTACATAAGGCCCAAAGCTTAGATCAAGACCTGCGCCAACTCTTAATATTGAATAAATTATTACTAAAACGAAAATAACAATCATCAAGTTCCTAATTAAATTTTTTTCATTCATTATATAATATTTCAAATATAATTTAATATATCTTAAGCTGCAACTTTTCTATCTATTAATGGTATTTCTTTTATAGGTAGGTGAATAATTGCTGAAAATGCACCAACTCCAATGCCAACCCACCAAACAATGTCATAGCTTCCATAAATATCATAAAATAACCCACCTAACCACACACCAACAAAAGAGCCAATTTGGTGCGATAAAAAAACAATTCCATAGAGAGTACCCATAAATTTTAGACCATAGATATGTCCAATTATTCCTGATGTTAACGGAACTGTTGCAAGCCATAGAGAGCCCATTACCATTGAAAAGATTGCAACAGATACAGGAGTTATTGGTAATAAAATAAATATAATTGCTGCAATTGTTCTTCCAGCATAAATTAGAGATAGAAAATACTTTTTATGATACCCCTTTCCTAATGCTCCTGCAATAATACATCCAACAATATTGAATAACCCAATTAATGCCATGGATAAAGCGCCTAATCCTTCTACTGAATTACAAACTAATGAAATTAAACTACCTTGAACAACTGGACTGCTTGTTTCTGCAATAAAAGCAGGAAAATGAGCAGTGATAAATGCTAATTGAAATCCACAGGAAAAAAAACCTAGAAATAACATTGAATAAGTCGGATCTTTAACTGCCTCTTTCAGGGCTTTACTGAGTTTATTTTCATTATTTTGTGTGTTTAATTGTATTTTGGTTTTTAAAATGGGAACTAGAATAATTGTTAAAAGACTTATAATGGCAAATATTTCAAATACAGACGACCAAGGCATTATTGATAATAATATTGCTGCAAATGGTGGTCCAACAACTTGTCCTGCTGACCCTGCAGCAGTAGTAATTCCAAGTGCAAGAGATCTGTTTTCATTTGATGCTGCTCTGCCAACAACAGCTAATACAGGTCCAAAGCCACTACCAGCAATACCAAAACCAATTACAACATTTAAAAACTGATGTGACTCTGGAGAAGTGGCATTACTACTAATAAAAATTCCGATGGCATATAAAATTAATCCAATTGTGATTGCTTTTCTATCACCATATTTTTCCGCAAATGCACTAAACAATGGCGTTCCTATACCCCATGCTAAATTCTGAATTGCTATAGCTAGGGAAAATTCTGAACGAGCCCATAAAAATTCTTCAGCAATAGGAATTTGAAAAAGACCAAAAGTAGATCGAATCGCAAAGCTTATCAAAAGTATTAAACTGCCTGCGATTAAAATAGGATTAAAAACAGAGGTTATATTTTGATTTGACATCAATTTTTATTGATATCAGTTACATAGTAAATTGCTATTAAATTTTTGAAGTAATCTGAGTTCGTTCGTTTTCTTCTTTTTCAGGAACAACATAAGCGACCGCACAATGATCTAAGCAATATGGTTTGTCTTCAAATCTATCTTTGCCACAAAAGTGAAAATCTATTTCATCGGGATGACCAACTGGCCATTCACAACACCTTTTATCTGATTTTACAAATAAATTTTTTATAGAAGGTTGAAAAGTTGCTGCCTTATTTACGGTTGCCCCTTCCTCTTTTTTAGTCTCAAAATTTAGTTTTGGCATTACAGGTGAACGTGCTTTTTTTCTATCAGGTTTTACAGCTGTTCTTCTGATTGGTGATGGTCTTCTTTCAAGACCAATTCTATGCGCTTTCCCAACAACAGCATTCTTTGTAAAACCTAAAAGTTTTCCGATTTGAGCAGTAGGAAGGCCCTGATCCCATAACTCTCTCAATTTTGTAACATTGTTATCATCCCAAGGCATATAAAATCTCCATTACTACATTTAGTAGTTTAAACAGGCACTATTATACTAAATGTACGTATTAAAAAAGGTAAAACTGCAAATTTTTCAAAAAAATCGATGAATTCTTAGGTTTTTTTTATATACATGTGAATATAAATGAAGGAATTACAAAATTATGAAATTAAAGAAAGAAATGTAATTGTACGTGTTGATTTAAATGTACCTGTTTTTCAGGGTAAAATCATAGACTATTCTAGGATCAATTTAATATTACCTACTTTGGAAAAATTGAAAAAAAATAAAAATAAAGTTTTTTTAATAGCACATTACGGAAGACCTGAGGGGGAATACAATAAAAAATATTCTCTAGAATTTCTTTTAAACGAATTGAGGTTAGTATTAAATTTAGATAACCTACATTTCTTAGAAAGTTACAAAGAAGATCATATAAAAATAAAAATTAAAGAAATGAAATTCGGTGATGTATGCCTTTTAGAAAATATACGTTTTAATTTAGGTGAAGAAAAAAATGATCTTAATTTTTCAAAAACCCTCGCCTCTTGTTTTGATATTTATATAAATGATGCATTCTCTGCATCACACAGAAACCATTCATCGATAACTGGAATAACTGAGCATCTTCCTTCTTATGCAGGTCTTAGTTTTTCAAAAGAAATTAATAAATTAGATAAATTCCTAGAAAATTCAATTAAACCAAATTTGGCAATTATAGGAGGCTCTAAAATTTCAACTAAAATTAATGTTTTAGAAAATTTAGTCGAAATTTTTGACTCTATGATAATTGGTGGTGCCATGGCTAATACTTTTTTGTTGTCAAATAACTATAACGTTGGATCCTCTTTAGTTGAAAAGGAATGTATAGATATATCTAGAAAAATCCAAAAAAAAGCAAAGATCAAAAAATGTAAAATTCTTCTACCAATTGATGTAGTGTGTTCAACAAGTTTTGAAGATCAAAATAATGTAAAAACTTATGACATTAAAGCTGTTCCAAAAGATCAAATGATATTAGACATTGGAATGCAAACTACTAAATTAATTTCAGATGAAATTTTAAAGTCTAAATCTGTGCTATGGAATGGGCCTTTAGGTGCATTTGAGTATATTCCTTTTGACAAAAGTACAATTGCAATTGCAGATACAATAAAAGAATTTTCTAGTAATTTACAAATAGATGTTCTTGCTGGAGGTGGAGATACGCTTGCAGCAATTAAAAAGGCTAATGCTGGAGAAGCATTTGAATATTTATCTACTGCTGGCGGTGCTTTTTTAGAGTGGCTTGAAGGAAATAAGTCTCCTGGATTCAAAGCATTAAGTAAAAATAATTTATAATTTAATCTTCAATTTGATATTTTTTAATTAGTGGAAATTGCGTCATGGTAAAAATAAAAGTAATTGGCAATATACCAAAAACTTTAAAATTTACCCAAACATCAGTACTTTGTGTTCTCCACACAATCTCATTTAAAACAGCAAGTGCAACAAAAAAAGCAATCCACCTTTGAGTTAATATTCGCCACCCATCTTCTTCTAGTTTAAGTGCGGCACCTAAAAGATACTTTAAAAGAGGTTTTTTAACAATCACTCCCCCATATAAAATTAATGCAAAGACCATATTTATTATTGTTGGTTTCATTTTAATAAAAATTTCATTATCAAAATAAATTGTTAGACCTCCAAATATTAGTACAATTGCAGCTCCAAGAGTTGGCATGATTGGTATTTTTTTCTCAAGTAGGTATGAAATGATTACTGAAATTACAGTTGCAATCATAAGAGGAAGTATTGCTTCCTGAAGACCACTTCTTGTATAAAAAATAAAGAATACTGCAAGTGGCCCTATATCAATTAATAATTTATAAACCGACTTCATTTTTGTTCTTCTAGATTTAATATAGATCTAGAAAAGTTTTGAGAATTAAAGGTTACTAGATCCTCAATACTTTCTCCAAGACCAACATAGCTTATAGGGATTTCAAATTTATTTGCAATCGAAATTAATGCTCCACCTTTTGCTGTTCCATCCAATTTGGTTATTATAAGACTTGATACATTAAGTTCATTTCCAAATATTTCTACTTGCTTAATCATGTTCGAACCATTCGTTCCATCTAAAACTAACACAGTTTCAATATTAAAAGAGGAGTTAACTTTTGAGACAACACTCTTCAATTTAATTAGCTGATTAATGAGGTTAGTATTATTTGATAATCTTCCAGCAGTATCTATAAGTAAAAAATCATAATTTTCTTTTCCAAATTCTTCAGTTGCATGATAAGCTACACTTGCTGGATCTTGATTACTTTTTCCAGAGATAAAACCATTATTATTTTTTTTTGCCCAATTTTCCAACTGCTCAACAGCTGCTGCCCTAAATGTATCACAAGCCGCAATCAGAATTTTTTTATTTGATAAAATTTTATTTGCAATTTTACCAATAGTAGTTGTCTTTCCACTTCCGTTTACTCCAACGAATATTAATATTTTTTTTTCATCATTTTTTTCATTTATCAGAACATGTTCTCTTGGAAGTAATATACTTTCTATATTTTGAGCTAAGATTTCTAGTACATTTTTTATTCCATCATCATTTGAAATTTTTATTTTTCTTATAGAATCTATTAGCTGATTTACAACATCCAAACTAATATCTGATGAAATAAGAACATTTTCTAATTCTTCTAAAGTTAAATCGTCTATTTTTTTGTTTTTTAAAATCTCTAAAATATTAAAAGAGAGTATATTTGAAGTTTTACTTAACTTATCTTTAAATATTGAGAACAAACTCATGCTATTCTTGCTAATAACGTATCATTCTCTACGCCTGTGTAAATGCAGGAAATTATATTTCCCTCTTTAAATTCTTGTTCAAGTTTTACTTTTAAAAAATGCTGATCTTTTCCAAGTGAAAAATTTTCTTTTCTACTTTCAATTAAAATTTTTTCCTTCTTTCCAATATTTTTTTTTAAATGTTGTTTTAATTTTTCCATACCTTTTGCTCTAAGTCTTCTTGCTCTATCTTTGATAATATTTTTTTGAACTTGAGGCATTCTAGATGCAGGAGTGTTTTCTCTTGGTGAATATGGAAAAATATGAAGATGAGTTAAATTACATTCATCAACAAGTTTTATTGAATCTTGAAACATTGTTTCTGTCTCTGTTGGAAAACCGGCAATTATATCAGCACCAAATGTTGCATCTTTCCTAATAGATAAAACTTTCTTACAAAAATTAATTGCCATTTCCCTTGAATGTCTTCTTTTCATCCTTTTCAAAATTAAATTGTTTCCAGCCTGTAAACTTATATGAAAATGAGGCATCAATCTTTTGTCCTTTAAAACATTCCAAAAATCTTTGTCTATTTCAGCGCAGTCAATTGAAGACAAACGCAGTTGTCTTAATTCAGGTACTAATTTTAGAATTCTTTTAATTAAGTTAGAAAAAGTAGGTTTTGCAGGAAGATCTTTTCCATAATCAGTTATATCTACCCCTGTTAAAACTACTTCATTATATCCATTGCTAACAATTTTTTTTATTTTACTTACTATCTCTCCAGCAGGTACACTTCTATTATTGCCTCTGCCAAATGGTATGATACAAAAAGTACAGCGATGGTTACAACCTTGTTGTATTTCAATATAAGCTCTTGATTTTCCTTCAAATTTTTCAATTGAATTATGCACAGTTTTACTTTCTTCTAATATATTCCCTACTTTATAATTTTGAGACTGATCGATATTTTTCCATGTTGAAGTTTCTAATTTTTCTGTATTCCCAATTACTGAGTCTACTTCTTTTAAATCTTTATATTTAAATGGATTAATTTGAGCCGCACATCCTGTAACTACTATTTTATTATTAGGAAAATTTTTTTTTGCCTTTCTAATTTCGTAAGAAACTTTTTTTTCAGCTTCTTCAGTTACTGCACATGAGTTAATAACTGTAACATTATTTAAATTATTTATTTTAAGATGATTTTTAATAATTTCACCTTCATAAATATTTAATCTACAACCTAGATTGACTACGTAGTTTTTATTTTTCATAAATTATATTTCTAAACTACCCCGATAACTTATTTCTGCAGGTCCTGTCATAATAGATTCATTATTAACTATATTTATGTGCAGTGATCCTTTTTCAAGTTTCACTTCAGCGTTATTTTCAATCAATCCTTTTTTCCACGCCGCATATACAGCTGCACAGGCACCACTACCACAAGCTAACGTAATTCCAACTCCACGTTCCCAAACTCTCATTCCAATTAAATTTGAATTAATAACTTCAACTATTTCAACATTAGTTTTTTTTGGAAAGAGTTCATGATTCTCTATTCTAGGACCTATACTTTCAAGATCTGTATCTTTGATCGATTTCCCAAAAAAAACTACATGTGGATTACCTACATTTACAGCAACTCCATTACTATATCCATCAATTGAAATTGGTAAATTCATTGTATCGACCTCTTTACTTAAAGGAATTTTATCCCAAGTATTTTTTATTAAACCCATGTTGACACTTATATTGTTATCTATTTTTTTTGATTCTAATATGCCTGCATCAGATTGAATTTTTAAAATTTCTTTATTTGAATCTTCATCAAATAGTATTTTTGCTACGCAGCGTGTTCCATTTCCACAAGCTTCCGCTCTATCACCACCAGGATTAAAAATTTCAATTTCAGCATCAACACTTTGATTACTTGTATTATTAATTGTGATTAATTGATCACATCCTGCTCCAGTTCTTCTGTCACTGAGTTTTTTAATAATATCTTCAGTAATGGCGATATTGTTAGACCTTTTATCTATGATAACAAAATCGTTCCCAAGTCCATGCATTTTTATAAAGTCCACTTTTTGCATATTTGTTTTATAACCTAATTTATCGATAAATCTCAGTAAATATGGGATATTTAAGAATACTTGACTTTCAATTATTCAGCTAATAGAGGGTCTTTAACAAATCCTATATTTGTAAACGAATTGAGCTTGTTACAATTGTGATAGGTACTCTAGCCCACGAGTTTCGTGCCCTGGAGTCAAAAGGCTATTGGAGAACTATGTTTGACACACTGAACACAAAATTTGAAAAAATTGTTCAAAGTATTCGGGGTAAGGCTGTTATATCAGAAACAGATCTTGAAGTTACATTACGTGAAATTAGAATTGCTCTCTTAGAGGCAGATGTTTCCTTAGTTGTAGTAAAAGAATTTATAAATTCTATCAAGTCAAACATTTTAGGAAAAGAAATTCTTAAATCTGTTAAACCAGATCAAATGATCATTAAGCTTGTGCAAGATGAGCTTGTAAAAATTCTTGGGTCAGAAAATAAATCCCTAAATTTATCCTCTTCGCAATTAACTAAAATATTATTTTGTGGATTACAGGGCTCAGGCAAAACAACATCAATTGCTAAACTTTCTTATTTGTTAAAGAAGTCTTCAAAGAAAAAAATTTTATTAGCATCAGCTGACATTTATCGACCAGCAGCACAAGAACAATTAAAAGTATTAGCTGAAGAAACTGGCTCAGATTTCTTTAATCACAATCTATCATCAGCCACTAGGATTGTTGATGATTCTATAGACTTTGCTCAAAAAAATTTATTTGATATTCTTATTTTAGACACTGCTGGACGACAAGTTGTAGATGAAAAGTTAATGACTGAATTAATAGAAATTGAAAATAAGTTTAAACCTGACGAAACATTATTAGTAGCAGATGCTTTAACAGGACAAGATGCTGCAAATGTAGCTAAA
Organism: uncultured Alphaproteobacteria bacterium; assembly: GCA_902623545.1. Taxonomy (GTDB): domain Bacteria; phylum Pseudomonadota; class Alphaproteobacteria; order HIMB59; genus CACPNW01. The sequence goes on along the minus strand of CACNUI010000008.1, from coordinate 26,596 downwards.
AGTTTTAGTGATGCAATAAATATTACTGGATCAATTTTAACTAGAATAGATGGTGATAGCAGAGGCGGTGCAGCTCTATCAATTAAATCGATAACAAACTCTCCTATAAAATTTATAGGAATAGGTGAAAAAGTAGAAAATTTTGAACCTTTCCATCCTGAGAGAATTGCACAAAGAATCTTAGGTATGGGAGATATTGTATCTCTTGTCGAAAAGGCTGCTGAAAATATTGATAAAGAAGAAATGGAGGATATGGCAAAAAAGATCGCTAAAGGAAAATTTGATCTTGAAGATTTTGCCAATCAATTAAAGCAAATGGGTAAAATGGGTGGAGTCTCCGGTTTACTTTCTATGATGCCAGGTGTTTCAAAGGCACAGAAGTTAATGGCAGAAAATAAAATTTCTAATTCAATGATTGATAAACAAATAGCTATAATCAGTTCAATGACAAAAAAAGAAAGGGCTGATCCAGATATTATAAAGGCTTCACGTAAAATTAGAATTTCAAAAGGATCTGGAACAAAAGTTCAAGACGTTAATAGGTTATTAAAACAGTTTCTCCAATCACAAAAAATGATGAAGAGAATGAAATCAATGGGCAAAGGAGGAATTCCCAGTGATTTAATGCAAAAATTACAAGGAAATCTTCCTCCAAACATAAGTTAGAAAGGAAATAAAATGCCAGTAAGAATAAGATTATCAAGGGGTGGTGCAAAGAAAAGACCATTTTATAGAATAGTAGTTGCTGATTCAAGAAGAGCGAGAGATGGAAAATTTATAGATCAAATTGGAACCTATAACCCAATGCTTCCAAAGGATAGCGCTGATAGAGTTAAAATGGATTTAGACAAAGCAAAGGAATGGATTGCAAAAGGAGCAAAACCATCAGATAGAATTTCTATCTTTCTTAGCAATCTTGGTGTGATGGAAAAACCAGTTATTACTGAAAAAACAAAAAAACACCTACCTAAGAAAAAAACACAGGAACGTTTAGCTGCGGCTAAAGAAAAAGAAGAAGCTGCGAAAGCTGCATCAGAAGAACCAAAAGTAGAAGAAGCAGAAGCTAAACCAGCTGAAGATGTACAACCTGCTGAAGAACCAAAAGCAGAAGAAGCAGAAGCTAAACCAGCTGAAGATGTACAACCTGCTGAAGAACCAAAAGCAGAAGAAGCAGAAGCTAAAAAAGAATAAAATTAATTTTAGCTTTGAGTAAAAAAGATATTATGCTTGTTGGTCAGTTTGGATCTCCTGTAGGATTAAAAGGTGAAATAAAAGTTAATATGATGACTACCTCGTTTGAAGTTTTTAAAAATCTAAAAAATTATTATAATTTTGATGGTTCAGTTGTTTGGAATTTTAAAAATATTTTATTTAAAAATAATAAGTGTGTTGTTCAAGTTGAAAAATACTTTTCTAGAGAAGATGTTTTAGAGCTTAAAGGTCAAAAAATTTTTTCAAATAAGAAATTTTTTCCAAAAACAAAAGATAATGAATTTTTCATAAACGATCTTATTGAATGCATGATTTTCTTGAAAGACAATACTAGAATTGGAAAAGTTATAAGTGTTCAAAATTTTGGAGCAGGTGATTTATTAGAAGTCAAATATAATACCAAACTTACCCTTATACCTTTTGATAAAACAAATATTTTATCAGTTAATATCAGCAAAAAAGAAATTATAGCTAATCCAATACCTGGTATTCTTGATTAGTATGAGAGTAGTAATTTTAACCTGTTATCCTGAGATGTTTCCAGGCTCACTAGGATATTCTGTAATTGGTAATGCATTAAACAATAAAAAATTTTCTCTAGAGATAGTCAATCTACATAATTTTGGAATTGATAAAAGAGGAAGTGTAGATGATGAACCTTTTGGGGGAGGTCCTGGAATGGTTATTCGTCCAGATGTGATAGAAAAAGCATTAAACTCAATCACGTTCAAAACCGATAATTACTGCAAAATTTTTCTAACACCATCAGGTCAGAAATTATCTCAAGCCAAACTTAATAATCTATCAAAATATGATGAAATGCTTATTTTATGTGGTAGATTTGAGGGGGTTGACCAAAGAGCTATAGAAATTCTTGGTTTTCAGGAAATAAGTATCGGTGATTATGTCCTTTCTGGGGGTGAGATTGCTGCTCAGGTGTTAGTTGAAGGTTGTATTCGTCTCATTCCTGGAGTATTAGGGCAGCCACAAAGTTTATTAGAAGAATCTTTTTCTAATAATCTTCTTGAATATCCTCATTATACCAGACCACAAATCTGGGAAGATATTCAGGGCAATAAACATGAAGTTCCAGATGTTTTAACATCAGGTCATCATGAAAAAATTGATAAATGGAGAAAAGAAAAATCGGTTGAAAAAACTAAAGAATTAAGACCAGATCTTTTTAAAAAGGAAATATAAAATGAGTAATTTATTAGAGACATTTGAAAAACAACAAATTGAAAAGTTAACTTCAAAAAAAAGAGTTCCAGCTTTTCGTCCAGGGGATACTCTAAAAGTTACTGTAAGAATTACAGAGGGAAGTAAGTCGAGACTTCAAGCATTTGAAGGTATTTGTATTGCAAGAAAAAATAATTCAGTAAACTCTAACTTTACTGTTAGAAAAATATCTCATGGAGAGGGTGTTGAAAGAGTATTCCCTTTATTCAGTCCATTAGTAGAAAAAATTGAAGTTGTTAGAAAAGGTGATGTAAGAAGAGCTAAGCTATATTATTTAAGAGAATTATCTGGAAAGAAAGCAAGGATTGCAGATAAAGATAGGGGTGATGAAGCCGATCAATATGAATATATAGAGGAGGCTCCACCTGTAGAAGAAACAAAAACTGCAGATACAGATACAAATGCTGCAGAGGAACCAAAAGCTGCAGAGGTAGAAGCAAAACAAGCAGAGACAAAAGTTGAAGAAGAAGAAGCCAAACCAGCTGAAGAAACTAAAGCAGAAGCTGCAGAGGAATCTAGTAAAGAAGAGGAAAAAGCAGCCGAAAATAAATCGGATGACAATAAATAATCCTAAAACTCTTTTTGATAAAATTTGGGAACATCATCTTGTTGATAGACAAGAAGATGGAACTTGTCTTATATATATCGATAGACACCTTGTTCATGAAGTTACGAGCCCTCAAGCATTTGAAGGTTTAAGAAACAATAATCGTAAAGTTAGAAGACCTGAAAGTACTTTTGCTGTAGCTGATCACAATGTTCCAACCTCAGATAGATCTAAAGGCATAGAAAATAAAGAAAGTAGAATTCAGGTTGAAACACTAGAAAAAAATTGCAAAGATTTTGATGTTACACTTTTTCCATTATTAGATAGTAGACAAGGTATAGTTCATATAGTTGGACCAGAACAAGGCATTACTCAGCCAGGTATGACAATAGTTTGTGGTGATAGTCATACAGCAACACACGGAGCATTTGGTGCATTAGCTTTTGGTATCGGCACAAGTGAAGTTGAGCATGTATTAGCTACTCAGACCTTAATTCAAAAACCTGCAAAGAATATGCGAATTTCTGTTGAAGGAAAGTTAAACTTAGGTGTTACAGCAAAAGATATTATTCTTCATATAATAGGAAAAATAGGAACAGCTGGTGGAACTGGTTATGTTATTGAATATGCTGGTAATGCAATTTCCTCTCTTTCTATGGAAGGAAGAATGACAATCTGTAATATGAGTATTGAAGCAGGTGCTAGAGCTGGTTTAATCGCTCCTGACGAAAAAACTTTTGAATACATAAAAGGTAGACCGTACGCTCCATCAGGAGATAATTGGGATAAAGCGGTAGAATTTTGGAAATCTCTTCCATCTGATGAAGGGGCAAAATATGATGAAGAAATTTTAATTAATGCCGGAGATATTTCACCACAAATTACCTGGGGCACAAGCCCACAAGACGTTGTTGCTATAAATGGTATAGTACCAAATCCTCAAGAAGAGAGTAATCCAAATAGAAAGAGGGCTATGGAACGTTCTCTTGAATATATGGGCTTAGAACCCAAACAAGAAATACAAAAAATTAAAATTGACAAAGTGTTTATTGGCTCTTGCACTAATGGAAGAATTGAGGATTTAAGAGAAGTTGCTAAAGTTGTAGAAGGCAAAAAAGTTTCTGTAGACTCAATGATCGTTCCTGGTTCAGGTTTAGTTAAAAAACAAGCTGAAGAAGAGGGTTTAGATAAAATTTTTATTGAAGCAGGATTTGATTGGAGAGAGCCAGGTTGCTCCATGTGTTTAGCTATGAATCCTGACCAACTAAAACCACAAGAAAGATGTGCATCAACATCAAATAGAAATTTTGAAGGTAGACAAGGTAGAGAAGGTAGAACACATCTTGTTAGCCCTGCAATAGCTGCTGCATCTGCAATCAAAGGTTCTTTTGCAACAGTAGAGGACTTATAAATGGAGTCATTTAAAACAATAATTTGTATCCCTGCGCCACTACCAATGATTAATGTCGATACCGATATGATTATTCCAAAACAATTTTTGAAAACAATAAAGAGATCTGGTTTAGGTAAAAATTTATTTCATGAATTAAGATACGATATTCAAGGTAACATAAAGAATGATTTTGTTCTTAACTGGGATCCTTATAAAACTTCAAAAATTTTAATTGCTGGGGCAAATTTTGGTTGTGGATCAAGTAGAGAGCATGCACCATGGTCACTTTTAGATTTTGGTTTTAAGTCAATAATTGCACCAAGCTTCGCAGATATTTTCTATAATAATTGCTTTAAAAATGGAATTCTGCCAATTAAGTTAGATCAACAAAATGTAGATATATTAATGAATGAAGCAGAAAATAAGAATGATGTTTCAGTTGATTTAGAAAATCAAAAAATCACTTATCAAAATGATAAAACAATAAAATTTGAAATTGATGCATTTCGAAAAAAATGTTTGCTAGAAGGTTTGGATGATATTGGTTTGACACTCCAAAAAAATAAAAAAATTGATGTTCACGAAGAAAAAATACACAATATCCAACCTTGGATAGTGTAGTCAAAAATGAGTAATAAAAAAATTTTAATTTTACCTGGTGATGGAATTGGCAATGAAGTTATGGCAGAAGTATTAAAAATAATTGATTGGATGGAAAAAACTAAATCTTTGTCTTTTGATATTTCTGAAAGACTAGTTGGAGGTACAGCATACGATAAAGAAGGTAATTCTATAAGTGATGAAACGATGCGAGTAGCCATGGATTGCGATGCAGTACTATTTGGTGCCGTTGGAGGTGCTAAATGGGATAATGTAGAAAGAGATAAAAGACCTGAAGCAGCCTTATTAAGATTAAGAAAAGATCTAGATCTCTTTGCTAATCTAAGACCAGCTGTTGTTTTAGATGCTCTTTCAGATTCATCATCTTTAAAATCTGATCTTGTTAAAGGATTAGATATTTTAATAATAAGAGAGTTAACAAGCGGTGTATATTTTGGACAACCAAGAGGTATATCAAAAATTAGTGAGACTGAAAGTAAAGCAGTTGATACTCAACTGTATACCACATCAGAAGTTAATAGAGTTTCACGAGTTGCATTTGATTTAGCAAAGTTGCGTAATAATAAAGTTACATCAGTAGAAAAATCAAATGTAATGGAAACAGGTTTATTTTGGAAACAAACTGTAACAGATTTACATAAAAAGGAATATTCTGATGTTAATTTAGAACACATGCTTGCAGATAATTGTGCAATGCAATTAGTTCGTTATCCAAAACAATTTGATGTTATTCTTACAGATAACTTATTTGGTGATCTTTTAAGTGATACTGCAGCTATGCTAACAGGATCTTTAGGAATGCTCCCTTCAGCAGCTCTTGGACCAGTTAAAGAAAATGGAACTAGAGCAGCAATGTATGAGCCCGTTCATGGTAGTGCACCAGACATAGCTGGTCAATCTAAAGCAAATCCTTTAGCAATGATCATGAGTTTTGCTATGATGTTGAAATATAGTTTTGATATGCAAGAAGATAGTCAAATGGTTGAGAAAGCTGTACAGAATGTATTATTAAAAGGTTTAAGAACAGCTGATATAAAAGATGGAGCAGAAAAAATTATCTCTACTCAAGAAATGGGAAATGCTGTTATTGAAGAATTAAAAATTCTATCTGGCAATTAAATGACTCAAAAATACAATATAGCAATAGCAGGTGCAACAGGTGCGGTAGGAACGGAAATAGTTCAAATATTAGAGCAAAGAGATTTTCCAATAGACAATTTATATTTACTCGCATCGTCAAAATCAAAAGGTAAAAAAGTAGAATTTAAAGATAAAGAAATTGTTGTAGAAGAATTATCAGAATTTGATTTTTCCAAAGCTCACATTGGTTTATTCTCACCAGGAGGTAAAATTTCTGCAGAATATGCACCAAAAGCAGCTAAAGCTGGATGTCTTGTTATAGACAATACATCTCATTTTCGAATGCAACAAAATATTCCTTTAATCGTGCCTGAAGTAAATGCTAATGCACTTGATGAATTTTTTGATGATGAAAACAGAACAAATATTATCTCAAATCCTAATTGTTCAACAATACAAATGGTTGTTGCATTAAAACCACTTCATGAGAAAGCAATTATAAATAGAGTTGTTGTATCAACATACCAAGCTGTTTCTGGAGCAGGTAAAACAGGTATGGATGAATTATTTAATCAGACTCAAAATGTTTATGCGAACCAAGAATTAAAAAAAGAAAAATTTACAAAACAAATTGCTTTTAATGCCATTCCTCACATTGGAGCTTTTTTAGAAAATGGTAATACAGAAGAAGAGCAAAAAATGATTGATGAAACTAAAAAAATTTTAGACGAGGGAATTAATGTTTCAGCAACTTGTGTTAGAACAGCTGTTTTCATTGGCCATTCAGAAGCAGTAAATATAGAGTTTGATTCACCATTAGATGAAAAAGAAGCTAACGAAATATTATCTAACTCTGAAGGTATCTCTGTAATTGATCACCGAAAAGATGAAGGTTATGTGACCCCTGTTGAAATTGCAGGAGAGGATAAAGTTTATATTAGTAGAATTAGAAATGATCAATCAATAGATAATGGTTTGAATTTATGGGTAGTCTCAGATAATTTACGTAAAGGCGCAGCACTTAATGCTGTTCAAATTGCAGAATTAATTATTTCAAAATATTCAAATTCCATAAATATTTAATCTTCTATTAATCTTTTTCCATAAATTTGTGATTCTTGGATTTGATATTTATTTTTTTTGTAAAAAGCTTGAACTCTTAAATTTGTATCTCTAACAAATAAATTTATTTTAGGGCAACCTTTATTTAAAAGTTTTGTTTCAATTTTTTTTAATATTTCTGAACCAACTCCTTTTTTTTGAAACTCAGGAAGTACAGCTAAATAGTAAATATAACCTCTGTGACCATCGTAACCTCCCATTGCAGAGGCAATTATCCCTCCTTTTTCTTCAGCTAAAATAAAAAGATCATCGTCAACAGATAATTTTCTCAAAATATCTTTCTCAGGATCATTCCAAGGCACAATTAGTTTACATCTTCTCCATAAATCAATTACAGCTTCACTATCTTCTTTTGTAAATAATCTATAATTTATTTCCATCACAATTACTTGGCGGTCTCGTAGGGACTCGAACCCCAAATCCATGTTCCGAAGACACGTGTGATATCCATTTCACCACGAGACCTAATAATTAATAATTATTACCACGAACTATTAGGTTGTTTCAAAAATAATTCTTCCTCTTTAGTAGAAATTCTATTTAGAGATTTATTTCGATGGGGGTATCTTCCAAATTTTTTAATCGCTATAGTATGATCATTCCATGCATTTTTAATTTTTTTATATTCTTTATGATTTATTAAATATGTATCTACTAATTTGTGGCCAAATATATGATCACTTAAGTCTTCACTATGAATAAGAGGTAATAATAAAAAATGTGTTTTTTCCATATCAATTTCTTCCAAATACCCCCTATCAACAGCTTCATTTACAATCAATCTACATTTATAATCTTGGTCATATGCTTTAGAACTACCCCTAAAAAAATTTCTGGATAATTGATCAAGAATTAAAACTAAGGCCACACATTCTTCTGGATTATCTTGCCACTCATCGTATTCATTGATAATTGCTTTATTGTAATCTGAAAAAAACAATTCTTTTAATTTTAAATCAAAATTTTCATCTTTTTTGAACCATTGCTCTTGCTTTGTATCAATAAAACAAAAATCTAATATTGCTTTAGCTCTTTCATTAATCATATAGCTGTAATATAAATAAATATTTTCCTTATGACATTAAGTAAATTAAATAAATCAATTGTAGATTGCCAACAATGTACACGTCTTGTTAATTTTAGAGAAAAAATCGCTGATGAAAAAAGAAAACAATACAAAAATGAAACATATTGGGGCAGGCCCATAACAGGTTATGGAGATCAAAAGGCTAAACTTTTAATGGTTGGCTTAGCTCCAGCAGCTCATGGTGGAAATAGAACAGGAAGAGTTTTTACTGGGGATAGGTCTGCAGACTTTTTATTTAAGTGCTTATTCAAAGCTGGTTTTTGTAATCAACCAATTTCAATAAATAAAAATGATGGTCTTGTACTTAAAAATTTATATCTAACTACTGCTCTTAAATGTGTTCCTCCAGGAGATAAACCAACTTCATTAGAGCTAAAAACTTGTTTTAGATTTTTTAACAAAGAAATAAATCTCTTAACAAATATATCAACTATAATAGCTTTAGGTAAAATCGCACATGATGCTTGTATAAATTTCTACAAACAAAATCATGATATAAAAAATAAAGACTATATTTTTGGTCATGGAAGTGAGCATAAACTTCCAGATAATAAAGTATTGATTGGTAGTTATCACCCTAGTCCTAGAAACGTAAATACAGGAAGAATAAATAAAATTAAAATGGTTAATTTACTAATTAAAGTTAAAAAAAAATTGGATAAAAAATGAGAAAATTTTTCTTTCATGATCCAAAACTATTAATTTACGGATTTTTAATAATTTTTTTTGCTAGTTATGGTCAAACATTTTTTATCGCTCTCTTTAATGATGATATAAAAAATCTTTACTCTCTTACAGATGGTCAATTTGGTTTAGTATACGCATTGTCCACTACATTAAGTTCATTATTGCTTATAAATTTTGCCAAACTTATCGATTTCATTGATTTAAGAATTTATTCTTTTTTAGTGACTCTAGGATTATTTATTTCTTGTTTAGCATTTTATTTTTTACCACCAAATATAATTTATCTCTTTTTAATAATCTTTGCATTGAGGTTTTTTGGTCAAGGAGCAATGAACCATGCTGGAATAACAACAATGACTAGATATTTTGGAAAAGATAGAGGCAAGGCAATATCAGTTGGTAATCTTGGAGGAATGTTAGGAGTGATGTTTCTTCCTTTTTTAGTAGTTTATTTAAACCATTATTTTAACTTTAAGCAAATCTGGTTACTATGCTCTTTAAGTTTGTTAGTCTTTTTACCAATATTATATTTTACGCTAAACAATCAAAGTTCAAGACAAGAAAAATTCAAAGAATCAATTAATGAAGATAGTCAAAAATGGACAACTATTGATGTAATTAAGAATAAAAAATTCTTAATTTATCTTCCACTTACAACTGCATTTTCTTTTATAGGCACAGGTTTAATGTTTCATCAAATTTTTATTTTTTCTCAAAAAGGATGGACTATAGAAATGTTAGGTACAGGATTTATTTTTTTTGGTGGTTTTTCAATTTTTGGCCTTCTTTTAGGAGGCCCACTTATAGACTTATTAAATCCAAAAAAAGCAATACTATTCGTTTTGTGTCCAATTTTTTTTGGATTACTAATTTTAATTTGGCTAAATAGTTATTTTTTTCTATTATTATATATGTCTTTTTTTGGTTTTAATCTTGGAATAACAGCACCTTTCATTGGCTCATTATGGGCTGAGCTATTTGGATTAGAAAGTTTAGGTACAGTAAAAGCCCTTTTTCATGCAATTGGTGTACTAGCTAGTGCTTTATCGCCAGTTATTTTTGGTTATATAATTGATTTGGGTTTTGGTATTGGATTGATTTCATTTGTTTCTTTATTAATAATTATAATTGCAACTATTTTACCCATTGCTCTAAATATAAATGATTAAGGATATAACCAAAGATATATCAGAAAGTTTAACTTTTCTTTTAAAAGAATATAAAAGACTAAAAAAAAAGAAAGAAATGAATAAAATTTCAAATTCAGAAAATGAAACATTAAAAAAACTCTCTTCATTTTTGGGTAAAAAATAATGTCTTTCACTGTTATTGATCAATACAAGAGCTTTGTTGAAAATAATTTTATTAAATCAAATCGATCACAATTAGAAGTATTAAAAAAAATCGATACTATTTGGAATAAAAACCAAAAGACCAATTTTTTTTCAAATACTAATAAAAAATACGGTATCTACTTGTTTGGAAAAGTTGGTACAGGAAAAACATTTCTATTAAATCTTTTCTATCAAAATTCAAAAGTGGGTACCAAAATCCATTTTAATAATTTAATGATTAAGATTCATAATGTTATTAAAAATTCTTCAAGTAAAGATGAAGCAATTGAAAATTATATTAAAAATTTAGGGAAAAAATTTAAAATACTTTTTGTTGATGAAATGCACATTTTTAACATCGTAGATGCATTAATTATTAAAAAAATTTTTTTCTTTATGTCAAAATATAGAATATTTTTGATTATTTCATCAAATTTCCATCCTGATGATTTATACAAAAATGGACTTCAAAGAAATGACTTTTTGCCCTTCATTGACTTAATAAAAAAAAATTATGAAATTATCAATATCAATATTAATACAGACTATAGAAGGGAGACACTTAATCAATCAAAAACATATTTTTCTCCTATTAATCAGGAAACAAATGATGAGTTTAACAAGCTTTTTAATCGGTTTGTAGATAATTCACACATTACAACTATAAGTATAAAATCTAATAGTAGAGAAATTATATTCAATAAATGTTCATCAAATATATTAATGACAGACTTTGATAAAATTTGTGAAGATAATTTAAGTCACTTAGATTATAATAATATAGCAAAAAAATTTAAATTAATTTTTTTAAATAATGTTCCAGAGTTTAATCAAGAAAAAAAAGACTCCTGCCGCAGGTTCATAAGCTTAATTGATATGCTTTACGAGAATAATTGTTCAATAGTGATACTGGCATCTAAGCCTATTAATTCATTAAATAATATAAATACTCTAGCAGAAGAATTTAAAAGAACTGCTAGCAGATTATATGAGATGACTATAGTAAAACCAGATTGATGAAATACGTAGTCAGATTTTTAGTAAGTACAATAGTTTTATTAATAGTAGTTTATTTTACTGCAGGTTTTTATGTTGCTTATCAAATTTTAAAAATAGATCCAACTTGTGGTTTACACGAGGGATCTCTTCCTAATTCATGGAGTACAACAGTAGATTCACATGAATATTTAATTCTTGCACGAAAAAAAGTAAGAGAAAATTTTAATTTCAAAGACTATTATTTAGATGAATGGCAAGATGTATATTTTAAATCTCGTGAAACTGATATCAAGATTAATGGATGGCTGTTTAATTATTTTCCAAATAGACCAATTATAATTGTAACACATGGTATAAGTCCAAATGGAAAATGTAAGTCTGAACCTAATCTTATTGCAAGTTTTTTAGTCAACAAAAAATTTAATGTTCTTACAATAGATTTAAGAAACTACGGCCAAAGTGACACTGTAAGTAGTTATGATGATTTAGGTTTAAAGTCGTATAATGATATCCTTGGTGCATTCGATTTTTTAAAAAAAATTGGTTTCAAGTCTAATAGCATTGGATTACATGGAATATCTCTTGGTGCAAGCACCTCTATCTTTGCAGCATATGCTGAACCAGAAATACTAGCGGTATGGGCTGATAGTTCACTTGCTGAATTTAATATGATTTTAAAAGATGAAATAGCAAGATATGGTTTAGCTATTGAATTTGGACCAGCTGTAAGCTTAGCTGGAAGAATCTTAACTGGCATAGATCCAAGCAAATTATCTCCAGCTGAAAAATTATCTGATAAACAATTTTATTTTTTTACTCACGGTGACTCTGATACAAGAATCTTAACGAGACATTTTAATTATTTTAAAGAATATACAAATCAAAATAAAATTAACGCTGAGTTTTGGTTGGTTGAAAATTCTTTTCATATCGATGCTATGTTTAAATATCCAGAGGAATACTCTAAAAAGATGGAAGATTTTTTTAATAAAAATTTAGATTAGGCCGGACTCTAAAACTAGTTTGCACCTTGGCAGACACTTCTCTAGAATAAGAAACTCAATTAATTATCAAACGGCGGGTAAGATAATTAAAAAATCTTGGCGTTCCTCCGAAGCTAAGAAACGAGTATTATCCGGCTTATTTAGAGTAATATCTATCTATTTAAAATTCAAGATTTTTAGAAGAATTTGGTGGTAATTTTGTCTGATTTTAACAAATTTTGCTACTTTTTATCAACATTTTACAAACTTCCATGATAGTAAGAAAAAAAAACTAAACCATTAATATTTTGAAATTTAAAGAAAAATACTTACTTATGAAGTATAAAAATATGAAAAAAATGACTGATAATAGACCATTATCACCTCACTTATCTATTCACAAAAGAGTCCTTACAGCAGTATTTTCAATTTTTCATAGGATATCTGGAATAGGATTAAGTGTGGGTGCACTATTAATTTCAATCTGGTTTTTTTTGATTAGTTTTGGCCCTGAATTCTATATTTATTTTGAAACTCTTTCTAAGAGTATCTTGTTCAAACTAGTTCTAATGATTTGGACTGTTGGTCTTTTTTATCATTTATTCAATGGATTTAGAAAATTATATTGGTCATTTGGTATTGGTATGGAATTATCACAAGTATATAAATCTGGTTATGCTGTTATATGTTTAACCTTAATTTCTAGTTTAGTTGTCTGGTATTTTGCATGAAAAATTATGCCCTTAAATGGTTAACCCAAAGAATCACCGCTTCAATTTTAATACCCTTGACGTTTTGGTTCATATACTCTGCTATATCTTTATCAAAGATGACTTATTCTGAAATAGAAATTTTTTTTCAATCTTATTTTAATGCATTCTTATTTTTTATTATGATGCAATCTATGCTTCTGCACTCAAAATTAGGACTGCAAACAATTATTGAAGATTATGTCACATCGAAAAAAACAGCCAAATTTATTAAAGTATCGATTAATTGTCTTATTTATTTAATCATGATTTTAATTACTGTAAATTTAGTGAGAATGCTTTTTTAGATGACTAATTCATACAATATTATTGATCACCATTATGACGTTGTTGTTGTCGGAGCTGGAGGATCGGGACTCAGAGCAACGCTTGGGTGTGCAGAAGCTGGATTAAAAACAGCCTGTATATCAAAAGTGTTTCCAACAAGAAGTCATACTGTTGCAGCACAAGGTGGAATCGGTGCAGCCCTAGGTAATATGGGAGAAGATAATTGGAAGTGGCACATGTATGATACAGTTAAGGGCTCAGACTGGCTCGGAGATCAAGATGCAATAGAATATTTATGTTCTAAAGCGCCTGAAGCAGTAATTGAACTTGAAGAATATGGAATGCCTTTTAGTAGAACAGATGATGGAAAGATCTATCAAAGACCTTTTGGTGGTCACTTAACTAATAATGGCGAGGGAGCTCCTGCTATGAGAGCTTGTGCAGCAGCTGATAGAACGGGACACGCTTTACTCCACACACTCTATCAGCAATCACTTAAAAATAATGTAGAATTTTATATTGAATATTTTGTTTTAGATTTAATTTCCGATGATCAAGGTAATTGTATTGGAGTGGTAACATGGTGTTTAGAAGATGGATCAATTCATCGATTTTTATCTCATCAAACAATTCTAGCTACTGGTGGATATGGAAGAGCTTACTTCTCATCTACGAGTGCTCACATATGTACTGGTGATGGTAGTGCAATGGCTTTAAGGCAAAACCTACCTCTTTCTGATATGGAATTTATTCAGTTTCACCCAACTGGAGTTTACGGTGCAGGAGTACTGATCACTGAGGGAGCAAGAGGTGAAGGTGGATATTTAACTAATAGTGATGGTGAAAGATTTATGGAAAGATATGCTCCAAACGCAAAAGATCTAGCATCAAGGGATGTAGTTAGTCGAGCAATGACAATTGAAATTAATGAAAATCGAGGTTGTGGAGACAATGCCGATCATGTGCTTCTTCATCTTGAACACATTGATGCTGATACATTGCAAAAAAGATTGCCTGGTATTTCAGAAACTGCAAAAATATTTGCAGGAGTTGATTTGACTAAAGATCCAATACCAGTTCTTCCAACGGTTCATTACAATATGGGTGGTATACCAACAAATTATAGAACAGAAGTTCTAAGACCAACAAATGAAAATCCAGATAATGTGTGTGAAGGTTTAATGGCTGTTGGTGAGGCTGCATGTGTTTCAGTACATGGTGCAAATAGATTAGGAACAAATTCATTAATTGACCTTGTTGTTTTTGGCAAAGCAGCCAGTCTCACATGTAAAGAAAAAATAAAACCAAATTCTAAAAAAATTGAAATTAGTAAATCAAAAACAGATAATATTATTGATCGATTTGACAAGATTAGAAACAGCAAAGGAAATTCAACAACAGGAGAACTTCGTACTTCCATGCAACATATAATGCAACAAAAATGTGCAGTATTTAGAACGCATGATCTCATATCAAAAGGTATTGAAGAATATTCAGAAGTTGAAAGCTCAATGGATGACATAGATATTAAAGACAAATCATTAATCTTTAATACAGACTTGGTCGAAGCTTTAGAGTTGCACAATTTAATGGCACAATCAAAAGTTACTCTTCATTCAGCATTAAATCGAACTGAAAGTAGAGGTGCACATGCAAGAGAAGATTACAAAGAAAGAGATGATAATAATTGGTTAGTTCACTCTTTAGCCTGGTTAAACAATAAGGGAGATGTGAGCATGGGATCTAGAGGTGTTCACATGAATACCCTAACCAATCATGTTCAGCCAATACCACCTAAAAGAAGAGTGTACTAATGGCTCAGTTTACACTTCCTGCTAATTCAAAAATAACCAAAGGAAAAACGCACCAACCAAAAGAACCCGCAAAAGATCCAAAGAAACTTGCAATTTACAGATGGGATCCCGAAGATAATAAAAATCCTAGGATAGATAATTATGAGATAGATCAAGAAAAGTGTGGCCCAATGGTATTAGACGCTCTTATGAAAATAAAAAACGAAATTGATCCAACTTTAACATTTAGAAGATCTTGCAGAGAAGGAGTTTGTGGCTCCTGTGCTATGAATATCGATGGGGTTAACACACTAGCATGTTTGAAAAATATGTCCGATGTTAAGAATGAAATCAAAATCTATCCTCTTCCACATATGCGTGTAGTAAAAGATTTAGTTCCAGATCTTAGTAAAGCTTACGAACAACTAGCCTCCATTAAACCTTGGTTGCAGCGTAAAAAAACAAATGATGAGGAAAAAAACTTGGGAGACGAAAAAAAACAATCACCAAAAGATAGAGAAAAACTAGATGGTAAATGGGAGTGCGTATTATGTTTTTGCTGTACCACTTCTTGTCCAAGTTATTGGTGGAATGGAGATGAATATTTAGGACCAGCAGTCCTTTTACAGGCAGCAAGGTGGGTAAGTGATTCTAGAGACTCAGAAAGAAAAGAGAGATTAAAAGCAATAAATGATTCATTAAAACTTTATAGATGTCATTCAATAATGAATTGCACTAGGTCTTGTCCTAAAGGTTTAAATCCAGCTAAAGAAATTGCTGGACTTAAAAAGGCTATTGTTACAGAATTGTAATTAAAGTATAAAACTTAAATGAGAAAAAAAATTGCTCTCATTGGAGCTGGCAACATCGGCGGGACTCTAGCACAACTTGTTAGTTTAAAAGAATTAGGTGATGTAGTTTTATTAGATATTTTTGAAGGAATGCCTAAAGGTAAATCTTTAGATCTTGCTCAGTCATCTTCCATTGAAGGATTTCATGCTGATTTTAAAGGTACTTCAAGTTTTAGAGATATCAAAAATTCTGATGTAGTAATAGTTACTGCAGGTTTTCCAAGAAAACCAGGTATGTCTCGAGATGATCTTGTAGAAAAAAATTCTATAATCATTCAAAATGTTGGAAAAAATATTAAAAAATATTGTCCAAAAGCATTTGTTATATGCATTACTAATCCACTTGATGCAATGGTAAGTGTTCTCCAAAAATCATCAGGCCTTAAGACAAATATGTGTATTGGCATGGCAGGTGTTTTGGATACTGCAAGATTAAAATACTTTTTATCTAAGGAGTTTAATGTGTCAATTAATGATATCAGCGCTTTTGTCTTAGGCGGTCATGGAGACACGATGGTTCCACTTATGCGATACTCAACAGTATCAGGTATTTCAGTTCCTGAATTAATAAAGATGAAGTGGACAACAAAAAAAAATATCGACAAAATTATTCAAAGAACACGTGATGGTGGAGCTGAAATTGTTAAGCTCATGAATACATCTGCCTATTACGCACCAGCTTCTTCAGCTATACAAATGGCAGAGTCATTTTTGTTAGATCAAAAAAGATTATTACCATGTGCTGCATATCTTAACGGTGAATATGGAGTAAAAGGACTTTATGTTGGAGTTCCAGTTATTATTGGCAAAAAAGGTGTTGAAAAAATTATTGAATTAAAACTTAATAATAATGAAAAGAAAGAATTTAATCATTCTGTTAAAGCAGTAAAATCATTAACTACATTGTCTAACAAGCTTCTAAATAAGAAAAATAAAAAATAATTGTATTTTGTATCTAATCTAACTATTACCTTTTTATCAAAATGAATTTGCATGAATATCAAGCTAAAGATTTACTAAGAAAGTACAATCTACCTATACTTGAAGGCAAAAGTTACATTGCAAATGTTGATGATTTAGAAAAAGATTTACAAAATATAAAAGGACCACCTTGGGTTATCAAATCACAGATACATGCTGGAGGAAGAGGAGCAGGTAAATTTTTAAAACCATTTAATACAAAAGGTGGAGTACAAATAACAGAATCAATTAATGATGCACAAACAATTGCAAAAGGAATGATGGGTAACGTATTGATTACTAAACAAACAGGTAATGAAGGAAAGTTAGTAAATAGAATTTACTTAGAAGCTGGATGTGAAATTGATAGGGAATATTATTTAAGTATTCTTCTTGATAGGAATCAATCAAAATTAATGATGATGGTATCTGATGCTGGTGGTGTAGACATAGAAGATGTAGCTGAGAAAACACCAGAAAGAATTCAATATGTTTATTTTGATAACTTAGAAGATTTTACAATTAGTGATAATCTTCAAAATAAATTAAATTTTTCTATTAATGAGTTTAACCAATTTAAAGAAATTATTTCAAATTTATGTAAGGCCTACGTCGAAATAGATGCTTCTTTAATTGAAATTAATCCTCTTGTTGTGACAAAAGATGAAAAACTAATTCTTTTAGATGCTAAAATTAATATTGATGATAATGCTCTGTATAGACAGGCTGACATTGAAAAATTAAAAGATACTTCAGAAGAAAATGATTTGGAACTTGAAGCTTCTGAAAACGATATGGTTTACATTAAGCTCGATGGAAAAATAGGCTGTATGGTTAATGGAGCTGGGCTAGCTATGGCAACTATGGATATTATTAAACAATTTGGAATGGAGCCAGCTAATTTTTTAGATTTAGGTGGTACAGCAAATAAAGAAAGAGCCATTAAAGCTTTCAAGATCATTCAGTCAGATAAAAACGTGAAATCAGTATTTATAAATATTTTTGGAGGAATTATCCATTGTGATATGATTGCTAATGGCATCATTGATGCAATTAAAGAATTAGAATTTAAACTTCCCGTTGTTGTACGTTTTCAAGGAACAAATTCTAAAGAAGGAAGAGATATTATAAACAATTCATCATTAGGATTAATTTCAATTGATGATTTTTCAAATGCAGCTCAGAAAGCTGTGGAGTTATCAGAATAGTGTCAATTTTAGTTAATAAAAATACAAGACTCATTTGCCAAGGCTTTACCGGTTCACAAGGAACATATCATTCTGAACAAGCTATAGCATATGGTACAAACCTTGTTGGTGGTGTCACGCCTGGAAAAGGAGGTCAGACCCATTTAAATTTACCGGTATTTAATACTGTTGCCGATGCAGTGAAACAAACTGAAGCAAACGCAACAGTTATTTTTGTTCCTGCTAAGTTTGCTGCTAAAGCAATTCATGAAGCTTTAGATGCAAATATTGAATTAATTGTTTGTATTACAGAAGGTATTCCAGTCTTAGATATGATTGATATAAAAAAAAGAATTATAAAAAATAAAACATATTTGATTGGACCAAACTGTCCAGGGTTAATAACACCTTCCGAATGCAAGATCGGAATCATGCCTGGCTTCATTCATAAAAAAGGTAAAATAGGTATAGTAAGCAGATCAGGAACATTAACTTATGAAGCTGTTGCACAGACAACAGAGGTAGGATTAGGTCAATCAACATGTGTTGGCATTGGTGGAGATCCAATACATGGGATGGATTTTGTAGATTGTATAAAGTTATTTTTAGAAGATGATGAGACCGAGGGAATTTTAATGATAGGTGAAATTGGTGGTGAGGAAGAAGAAAATGCGGCAGAATTTATTTCAAATTCAAAAAGAAAAAAACCAGTTTCAGCATTTATAGCTGGTCAGTCTGCACCTAAAGGAAAGCGTATGGGTCATGCAGGTGCTATCGTTTCAGGATCAAAAGGTACAGCACATTCCAAAATTAAATCTTTAGAAAAGGCTGGAGTTTTGGTATCAAAATCCCCAGCATCATTGGGAAAAACAATGAAATTAGCAATGCAAAATGGGAATAATTAGTTTCCATTAGTATGATTGTTATGCAAAATGGTTTTAGTTTAATAGCAACCTATGAATGATACTTTCTTAAATAGTGCTAATGCACCATATGTAGCTGAACTGTATTCTAAATATAGAAATGATCCTGAAAGTGTGGATACAACTTGGAAAGATTTTTTTAATAATTTAAATGAAGATGACTACTCTGTTCTTAAAGATTTTGGAGGACCAGAATGGAAAGAACGCCCATCAAGTATAATAGATAAAAATTACATAACTAAGGTTATAAAATCAAATGTGAATTACAATTCTGAGGAATTTAGAATATCAACCTTAGATTCAATTAGGGCATTAAGATTAATCAGAGCTTTTAGGATTAATGGACATTTAATTGCAGATCTTGATCCCTTAGGAATATCTGAAAGAGAGTATCCTCAAGAATTAGATTATAAAAGCTATGGTTTCATTGAATCAGATTTAGAAAAAGAAATATTCATTGATGGAAGTTTGGGTTTAGAAAAAGGTAAATTAAAAAATATTATTAAAATATTAAAAGAAACTTATTCTGCTTCAATTGGTGTTGAATTTTTACATATACAACAAGCTGATCAAAAACAATGGGTCCAAGAAAGAATTGAAGAAGTAAGAAATAAAACAAATTTTACAAATGAAGGAAAAAAAGCAATCTATAAAAGATTAGTTGAATCAGAACTATTTGAGCAGTTTTTAGATAAAAAGTTTTTAGGTACAAAGAGATACGGTATCGAAGGTGGTGAAGCGATGATACCTGGGATAGAGCAAATTGTTAAACAGGCATGTTTGTCTGGTATTGAAGATATTATTATTGGAACAGCTCATCGAGGTAGACTAACACTTCTATCAAGTGTTTTGGAAATGCCTTACAAAAAAATATTATCAAAATTCCAAGGATCTTTAAACGATCCAAATGAGGTACTAGGTTCGGGTGATGTAAAATATCATTTAGGAGTTTCTGCTGATCGTGAATTTGAAAAAAAGAAAATTCATTTATCGCTCACTCCTAACCCTTCCCATTTAGAAGCAGTTAATCCAGTTGTGGCAGGTAAAGTAAGAGCTAAACAAACTTTAGCTAAAGATAAAACAACAGATAAAGTTATAGGTTTATTAATTCATGGAGATGCAGCAATAGCTGGACAAGGAGTTGTGGCCGAAACATTTGCTATGTCACAATTAAGAGGGTTTAAAACAGGTGGCACTATTCACTTTGTAATTAACAATCAGATAGGTTTTACAACTATGCCACAATATGGACGATCAGCACCTTATTGTACTGAAATTGCAAAAATGGTTCAGGCACCAATATTTCATGTTAATGGCGATGACCCAGAAGCAGTAGTTCATGTTTGTAGACTTGCAACGGAATTTAGAAATAAATTTAAAGTTGATGTTGTTGTAGATATGTTTTGTTACAGAAGATCAGGACATAACGAAGCTGATGAACCTTCTTTTACTCAGCCACTAATGTATAAGGCTATCAAAAAACAAATTACTACTAGAAAAAAATATGAAAAAAAATTAATTGAGAATAACACTCTTTCAGAAGAAGAATCTAGAGACATTGTAGATTCTTTTAAAAATTTTTTAGATAAAGAATTTGAGTCAACTAAAAATTATAAACCAAATAAAGTAGATTGGTTAGAGGGAACCTGGACAGGTTTATCTACTGCAACATTTGATGCAAGAAGAGGAAAAACATCTGTAAAGGAAAAAACACTAATTAACGTTGCTAAAAAAATTCATGAAATACCTGCAGATTTCAATGCACATAAAAGAATAAAAAAAATTTATGGAGACAGATTAGCAAGTGTCATGAACGGCAAGGATATTGATTGGGCTACTTCTGAAAGTTTAGCTTTAGCAACACTTCTTGATGAGGGATACGGTGTTCGAATATCTGGACAAGATGTTGGAAGAGGAACATTTAGTCATAGACATGGTGTGCTATACGATCAAGAAAACGAAAATCGCTTTGTTCCATTAAGACACTTTCAAAACAAGCAAGGTTACTTTGAAATTATAGATAGTTTTTTATCTGAGTTTGGTGTTCTTGGTTTTGAATATGGATATTCACAAGTTGATCCTAAGACACTTGTAATATGGGAAGCGCAGTTTGGTGATTTTGCAAATGGTGCACAAATTATGATTGACCAATTCATTAGTTCTGGAGAAAGAAAATGGTTGAGAATGTCTGGTTTAACGATGCTTCTTCCCCACGGACATGAGGGCCAAGGTCCTGAGCATACAAGTGGAAGATTAGAAAGATTTTTACAGATGTGTGCGGAAGATAATATGCAAATTGTTAATTGTACAAGTCCTGCTAATTATTTTCACGTTTTAAGAAGGCAACTACATAGAAATTTTAGGAAACCTCTAATTATATTTACACCAAAATCTACACTTAGACATAAATCTAATGTTTCTAATATTGAGGATTATATTAATGGATCAACTTTCCATAGAATTCTTACTGATAAACTATCTGTTAAAGAAAAAAGGAAAAATGAAAGATTAATCATTTGCTCTGGTAAAATATATTTTGAACTTGCAGATCACATATCAAAAAATAAAATTAAAAATCTCTCCATAATAAGATTGGAGCAGATTTATCCATTTCCTTATGAAAACTTTAGAGATGAATTAAAACATTATATGGATGCTGAAATTATCTGGGCACAAGAAGAGCCAAAAAATATGGGTGCCTGGGGTTTTGTGAAAGGTAGGTTGGAAAGTGTTATGCAGGAAGCCAAAGTCAAACAAGAAAAGATATACTATGTTGGAAGAAGTCCAGCTGCTTCTCCTGCCGCTGGTTCTTTAGAAAGACACTTAAGCAATCAAGAAACTATACTAAAAATGGCAACTGAAGATTCAATTAGTAAAATTATTAAATCTTGGGCAGGTATTTCAACAAAATTAAAGACTAATCTGCCAATTGAATAAATCGGAGTAAATGTTATTAAGCATTTAATTAATGAGTACTGAATTAATAGTTCCAACACTTGGTGAGTCAATTACTGAAGCAACTGTTTCAAAATGGCTTAAGAATATAGGCGATAATTTTGAAGCAGATGAACCTTTAGTTGAAATTGAAACAGACAAAATTACAGTTGAAGTACCAGCACCTCATGCAGGATCTCTAAAAGAAATAAAAGTTTCTGAAGGAACTGATGTTGAAATTGGTGGTATTTTAGGAATCTTAGATGAATCAAAAGGTAAAAAACCAACTCCTAAAAAAACTGCAACTAAAGAAGAAAAAGTAAAAGAAGAGATAAAAGAAGTTAAGGTTGAAACAAAATCTTCACCTACCAAATCTTCACCATCTGCAAGAAAAATTGCTGAGGAAAATAATGTTAAACTAGAAGATGTCACCTCATCACGTTCTGATGGAAGAATTAATAAAGAAGATGTAGTTTCTCATCTTTCTTCTTCAAATAACACAACCACTAACAAAGGTGAAAGAGAAGAAGTAATTAAAATGTCTAAAATTAGACAGACAATATCTAAACGCTTAAAGGAGGCTCAAAATACAGCAGCCATACTTACAACTTTCAATGAAATTGATATGTCCAAAGTTATGGAAATTAGAAAATCAAAAAACCAAGAATTTCAAAGTCGGTATGAAGTCAAATTAGGCTTCATGTCATTTTTTGTAAAAGCTGTAGTAAAAAGTTTACAAGAGTATCCAGCTGTGAATGCTGAAATTAAAGATGAAAATATCATTTATAAAAACCATTTTGATATAGGTATAGCTGTTGGAACTGAAAAAGGATTAGTCGTACCAATACTTAAAGACGCCGATCAATTGAGTTTTGGAGAAATAGAAAATAAAATTATTGATCTTAGTACAAGAGCCAAAGATGGAACGTTGACTATGGATGATTTGATTGGTGGAACTTTTACAATTTCAAATGGTGGTGTTTACGGCTCTATGCTTAGCACACCAATAATCAATAGACCTCAATCTGGAATTTTAGGGATGCATAATATTCAAAAAAGAGCAGTAGTTGTAAATGATGAAATAGTAGTTAGGCCAATGATGTATGTTGCATTAAGTTATGATCACAGAATTATTGATGGAAAAGAAAGTGTTGGATTTTTAGTAAAGGTTAAAGAACTTCTAGAAGATCCATCCGAATTAGTGTTAGGAATATAAAATGGAAGATTTTGATTTAATAGTAATTGGCGCTGGGCCTGGTGGATATGTAGCTGCAATCAGAGCAGCTCAACTTGGAATGAAGGTTGCTTGTATAGAAAAAGAGCCATCACTCGGTGGAACTTGTTTGAACATAGGATGCATACCTTCTAAAGCATTATTAAACTCATCTGAAAAATTTGTTGAAATTTCAAATCATGCTGCAGAGCATGGTATCAAAACATCAAAGATAGATTTAGATTTAAATGTTTTGATGGATCGAAAAATAAAGATTGTAAATAAACTTAC
The DNA here is from genome assembly GCA_902623545.1 of uncultured Alphaproteobacteria bacterium. Taxonomy (GTDB): domain Bacteria; phylum Pseudomonadota; class Alphaproteobacteria; order HIMB59; genus CACPNW01. The sequence goes on along the minus strand of CACNUI010000008.1, from coordinate 3,103 downwards.
AACAGGGATTGGTTTTTTATTTAAGAAAAATAAAATAACGCATATTCCTGGTATGGCTTCATTTATAGATAAAAATACTATTTCTATTACAAATGGAAAAAATGAAATTACTGCTAGTGCTAAAAATTTTATTATCGCAACAGGATCATCTTCGATTGAGATTCCAAATATTCCTGTCGACGAAAAACAAATAGTATCTTCTACTGGTGCTCTTTCTCTATCTAAAATACCAAAATCACTACTAGTTATTGGTGGTGGATATATTGGATTAGAGATGGGTTCAGTATGGAGTAGATTAGGTTCAAAGGTAACAGTTGTTGAAGCTCTTGACAGAATTGTTCCAACTATGGATGGTGAAATTGCTAAAGAGTTTATGAAAATGTTAACTAAACAAGGATTAGAATTTAAATTATCGCATAGAGTGAGTTCTGCAAAATCTAGTAAATCTGGTGTAGATGTTGAAATGGAAACATCAGATAAAAAGAAAATAAAAGAAAACTTCGAAATAGTTTTAATGTCAGTAGGAAGAAAACCAAACACAGAGGGACTGGGTCTCGAAAAAATTGGGATTAAATTAACTGAAAAAAAATCCATTGAAATTAAAGATAACTTTCAAACTTCTGTTGAAGGAATCTACGCTATTGGCGATGTAGCACCGGGACCAATGCTAGCACACAAAGCTGAAGAAGAAGGAGTTGCTTGTGTTGAATTTATAAATGGTCAAAAACCTCATATAAACTATGACGCTATACCAGCGATTGTTTATACTAATCCAGAGATTGCATCTGTAGGTAAAACAGAAGAACAACTCAAGCAAGAAAATAAAGACTTCAAAGTTGGAAAATTTCCTTTTATGGCAAATGGTCGTGCCTTAACCACTTCTGCATCAGAGGGATTTGTTAAAATTTTGGTTGATAAAAAAACAGATGAAATTTTAGGCGCACATATAATCGGTCATGATGCTGGACAACTGATTGCAGAAATTGTTACTACAATCGAATTTGGTGGCAGTGCAGAAGATATTGCTAGAGTATGTCATGCTCATCCAACAACTAGTGAAGCGGTAAAAGAAGCAGCTTTAAGTGTAGATGGCAGAGCAATCCATATATAGTTTCTTTCTAAGAATAACACTATTTTTATTAATATCCTTTTTTTCAAATAATACATTTGCAGATTACAAAGGTCTAAAAAAAATTTCTAAAAATAATTCTTTCATGAATGAAAAAGGTATTCCTTATTCTTCTGATTTGATTACTGATAAAAAAAATACAATATTATTGATATGGAATCATGGAAGTGTACAAGATACTAAAACAGATAAATGTAAAAAAAAACCAAAATTTGGTTATGCGTGGGATGGGGCTGTATCCCCAGTTATATTACAATTTCATAATAAACAAATTAAAAATCTTAAAATTAAAATTTTTAGACTTTGTTCAGGGGTTAAAGGTATGAGTGTTAAAGAACAGGACGAGATATTAAATTTAATAAAAAAAGGCAAAAAAATTGAAAATTATTCTGAATTAAAACAACAAAAGCGTCAAAGCATAATTTTCAATGAGGTAGAAAAATTTATTGAGGAAGGTTTTAATAATATTGTTATAGGTGGTTATTCTGCAGGAGGCTGGGCCTCTCTAAATTTAATATCTCGATTTCCTGACAAGTTTAAAGGTGCTATAGCATTCAATCCTGCATTTGCTGGTCCTAAACAAGAGTGGAATAAAGAACTTCCAAACTGGGGGTATTTTAGAGAAGAACAAATTAATCAGCTTAAAAAAACTGATACTTTAAATGCTTTAGTATTTGTCCATAAAAATGATGAATTTGAAACACCGGAAACTCTCTCTTTTTTATACAATTTCAATGAAATTAATATGATTGATTATAGTGAATTAAAAGCAACTGAGTGTACTTGGGCTAACGTAAATAAAACCATGCCCAAAGAAGCTGGACATGATATTCCTCAATCTAATTGTTTCACTGAATATGAAAATCAAAATGAATTTATTTTAAATTATTTAGAGAGTATTTTTTAGTGCATAAAACAGTAATTAAATTAATCCTTATATTATTTATCTTTAGCATCTCTAATCAATTATTTTCTAAAGAAACTAAATTTGAAAAAAGGCTTCAAAAAGATATTAAAAAACTATCTAGAATAAGTGGTTTTGTAGATAATAAATCACAATTATATGATGAGGAAACAATTTTAGATAAAAAAAATACCATTATTATTATCTATAATCATGGTTCATATAAGCCTGAAAAAAGAAGAGAAGAATGTATTAAAGGTGCTGGAAGAATTCCTGAAGCTATATCTAGTCTCCACGATAAAAAAATAGGAAATATGATAATAAGAATATATCGTATGTGTTCAGGTGTGAGAGGTCTCTCCGATCATCATTTTGACAGAGTACATAAACTTTTTGAGAATGAAGGTGACCCAAATGGATTCATCGATCTTATCGATTACGATGGAATAAAAATATATGACAAAATTCAACAACATTTAAGAAGACAAATTGTAATAGATACAATTGATGAATTGGCAGAAAAAGGTTACGATAATATTCTTCTCTCTGGTTTATCTGCTGGTGGTTTTTTATCATTTTATTTAACAGCGCACTTTCCTGACAAAATTGATGGTAGTATTATTTTCAACCCCGCTGCTTATGGAGGAAAACTAGGAAAAAATTCTGCGCCACGCCAAGTTTTGAGAGATTATTGGGAAAAAGAAATGTCTAAATTTTCTGCGATTAATTCTTTGTTATTTATTCATGATGACGATGGATGGGAAGATAGTACTACCTTGTCTTTTTTAATTAAAATGAATAAAGTCCAAACAATAAATTATACTAATTTTGGATGTGAGCTTCCTCTTGGTGGTAAATATAAGGCTCACATATTTCCTGTTTATCCTGAAAAGGATAGTTGTTTTACTAAATGGGAAAAAAAAAATAGTTATATAATTGATTATTTAAGTAAAATTTATGAATAATTAAATTTTTGCTAAATCCATTCCCTTTTTATATTTTTTTGATGACTGTTTTATAACAGCTTGTCCGCACCTCATAACTTTTCTTTTATGATCAAAAGTCATTTT
>CACNUI010000007.1 GCA_902623545.1 uncultured Alphaproteobacteria bacterium | reverse complement strand
TGGTGAAAAAATCTTTTAAACTCAAACTCTACATTAAAGCTAATTAAGGTTTGATTTTTTTTTAAAGACTTAAAAAACCAACTTGTCTTTAAATCTTTTAAAGGACCTTCAATATATGTTGTTTTTTATATTAAGTTTTTTTTTATCAAATTGAACGTGAGAACCAAACCTTTGTGGCATAAAATATTTATACCAAACAATCATATCTGCATATATTTCCGATTCACTTTTTGAATGTACTTTCATTGCAGAGCACCATGGAATAAAATATGGATAACTTTCAATATCTAGGACAATATCAAATAGTTCTTGTGCGTTATGTTGGACTATTTCTTCTCGATTAGATGACTTCATTGAATAGAATATAATTTATTTTTTCTTTTTTCTTGCATAATTTTAAAATCATCTGAGGCGTGATAACTTGACCTAGTTAATGGTGATGATGCTACCATTAGAAAACCTTTTGCGTAAGCCATTTGCTTATACTCATTAAATTCTTTAGGTGTAATAAATTTTTCTAGCTTAGCATGTTTTGTTGTCGGAGGAAGATATTGCCCTATAGTCAGGAAATCAACATCTGCTGATCTTAAATCATCCATTACTTGATAAACTTCTTCTTTTGTTTCGCCTAGACCAACCATTAAACCAGATTTAGTAAATATATTTGGATTTTTAAGTTTAATTGCATTAAGCAAATTTAAACTAACAAAATATCGCGAACCTGGTCGAATTGAAGGATATAATCTCGGAACAGTTTCTAAATTATGATTGAAAACATCAGGTAAATTTTTTGATAAAATATCTATAGCTTCAGGTTTACTTTTAAAGTCAGGAGTTAAAATTTCAATTGTGCAACTTGGATTTAAAGATTTAATTGAATCTATTACATTAATAAAATGTAGTGCTCCACCATCTATTAGGTCGTCTCTATCAACACTTGTTATTACAACATGTTCTAAATTTAATTGCTTAACTGACTCAGCAATTCTTATAGCTTCACCGTGGTCTATATAATGAGGTTTGCCAGTTTTAATATTACAAAATGCGCAAGCTCTAGTACATATATCTCCGAGTATCATAAATGTTGCATGTTTTTTTTGCCAACATTCAGCTATATTTGGACATGCAGCTTCTTCACATACAGTTACAATTTTTTTATCTTTTAAGAGTTTATTTGTTTCTTTGAAAAATTTTGAAGTTGGTGCTTTTACTCTAATCCAACTTGGTTTTTTAGGAATTGGATTTGATTTGTTTTTAACTTTCTCAGGATGACGAGGTCCACTCATGTGAGTTAAATAACTTCCATATCCATGCTATTCAACCATATTTGGAAGGGATCTTCCAAAATATCGCTAAAATCTTTGAGTAATTTTGCCGCAACGGCACCATCTAGTGATCTATGATCTGCTGAAATAGTAGATTTCATTGTATGCCCTATTTCAATACTGCCAGAGTTCACAACAGGTTTTTCAATTATAGATCCAATTGCAATAATACTTGATTGTGGTGGATTAATAATTGCTTGAAATTCTGTAATTCCAAACATGCCTAAATTAGAGATAGTTATAGATCCTCCGCTATACTCTTCAGGTAATAATTTATTTTGATTAGCTTTTTTTACTAGTGATTTAATTTCTGTTGAAATTTCAGCTAATCCTTTTGTATCAGCTTCTTTGACAATAGGAGTAATCAACCCTTCTTTTAAAGCTACTGCGATAGCAATATCGATATTTTTATATTGATGAATTTTACCATTGACCCAAGAAATATTTGTCTCTGGATTTTTGGCCATTGCCATTGCACACGCTTTAACAATAAGGTCATTAAAAGAGATTTTGATATCACTATTTAAATTAATTTTGTTTCTTAAATTTATTAGTCTATCCATTCTTGTTTCAATAGTAAGATAAAAATGTGGAACCTCATTTTTTGTTTGTGTTGTTCTTTCAGCAATTATTTTTCTAATACTAGATGGCTCAATTATAGAAATATTTTCATCATTGATATGAAGTTCAAAATTTTGAATATCTTTTTTTATTATCCTACCATCAGGTCCAGACCCTTTAATAAGAGTTAGATCAATATTGTTATCTTTCGAAAATTTTTTAACAAACGGTGAAGCAAAATTAGTATTTTGTTTAGTGTTTGGATCTTTACTTCTTTCTATTATTTGACTGTTATCTACTTCAGTATTTACTTTAGGTGTTTCTGATACTTCATTGATTTCTTCACTGCTTACAGTTTGATCTTTATCATTATAATCTTCTAATCTTTCATCTTTGCTACCATTGATTAGAGCAATAACAGAATTAACAGCAATTTGTTTATCTGGTGTTGTATCAATTAAATGTGTAATTTCTCCCTCATCAACTGCCTCAACTTCCATTGTTGCTTTATCTGTTTCAATTTCAGCTAATATATCTCCAGCTGAAACAGTATCACCAATATTAACTAACCACTTATTAATTACACCCTCTGACATCGTAGGCGATAATGCAGGCATTAAAACTTTAATTGCCATTTATTTGATATAACTTACTTTTTTTGCAGCATTTATAATATCATCAACCTGAGGAAGATATAATTTTTCTAAGCTTAATGCGTATGGCATTGGAACATCCGCACTATTAACTTTTATCACTGGTGAGTCTAAATAATCAAATGCATCCCTTTGAACAATATTTGCAATTTCAGAACCAACACTACCAAATGGCCATGACTCTTCGACAGTGATTAGTCTATTAGTTTTTTTAACTGAATTTAGAATTGTTTCCGTATCCAAAGGTCTTAAAGTTTGTAAATCAATAATTTCTGCATCTAAATTGTATTCCTCTTTTAATCTTAATGCAGCTTCTTTTGATTTCTGCAACATTATTGAATACGTTACGATTGTTAAATCATTACCTTCTTTTTCTATATTTGCTTTTCCAATTGGTATTGAGAAGTTAATATCATTATTAACAGGACCTTTTAATCCATAAAGAATTTCATTTTCTAGAAAAATTACGGGATTTGGATCTGATATTGCAGATCTTAACAAACCTTTTGCATTATAAGGAGTGGATGGTGCAATGACTTTTAAACCTGGTACTTGAGAATACCAGGAAGAAAAATCCTGACTATGTTGTGCAGCAACTTGGGCCGCAGCACCATTAGGCCCTCTGAAAACAATAGGACAATTAATTTGTCCTCCAGACATGTAAAGTGTTTTTGCAGCTGAATTTATAATTTGATCAATTGCTTGCATAGAAAAATTAAAAGTCATGAACTCTAAGATTGGTCTCAATCCCTTAAAAGCTGCTCCAACCGCTAATCCAGTAAATCCATGTTCTGAAATAGGAGTATCTAATACTCTTTCTTTGCCAAATTCCTGAAGAAGACCTTGCGTTACTTTATATGCACCTTGATACTCGGCAACTTCCTCTCCAAGTATGAAAACTTTATTATCTTTTCTCATTTCTTCGGCCATTGTGTCTCTTAGTGCTTGGCGCATAGTAATTTCATCTGAACTTAAATTTCTATCTTCTTCTATTTTTGGTGACGGTGTATCGATTAAATCAGCTTTCTTATTCTCAATTTTTGTCTCAATATTTTTTTCAATATTCTTTTCTTCAATAACTTTTTCAATGGGAGCTTCTTTTTTTACTTCAACTTTTTCATTTGGATCCCCAATAATAGCTATAGCTTTATTTACTGGAATATTGACTTCTCCTTCTTTAAATAAAAGATCAAGAACAATACCTTCATCTACCGCTTCTACTTCCATTGTTGCTTTGTCAGTTTCAATTTCTGCAATCAAATCACCAGCTTTAACAGTATCTCCTTTTTTAATTAACCACTTTGAAAGGTTACCCTCTGTCATAGTTGGAGATAATGCTGGCATTAAGATTTCTGTGCTCATAATTTATAAATAAACATCCGTATAAAGCTCACTGTCCTTTGGAAAAGGACTATTCGTTGCAAATTCAGCAGCATTTTTTATTTCTTCTAAAGTATCTTTATTAATTTTTTCAATTTCATCATTAGTTGCAATTTTTTTCTTTAATATTTCTGTTTTAACTATTTCAATAGGGTCAGTTTGCTTATAATTATCTAATTCTTCTTTCGTTCTATATTTTGCAGGATCTGACATTGAATGTCCTCTATATCGATATGTTTGTACTTCGATAATATAAGGCCCATTTCCTTCCCTAACATATTTACCTGCTTTATCTGCTGCTTCTATGACTGAAAATATATTCATTCCATCTACCTTCTCACCAGGAATACCAAATGCCTCTCCTCTTTTATGTAAATCTAATCCAGCTGCTGCTCTATCTACAGATGTACCCATTCCGTATTTATTATTTTCAATAATGTATAAAACGGGAAGCTTCCATAATGCAGCTAGATTAAAAGCTTCAAAAACTTGTCCATTGTTCATCGCTCCATCACCAATATATGTTCTGCATATATTTTTTTCTCCATTATATTTGTGTGTGAATGCAATACCTGTTCCAATTGGCACTTGGGCTCCAACAATACCATGACCACCATAAAAATTATTTTCTTTAGAGAACATATGCATTGATCCACCCTTACCAGCAGAATAACCATCTTCCCTACCAGTTAATTCTGCCATAATACGTTTTGGATCTAATCCCCTAGCAATCATATGGCCATGATCTCTGTAAGTTGTTACAACTGAGTCATTCTTATCTATTGTCATTAATATCCCAACAACAACAGCTTCTTGGCCAATATACAAATGACAAAAACCACCTATTTTACCCATTCCGTAGAGTTGGGCTGCTCTTTCCTCAAATCTTCTAATCTTGAGCATAAAAGAGTACATCTTGATATAATCTGCTTTTTGAAGTTTCTTCATATGATAATCTTTAATTATAATTAGGGTGATTTTTTGTCAAATAAATCAATCTATTCTATAATTATAACTGTTTCGTTATCTGAAGTAAATCCTGTAACTTTCCTAAATGTCTCATCTAAATAGTCCAAATCTACAGTATTTGGTTGTAATCTTTTAATTCTATCTAGGTAAAATTCATTTTCCTTTTTTAAGGACATATATTGTTCATTATATTCAAAATTAAGATTTTTAAGACTGAAATATTTTAATAATCCTCTTTCACCATTTATAAGAAAATAGAGAAGATAAACAAATAGAAAAAAAGTAAACAAAAAAGATAAGTAAAAATAAAATTTATTTTTTAAAACTAACGATTTGTTCATTTATAATATAAATAGCATATTTAAGATCGAAACTGTCAATTATTTATTATTTAAGATAGATGATCCAGCATAATTTGCCTTACCTTGTAATGCTTCCTCAATTCTTAATAATTGATTATATTTTGCCGTTCTATCAGTTCTAGATAATGAACCTGTTTTAATTTGACCTGCGGAAACTCCAACTGATAAATCAGCAATCGTTGTATCTTCGGTCTCACCAGAACGATGTGAAATAATAGTAGTGAAATTATTTTCTTTTGCTAATTTAATCGACTCTAAAGTTTCTTTTAGAGTACCTATTTGATTTACTTTAACTAAAATAGAATTCCCCGCACCCTCTGCAATACCTTTTTGTAATCTTTTTTTATTTGTAACAAATAAATCATCACCAACCAACTGAACTTTTTTTCCTATTGTTGATGTTAAATTAGACCAGCCATCCCAATCATCCTCTGACATTCCATCTTCAATAGAATAAATTGGATAAGCATTTACTAATTTCTCTAAATATTTAATCATTTCATCAGAAGACAAAACAATTTTTTCTCCCTGTAAATCATATTTATTATTTTTGTAAAATTCAGTTGATGCAACATCAAGTGAAAGATAAATATCTTTTCCAGGTTTAAAACCTGCATCCTCCACTGATTTCAAAACCGTTTCTATGACTTCACTAGAACTATTTATGTTAGGAGCAAATCCACCTTCATCACCAACATTTGTGTTTAAACCTTTCGATTTTAAAAGTGACTTTAATGAATGAAAAATTTCGCAACCATATTGAAGTGCATCTGAAAAATTATTAGCGCCAATAGGAGCAACCATAAATTCTTGAATATCAACTTCGTTATCTGCATGTGATCCTCCATTAATAATATTCATCATTGGAACTGGAAGACTCATTGTATGTTCTTTACCAAGAAAATAATACAATTCATAACCTTCAGAAGAAGCTAAGCATTTTGCAAAAGCTAAGCTTGCAGCAAGTGTTGCATTAGCGCCTAAGTTAGATTTATTTTCTGTACCATCAAGTTCTAATAAAAAATCATCAAAAGAAGAAATATCATCAAATGATTTTCCAACTAGTTCATTAGAAATTGTATCATTTATATTCCCTACTGCTTTCAAAACTCCTTTACCTTTGTATTTGGATTTATCATTATCTCGCAATTCTAGAGCCTCATGCACTCCAGTAGATGCTCCACTTGGAACTGCAGCTCTTCCAAGGATAGAATTTTCGAACTCTATATCGCATTCAACAGTTGGATTGCCTCTGCTATCTATTATTTGTCTTGCTTTTATATTTGTTATTTTAGGCATGGTTTTTCGCTATATCATCAAATTGTTTAAGTTGAATTAATAAATTTTTTAAATCTTTTATATTAATCATATTTGGTCCATCACTAGGGGCATTATTTGGGTCATTATGTGTTTCTAAAAATAAACCAGCTACACCAATAGAAATAGCAGCTTTACATAAAGAAGGAATATGTTCTCTTTGACCACCACTTTTCTCGCCCATTCCTCCTGGTTGTTGAACAGAATGAGTTGCATCAAAAATTACAGGATACTTATATTTTTTCATAATATCTATACCTTTGAAATCATTTACTAGTGTGTTGTAACCAAAAGTAGTTCCTCTTTCAGTTATCATAATTTTTTTATTATCTGTAGTTTCTATCTTTGTGAAAATATTTTTAACGTCAGTTGGTGATAAAAATTGACCTTTTTTTACATTAATAATTTTATTTGTGCTCCCTGCAGCAAGTAATAAATCTGTTTGACGGCATAGAAACGCAGGAATTTGTATAATATCGATAATACTATCTTGTTTTAATTGATTACATTGATCTTCATTATGGACATCGGTTAGTATTGGTAAATTAAAATTAGTTTTAATTTTTTCAAATATTTTTAATGCGTCATCAAGCTTAATGCCCCTATCACTATTAATACTTGATCTATTTGCCTTATCAAAACTAGATTTAAAAATTAAATTAATACCAACATCATCACATATTTTATATAGCTCTTCTGCAATCATCAATGAGTGACTTTTATTTTCTATTACGCATGGACCTGCAATTAAAACAAATGAAGAATTATTTGAGATAGAAAAATTTTTTAGATTGATATTAATCATTAATTGCGGCCTTTATAAATGATACGAAAAGAGGATGAGGATCTAATGGTCTTGATTTTAACTCTGGATGAAATTGAACTCCTATAAACCATTTATGTTTTTTGCTCTCAAGCACTTCAGGTAATAATCCATCTGGTGACATACCACTGAAATAATAACCTTTGTTTTCAAATTTTGATAGAAATTTCTGGTTTACTTCGTATCTATGTCTATGTCTCTCACTAATTACTTTATTTTTATATATCGAAAAGATTTTTGAATTTTTTTTCAAAATAGCTTTGTATGCTCCAAGACGCATCGTTCCACCCTTATCACTGTTTTTATCTCTTTTTTCGATCTTATTTTTATTTACCCATTCTGTCATTAATCCAACTACTGATTTAGTAGTTTTCTTAAATTCTGAAGAATGAGCATTTTTAATTTTTAGTACATTTTGCGCTATTTCAATAACAGCTAACTGCATGCCAAGACATATTCCAAAAAAAGGAATATTGTTTTCTCTTGCATATTTGATGGCATTAATTTTTCCATTAATACCACGAATACCAAAGCCTCCTGGAATTAGAATTCCATCACAATCTTTTAATTTTTTCAATAAACTAGGGTTATTTTCTTTTTCAGAATTAATCCATTGGATATCTACATCAGCAGAGTTTTCTATTCCCCCATGTATCAATGCTTCATTCAGTGATTTATAACTATCTTTAAGATTTGTGTATTTTCCTACTACTGCAATTTTTACTTTATGCTTTCTTTTTTTAATTTTTTCTTGAAGATCTATCCAAGGGTTTAAATTTAGTTTGTGATTTTTTGGTTTATAACCCAACTGTTTAAGGAGAGCTTCATCCAAACCATATTTGGAATATAATGAAGGAACTTCGTAAATTGATTTAGCATTCAATGCAGGAATTACTGCCTCTTTTTTAACATTACAAAATAAAGATATTTTAGAAATTGAATCATTATCTATTGCTTGTTCAGATCTGCACATAATGATATCTGGTTGAATACCGGCATTAAGAAGTTCTTTAACTGAATGTTGAGTAGGTTTCGTTTTTAACTCGCCTGCTGAACTTAAATATGGAATGTATGTCATATGAATTAATGCTGATGAAATATTTTTATCATTTCTAATTTGTCGTATTGCTTCTAAAAAAGGTAAAGATTCAATATCTCCAACTGTACCTCCAATTTCATAAATAGCGATATCTTCATTTTTTAAATCACTATTAATAAATGATTTTATTTCATTGGTAACGTGAGGAATTACCTGAATTGTTGAACCAAGATAATCACCTTTCCTTTCTTTTAGAAGAACATTGGAATAAATCTTACCTGAAGACACACTATCTGATTGTTTAGCAGACTGATTTGTGAATCTTTCGTAATGACCAAGATCCAAATCTGTTTCTGCGCCATCATCTGTAACGTAAACTTCTCCATGCTGATATGGACTCATTGTTCCTGGATCGACGTTTAAATAAGGATCTAACTTTCTTATCCTTACTTTAAAATTTCTACTCTTTAATAGTGTTGCTAAGGAAGCTGAGGCTATACCTTTTCCAAGAGAAGATGCTACTCCACCCGTAATAAAAACAAAATGCATTACGGAAAACCTTGATACATAATTGAGTAAATTATAGCAAGAGAATATTAAATAATTATTCTGGAATAGAAGGTTCCTGAGTAGTTGATTCCTCTTCATTCAAAGATGGTAGAGATTCTAGTACATTTTTATCAGAACCAACTGATGCAGTTATTGTAAGTACAACGCTCATTACCATAAAAAGAGTAGCTGTGATAGCTGTAAGTCTAGAAAGTAAGTTAGCTGAACCACGAGCAGACATCATCCCCCCAAAGGTACCGCCACCAAGTCCAAGTCCTTCATTGTCAGAGCCTTGAAGTAAAACGAGAATTACTAATGCAATTGCTAAGACAAGTTGAATAATAATTAATGTCGTCATTTTTGTGCTTATATTTAATAAGTTATAATTATCAAGATATTATTTTATTGAATTCATCTACTTTCAATGAGGCTCCTCCAATTAAACAGCCATTTACGTTTTCTAGACTAACAATATCAACTGAATTTTGAGATTTTACTGATCCTCCGTATAAAATATTAAATTGATTAAATTTACTGTATGTACTTTTAATAAATGAATGAATATCATTTATCTCTTCCAGAGTTGGTGTTAATCCTGTTCCAATTGCCCAAATTGGCTCATAAGCAATGATTGAGTTTTCATAATTAGCAATCTCAGGTATACTGTTTTGTAATTGCTCAGATAGAATTGATTTAGTTAACTTACTTTGTCTTTCTTTTAAAGTCTCTCCAATACAAATTACAGGGATTATTTTATTTTCAATTAAGTGTAGGGCTTTATTTTTTACAACAGAATTACTTTCGTTAAAAAATTGTCTTCTTTCAGAATGACCAACTATGCAAAATTTTATATTTTCATTAAAAAGCATTTTAGCAGAAACCTCCCCTGTATAAGCTCCTTCATTGTAGAGTGAAACATCTTGGGCACCGGAGAATAGATTTTTCTCGTTATTTGTAAGTCTATTAAGATAAATACTGGGCGAACAGACAACAGTACAATTTTTGGGATTAGGTAATAATTTTTGATAATATTCTGAAATAAATTGAGTATTTCCATTTAATTTCCAATTTGCTATAAAAATTGACGAAAATTTAGATAGTTTTATCATAATTACTTTTATTTATATGAACTAATATTATAGAAGCAATCAAAATTTTATGAGATCATTAAATAAAGGTTGGATTGGTATAACGCTTGTTATTTTATTTGGTGCAAGCCTATTCTTTTTTAGAGGTTCATCAAGATACTCTAACTTATTCAATTCTGATAACTTTGTTGCTAATGTTTCTGGAACACAGATATCTACTACACAATTTGCTAGATCTTTAGAAATGAATATAGGTCAATTTGCTCAAATGATTGGTGAAGAACTTTCTGGTGATCAAATAAGAGCATTTCAAATACATCAATTAGTACTTCAAAATTTAATAAATAAAGCAGTTTTTGAAAACGAGTTTGATAATTTAAATTTTATTTTAGACGATACTACTATTGCAGAGCAAACCAAAAAAAGATTCCCTAATTTATATGCAAATAATAAAATAAATGATGATGCACTGAATAGTTTTTTAAGACAACAAAGATTAAAAATTGAAGATTTAGTAAACATTATAAATTATGAGACAAGAGCAGTAATATTTGATAATTTATTATTTGAAAAAAATTTTCCATCTGAACTTTCAAAAAAAATTAGCCTAATTAATAATCAATCTAGAAAAGTAAGTCTTATAAAAGTACCTTATGATAAATTAATAGTTCCAAATTTTGATGAAAATAAAATAACTAAAAATAATGATGAATTAATAAATTTTTTTAATGAAAATTCAATTAATTATAAGAGTGCAGAAAAAAGAGATATATCTTACCTTGTAATAGATAAAAATTTGTTCAAAGAAAATTTTATTCCTAATTCAAATGAGATAAGTAATTATTTTGAAAATAATAAGGATATTTATGTAATTCCAGAAAAAAGAAGTTTTAAACAATTTAACTTTAAAACAAAAGAAGAAGCTCAAGATTTTAAAATAAAAATAAGTGGCCTCTCATATGATGAAATTCAGAATTATATTTTGGATAAAGATATTAAATTTAATGAATTTGAAGATGTAGACAGTAATCAAGTTTTGGATGAATTATCAAATGTTATTTTTTCTATTTCTGAAAATGAAGTATCTGATGTTATTACTACTACTTTAGCATTTCATGTCATTATACTTGAGCAAATTACCAAACAAAAAGATCCTATTTTAGAGGAAGTAAATGAAAAAATTAAAGAGACTCTGACTAATGTACAATTAGATAATTTTTATAATGATTTAAAGTCAAAAATTAATCAGGAAATTTTAAATGGAAACTCAATAAATGAAATTGCATCAGAAAATAAATTAGTAATAAAAAAATTTTCTAACATTTCTCAAAATGAAAAAGATTTAAGCGATTTAGAACAAGTAGTTGTTAATACAAGCTTTAATCAAAATAAAGAATTTCTTAGTGATATTTTCGACTTTGATCTTAATACATCATTTATAATTTATGTTGATAATATTTACCCTTCAGTAGTTAAAAATATTACTGATGTTTTTGATAATGTTTTATTAGATTTTCATAAATTCAAAAAATTAGAATATGCAGACAAAATATATCAAGAAAATAATGGTAATGATTTATCTCAAATTAATAAGATTTTTAGTTTAGATATCAGTGAATTAAATATTAATATAGGCTCAGACATTATTCCTGCAACATTAGTAAGAAATATTTTAGAAACTGATTTAAATAATATTACGTTTTTTAGTGATGAAGATAATATTTATTATGCAGAGATAAATGATATTAATATTCCTGATACAAGTAATAACTTTGAAAATATTGAATTATTACCAGATTTCAAAAATGCTTTTGGTAGTGAGATTATTAAGACTAAAAATATTTCTATAAATGAAGAGTTGATTAAAGGTCTTTTATCTCAGTACAAATGACAAAAGAAAAAGCACAATTTATCAAAAATTACAAAAAAGGTATACCGCAACTTTTAAAAAAAGAATTAATAGCTGATATAGAGACACCTTTTTCATCATTACTTAAAATTAATAAATCAGAAAAATACTCATTTCTGTTAGAGTCTGTTCAAGGTGGAAGTAATAAAGGTAGATATTCATTACTAGGCTGTAACCCTGATTTAATTTGGAAAGTAGAAAGGGGTAAGGCTCAAATAAAATATTTAGAACATGACTATGAGTATAAATTACATATTAATCCTATAGTTAGCCTAAAAGAATTAGTAAAAATATCTAAGTTTAAAAATACTCAAAATCAGGTCCCCTTTCCTACTTTAGTTGGTTATCTAGGCTATCCAATGATTCAGTACATAGAAAATATTAAACTTGAAAATAAAGATAATATTAACATACCTGATGCTATGCTAATTAGGCCAAAAATTGTTGCTGTTTTTGACAATATCAAAGATATAATTTCTTTAATGACTGTTACATATCCAAGTAAAAAAATTTCAGCACAAAGTGCGTACAAAAAAAATAAATCACTTTTAGATAAAACGATTAAAAAGTTAGAAAGCAGTATTTTAAAACCAGCAAAGAATAAAAATAGAAAATCTAAGTTGACTTTTAAATCTAATATTAGAAAAGAGCAATTTTACAAAGTTGTAAATAAGGCAAAAGAATATATAAAAAATGGAGATATATTCCAAGTTGTTCCTTCACAAAGATTTGAAGCAAAATATAATTTGAAAGCAATAAATCTTTATAGATCATTAAGGCGCTTAAACCCATCACCATACCTTGTAAATCTTAATTTTGACAAAATTGGACTTGTTGCATCTAGCCCAGAATTAATGGTTCAATTACGAAACAAAAAAGTTACGATTAGACCAATTGCAGGAACAAGAAAAAGAGGCAAGAATGCCTCTGAAGACCTTTTTTTATCTAATGATTTACTGAATGATAAAAAAGAACTTGCAGAACACTTAATGCTTTTAGATTTAGGAAGGAACGATGTTGGTCGAGTTTCAAAAAAAGGAACAGTGAGTGTTACTGAAAAGATGATAATAGAATATTACTCTCATGTTATGCATATCGTTTCAAATGTTGAGGGAAAGATAGAGAATAATTTAGATGCTCTGGATGCCTTAATGGCTGGTTTTCCAGCAGGTACAGTTTCTGGTGCTCCAAAAATAAGAGCGATGGAAATCATAGAGGAGCTTGAAAATGTAAATAGAAGTTTTTATGCTGGCTGTATGGGTTATTTTGATTCTAATGGAGATATGGATACATGCATTAGTTTGAGAACTGGGCTTGTTAAAAATAAAAAATTATACATCCAAGCAGGTGCAGGAATAGTTTATGACTCTGTCCCAAAAAATGAACATCAAGAAATTTTGAATAAAGCTAGCGCTTTAATGGTAGCTGCTGAAGATTCATACAAATTTGATATATGATATTGCTGATAGATAATTATGATAGTTTTACTTACAATGTAAAACATTACTTATTAGATTTAAATCAAAAGGTTGTTGTTTTTAGAAATGACAAGATTTCTATAAATAAAATTCTTAAATTAAAACCTAAATCAATAGTTATTTCACCAGGTCCGTGTACACCAAATGAAGCTGGAATAAGTCTTAATATCGTTTCAGAATTATCAAAACAATTTCCTATACTTGGCATTTGTTTAGGACATCAAACTATTGGTCAAGCTTTTGGTGGCAAAATTGTTAAATGCAAAGAAATCATGCATGGAAAAGTTGATATAATTAATCACTTTGGCCACTCTATATTTAAAAATGTAGAAAGAAAATTTAAAGCAACTAGATATCATTCTCTTATAATTGATAAAAAAACAATGCCTAAAGACTTTATAATTACTGCTGAAACAAATAATAATATCGTAATGGGTATTGCACATAAAAAATTACCAATATTTGGGCTACAATTTCATCCAGAAAGTATAGGTACTGATACGGGTAAAGTTATTTTAAAAAACTTTTTAAGCTTAGCAAAATAATGGATCAAACTTTAATATTAAATAAAATTCTTGAACAACAAAATCTGAATATTGAAGAAAGTATGTATATATTTAATAAAATTATGAGTGGAGAATTAGATGATATTAAAATTACATCAATACTACTTGGCTTAAAGTTAAAGGGTGAAACGAAAGAAGAAATTATTGGTGCAGCTAAAGTAATGAGAGAGAAATCTCTAAAAATAAACTCTCCTCAAAATACAATTGATACTTGTGGCACCGGTGGAGATATGAAAGACACATTAAACATATCAACAAGTGCTGCAATAGTTGCTGCAAGCGCTGGCGTTACTATAGCGAAGCATGGTAACCGTTCGGTTAGTTCAAAATCAGGTTCTGCAGATATGCTAGAAAAAATAGGTTATAAGATTACAAATAATCTAGAGGATTTAGAAAACTCATTATCAAATAAAAATTTTTGCTTTTTATTTGCTCAAAATCATCATTCTGCCATGAAGAATGTAATTAACGTTCGTAAGAATCTAGCTACACGTACAATCTTTAATTTATTAGGCCCTCTTACAAATCCTGCTAAAGCAAGTAAACAGCTTCTAGGTGTCTATTCAAGAGATTTAGTTTCTATGCATTGTAATTGTTTAAAAGAACTAGGTTCTGAAAAAGCTATTGTTGTTCACGGATTGGATGGTTTAGATGAGATAAGTTTATCAGATAATACTCTAATAAATGAATTAAAAGATAATAAAATTCTGGAATATAGTTTTGATCCAAGAGCCTATGGTTATGATTTAATTAAATTAGAAGATATAAAAGGTGGAGATCCAGAATATAATGCAAATTGTTTTAATAAAATGATTAATGGTGATTATAGAGAATTTCAAATGATTGTAGAAATAAATGCAGGAGCGGCAATATATTTATCCAATTTAAGAAATAATCTAAAAGATAGTTTTGATTTAGCAAAAAAAACAATTGAGGAAGGAGTTACAAAAAATTTTGTAAACTCACTAATTAATGAGTAATATACTTCAAAAAATTTGTGAAGATAAATCTAAAGAATTAGAAGAAACAAAAAAAAGATGTTCTTTTAAAACATTAGAAAAATTAATCTCCTCAAAATTGGAGAAACGTGAATTTAAAGAAAAATTACTTTCAGCTCAAAAAAATAAAAAAAATTTTATAATTGGTGAAGTAAAAAAACAAAGTCCAAGTGCAGGTGAAATAATTTCAGATTACAAACCAGAAGACATTGCTATTTTATATGAAAGATCAGGTGTTGGAGCATTATCGATTTTAACAGAAAGTAAATATTTTTTAGGTAATATTGATCATTTATCTCTAGTTAAAAAGAAAACAAATTTACCTATTTTAAGAAAAGATTTCATTATTGATAAATATCAAATTTTAGAAAGTAAGATTTATCAAGCAGACTGTATATTGTTAATTTTATCAATATTATCAGATGATCAGACAATAGAATTTATAAATTATGCAAATGAATTAAAATTAGATTGTATTATAGAAGTTCATGATGAAGACGAACTAAAAAGAGCAATCAAGTTAGACTACCCTGTTATCGGAATTAATAATAGAAACCTTAAAAGTCTTGAAATCAATTTAAATAATTCAATAAATTTGAATCAAAATTTAACAAATGACTATATTTTAATTGCAGAGAGTGGAATTAAAACTTCTGATGATATAAAAAAATTTAATTCAACAGGAATATATAATTTTTTAATTGGAGAAAGTTTGTTAAAATCGAAAGACAAAGAAAAGAAAATTGGAGAATTACTTTTAAATGAGTCATATTAATAAAAAAGGAAATCCTTATATAATTGACATTTCAAATAAAGATGTCACAGAAAGATTAGCAGTTGCCTCAGGTGAAATTAAATTTGACAAAGCAACGTATAAAAAAATAAAATCATTTGAAACTAAAAAAGGTAACCTTGAAAAAACTGCAATTATTGGTGGCATTATGGGAGCAAAAGAAACTTCAAGATTGATACCGCTTTGTCATAATATTCCAATCAATCACATAAATATTGAGATTATAAAAAATGATAAAAAATTAAGTCTTATTGTCAAAAGTACAGTTAAAACAAACGCAAATACTGGTGTGGAAATGGAGGCATTAACAGCCGTTACAATTAGCTGTCTTACAATTTACGATATGTGTAAGTACTTGAATAAAAAAATTAAAATACAAAACATTCATCTATTGTCAAAAACAGGTGGTAAATCTAGTATTTAAATAACTGAAAAATAAACATTTTTATATTTGTTCTTGTTTTGATCTTAAAGAACATATATAGAACAACAATGCTTACAAAAAAACAAAAAGAGCTATACGATTATTTAAAAAATTACATTTCAAGTAATGAAATCTCTCCTTCTTTTGAGGAAATGAAAAGTGCAGTTAATCTGAAATCAAAGTCAGGAATTCATAGATTAATTACAAGTCTAGAAGAAAGAGGTTTTATTAAAAGATTAAAGCACAAAGCAAGAGCAATGGAAATTATTAATAAAGATAATATTAATAATGAAAATTCTTTGTCGAATAGCATTAATATCCCATTAATTGGTGCAATAGCAGCAGGTGAAGCAATAGAAGCTATTGAAAATGCTGATGAATTTGTTTCTGTACCCTCTTCAATGACATCACCAAATGCTAAATATTTTGGATTAAAAGTAAAAGGTCTATCTATGATAGATAAAGGAATATTTGACGGTGATATTGCTGTGATAAAAAAGACAAATAATGTTGAAAATGGAAAAATTGCAGCTGTAATTACACAAGATAACGAGGTTACTCTAAAAACTATCAAATTTGATCGAAACAAGGTCTTGTTAATTCCTGCTAATCAAAGTTTTCAGACTAAGGAATATGAAGCAGGTGAAATCCAAGTCCAAGGGACTTTATCTGGTATTATAAGAAAATATAATTAATAGTTTATCTTAATATAAGATGACTATGTTAAAAACACGATTTGCACCCTCTCCTACTGGCAATCTTCATCTTGGAGGTGCTAGAACTGCTTTAATTAATTATATTGTAAGTAAGAAATCAGCATCATCTAAATTTTACTTAAGAATTGAAGATACAGATCATGAAAGATCAAAACAAGAATATACAGATAACATAACTAATTCTTTAAAATGGCTTGGGCTTAATTGGGATGAGGAAATTCAAGTTCAATCTAAAAGATTATCAAGGCATCAAGAAATTGCTAGAGAATTACTGCAAAAAAAACAAGCTTTTAAATGTGTGTGTTCTGAAGAAAAAATAGCTAACCAAAGAAAGTTAATTAAAGAAAATAAAAATTATTCTAAAAAAATATGTACTGAATGTAAAAATGATAATGATATTCAAAGTAAAAGTGAAGGTTTTGTAGTAAGATTAGATGTGCCAGATGAAGGCAATTTAAAAATTAAAGATACAATTCAAGGAGACGTTACAGTAGCAAATTTAGAGTTAGATGATTTTATTTTACTAAGAAAAGATCAATCACCCACGTATATGTTATCTGTAGTAGTGGATGATCATGATTTAGGAATCAATTATATTATTAGAGGTGACGATCATTTTATTAATACTTTTAGACAATACTACATTTATAAATTTATGAATTGGGATATGCCTCAATATGCACATATTCCTCTTATTCATGGAGAAGACGGAACAAAATTATCAAAAAGACATGGGGCAGTTAATATTTTAGATTTGAAAAATAATGGATATTTAAAGGAATCTATAATTAACAATCTCATACTTTTAGGTTGGTCAAATAATCAAGAGAAGTCAGAGACTATTGAATTAAAGGAAATAATTGAAAATTTTGAAATATCTAATTTATCTAAATCATCAAGTATATTTAGCTTTGATAAATTAGATTTTTTCAATAATTTTTATTTAAGAAAAGAAAATGGGACAGAAGAATTCATCAATTTTTGTGAAAGTAATGTTGAATTAAATAAATATCTACAAAAAGATGAGACAAAAATGAAAAATATTTTTAATGTTTATAAAAAAGATATGAAAAAACTAAGTGATTTGAATGATACAATTAAAGTTTATTTTGATGAAAATTATAAAATAAATAAGAAAGAAAAACTGACCTCAGAATTTGGTAGTATTTTTAAAGAATTTTTAAATTTAATTAGAGAAATAAATGATTGGAATAGAGATAGTATTCAAAATGTAATTAATGATTTTTTAAAAAATAATAAAATTAAATTCCCAATTTTAGGTAAACCAATTAGATTTTTATTAATAAATTCCTATCAAGGGCCTTCAATTTCTGATATTTTTGTAATATTAGGTAAAAAAGATACTATTGATAGATTAAATCAATATAGAGATAATTAAATATGGCTGATTACGAAGATAAAAAAGTTAACGATAAACAGTTTACTCTATTCAACAATGAGAGTGGTAAATCGTATCAAATTCCACTTATTGAAAGTAAAGATGGTCCAAATGTTTTGGATATTCGTAAACTTTATCAAGAAACAGGTTTATTTACTTTTGATCCAGGTTTTACTTCAACTGCATCATGTGAATCAGGAATAACTTACATAGATGGTGAAAAAGGAATTTTACGTCATAGGGGATATGATATTCATGACTTAGCCTCAAAAAGTGAATTTCTTGAAGTTTGCTATCTTTTACTGCACGGTGAATTACCGTCCCCTGAAGATAAGCAGAAATTTAAAGATGTAATAACCAATCATACAATGTTGCATGAGCAACTAGTAAATTTATACAGGGGTTTTCGAAGAGATGCGCACCCTATGGCAATTATGGTAGGTGTTGTAGGTGCCCTTTCGGCCTTTTATCATGACAGTACTGATTTTTCAGACATTAATCAAAGAATGATTGCCTGTCATAGATTAATAGCAAAAATTCCCACAATAGGTGCAATGGCTTATAAATATTCCATTGGTCAACCATTTGTTTATCCAAGAAATGACCTTTCTTATGCTGAAAATTTTTTATACATGACATTTTCTGTACCATCAGAAGATTATAAGGTGAGTCCAAAAATTGTTAGAGCAATGGATAGATTTTTTACTTTACATGCTGATCATGAACAAAATGCATCTACTTCAACAGTAAGATTGGCAGGTTCCTCTGGCGCAAATCCTTTTGCTTGTATTGCCGCTGGTATTGCATCTTTATGGGGACCAGCTCATGGTGGAGCTAATGAAGCAGTAATTAAAATGTTAGAAGAGATTGGTGATGTATCAAATATACAAAAATTTATAGATAAAGCTAAAGATAAAAATGACTCTTTTAGATTAATGGGTTTTGGGCATAGAGTTTATAAAAACTATGATCCAAGAGCTACTGTAATGAAAGAAAGTGCACATGAGGTTTTAGAAGAGTTAAATATGCAAGATGATCCCTTACTTAAAATTGCAATAGAATTAGAAAAAATAGCTTTGAAAGATGAATATTTTATTAATAAAAAATTATTCCCAAATGTAGATTTCTATTCAGGTATAATTCTAAAAGCATTAGGTTTCCCTACAAGCATGTTTACAGTACTATTTGCAATAGGAAGAACTGTAGGATGGATATCACAATGGAAAGAAATGATAGAAGATCCTATTAATAAAATTGGCAGACCTCGTCAATTATACACTGGTTATAAAGCTAGGCCTTATCAAGTTGAATCTTCTAGAGAAAAAAAATCAATTTTTAATTGGCTTTGGAAGAAGGATTAATTAACTTAGTTATACGACCCACACTCACATCATAAGGACTAAAATCATTAACAATTTCTTTAAGATACATATTAATTGAGTTAATTTGGGTTTCTTGTTTTTTTCTATCATTTAATAAATTTCGAAAAATATTTAATAAATTTTTTTTATTTAAATTTGAGTTAACAACTTCTGGAATAATCATTTGGTTACTTATAATATTTATAAGATTTGCATATTTCACTCTTACAAAAGGCTTGATTAAAATTTCTGTGAAATAATTGAGTTTATAGATTACTATTTGAGGTATATTCCTTTTGGCAATTTCTAAAGATGCAGTACCAGAGCAAGTTATACTTATGTAAACATCTTGATAATATTCATCAAATTTACTCATATCAGTTGAGATTATAGTTTCAGTTTTCCATAGCTTAGTATTTTCTTTAATTAAAGAAGCAAGATGAGGCAAAGTTGGAATAAATATTTTATAATTTAGATTATTTTTAGATATATATTTTTCAATATAACTGAAATACTTTATGAGTTTTAATACTTCATTTTGTCTACTACCTGGTAAAAACGAAAGATACTTATATTTTCCTTTATTTTCTCTTTTTTTTATATGAAAAATTGGGTGCCCAATAAAAGTTTTATTTAGATTATCAAACTTGAAATATTTTTTTTCAAAATTAAACAATAGAAAAATTTCATCAAAAATATTTGCAAATTTCCTTGCCCTATATGATCTCCAAGCCCAAACAGTTGGAGCAACTACATGTATTATCTTATTCTTATAATTTGATTTTCTTAATTGGTCGACAAGGTTATAATTAAAATCTGGTGAGTCTATAGTTAAAACTAAATCATAATCATTTTTAATAATATAGTTTTTTAATCTTCTTATCATTTTTAAATATTTTGAAATTGAAAGTATTATTTCAAAAAGCCCTATAGATTTAAATTCTGATAAATCATAAATTTTATTAGAAATATATTTTTCAGATTGTTTGCCACAAACTCCATCAAATTGGTATTTATCCATATCCATTCTTGATAAAATATTTGAGCAAATATTTTCACCAGATTGTTCTGTACAACAAACAAAAATTTTTATTTTTTTCAATTTAGATCAACTGATGAGATAAATAAATTATTTTGACTAGCATAATCAATAATTTTTCTTTTATCTAAAATTAAACACTTATTTTTTTGCAAAAATACACCTTCATAATTATATTTTTTTAAGTTTTTAATTGTATCTAAACCAATTAAGGGGATATCAATTAGATTACTCTGGTTTTGTTTTGAAAATTTAAACAGTACACCATTATCATCTTTTCTTTTATATTCTTTACATCTTTTTAACAATTCATCTGTTCCTTCTATAGCTTCTAATCCTAAAACTAATTGATTTTGAATTATCATAGCTTGACCAACATCTAATTTCTTATAAATTTGATATATTGATTTAGCTTTTTTTAAATTTAAAATTGCATTTTTAGAAGGCTTGATTTTTGTTAAATTTATTTCAGTAGAAAATAATTCCTTGCAATATTTGGTCCAATTAAAAAAAATATATCCTTTAGTCTCAAAGTATTTTTTCAAGCTCATTAAAAGATTATTGTCACCTTTTTTTTCTAATAAAAGACTTTTAGCAAGTAACAATGTTGGTAAATCAAAACCTAAATCTTTAATGCCAGGTCTTTTAATACTTCCTGCAAATATTATATGTTTTATTTTATTTGAATCTAAAACTTTAAAGATTTTTTTTACTGATAAAATATCTAAATCTACAACATGATGATTGTTATAAAATTTATTATTTTTATTATTTAAAGATAAAAAAGTAACATCATAATTTTTACTTAATAGTGATTTACCAATATATATAGGCAAATTACCATCCCCAGCAATTATTCCTATTTTAGTCATTTTCAAAAGTGGTAATACCTCTTTTTGAATTTGAGTTCAGAAATTCAATTACTTCCTTAATTTCTAAAATTTCAGAACTTTCAACAAAATTATTTTTAATATTATTTTCAATTGTATCATTATTATCAAAAATTATATTTATGAAATTTTTAATTTCATTAATTGCATTAGATGTTAAGCCTTTTCTTTTTAAACCAATTAGGTTTAAGCTTTTCAAATTTTCTCTTATTCCTGTATATAAACCATATGGAATGATATCTTTTTCCACACCACTCATACCACCAATCATTGCATATTTGCCTATTCTAACAAATTGATGAATTGCGGAATTACCCCCTAAAATTGCATTATTATCAATTTCTACATGTCCAGCAAGTGTTGCATTATTTGCTAAAATTACATTTGATTTAATTTTACAATCATGTGCTACATGAGAACCTACCATAAATAAACAATTATCAGCTATAATTGTATTTAAGCCCCCACCAGATGTTCCTGGATTTACGGTAACATTTTCTCTAAATTTATTATTACTTCCAATTTTAAGATAGGATTTTTCTTTATTGTATTTTAAATCCTGAGGTTCAGAACCAATTGAAGAAAATGGATAAAAGATATTGTTATTTTCTATTATAGTATTACCAGTGATTGAAACATGAGATAGTAAATTATTATATTCTCCTAATTTTACTCCATCTCCAATAATGCAAAAAGGACCAATATTTGTTGTTTCATGTATTTCTGAATTTTTAGAAATTACAGCCGAAGGATGTATCACAAAGCCTTATTAAAATATTTATTCTATAAGTTAATAAATAATTTATTACAAATTATTACTTATATGTGATCATAGCAGAAAACTCAGCTTCACTAACTTTAATTTTCTCTTTAAAGCAAATTCCATAAAATTTATAAACATCTTTTACCTTGTTCATGAATTTGACTTCAAAAGTAACATGATCATTAGGTAAAATTGGTTTCCTAAATTTTGCTTTATTGACACTCATAAATAATACAGATTTTTCAGTGTATTCTTTTAGTTTGTATGAAACTACTATTCCTGCTGTTTGTGCCATTGCTTCAACTATTATCACTCCAGGAACAATTGGATTACTTGGAAAATGGCCTTTGAAAAAATATTCATCATTTTTAAATTTTTTATAAGCTAGTCCATGTTCACCAGGTATTTCTATTTTACACTCATCTATAAATAAAAAGGGGTCTCTATGAGGAATTAATTCTTCTATTTGTTTTTTATTTAGAATCATTTATTAATACTTATTTTAATTATCTCTTTTTTCCATAATTTAATGTCTTTAGCAGGAAATCCTGCTACAGTCTTATTATCATCAATATTTTTAGTAACTCCACTCTTACCTGCAATAGTGACATTATTTCCAATGTGTAAATGACCAGAAATTCCAGCTTGTCCACCTATTTTTACATAATCACCTATTGAAGTACTTCCTGCGATACCAACTTGCGCTGCAATAATTGAATGTTTTCCTAAAATGACATTATGTGCAATTTGTACAAGATTGTCTATTTGAGAGTAATTTCCAATTTTAGTTGAGTCAAATACCGCTCTATCAATTGTTGTATTAGATCCAATAGTAGAGTTTTTTCCAATTATTACATTGCCATTATGATATATTTTTTGTTTTGATTTATCATCAAATCCAAATCCAGAACCTCCAATTCTTGCACCTGACTGGATTTCACAATTTTCCATAATTATTGCATTTGAGATTGAGACATTGTCAAATATTACACAATTTTTATGCAAAACAACATTTGGTCCAATTCTACATCCAGAATTTATAAGTA
This sequence comes from uncultured Alphaproteobacteria bacterium, assembly GCA_902623545.1. Classification (GTDB taxonomy): domain Bacteria; phylum Pseudomonadota; class Alphaproteobacteria; order HIMB59; genus CACPNW01. Next base: position 39,646 of record CACNUI010000007.1, on the reverse strand, counting down.
CATTTTCCATTATCTCAGTATTTTTTTCAATATATGTAAATGGATCAATTTGTACATTTTTATGAATTATTGATGTTTTATCTATAAACGAGCTTTTTGATATTATGCCATTAGATTTGTTATCTTTTCTAAAAAATAAATTAGATAAAATAGCAAAAGCAAAATATGGCTCATCGATAATAATAGGATTACAATTTTCTGGTAAATACTTAACGTATTTTTTATTAATTAAACAAGCTTTTGACTTAGTTTTTTTTAGATCATCTAAATATTTAATATTTGAAAAAAAAGACAAATCATCATTTGTTGAATTTGATACAGAGCTAATTTTGGAAAATAGGCTATTCTCCTCTAATGAAGAGGTAATATTTATAGAGTACTTACTAAGACAATCTACAATTTGCTTATAACTTATTTTCATCAAATTCATTAAATTCCAAATTAATTTTTACTTTAAGTAGCTCTTTATTAATTACTTCTGTTATATTTAAAGAATTAGAAGCAATTAAATAATTTGTTGCATCTAAAATTAATTCAATATTATTATTTTTTGCATATATTTCAAGCAAAAGAATTATTTCTTCTAAAAATTTTTTTCTAATATTTGATATTTCAATTTTGTAATGATTGTTAAAATCATCTATTAAAATCTTAAAATTACTTAAGTCTTTATTATATTCTAATACTTTATTATTAATTTCTTGTTCACTAAGAATTAATTTATCATTTTCAATATCTAATAATTTTTTTTCAAGTAATAATTCTTTTTTTTTTAATTTATTGAGATATTTACTTTGATTTTTTTCTATATTTTTAATTACAGCTTTATATGAATCATTTGAATTAATTAAATCTTCTATATTGACTACTGCTATATTAGTAGAATTTAAATCAAAAGAAAAAAATATAAAAAAAACTGAAATCGTAATATGTTTTAAATAAATCAATCTACATTTCCAACAGAAAATAAAAACATTCTTTTAATATCATAATCTTCATCTAGAACTGGAAAACCCCAAGTTAAACCAATAGGTCCAATTGGAGAATAATATTTTAATCCAAATCCTACAGATGACCTTAGACTATTTTCGCTGTGCGTTGGTTTTGTTTTATTTTCCCAAAGTAGACCATAATCATTGAATATATTAAATAAAATTGGAAAGTCAGTATTGTCAAAAATATTTCTAGAGTAATCAAGTTTGGTAACAATTAAATTATTTCCTCCGATATAGGATGATCTAGAATTTCTTGGACCAGCTCCAAAACTATCAAAACCTCTCAACCATCTACCCCCTAAAGAAAATTTGTCATCAGTAAGTATATCATTATTGTTTAAGGATAAAATATTACCAATTCTAGTTTGAATGGAATAAGTATTTTTATTTAATTTTTTAAAGTTCTTAATTGTGATTATATTTTTCAAGTATCCATTTGATGAGCTTGTAGGCGTTTCAATTATATTTGAAAAACTGATTTGATTACCATCCCTTGGAAGATATCCAGAACCAAGTGTATTATAGAATATATTGTTCTTAAGTATAAAACTAACATTTTCACCAGATGAACTTTTAATATTTTTTGCAACTAAATCTTCATTAGTTATTTTATAATTTTTGATATTATAGTCTAAAGCTATACTATGATTAATATTTGTATCAAGCATATAACTTAAACCCGTACCTAGAGTAAAAGTATCAAGATTATACGAACTTGCTTTTGAAAAATCTTGCTCAATATAATTTGCTTTATAACTTACATCTACATCATTTTCATAAATTAACCTATCTGTTGTCAATAAAGTATACTGCTGTTGATTTTGTGAAGTATTAATTAAAGCTTCAACAGACCTTCCAGTACCATAAAAATTATTCTCCTTCAAACCAGCGACAGCTGCAAGACCATCAATTGAACCAATAGATAATCCTGCACTAATAGATCCTGTTTGTTTCTCTTCAACAGTTATATCTATATCAACTAAATTTTCTGATATATTATTTTCCTCAACTTTAATATTTTCAAATATGTTTAATGATTTTAATTTATTTTGTATTTCAGTAAGTTGTGTTTCATAAATTGCATCACCTTCTGCAATTTGAAGTTCTCTTCTTATTACATAATCAAATGTTCTTGAGTTTCCATATATATTTATTTGCCTTGTATAATTAGGTTGTATAGGCAAAATCTCGTAAAGAAGAGTAACTTCTAAATTTTCTTTTTTTTCTAAAGCTTTAATTTCAAAATATTCTATACCATCATTTATTAATATTTCAGATATCTTACCCTTCAATATATTAATTTCATCAACAGAATAAGTTAATTTATCATCTGCTAGAGCATCAGTTATTAAAAGGTTTATTTTGTTAGAAATATTTGTATTTAAAATTTTTTGATTATCTTGTATTTTTATTGAAGATATATTGTGTATGTTACCTTCAGATATATTAATAAATATATTAACTTTATTGGATTTTAAATATTCTACATTTAAATCAATTTTTATATCTAAATAACCTTTATTAATATAAAATTTATTAAGCAACCTAATGTCATTATCTACTACAAATTTTTTGAAATTATTGTTTGCAAAAATATTAATTAATGTTTTAGTTTTTGACTTAATGATTGATTTTAATGTTTCATCATCGATATATTCATTGCCATTAAATATAATTTTATTTATTTTGGTAATTTTACCCTCTTCAATTTCAAAAAATAAATCTGCTGTATTAGAACTAGTCGATATATCTGCTACATAAGATATGTTGATATTATTATAACCAAATGATTCATATAAATTTTTTATTTCAGCAATATAATTATTAATAAATAAGGGGTTTAAATTAAATAATTTAAGTTCATTTGAATATTCTAACAGTTCTTCATCTTTTAAACGTTTATTATTCTCAAAATAAATTTTGTTAATGTTTGGATATTCAGATACTAAAATTACATACTTATTTTCATTTATATTTACAGTAACATTTTCAAAAAGTTGTGACTTATCAAGCGTTTTGATAATATAGTTTGCATATTCCTGTGAAATATTTTTAGGTTTTTCTTCTAATAGAGATTCTATAACCAGTTCGTCTGTAAATTTATTTCCTTTAATTTCTATTATTAGATTTTGAGCATACAAACTAGTAGATACAAATAAAATAACTAAAAAAGTTAATTTAAGTATTAATTTTAATAGATGAGCTAATATATTGTTCGATATCTTCATGGTATTTAATAATACTTTTAATATTGTTTAAAGGAGAATACAATTTTAAAGAAACAGCTTTTTTAATTATTTTGTAAATATCTGGATATCTTATTTTTTTATTTTTAAAAAGATTTACAGCATATTCATTACCAACATTAAATTTTATTAAATTTGATGGATTTGCTTTATCCATTTTGTTAAAAAATTTATATATAGGAAAAATATCATTATTTACTTTATAAAAATTAAACGCAGAATAATTATTAAAGTTGTATTTTTTTATTTGTTTATCAAAAGTATATTTCTTATGATTTAGAAAATTTATAATTGGAATTGACATATCGTTTTTAAATAAATTCATATGAGAAACATAATTATCTTTTTCTATTATTGAATGCACAATAGCTTCAGGGTGAATCAGAATTTTTATTTTAGAATATGGTATGTCAAATAAATAATGTGCCTCCACTACCTCCAAACATTTATTTACTAAAGTTGCAGAATCAATACTATTTTTATAACCCATTTTCCATTTAGGATGTTTAATTGCATCTTTAAAAGACACAGAATTTATTGATTTTTTTGATTTATATAAGAAAGGCCCTCCAGATGCTGTAATTATTATTGATTTAATACTTTGATTAGATTTGTTATTATGTAGAAAATCATAAATTGAAAAATGCTCTGAATCAATTGGATAAATATTTGTTTTTTTGAAATTTTTATTTTTTTTTAATAAATGGCCTGCAGATACTATTGATTCTTTATTAACAAAACCCAAATTTTCTGTATTTAATAATATTGAATCTAAATAATTTAATGATTTATAACCTGATATTGCAAACAAAGTATAATTTGATTTTGAGGAGGATAAATAATCAATTAAATTTTTATAGGTTAATATTTTTGTATCAACTGGCAATTTAGATCGCAATAAATTACTACTTGAGATAGTATTTAAATAAACATATTTTGGTCGATAAATTTTAACTTGTTTATATAATAATTGATAATTACTATTTGCACACAGTAAATTAACCTTATATTTAGGATAATAGTTTTTAATTATATTTAAGGTTTTAATTCCTATAGTTCCAGTACTGCCAAAAATATTAATTTTCATATTAGATTGTTAAATATTGAATAAGTTAGTATTGAAAATATTAAACTATCAAATCTATCAAAAAAACCTCCATGGCCAGGTAGATAATTACTTGAATTTTTTAGATTATTTATTCTTTTAAAATATGATTCTATCATATCACCAATAAATGATGAAAAAATAATAAGAAAAATAAATAAAATTAAGTAAAGAGAAATATTTATATTAAAAATAATACAATAAAAAATTGATATTATAAAAGAAAAAAAGATTCCACCAATAAGACCCTCTAAAGTTTTATTTGGACTAAATGAGAATGCAATTTTAGTTTTTCCAAAAATTTTACCAATTATATATGAGAAACTATCAAATAAAATTATTATAGAAATAAATAAATTAAATTTTATCAAATTTTTAGTATCAAAATCGATCAAATATAGGGATAAATAAGAAATAGATAGATATAGAATAATTGTGTATCTTTTTGATTTAAAATTACTTAAAATTTCAACAACTATTAAAATATAAATAATGGTTATAAAATATTTTACGCTTTCAAAACTAAATAATGAGAGTGTGAAGTAAGAGGTAAAGATTATTAGAGAGACAATTATTCTTTTCAAAAGATTATTAGAGACCATATTTTCTATCTATGTTATAAAAATTATTTAGAATATCTAAAAATTCATTTTTATCAAAATCAGGCCAAAGAGTTTCAGTAAAAAATAATTCTGTATAAGTGAGATTATACATTATAAAATTACTTAATCTCTGATAACCACCGGTTCTGATTAAAATTTCAGGGTCTGGACAATTGCCTAAAAAAAATAGTTTTTTAATCTCTAAATCATTATCCAGATTAATATTTAGATTATCTGATTTCATTTTCTTGAAAAGAAATTTTATTTCTTCCGAAAAACCATAGTTAAATGCAATATTTAAATGTAATCTATTATTTTTTTTAGATAATTCTTCAGCTTTATTAAAAATTTCATTAATTTTTTTTGGAATATTAGATCTTGAGCCCAAAATATTTATTTTAACATTTTGTTGATTAATAAATTCATCTAAAAGTTTACCAAAATTAGAATATATTATTTTATAAATTAGATTAATTGATGTTCTGTTAAAATTTTCAGATGATAAGGCAAATATTGTTAAATATTGTATATTTAATTCTAATGATAATTTAACAATATTTTTTACATTATCAAAACCATGTTGATAACCATTCAGAGTATTTAAGTTATTTTTTTCTGCCCATCGTTTGTTACCATCTAGTATAAATGCTACATGACTTAATTTATTGACTTTCAATTTAAACTTTCAAAATATCAATTTTCTTTGCTTCAAGTAGATTATCTATCTTTTTTATATTTTCATCTGTAATATTTTGAATGTTATCAACTTCATTTTTAAGCTCATCTTCTGATAAGTTTGAATCTTTTTTTTGTTTTTTAGCAATTTCTATAAATTCTCTTCTAACATTTCTAATTGCTACTTTCGAATTTTCTGCGAACTCTGAAGCTATTTTTATTAATTCCTTTCTTCTTTCTTCACTTAATTTTGGTATCGGTAATCTAATTAACGTTCCATCAGTTTGGGGGTTTAAACCTAGGTTTGACTCTATAATGGAATTTTCAATTTGTTTTATTTGTGAAGCATCCCAAACTTGTATAGTAATTGTAGATGGATCAGGAATGGAAATATTCCCAAGTTGGTTGATTGGTGTTTTAGAGCCATAAGCTTCAACAAAAATACTATCTAACATTGATGGATTAGCTCTTGATGTTCTAAGAGAACTTAATTCTTTTTCAAAGTGGGATATTGAAGAATTCATTTTGTTATTTAAATCACTCATAATTTAAAGACTAATCTTACTATAACCTCCCTTATTGTTCAAAACATTAATTAATGAGTTTTTTTTAAAAACATTTGTAACATAAATTGGTATTTTTGTTTCTTTTGCTAGACTTATTGCAGTCATATCCATTACTTTTAAATTTTTATTAATAACCTCATCATAAGTAATATTTTTTAAAAGTTTTGCTTTTGGATTTTTAACTGGATCAGAGTCATAAATTCCATCTACTTTTGTAGCTTTAATAATGAAATTACAGTCCAGCTCTGAAGCTCTTAAAGACGCAGCAGTATCAGTTGAAAAAAAAGGATTTCCAGTTCCAGCAGCAAATATTACAATTCTATTTTTTTCAAGATGTCGAACTGCTCTTCTTCTAATATATGGTTCAGCTACCTGCGACATAGTTATTGCTGACTGGACTCTTGTTGGAACTTTTATTTTTTCTAAACTACTCTGCAAAGATAAAGCATTCATAATTGTAGCTAGCATTCCCATATAATCTGATGTAGATCTATCGATACCTTCAGAGGCACCTTTAATACCTCTAAAAATATTACCACCTCCAATTATTAAACATAATTGATATTTTTTCTTGTAAACTTTTTTAATTTCATTTGAAATTTTATTAATTGTAAGAACGTCTATCCCATATTTTAAATTTCCCATTAGAGACTCACCTGAAATTTTCAGCAAAATTCTTTTAGTCATTCTAGAGTGAAATTAATCCAAAACTTGATAATTGAAATTCATATTCAGCTTTATATTCATTTAAAATATCTTTTACTGATTTATCTTGATCTAATATGAAAGTCTGATTAAGAAATGTAACTTCTGAATAAAATTTTTTCATCTTACCTTCTAAAATTTTTTCTACAATATTAGCAGGTTTACCTGAAGAGAGAATTAATTCTTTTTGAATATTTTTTTCATTTTCAATAAGTTTATTATCTAAATCATCAATATCTAAAGACTCAGGTTTCATAGCAGCTATATGCATACACAAATTTTTTGTTAATTTACTAATTTTATCATCATCACTTTTAGACTGAAATGTGACATATGAAATCAATTTACCAACATTATTTTTATAAGCATTATGAATATAATATGAGAAGTTATTATCATTTTTACTTAATACTTTAATATCATTTAAGACTATGTTTTCTCCAATTTTTGCAATCATGTTATTAATGTATTCTGAAACTAAATTATCTTTGTAATTTATTTTTAAGAAACTATCTTTATTTAAATTTAATGAATTTTCATTAATAGCTATATTCCCTAATTCATCTATGAATTCTAAAAAGGTTTCACTCTTTGCAGCAAAATCAGTTTCACTATTTACTTTAATTATAATTACTATTTTGTCATTACTATAAATACCTACTGCTCCTTCATTTGCCTCTCTTGAAGATTTTTTTGATGCTTTTGCAAGACCCTTTTTTCTTAAATATTCAATAGCTAGATCCACATCATTTTTTGTTTCAGCAAGTGCATTTTTACAATCCAAAAATCCTGCACCTGTTTTTGTTCTCAAGTCTTTAATTAAATTTGTTGTATTTGACATTTTAAACCTCTAAACTTTTTCATCTACATTTAAATTTTTTTCTTCTTTTGAATCTAGCATATCCTTATCTTGAGTTTCCATTGCATCATTAATTGTTTCTGAAAAATATCTTTTGTATAAATTAATTGATCTTAATGCATCATCATTTCCAGGAATAACGTAATCTATTAGTTCCGGATCAGCATTTGTATCTACAATACCAACAACTGGAATATTTAGTTTATTTGCCTCGTGGACTGCAATTTTATCTTTTAAAACATCAAAAACAACTAATAGATCCGGCTTACCATTAAGTTTTCTTATACCACCTATATTTAATTGCAGTTTTTGTTTCTCTCTTGAGATGTCTAGTAACTCTTTTTTTGATAGATTTTTAGAAGATTTCTCATCATTTAAGAACGACTCAATATCATCAAGTCGTTTAATTGAGTTTGATATTGTTTTCCAATTAGTAAGCGTACCTCCCAACCATCTTTTATTTACATAAAAATCATTGTTTATATTAGCAAGTTCTTTAACTATCTCTTCACATTGTTTCTTTGTTCCTACAAAAAGAACTTTACCAGATTTACTTATTGTTTCATGAATTTTACTCAAAGCTGTATTCAATAAGTCAACGGTTATTCTTAAGTCAAATATATGGATATTATTTCTAACTCCATAAATATATTCTTTCATTTTTGGATTCCATCTTCTAACATTATGTCCAAAGTGAACGCCAGACTCTAAAAGATCTTCTATTTTAATATCAGGTAAATTCATCTTTCCTCCGGTTTAACCTCCACAGAAATAAAAACACCGGTTTTTTCTGTGTGCTAGATTTGCTGCAGTTATTATAATAATATTTAAATATTTCAAGATATTTCTATTGAATAATCTAAAATTTTTGATTTTTTTAAATCATCAAGAACCTTAAAAGATTTTATTGAATATTTACTAAAATCAAAATTTATTAATTTATTATTAAGATCAATAAAAACATCTAAGTTAATATTATTTGCTTTTGTGCTAAAAACGTCATCCTTAATTTTGATAATATTATCTGGATTAGAGTAGATACTAAATTTTAATTTTTTACTTTTAAAAACTGTATCTAATAAAGATAATTGTTTGATTATAAATCTATTGTCTGAGTTACCTCTAATTACATCTATATCAAAAATAAGTAAATTTCCCTCTTTCAACAAACTTCTGTATTTATATAAATTATCACTAAAAATTGTTAATTCAAATTGCAAATCTTTTTGTGAAACAGTTATAAAAGCGTATTTTTTTCCATCTTTATTTGATCTTTCTTTAATATCTAAAATTGCACCACAAATTTTAGCTGTATTAATATCTTCATTATTCAAAATTTTTCTAAAACTTATAATTTTTTGAGTATCAAAAAATAATTCGGGAAAATAATTCAGTGGATGATCAGAAAAATAAAAACCTACAACCTCTAATTCATTTGCAAGTCTCTCTAGGGTATTCCATGTAGTATATTTTTGAAAAAATAGATTTTTATCTGAAAATGAAATTTCATTTTCTTCAAACAATAATTGTTGGTTTTGTTGTTTATCACCTCCAAAAAGCTCAACAAATTTTGTAACATTGTAAAATAATTTAGATCTATTAGTTTCAACACTATCAAAAGCACCCGCTTGAATAAGTTTTTCAAGTTGTCTTTTATTTATTACCTCACTTTTAACCCTTTTCATAAAATCTATAATATCTTTAAATTTTCCATTTTTTTCACGTTCAGCAACCATACTTGCTATTGATTTTGCACCCACTCCTTTTATTGCAGCTAGGCCAAATCTAATCGTTTTAACATTTTTTTGAAATTCAATTGTAAATAATTCACTCGAGTAATTAATATCAGGTTTTAAAAAAGGTATATTTAATCTTTCAATCTCTTGTTTAAGTAAAATTATTTTATCTGTTCTATCAATGGAAAAATTAAGTGTTGATGTTATGAACTCATGAGGAAAATTTGCTTTTAAATATGCAGTTTGATAAGAAATTAAAGCATATGCTGCAGCATGACTTTTATTAAATCCATAACCAGCAAATTTATCTACTAAATCAAATATTTTTGACGCCTCCTTTTTATTAATATTGTTTTGTATAGCTCCATCAATAAATCTATTTTTTTGCATATCCATTTCTTTTTGAATTTTTTTTCCCATTGCCCTTCTAAGTAAATCTGCTTCTCCAAGTGAATAATTTGATAAAACTTGTGCAATTTGCATAACTTGCTCCTGATAAACAATAATACCATATGTTTCCTTTAAAACTTTTTCCAACATAGGGTGGATGTAGTTTATTTCTTCTCTACCATGCTTTCTATTGCAAAAAGATGGAATATTATCCATTGGCCCAGGTCTAAAAAGTGCTACAACAGCAATTATTTCTTCAAATCTATCAGGCTGTAATTGGCGAAGAACACTGCCCATTCCATTACTCTCCAGTTGAAAAATACCAACAGTATCACCTTTACTTAATTGATTGTATGTCTTTTTGTCATTTAAAACTATGTCACCTAGTGAAAAATTAAATAATTCTTTTTTAATATACTTTACTGTTTCTTCGATAATAGATAGCGTTGTTAGTCCTAAAAAGTCAAATTTTATTAGACCTGCCTCTTCAACAAATTTCATAGAAAATTGAGTAGCATTCGTGTTAGTGTTTTGATCCTTATAGAGTGGTACTACTTTAGATAACTTTTCATGACCAATAACAACACCAGCAGCATGAGTTGATGCGTGTCTATGAGTGCCTTCAATCTTTAAGCTAACATCTATTATATTCGAAATTCTTTCGTCATTAGCTATTCTTTCTTGAAGACTCCTCTCTGATTTTATTGATTCACTTAATGAAAGAGGGTTTGATGGATTAAAAGGTATTAATTTTGCAAAAGAATCTACCTCACCATATGGAACTTCTAGAACTCGACCAATATCTCTTACTGCAGCTCTAGATGCAAGAGTTCCAAATGTAATAATGTGAGCTACACAATCACTTCCATATTTTTTATTTACATATTCTATTACCTCATCCCTTCTAGTTTGACAAAAATCTATATCAAAATCAGGCATAGAAACACGTTCAGGATTTAAAAATCTTTCAAATAATAAATCATATTTTAAAGGATCTAAGTCGGTTATGCCTAATGACCAAGCAACCAAGCTACCTGCTCCAGAACCTCTACCAGGTCCTACAGGAATTGAACTATTTTTCGCCCAATTTACAAAGTCAGCAACTATTAAAAAATACCCTGCAAAACCCATTCTAATTATAATATCGTTTTCATAATCTAATCTATCATTATAAATTTTAGTATTATTAAAATTTGAATCTTTAATTTTACTTCTTAGCCCTTCTTCTGATAATTTAATTAAATATTCTTCTGCTGATAGATCTAGTTCATTAATAAACTCTGGTAGTTTTGGTTTAGTTGACTCAGGGAAGTAACTACAAGAAATGGATATATTGAAATTATTTTGAATTATTTCTGGTATATCTTTGAAATTTAAATACATTTCGTCACTAGATTTGAAGTAAATATTTTCATTTGATGTAATTCTATTTGAATTATTTACTGTAGATTTTTGTGCTATACAAAGTAAAGCATCATGGGCCTGAAAATCTTCTTTTTCTGCATATTTTACATTATTTGACCCTATTAAAGGGATATCAAAATCTTTTGCTAAGTTTATAAATTCTTTTTCAAATAAATCTAAATCTAGATTATTTATTCTTTGAATTTCAAAAAGAAAATTTTCTTTAAATATTTTTTTGAACTTCTGAGTTAATTTAATTATTTCACTTTTCTTATTTTCTTTTTTTAACAAAATTAAGGGATTTAACTCACCTCCAAAATAACAGAAAAGACCTTCAGAGAAATTTTCAATATGAGAAAAATTTATTCCAACATTTTTCTTATTATTAATATGTGAAATTGAACTTAATTGAAGAAGGTTTTGATATCCAATTTCATTTTTAACTAAAAATGTTATTTGAGAAATTTTCGAACCAACAATTACATCTAAAAAATTTATAGAGGACCCTATAATTGGTTGTATATTATTTTTAATACACTCTTTAGAGAATTCAAATACTCCAAACATGTTATTATTATCAGTTATTGCAATCGCAGGCATAGAATTTTTTTTTGCTAAATTGACAATATTACTAATTTTAAGAGTACTTTCAGATAAAGAATATGAAGATAATGTTCTTAAATGAATAAAAGGATTATTCATTTGTTAGTTGTATTTTCTTATTTTTAAAATAATAAATTTCATCTGCTAATAATGAATAAGTTTTGTTATGAGTTACATATACTAGAGTTTTTTTATTTTGTTCGATATAATTTATAAAAAATTTAAAAATATTGTTAGCAGTATTTTCATCAAGATTACCAGTCATCTCATCAGCTAAAATTAGGTCAGGGTTATTTACAAGGGATCTGGCAATTGCCACTCTTTGCTGCTCTCCCCCTGATAATTTAAGAGGTTTATAATTAATTCGCTCATTTAAACCAAATTCAATTAATAATTTTTTTGAAGTTTCATAACTGTTTGTTTCATTTTTATTAATTAATAATGGAAGCATTACATTTTCAATCACAGTAAGTTCAGGAATTAGATGAAAAAATTGATGAATAAATCCAATTGATAATCCTCTAATATTGTTTATTTCATCTTTAGAACATAAAGAAATATTTTTATTATTAAAATACAATTTACCATCAAATTCTGCATCAAGTAATCCAATAATATTAAGAAGAGTTGTTTTTCCAGAACCTGAAGGCCCAACAATTGAAACTTTACTATTTTGCTTTAACTTAAAATTTAAATTCTTAATTATCTCAATTTTTGAATTATTTTCATTTGTATAATTTTTACAAAGATTGGTTATCTCTAATAAATATTTATTATTCACTTCTTAAACTTTTAACAGGGTCTATTCTAGCTGAACTTAAAGCTGGAAAAATAGTTGATATAATTGATATTATTATTGCTACACAAAGTACGTATACTATTTCATTTATGCTAATTTTAGAAGGTAAAGATGATAAATAATAAACTTCTTCAGAAAACAGTTTTGTTCCAAGTAAATATTCTAAAAAAATTTGAATTGATTTAATATTTATTGTGAAAAGAATTCCAATTATTAATCCTATTAATGATCCTATTAAACCAATTGAGATTCCAATAGTAAAAAATATTTTTATAATACTTTTATTACTCATTCCAATAGTTTTCAAAATTCCAATATCTTTGTTTTTTTCTTTTACAAATATAATTAATCCTGAAATTATATTTAATGATGCAACTAAGATAATTAAAGAAAGAATAATAAACATAACATTCTTTTCCACCTTAAGCGCATTTATTAAAGTTTTGTTTTGATCCTTCCAAGATATTGAATAAAAATTTAATAAAAGATTAGATATTTCTAATTCTACTTTATTTTTAAACAATTCAATTTCATTAGCAGATGGTGTAAAAAATTCAATTTTGTTATATATATCTTCATCATATAAGAGTAATTTTCTAACAAGTTCTGAAGATAAAAAAATTAAATTTGAATCATATTCATATAAACCTAGATCAAATACACCTACTACCTCCAATGTTTTAAATCTTGGAATATTTCCTAATATTGTTTTATCAGTCTTTGGAATTGCAATTTTAACCTTATCTCCCACGCTTAAATTCATTTCGTTCGCTAAGGAGTCTCCAATTAATATTTCACTTTTTGAATTTTGAATTAATGAGCCCATATTAATTGAATTAAACAAATAATGATTTTTATCATACGCATCATAGCCTTTGATCATAACGCCTTTTGAGTTATTTGATTTTATAATTAATCCATTTGTTTCAATAGATTTGTAGTGTTTGTAAAAAAAAGAATTATCAATATTCAAAATGAGTTCATCAGCTTGCTTATTTGTTATCTCATTATCAAAACTATAAATATTGAGGTGTGAATTAAGTCCAATTATTCTGTTAGTTAAATCAATTCTAAAACCATTCATAACAGACATTACTATAATAATTGCTGCTACTCCTAAACTAATACCTATTATTGAAAACCAAGCAAAAATAGACACATAGCCGTCAGATTTCTTAGAAAATAAAAACCTAAAAATCAGTAATCGTTCTGATTTAGAAATCATCTATTTTTTTAACTTATTGTTAATAAAATCAATTACACTACTGGATGAAATTTTTTCACTTTCATTATTTTGGCGATTTTTTATTTCTACTAAATTATCTTTTAAATCTCTTTTGCCAATAATAATTTGATATGGTGTCCCAATTAACTCATTATCAGATAATTTTTTTCCTATACTGCAGATTCTATCATCTAAAATAACTTCAATATTATTTTTCATAAAATATTCATAATATTCTGATGATTTTGTGGCACAATCTTGATCTTCTGGCATTAAATTAACTATGGAAACCTTAAATGGAGCAACTTCTAAAGGCCACCTAATTCCTTTTTCATCATGATAAGCTTCTATAATTGCGCCCACAAGTCTTGAAACACCAATGCCATATGATCCCATATGCACTGGAACATTTTTCCCACTTTTATCTTGAACAAATGCGTTTAATTTCTCAGAATATTTTGTTCCAAAATAAAATATATGACCAACTTCAATGCCCTTAGAAATTTTTAAATCTTCATTTGAAATTGGGCAATTTTTTTTATCATGTTGATCATCAACTGCAGCATAAAATGACTGCAACTCATTTGGGTCTATAGTTTCAGGGTTTAGTGTTTCTAATTTTTTATCATAATAAAGTGTACTTTCACCAGTCTTAGCTAGTATTTGAAATTCATGACTTAAGTTACCTCCAATTGGTCCTGTTTCTGCTCTTAAGGAAATTGGTGTTAAACCCATTCTAATAAAAGTTTTTATGTATGCTTTAAACATATTGTCATAAGATTTCTTTGCTTCGCTTTCATCAAGATCAAATGAATAATTATCCTTCATTAAGAATTCTCTTCCTCGCATTACTCCAAACCTAGGCCTAACTTCATCTCGGAATTTCCATTGAATATGATAAAGGTTTTTTGGAAGATCTTTGTAAGAATTTATATGTGATTGAAATATATCTGTAATTAATTCTTCATTTGTTGGGCCGTAAAGCATTTCCCTTCCACTTCTATCTGTAATCCTTAACATTTCTTTTCCATAATCATCGTATCTTCCTGATTTAATCCATAAATCCGAAGATTGAATCGTAGGCATAAGCAGTTCTACTGCTCCTGCATTATTTTGTTCCTCTCTAACAATCTGTTCAATTTTTTTTAATACAAGTAGACCTAGAGGTAACCACGAATAAATGCCGGCACTAGATTGTTTAATCATGCCAGCTCTGATCATTAATTTATGTGAAATTATTTCAGCATCTGATGGCGCATCTTTAATAGTTGGAAGAAAAAAGTTAGAATATTTCATTTATTAAATATATTTGATAAATCAAATCCAAATAAAATCAAAAAAAATAAAATTAAAGCTGATATTAATGAAGTTGCTATAAATTTTATTAGAAGATATGGCTTACTCGGAGCACTTTTTGCATGTCCAGATTCTACTTTTTGTGGTACTTTTATCCTAATCGGTAGGAGTATGAAAAATAAAATCCACCAAATAAGGATAAAAATTAGAACGTGAGTAAATAGTGCCATTAAGATCGTATTAAATGAACTTCAATTTCTGGTTTTTTTTGAATTGAATTTTTTATAATCTTTCTAAAACTACTTTTAACTAAGTCAGATACTATAAGATCTGATGTTTTTTGATCTTTGTTAAGTTTTGTATAGTTTTCTATAAAAAATATTTTAAAATCATTTTTAATATTTTCTTCATCTATTCCGGGCAATCCTTTTAAAGTAAGTAACATATTTTTATTAATTGAATAGTCATCATCATTGATAATTAAAGAAATTAAAACTAGACCTTCAAATGAATATTTCCTTCTCTCTTTAATAAATGCAGATTCAGAGTCGTAAAGATTTTTACCCTCAACAATTAACTTTCCAGTTTCAAATTTTTCTACAATTTTAGGTTCACCTGGTGCAATTTTGAGACATTTTCCGTTTTCTAGAATTTTGGTAAATGGTACTTGAGATGAGTAAGATAATTGTTTATGCGCCTCTAGATGCATGGGTTCACCATGCACGGGAATAGATAAGTAAGGTTTTGTCCAATTATACATTTGTTTTATTTCATCTGCATAACCATGACCTGAAACATGTACTAAATCGTCATCAGCTGTTACTATCTCAACTCTTTGTCTAATAAGTAAGTTCTTTAAATTATTTATTGATTTTTCATTACCAGGAATATCTCTAGAGCTAAAAATTACTACATCTTCGGGCTCTAAATGTAAATGTTGATGAGAATTATAAGCTATCCTAAAAAGAGCAGATCTTTTTTCACCCTGACTACCAGTACAAATTATTACTAAATTTTCTCTTGGTATATAAGAAGCTTCATCTTCACTGATAAAAATTTCATCATCCGAAACATAACCACATTTTCTTGCTACCTCGATATTTTTTTTCATACTCCTACCAACAAGAGCAACCTTTCTTTTATTTTTTTTTGCTGCTTGAATAATATTTTTCATTCTTGCAATATTTGAAGAAAAACAGGTAACAACAATTCTATTAGAAAATCTTGAAAATATACTTGTCAGTTCATCCCTAACTTCATTTTCAGATTCTGATTTACCAGGCACATTTGCATTAGTAGAGTCACCTATTAAGGCAAGTAATCCATCATTTCCTAATTTTTCAAATTTTTCTTTTGAAAATGATTCTCCTAAAGTAGGTGAATGATCTATTTTCCAATCAGCAGTATGAAGTAATGATCCATATGTTGTTTTAATTACAATTGCAGTTGGTTCAGGAATTGAGTGTGTAGTTGGAATAAAACTTATATCAAAATTATTGAATATTAATTTCTTTTCTAGATTTATCTCTTCTAAAGTAAATCCTTCTACTTTATTGAATTCTTTTAGCCTATTTTCGATTAGAAATTTTGCAAATTTACTTGCATATACTGGACATTTAATTTTATTTGCTAAGAACGCAACAGCTCCTGCATGATCTTCATGACCATGGCTGATAATAATAGCCTCGAGATTATCTTCTAAACTTTCAATATGATCAATTTTTGGTACTAATAAATCTACACCAGGAAACTTTTCATCTGCAAATGAAAGACCTAAATCTATCATTATCCATTTTCCATCACATCCGTAAAGATAACAATTTGCACCTATTTCTCCAATTCCTCCAAGAGATAAAAAGTGTAGTCCTTCATTAAAATCATTTAGTTGTAAATTATTACTCATAAAAATATTTGTTACCGATTTCTTTTATTCCTTCTAATGTTAAATGTTCCATATATATAGGTTTATAAATAATTTTATCCCTAAATATTTTACCTAGACCACCCGTAATATAGACTTTGGGCTTAAAGTTATTCTCCTTAATAATTTGCTTTAATATGCCATTAATTGCATGCAAATAGCCAAAATAGAAACCTGATTGAAGAGAAGCTGATGTATTATTATTAACAATTTTATTTGATTTTGAGATTTTTGAAGTTTTTATTAACTCAGCATTTTTTAAAAGTGTCTCCATTGAAAGATTTATACCTGGAAAAATCAATCCACCTAAATATTGATTATTTTTAATGACATCAAAAGTAGTAGCTGTACCAAAGTCGAGAATTATACAGTCTTTGATTTTCTTACTATATACATAGGCATAGTTTGCTATTCGATCACTCCCAATTTGATTTAGATTATAATTGATACTATTTCTGAATGATATTTTTTTGGGATTAATTACATAAAATTTAAATTTATTTTTTTGAAAAATATTTTTAAAAATTAAATTTAAAGAAGGTACAACAGAGGACAAGATACAAAATCTATCATTAAGATTATTAATCAACTTTTTGTTAGATTTAAAAAATTTATTTATTTCTTTTTTTGTAATATTGATCTTTTTTTCTGTTTTTAATCTAATAATTTTAATTAATTTATTTTTTGTATAAAAACCTACAACTATATTCGTATTACCTGCATCTATAACAATCATTAAATTATTCTAGCATTATATATATTTTCAAAATTAATATTATTTTTTAAAGTGATTGAACCATCTGGGTTAAGATTATGAAATATTCCATGTTTTACATTTTGTTCATCAATTTTTATATTAATATTGCTTCCTAAATATAATAATCTACTTTTATATTCAGTCATAATTTTTTCGTGGTTATTTAACAGTTGTTTAAAATTTTTAAAATACTCTTCCATAATTTCATATACAAAATAAAAATTGTTAATTTCTTTATTGTATTTATTAATATTAGTTGTTGGATAATTTTCAATTTTAGGAGAAGATACTATATTAACTCCAAAACCAGTATTGATATATTTATCACTTTTGATACTAAATATTTCAGAAATTATTCCAGAAATTTTTTCTTTATTAATTAAAATATCATTTGGCCATTTAATTTGAGTTTTAACATTACAAATATTTTCAATCACAGAACAGATCATATTAGTAATAAAAGCATTATTTAAAAAATGATTTTCTATTGGTAATATATTTTTAGATAAAATAGAAATATAGACATTATTTTTTGGACTTTCCCAAGCTGTTCCTCGTCTTCCAAATCCTTTTTTTTGTTCATTTGCCATCAAACATATATTTCTATTATAAATAAGCTTTTTAACCTCTAACATTGTAGAGTCTACAGATTCAATAAAATGAAAATCAAAATTGTTTTTATCTAATAGATTTTTAATTTTATCTAATGACATTAGTCAAATGGTCAAACTTGCTGATATATTAATCAATAAAGACGGGTAAAATATAAAACAAATAATTACAAACAAACTTAAGGACAGGATAATTTTTGATTGAAAAGAAATTTGAAAATTAATTATTCCTTCACTTTTACTTTCATCAAAATACATTATCTTAATAATTCTTAAATAATAAAAAGCAGAAATAACACTAGCTAGGACGCCAAGAACTGAAAGCACATATAATTCTCGTTCAATTGCAGCAATGAAAACATAAAACTTTCCAAAAAATCCTATAAAGGGTGGGATGCCAGCCATAGATAGCATTATTATTGAAATAGAAAGACTAACAATTGGATTACTTTTACTTAACCCTTTTAGATCACTTATATTAATTAAATATTCATTTTTAACTTTTAACGAAAGTAAAATAGCAAAAATAGCAACATTCATTATCATGTATGAAAACATATAAATTGATGCTGCTTTAATTCCATCATCATTTGCGGCAACTAAAGCGATTAAGATATAACCTATATGTCCGATAGAACTATAAGCTAATAATCTTTTAATATTTGACTGTGCTATAGCCGCTACAGCTCCAAGAAACATTGAAGCTATTGATAAAAATAAAATTATTTGACTCCATTCTAAGTAAAAATTTTCAAATGGAACTAAGCAAAAACGATAAATTAAAGCTACTGCAGCAATCTTAGGGACAATAGCAAAAAAACCTGTAATGGAGTTTGGAGCTCCTTCATAAACATCAGGAGTCCACATATGGAAAGGTACGGCTGAAACCTTAAAAGCCAAGCCTACCATCACAAATACAAGCCCAAATATTAGACCTAAATTTAAATTATCATATTTTGATAAATAGAAACTTATATCATCAAAATTCATTGAACCAGTAAATCCATAAATTAATGAGAAGCCGTACAAAAGTATGCCAGACGATAATGCTCCTAAAATAAAGTATTTTACTCCTGACTCAGCTGATGAGATTGAATCTCTTTTTATTGCTGCAGCAACATATAGAGATAAACTTTGTAGTTCTATTGCTAGATACATGGACATAAGATTATTTGAAGCAATCATTAACATCATCCCAAGTGTAGAAAATAAAAATAAAACAGGAATTTCAAAATTTTTAAGCTTAATGCCTAAGAAATAATCTTTAGAAATGATGATACTAGCTATAGATCCTAATAGAGCTAAAATTTTAAAAAAATTTATAAAAGTAGAGTGGCTAAATAAACTTTTATAATTTGCAAAATTTGATTCACTATCATAGTAAACAAGCAAAATGGTTAATAATAAAACGAAAACTGCTAGATTGGAAGTTTGTCTAAATGCATTCTTTTTTAAAAAAAGCCCAAAAAGTAAGCAAACAAAAGAAGAGCATGCTAAAAAAATTTCCGGTATAAAAAGAATATTGTAAATATTATTTAGCATTGGCTATTTCATAATTTGTTATAATCAGTTCAAGTGATAATCTCATAGGATCTAAAAATAGATTTGGAAATATACCTAGTAATATTACTGAAATTGCTAAAGGAATTAATATGATTTTCTCTCTTGTGTTTATATCTAAAATATCTGCAAGTTTATTATTAGTTATGGTGCCAAAAATAATTCTTTTATAAAGGTATAGCATGTAAACAGCGGATAATATTATTCCAAAAGCCGCACCAATAACAACGTAACTTGAAAATTTAAATGCGCCAACAATAACTAAAAATTCTCCAATAAAACCACTAGTTCCAGGCAATCCAACTGATCCCAGCATAAAAATCATGAATACTGTTGCATAAAGTGGCATTCTTTGAACTAATCCTCCGTAAAATTCAATTTCTCTAGTATGCATTCGATCATAAATAACACCAACACATAAAAATAAAGCTGCTGAAACTAGTCCATGACTAATCATTTGCATCATTGCTCCTTCTAAGCCTTGTTGATTCACTAAGAAAATTCCAATTGTTACAATTCCCATATGAGCAACAGATGAATATGCAATTAGTTTTTTAATATCAGTTTGTGCTAGTGCTACTAAGGAAGTGTATACTATGGCAACTATACTTAATGTCATAATTAAAGGAATAAAAAACTCTGTTGCTTCTGGAAGCATGCCTAAAGAGAAACGGATAAAGCCATATCCCCCCATTTTTAAAAGTACTCCGGCTAAAATAACAGATCCAGCTGTTGGAGCTTCAACATGGGCATCGGGCAACCATGTATGAAACGGCCACATAGGTATTTTAACTGCAAAGGACGCAAAGAAGGCGAGCCATAGAAACAATTGAGTATTATAGGAAAAATAATTACCTTGTAAGAATTCAATACTCATTGAACTTGTATTTCTGTACATCACAATAATAGCAATCAACATGAGTACTGATCCCAATAGAGTGTAGAGAAAGAATTTAAAAGAAGCATAGATTCTTCTATTACCTCCCCATATACCTATTATTAGATACATTGGTATTAATACTGCTTCAAAAAAAATATAAAATAAAAGTATGTCTATAGAAGCAAACATTCCAATCATTACAGTCTCTAAAAATAAAAAAGAAAGCATGTATTCCTTGACTCTTTTTTTTATATTATTCCAACTAGCTAAAATACAAAGTGGGGTCAAAAATGTACTTAGTAAAATCATAAAAAGTGAGATACCGTCAACTCCAACATGGTAGAAGAAATTAAAATCATCAAACCATCTAAATTTTTCTTCATATTGATAAGACGGATTGGAATAATCAAATTGTAACCAAAGTATTAAACTTAAAATAAATGTTCCTAAAGTTGTTAGTAAGGCAGACCATTTAATATTAATTGATGTTAATTCATCTTCTTTAATAAAAAGAATAATTAAAGCACCAATTAAAGGTAAAAAAATTATTACTGATACTAGTGGCCAATCAATCATTTAATAATATAAAAACCATGTTAAAATTATTACTAAGCCACCAAGCATTGCAAAAGCATAATGAAACAAATACCCTGATTGAAATAAACTTATATAAGATGAGGATTTTGAAATAATCCAAGAGATACCGTTTGGCCCTAAACCATCAATAGTTTTTTCATCTCCTCTTTTCCAGAAAAAGTTTGCTAATTGGAAAAAAGTTAAAACAAATATTTTATGATATAGCTCATCCACATACCATTTATTTTTAGAAAGAGAATATAAAGGATCTAAGTTATAGGAAAGATTTTTTGCTCTGTTTAAACTATTTGAGTATATCAACACACAGACAAGAATTCCAATTGCAACAGCCGATTTTGATATTAATGATTGCGTAAGAGGAAGATATTTATGAGAACTTTCTGTTAATAATATTGCATTATCCCAAAACTCTTTTTTGTAATATCCAATAAAATAATCAGCAAAGAATATTCCAGAAAAAATAGAACCAATTGCAAGAATAAATAATGGAACTGTCATCACTAAAGGTGATTCATGGGCGTGATCATATGTTTTATTATCTGATCTATTTTCACCATGAAATGTTAGGAATAATAATCTCCATGAATAAAAAGCAGTAAGTAAAGAAGTTAAAATACCTACTAAATATGCAAAGTATGCTATTCCATTTGAAGCATAGAAAGCATTTTCTAAAATACTTTCTTTTGAATAGTAGCCAGATAGATATGGGAAACCAATAATTGCAAGAGATCCAATCCACATCATTGTAGCAGTAAAAGGTATTTTTTTGTAAAGTCCCCCCATTTTCCTCATATCCTGTTCATGATGCATTGCGTGAATTACAGAACCTGCAGAAAGAAATAGGAGAGCTTTAAAAAAGGCATGAGTTGTTAAGTGAAATATTGATGCATTATAAGCTCCTACACCTGCTGCAAAAAACATATATCCTAATTGACTGCATGTTGAATATGCAATGACTCTTTTAATATCATTTTGCGTTAAGGCTATGGAGGCAGCAAAAATAGCTGTGGCTGCACCAATAAAAGTAATGAATAAATTAGTAAATGTAGCAAATTCATAAAGAGGACTCATTCTTGCAACTAAAAATACACCAGCTGTTACCATTGTTGCAGCATGTATTAGTGCAGATACAGGAGTAGGCCCTTCCATAGCATCTGGCAACCAGGTATGTAAACCTAATTGGGCAGATTTACCCATTGCACCTATGAATAAAAGAAAACATAAAAAATCTAAAGTTGGAAAACTGAATGAAAGGAATTGAATTTGATGCTCACTAAATTGATCCACTTGTGAAAATATGCTGTCGAAACTTATCGTACCAAAAATATAAAAAATTCCAGCAATTCCTATTGCGTATCCAAAATCTCCAACTCTATTTACAACAAATGCTTTTATGGCAGCTTTATTTGCTGAATCTTTATGATGCCAAAAACCAATTAATAAATATGAGGCTAGCCCAACACCTTCCCAACCAAAAAACATTTGCAGCAAGTTATTACTTGATACAAGAACAAGCATAAAAAAAGTAAATAAGCTTAGATAACCCATAAATCTTATTTTTGATGGATCATCTTCCATATAGCCTATTGAATATAAATGGACACAGGCAGAAACAGTTGTAACCACAATGAACATCACAGCAGTTAAAGTGTCTAATCTAATTGACCAATCAACAATAAAATTTCCAGAACTTATCCAGTTAAGGATAAAGATTATTTCAGTTTCCTTATTATTAATAAACTGAATGAATATTATCCAAGAAAATAAAGTACAAAGAAAAAGGATTGAAGTTGTTGATATTTGATAAACCCTATAGTTAAACTGTTTACCTAGTAAAAAACAAAAAAGAAAACCAAGTAGAGGTAAAAATATAATTGAGGTTGCCATCTACTATCCCTTAAGCTGATTAATTTTATTTACTTCTATTGATCCTAAATTTCTAAAAAATACTACAAGTATGGCGAGTCCAATTGCTGCTTCAGCTGCTGCAACGGTAAGTGTAAGCATCGCGAAGATTTGCCCTGAAATATCATTAATATATGCTGAGAAAGCAATAAAATTAATATTTACTGACAACAAGATGAGTTCTATAGACATTAAAATTATAATTAAATTTTTCTTATTTAAAAATATTCCTAAAACACCTAATGTAAAAATAATTGCACCGAGAAAAAGATAGTGTTCAAGAGTAATCATTAATTAAATTCCTTCGCCTATTTTTACTTTTTTCTTTTCTATAGCTGTTGATGCATCAACTGTATTTTGTGAATCAATATTTTGCCTTTTAACGCCACCTTTATCTCTTAGTGTAAGTGTAATAGAGCCAATCATTGCGACTAATAAAATTATCCCACATATTTGAAATAAATAAAAATATTCAGTGTAGAGTATTTGCCCAATCATTTTTGTATTCTCCACTTCACTAACTATAGGTTGTAATGGTGTTTGATTGTTGTAAATATTAGACGATCTATCTGTTAAAAAAAGTATTCCAAGTTCAATTACTAGAACTATCCCTAATAATGCTCCAAAAGGTAAATATTGCAAAAAACCTTCTCTCAACTTTACAAAATTTATATCAAGCATCATTACAACAAAAAGAAAAAGGACAGCAACAGCTCCAACATAGACAACGACAAGGATCATTGCTAAAAATTCAGCGCCTAATAAAACAAAGAGTCCTGATGCGTTAACAAAGCTTAAAATTAAGAACAAAACTGAATGAACTGGATTTTTTGCACTTATAACCATTAGAGCAGAAAGAACTGCAACAGATGAAAAAAGATAAAATGTTAATGAATAAAGAATCATTCTTATCTATATTTTCTATCGAGATGAATATTTTGAGCAATTTCTTGCTCCCATCTATCTCCATTTTCTAAAAGTTTATCTTTATTATAAATTAATTCTTCTCTTGTTTCAGTGGCAAATTCAAAATTTGGTCCTTCGACTATTGCATCAACTGGGCAAGATTCTTGACATAAACCACAATAAATACATTTAGTCATATCTATATCATATCTTGTTGTTCTTCTGCTTCCATCCTCTCTTGGCTCTGCTTCAATTGTAATTGCCTGAGCAGGACATACTGCTTCACAAAGCTTACATGCGATACATCTCTCTTCCCCACTTGGATATCTTCTCAAAGCATGCTCACCTCTAAAACGTGGGCTTAATGGACCTTTTTCATGAGGATAATTTATTGTAACTTTAGATTTAAATATGTATTTGAAAGTTAAAAATAGTCCTTGAAATAATTCAAATAAAGTAAAAGATTTAATTAATTTATACATATTAATTTGGCAGCATGTCAAAATATACTAAAAAACCAGAAGTTACCACAACCCAAAACAAAGAAAATGGTAGAAAAACTTTCCATCCAAGTCTCATTAACTGATCATATCTATATCTTGGGAAAGTTCCTCTAACCCAAATAAATAAAAATAATATAAATATTACTTTAACAGTAAACCAGATTACTCCAGGAACAACATTTAATGGGTATACATCAAATGGAGGAAGCCATCCGCCTAAAAAAAGAATGACGGTCATAGAAGACATTAAAATCATACTCGCGTATTCACCTAAAAAAAATAATACAAATGAAGCAGATGAATATTCAGTAAAAAATCCTGCAACAAGTGTTGATTCATCTTCAGGAAGATCAAAAGGTAATCTATTTGTTTCTGCTAACGCAGAAATAAAAAAAATAATGAACATAGGTAATAATGGAATTGCAAACCATACAGTCTGCTGAGCTAAAACTATCTTTGATAAATTTAAAGAACCTACACATAATAATACTGTAATTATTACAAATCCAATAGATACTTCATATGAAACCATTTGAGCTGCTGATCTTAATGCTCCTAGAAAAGGATATTGAGAGTTACTAGCCCAACCGGCCATTATTATTCCGTATACTCCAAGAGATGATACTGCAAACAGATACATGATACCTACGTTAATATCAGAGACTACCCATCCTGGAGCAAAAGGTATTACCGCCCAACCTGCTAAGCTAAGTACCATTGTTATTATGGGTGCTAAAATAAAAACAATTTTATTTGATCCGCTAGGTATAATATTTTCTTTAGTAATAAGTTTTAATGCATCAGCAAAGCTTTGTAATATACCAAAAGGCCCTACTATATTTGGACCTCTTCTTAATTGAATTAGGGCTAAAACTTTTCTTTCAGCATAAACTAAAAAAGCTACAGATATTAAAACTGGCACAACAACAGCAAGTATTTGGGCAACGATTATTAGCCCTGTAATTAATATATCATAATTCATATAATTATTATGCTGCCTTATTTAAAATATCTTTAGTACATTTTGCCATTGTTTCAGAAGATCTAGAAATAGAGTCGGTCATATAAAAATTTTCAATGTTATATTTAATTTTAATATTCTCAATTTTATTATTTTTAGCAAAAGTTATTTCGCCAACAGAATTAACTTCATTTAAGAGAGCAAATTGACCATAGATACTTGTAAACTCATTTCGAAGCTCTCCAAGATTATTAAAATTTAAATTTTTTTCAAATAAGTCGCTTAAAACTCTAAAAATTTTCCACTCCTCTTTTGCTTCACCTAATGGATTATGACACTTAGTTGTTTGAATAACTCTACCTTCTATATTCATATAAGTAGAACTTTTCTCAGTATATGCAGGGGTTGGTAAAATTATATCAGCTATAGATGCTGAAACGTCTCCATGATGACCAAGATAAACAACAAAAGCATTTTCAAATGTTGAAAAATTTATCTCATCTAAACCCATTAAGAAAACTACAGGCTTTGTTTTATCAATATGTTTTTTTAATTGTTTATTGTAATCATTATCAAATTTTTTATTATAAAATTTCAAATCTAATGCTCCTACTCTAGAAATATCTTGGTTAAGAATATTTAATGGATTTATATTTTTATTTTTTTGAATTTTTTTCGCAATTAATCCTGCAGTTTCTAATATTTTTTTTCCATGATCATTATTTATTGCTGAAGTACCTAAAATTATAAGTGGGTTTTTTGCAGATTTTAAAACTTTATTGAATTCAGATTTATTATTAGATAAATTATTAAGGTAATCTAAAGAATCAGATAAATGATGATAATCGTAAGTAAGATCTAATTTAGGACCTATAAGACCAATTTTACAGTTATTTTCAATATATGCCTTTCTAATTCTAGCGTTTAGTACCGCCGCTTCCCATCTAGGATTAGATCCGATTAAAAGAATAGCATCAGCCTTTTCAATTTCTTGAATTGTAGAATTAAATTTATAACTTGAAGATGAATTATCGATAATTTGTGTATTATCAAATCTGCAATCATAGTTTTTTGATTTTAGTGAATTGCTAAATTTTTGTGCAGAATATAAAGTTTCAATATCGGTAAACTTACCCGATAGGAATACAGTATTTTCTTTACCTCTTTTTGTAATTTCTTTTTTTATTAATTCAAATGCATCATCCCATGAAGATTTTTGGAGTTTTTTATTTGATTTAGAATATACACTATCCAATCTTTGACTTGAGAGTCCATCAACTGCAAATCTAGATTTATCACTTATCCATTCTTCATTGGTTTCTTCATTTATTCTAGGAAGAGCTCTTAAAACTTTTTTTCCTCTTGTATCAATTCTTATACTTGAACCTATGCCATCAAACACATCGAATGTTTCTGTCTTAGTTAGTTCCCATGGTCTAGATTTAAATGCGTATGGCTTACTTGTTAAAGCACCGACAGGACACAAATCAATTACATTTCCAGATAATTCTGACTCAATAGTTTTTTCTAAGTACGTCGTAATCTCAGCATTTTCACCTCTGCCAAGCAATCCTATATCATCAACTCCCGCAACTTCTGTAGAAAACCTTACGCATCTCGTACAATGTATACATCTTGTCATAATTGTTTTGACAAGTGGCCCCATATTTTTATTTTGAACTGCTCTTTTATTTTCTTCATATCTAGTTTTATCAAAACCATAATACATCGCTTGATCTTGAAGATCACACTCTCCTCCTTGATCACAAATAGGGCAATCCAATGGATGATTAATAAGAAGAAACTCCATCACACCTTTTCGAGCTTTTTTAACTGTTTCGGTATTTGTTTTTATAACCATTCCATCTGCAGCTGGCATTGCACATGATGCAATAGGTTTTGGAGCTTTTTCCATTTCTACTAAACACATTCTACAGTTTCCTGCTATTGAGAGTTTTTCATGATAACAAAATCTTGGAATTTCAGTTCCTGCTTGTTCACAAGCTTGCATTACAGTCATGCCGTTTTCAAATTCGTATTCTTTATTATCAATTGTTATCTTTGGCACTAAGCTACTCTTCTGCTTCTTTCTTGAATTCTTTTTTCAATTTCAGGCCTAAAATGTCTAAATAAACCTTGAATAGGCCAAGCTGCAGCATCGCCTAAGGCGCAAATAGTATGACCTTCGATTTGTTTAGTCACATCTAAAATTTTATCAATATCTTTATGTTCAACATTTCCATGAATCATTTTTTCCATCATTCTGTACATCCATCCAGTACCTTCTCTGCAAGGTGTACATTGACCACAACTTTCATGTTTATAAAAATGTGATAATCTGGCTATTGCCTCAACAATATCTGTTGATTTATTCATTACAATAACAGCAGCAGTGCCTAATCCACTTTGTACTTCTTTTAGACTATCAAAATCCATTTTAACAGTATCACAAATAGACTTAGGTAATAAAGGCACACTTGCGCCTCCAGGAATTACAGCTAATAAATTTTCCCAACCACCAATTACTCCACCTGCATGTTTTTCAATGAGATCTTTTAGTGGTATGCCCATTTCTTCTTCTACATTACATGGGTTATTTACATGTCCAGAGACACTAAAAATTTTTGTACCTGTATTATTTGCACTACCTAAATTAGCAAACCATTTAGAACCACGTCTTAAAATAGTTGGCGAGACAGCAATTGTTTCAACGTTTGTAACTGTTGTAGGGCATCCATATAAACCTGCGCCAGCGGGAAACGGAGGTTTTAATCGAGGTTGGCCTTTTTTACCCTCTAAACTTTCAAGTAAAGCTGTTTCTTCGCCACAAATATATGCTCCCGCTCCTCTGTGAAGATAAATATCTAAATCCCAACCTGTACCACATGCATTTTTACCAATTAAATTATTTGTATAAGCTTCATCAATTGCTTTTTGTAAATTAGAAGATTCAGAATAATATTCACCCCTTATGTAAATATAGCAAGTATGCGCATGCATGGCAAAGGCCGCAACTAAACAACCTTCTAAAAGAAGATGTGGGTCGTTTCTCATAATTTCTCTATCTTTACATGTACCTGGCTCTGACTCATCTGCATTAACAACTAGGTAATGATCTTTTCCAGAGTCTTTTGGCATAAATGACCACTTTAGTCCTGCTGGGAAGCCTGCTCCTCCCCTTCCTCTTAATTGACTATTTTTAATTTCCTCAACAATTTTTTCACTACCCATTTTGATAAGTTCTTTAGTATTTGACCAAATACCTCTTTTTTTAGCACCTTCTAATTTCCAGTCTTCAAAACCGTATAAATTTTTAAAAATTTTATCTTTTTCCTTAAGCATCAAATTTTCTTTCAGGTTGTGATGATTTTCTACCAATTTGTGAACCTACATTTATTGATTTATTATTTTTTAAATCTTGAAGTATTTTTTTAAAACTCTCTTCATCTAAATCTTCATAATAATCATCATTGATCTGGACCATAGGAGCATTGCAACATGCACCTAAGCATTCAACTTCAACAACTGTAAATTTTTTATCATCACTTGTCTCACCAATATTAGTTTCACAAAATTCTTGTGCAACTTTAGACAGTTTATCACTCCCTCTTAACCAACAAGGTGTCGTTCTGCAAATTTGGACAAAATTTTTACCAATAGGTTCTAAATTAAACATCGAATAAAAAGTGGCAACTTCCAATACTCTGATGTAGGACATACTTAGAGTTTCAGCTACTTTTTCCATTGAGTTTTTACTTAGCCATCCATTATTTTGTCTTTGTGCTAAATCAAGTAAAGGAATAACTGCGCTTTGAATACGGTTTGATGGATATTTTTTTATTATTTCAGAAATTTTTTTAAAATTTTCTGATGACCATTCAAAATTATCATTAATTTTTTTATATACTTTATTATTTGTACCAGGATGATGCATTATCTATCTATCTCTCCAAAAACAATATCTAAGCTACCTAGTATAGCGGCTATATCAGCCATTAAGTGACCTTTAGATAAATGATCTAATGTTTGAAGGTGCGCAAAACCTGGTGCTCTTATTTTACATCTATATGGTTTACTAGATCCGTCAGAAACAAGATAAACGCCAAATTCACCTTTTGGAGCTTCTACTGCACTATAAACTTGACCAGCTGGAACGCGGTATCCTTCAGTGAAAAGTTTAAAATGATGAATTAAAGCTTCCATTGATTTTTTCATTTGATTTCTTTTAGGAGGTGTAATTTTATTATCCTCAATTGATATTGGACCTGGTTTGATTTTATTTAAACATTGGTTAATAATACTAACACTTTGTCTCATTTCCTCTATGCGCACCAAATATCGATCAAAACAATCACCTTTTTTTCCAACAGGAACTTCAAAATCAATTTGATCATATGCGTCGTAAGGTTGAGATCTTCTTAAATCCCATGCTACACCTGTGCTTCTTAATACAGGACCCGAACAACCCCATTCAATTGCTTCTGACTTTGAAATTATTCCTATGTCAACTGATCTTTGTCTTAATATTCTATTATTAGTCAACAAGCTTTCAAGATCATCAATAAATTTTGGAAGAGTTTTAAAATGCTCAAATAATTTTTCTTCCATTCCTTCTGGCATATCCTGATGAACACCGCCAGGTCTAAAATATGCTGCGTGAAATCTTGCCCCGGATACGGCTTCATGAAATTCTAAAAGCTTTTCCCTTTCCTCAAAGCACCATAAAAAAGGTGTCACAGCACCAATGTCAGCAGCATAGGCTGGTATGTTTAATAAATGATTTAGAATTCTTGTAATTTCAGCAAAAATTACACGAATATATTTAGCTCTTTCAGGGACAGTAATACCTAGGAGATTTTCGGTTGCTAATGCAAAAGCATGTTCTTGACACATTGGGGAAACATAATCAAGTCTATCAAAATAAGGAACTGCCTGAAGATAGGTTTTGTATTCAATCAATTTTTCTGTTCCCCTATGTAACAATCCAATGTGTGGTTCTGCTCTTTGAACTACCTCGCCTTCCAGTTCAACTACTAAGCGTAAAACACCATGTGCAGCTGGATGTTGAGGACCAAAGTTAATTGTAGTTGTATTAAGTTCTACTTCTTTCATTTAATTTTCACCAGTAGATTTCTCATCACCAAAAAGTTTGTTTTCCATACCTTCCCAGGGAGATTCACTATCAAAATTTCTAAACTCTTGAGTTAACTTAACAGGCTCATATATTACTTTTTTTTCAAGGTCATCATAACGGACTTCTGTGTGTCCCGTTAAAGGAAAATCTTTACGCAATGGATAACCTTCAAAGTTGTAATCCGTCATTATCCTTCTTAAATCAGGATGGTTAATGAATTCTACTCCAAATAAATCATAACATTCTCTCTCGTACCAATCCGCAGATTTGTGAATATTGGTTATTGATTCTATGTTTTCGTTTTCTTTAATAAAAGTTTTAAGAATAATTTTTTTATTTTTTGTTAAACTTTGCAAAATATAAATTAAATCAAATCTAAATTCTCTTGAAGGATAATCAACAGCAGTAATATCTAATAATTGATTAAAATTAAGTTCATTGTTATCTTTTAATTCGTTAAAAATTTTTATAATAATTTTTTTATCAAATTCTGCTTCTAACAAATTATTTTTCTCTAAAACATTATTTATGCCATGCATTTTAGTAAGAATGTTAATCATATAAAATTATCTTTTAAATTTATTTTCTCTTCTAATTTTTTTCTGTAATTGCAATATGCCGTAAACTAATGCTTCTGCTGTTGGGGGACATCCTGGTACGTAAACATCAACAGGGACAATTCGATCACATCCTCTAACTACTGAATATGAATAATGATAATATCCTCCTCCATTTGCACAAGAACCCATTGATATAACCCATCGAGGCTCTGGCATTTGATCATAAACTTTTCTTAAAGCTGGAGCCATTTTATTTGTTAGTGTGCCAGCAACTATCATTACATCGGATTGTCTCGGACTGCCTCTTGGTATTACTCCATAACGATCAAGATCATATCTTGCCATGTATGAATGTATCATTTCTACTCCACAGCATGCCAAACCAAAAGTCATTGGCCATAAAGAACCAGTTCTAGCCCATGTGAGAATTTTATCGTAGCTAGCAACTAAAAAACCTTTAGAGGATAATTCTGTATTTAGAGTATCATCAACAATTTTTTTTGCTTCATCTACTCCCATTCTAAAGCTCCTTTTTTCCATTCATAAATAAAGCCAATAGTTAAAACAGTCAGAAAAATCATCATTGACCAAAAACCAAACAATCCAATCTTACCAAGGGTTATTGCCCATGGAAACAAGAAAGCAACTTCCAAATCAAAGATAATAAATAAAATTGCAACTAAATAAAATCTTACATCAAATCGTCCACGAGCATCATCAAAAGCTTCAAACCCACATTCATAGGCTGATAGTTTTTCTTGGTCTGGCTTAGAATCCCCTACTACAAAAGATAACAATGTCATCCCAACAGCTAATGCCAATGCAATAAATATAAATATCAAAATGGGTAAATATTCAAATAGAAACTCTGCCACTATAATCTCACAATTAAATTAGTAATGTATTTAACGATTTATTCAACAATAACAATGTGTCTCGTTGCGACTTTAGTACACAAAAAACACTGAATTAAGTGGCGCGAGAGACGGGATTCGAACCCGCGGCCTCTGCCGTGACAGGGCAGCGTTCTAACCAGCTGAACTACTCCCGCGCATGGTGGGTGTTGAGAGACTTGAACTCCCGACCCTCTCGGTGTAAACGAGATGCTCTACCAACTGAGCTAAACACCCAAATAAAAACGGCTGTTAAATTATTTAACAGCCGGTGCAAGAAAAAAAGGATATTAGTTGTTTACTGAGTCTTTAAGAGCCTTACCAACAGTAAACTTAGGTCGTTTTGAAGCTGGAATTTGAATAGATTCTCCAGTTCTTGGATTTCTTCCGGTAGTAGCTTTGCGGTGACTAACACTAAAATTCCCAAAACCTACAATACTTACTTTCTCATCTCTCTTAAGTGCATTTGTAATTGCGTCTAAAAAACTCTCAATTGCTCTGGTAGAGTCAGATTT
Source organism: uncultured Alphaproteobacteria bacterium (assembly GCA_902623545.1). Classification (GTDB taxonomy): domain Bacteria; phylum Pseudomonadota; class Alphaproteobacteria; order HIMB59; genus CACPNW01. The sequence continues at coordinate 6,737 of CACNUI010000007.1, read as the reverse complement.
TGAAAGACCAGCAGATGAAGCTACAGATGCTATTAGATCATTTTTATTCACTTTTTACTCCTTTATTAGTATTATTTTATTAAGTAATCTTTGATATTGCTGCAAGTCAACGTAATAATGGAATTTATCGCAGAATTTAAAGGATTTGGTTAAAAAATGGCTAAATATTGGGATTTATTTATGTTTATTTTTTTAGTGTTGTACTGGTGATCCGGTTCTTTTTTGACTATCTTGTATGTCTGATTCGGTTAAATTAAGTGGGACTACCTGTTTCAAAAGCGAATGGTCTAAGATTGAGATAGCTTCAGAAACTGGGATAATGCTTAAAGTTTTTAATATTTCTTTATCAAACTCAGAGACCTCCCTTAAATTATCATAGGGTATTAATACTTTTTTTATTCCAGCTCTAGATGCTGCATATATTTTTTCCTTTAAGCCACCAATTGGTAGTACTCTTCCTCTTAAGGTTATTTCTCCGGTCATTGCTACATCCTTTCTTACTTTATTATTAGTTAAGGAAGAAACTAATGAATTAAATATTGCTATTCCTGCACTTGGACCATCTTTTGGTGTAGCACCTTCAGGTACATGAATATGTATATCATATTTGTCAAAATCATTTGGGTTAATACCTAACAATAAAGAATTTGATTTAACATAGGAAGTTGCAGCTTGAATTGACTCTTTCATTACATCACCTAACTTTCCTGTAATGGTAAGTTTTCCTTTGCCTAATGAAAGAAGAACTTCTATTGAAAGTATCTCACCTCCGACTTCAGTCCATGCAAGTCCATTAGTAATGCCTACTAAATTTTTTTTCTCAATTTCATTTGATCTAAACTTAACTATGCCTAAAAAATCTTGAAGTATTTTTGTATTTAGCTTTATATTTTTCTTTTTTGTTGTTTCAATAATTTTGACAGCCTTTCTACAAACTTTAGATATTTCTTTTTCTAAATTCCTAACCCCAGCTTCTCTAGTATAGTTCCTAATTATTTGAGCTAGAACTTTTGAAGAAAAGTTTATCTCATTTCTTTTGAGGCCATGATTAGACACTTGTTTAGGTACTAAATACTTAGATGCTATTTTATTTTTTTCTTTTTCAGTATAACCAGGAATTCTTATTATCTCCATTCTATCTAGCAACGGAGGGGGAATATTTAAAGTATTAGCTGTACAAACGAACATTACATTAGATAAATCATAGTCTAATTCTAAGTAATGATCATTAAATTTATTATTTTGTTCTGGGTCTAAAACCTCAAGTAAAGCTGAAGATGGATCACCCCTCCAGTCAGATCCAAGTTTATCTATTTCGTCCAATAGTATTAGTGGGTTTGTGGATTTTGATTTTTTCATAGCCTGAATAAATCTACCTGGCATTGAACCAATATAAGTTTTTCTATGGCCTCTAATTTCAGCTTCATCCCTAACACCGCCTAATGACATTCTTACGAAACTTCTTCCAGTTGCGTTTGCTATAGATTTTCCTAGAGAGGTCTTGCCAACTCCAGGAGGACCTACCAAGCACATTATAGGGCCTTTAATTTTTTCCATTCTTTTTTGAACAGCTAGGTATTCAAGTATTCTCTCTTTAACCTTATCTAATCCATAGTGATCACCTTCAAGTATACTAGATGCCTTTTTGATATTTTTTGAAATCATCTTAGGGGACCCCCAAGGTAGAGATAAAATCCAATCAAGATAGTTTCTTATTACAGTTGCTTCTGCTGACATAGGACTCATTGATTTTAATTTTTTAATTTCAGATTTGCATTTTTCGTTAGCTTCAGTTGAGAGTTCGATATTTTCAATCTTTTTTTCTAATTCTGAAATTTCATCAATATCCTCATTTTCTCCAAGTTCTTTTTGGATGGCTTTCATTTGCTCATTAAGATAATATTCTTTTTGAGTTTTTTCCATTTGACGTTTAACTCTTCCTTTTATTTTCTTTTCAACCTGAAAAGAATCAATCTCAGAAGCAATAAATTTATATATTTTATTAAGTTTATCATCGATATTAATAATTTCTAAAATTTTTTGTTTTTCGTTTAATGAAATATTTATGTTTGCAGAGATAAGATCAGAGACTTTGTATGGATCGGATAGAGACTTAATATTATTTACTAAATCTAAAGGAACTTTTTTATTTATTTTTTGATATTCTATGAATTGCTCTATTATTAATTTTAAAAGAGCTTTAGTTTTTGTTGATTTTTTATTATTTTCTTTGACTTGACTAAAAGTGGCTATAATGAATTCTTTATTAAAAGTTAATTTATTTACTTTAGCCCTGAAAAGTCCCTCAACTAAAACTTTAAGAGTACCATCTGGAAGTTTTAATAATTGTAAAACTTTTGCAACAGTGCCATATGAGTGTAAATTATCTTCATTAGGGTTATCTACATCAGAATTTTTCTGAGTTAATAGAAATATTTTCCTGTCATTCGACATAACTGAGTCTAATGCATTTACAGATTGTTTGCGTCCAACGAACAATGGCGCAACCATATTGGGAAAGACAACAATATCTCTAAGAGGTAAAACAGGTATTATGGGTTTGATCATATTATATAAATGATGTTACTATACCTAAAATCAAGAGTTATTTGCTATTATTTTTTGATTACTATTTTTATTTGAATAAATTAAAATTGGTTCAGAATTTTTTGATACAACATCTTTATTTATAACTATTTTATATAAATCCTTTATATCAGGAGCATCGTACATTAAATTCACTAATGTTTCTTCAATTATAGATCTTAATCCTCTCGCACCTGTATTTTGTTCTACTGCAAGTTGTGCAATTTCAGACAGAGCATCTTCCTTAAACTCAAGTCTAACTCCATCCATCTTAAAAAGAGATTGAAATTGTTTTATTAAAGCATTTTTCGGTTCAGTAATAATCTTAATGAGCATTTCTTCACTTAATTCTGTAAGAGTCGAAATTACAGGAAGCCTACCGATAAATTCTGGAATCATTCCAAATTTTAATAAATCTTTATTTTCAAGATGCTCTAAAGTTTCTCCAATTTTTGTTGATGTGTTGTCATTAAGTTTTGAATTAAAACCAATAGAGCTACCTTTTAGTCTAGAGTTTATAATGTTTTCAATTCCAGAAAATGCTCCTCCGCATATAAATAGTATGTTGGATGTATCAACTTGTAAAAATTCTTGTTGTGGATGTTTTCTTCCACCTTGGGGAGGTACGCTTGCTACTGTACCTTCCATTATTTTTAGCAAGGCTTGCTGAACCCCTTCACCAGATACATCACGTGTGATAGAAGGATTATCACTCTTCCTTCCAATTTTATCTATCTCATCAATATATACAATACCTTTTTGCGCTCTTTCAACATTATAGTCTGAAGCTTGTAGAAGCTTGAGAATAATATTTTCAACATCTTCTCCAACATAACCAGCCTCAGTTAGACTGGTCGCATCAGCAACTGTAAACGGAACATCTAGAATTCTCGCTAGTGTTTGTGCTAAAAGAGTTTTTCCTGTCCCAGTGGGTCCAATTAATAATATATTTGATTTAGAAATTTCAACATCATCATTTTCTGAATTTGATAATCTTTTGTAATGATTATAAACAGCAACTGAGAGTGATTTCTTTGCTTTCTCTTGACCTATAACGTATTCATTTAAAAACTTATTAATTTCTGAAGGTTTCGGTATATTCTTTTTTACTTTGGACTTGTTATTTTTGTTATCTTCTTTAATTATGTCCATGCATAATTCGACACATTCGTCACATACAAATACTGTTGGGCCTGCAATTAATTTTTTAACTTCTTTTTGATTCTTACCACAAAATGAACAGTATAGTGTCTCTTTATCATTTTTTTTTGACATTACTTTCTACTCTCTACAATTTTATCAATTAATCCAAATTCTATAGCTTCATCAGGAGAAAAATATCTGTCTCTTTCCATTATTAATGAAATTTCAGATATTTTTTTTCCAGTATGTTTTGAATAAATTTCATTTAATCTTTGTTTTGTTTTTTTTATTTCATTTGTTTGAATTTCTATATCTGTAACTTGACCCTGATATCCTCCACTTGGTTGATGAACCATTATTCTTGAATTTGGAAGTGAGAATCTCATATCCTTTTCACCTGCAGTAAGTAATAAAGATCCAGCAGATGCTGCTTGACCAATACAAATCGTCATAATTTTTGAAGACACATATTGCATAGTATCATATATTGCTAGCCCAGACCAAACAATCCCCCCTGGAGAATTTATGTAAAAAGATATTTCTTTTTTGGGATTTTCAGATTCTAGAAATAAAATTTGGGCACAAATTAAGCTTGCAATATTATCATCTATTGGGCCTGTAAGAAAAATTATCCTTTCTTTTAACAATCTTGAGTAAATATCATAAGCTCTTTCACCTCTTGAAGATTGCTCGACTACCATTGGTATTAGGTTGTTTGTAATATTATCAATTGGATCTTTCATTATATTTTATCTCTCTTAATATCAAAAACTTGATCTTCAAGTATTTTGTATTCCTCCTCATTTATTTTTTTAATTGTAGTATTAGCCTTAGATATTATTGTATCTACAATTTTGTCCTCTAACAAAGGGCCTTTAATGGATTCTATAGCTGAGGGATTTTTTTTAAAATACTCCATAATCTCCTTCTCTTTACCTGGATATTGAGAAGTGTATTTAATAATAGCTTGAGTTAATTCATTTTCTAAAATTTCTATTTTATTTTCCTTAGCTATGAACTGTAAAAGTGCGGCCAATCTTACTCTTCTTTCTGAAATTTTTTTATATCTTACTTTAAGTTTGTCTTCAGTAAGTGATTTATCATCTTCATCAAGTGAGTTGTCTTTTTTAGCACTTTCTATTCGACTCCATATTTCATTAAAATCATCTTCTAAAACTCCATAGGGTAAATCAAATTTATATTCTTTATTTAAAAAATCCATTAATTGTTTTTTTTCAATTTGCCTAATTCCTTTATTAAATTGCTGTAGGGCGTTTTCATGTAAAAATTGTTTGAGCTCATTTTCATTTTTAAAACCATTATTTTTTAAATATTCATCTGTAATATTAAACTTTACACTTTCTTCTATTGAAATTATTTCTATTTTATAATCAATTTTCTTGAATTCTGAATTTTTAAGAACTTTTGTCAGATCGAAAGAAAGTTCAATTTTATCACCAGCTTTAAGTTTTTTCTTAAGTAAAATATTATTTATTTCAGGTAGAATATTATAATCTGAGTCTAGTTCAATTGGTATATTTTTTTGACTTCTTAAATATTCTGGTATTTCCTTATTACTTGTTTCAAAACTTAGATTTACTCTATCAGTCTTAATTATTTCTCTATTGTTTGATATTTTATTAAAGCTTTTCTGAGATTCAATAAATTTTTTGTAACCATTTTCTATTTCTTTTTTTGAAAATTTCATTTCATATTTATTTAATTTAATTTCTTTAAAATCTTTTAGCTTTATCTCTGGTTGTAAGTCTATTTTAATTTCTATTTCTAAAGGTTTATTTTTTTCAAAATTTTTTAAATCAATCTTTGGCTGTCTAAATAAATTTAATTTTTTTTCTTTGATTAAATCTGCAGTTTTGATGTTTATAATATTTTGTATAACTTCATTCAAAACTGAATCTTCATATTTCTTTCTAACTATATTAGTAGGCGCTTTACCTTTTCTAAAACCAGGTAGAGTGATTTTTGGAATTAAATTTTGTATTTTTTGTTCAATTTCTTGGTTGATGTCCTCAAAAGGAATCTCAAGTGAATATTCTTTATAAAACTTTTTCGATTTTAATTCAGTTATATTCATTACCTTAACTCCAATGTTTGAATGGTAGGCCGGAAAGGACTTGAACCTTCACACCTCACGGCACTAGAACCTAAATCTAGCGTGTCTACCAATTCCACCACCGGCCCAATTCATATTTTGCTTTTATGTAGATTAATTTAAAAAACAATAGAGAATGTATATAAATAGAAAATAATCAAAAATTGGGGCGAACGATGGGATTCGAACCCACGGCATCAGGCACCACAAGCCTGCGCTCTAACCAACTGAGCTACGTTCGCCATTAAATATAATAAAAAGTTTAATTTTTATTTTAAATTGCTATACCAAATATATGCAACTTTCAAAAAGAATATTTAATTTAGAAACTGAAACAGCCTTTTCTATTCTTGCAAAAGCTAATGAACTAGCGTCTAGAGGTAAAGATATTATAAATCTTGGAATTGGGCAACCAGATTTTGTAACGCCAATAAATATTCAAGAAGCTGCAATTAAAGCGATCAAAGATGGTAAGCACGGTTATACCCCATCAAATGGAATACCTGAGTTAAGAGCAGCAGTTTCAGATATGTTGTGTAAAGATTATAGTGCATCTATAGATCCTGATAATATTCTTATAACACCTGGTGGAAAACCGGTAATTTTTATCTCAGCGCTAATCTTTGGCAACACAGATAGTGAAATAATTTATCCTGATCCTGGATTTCCGATTTATAGATCAATGATTAAATATAGTGGAGCAAAACCAGTACCTTTGTTTTTAGAAGAAGAGGATAATTTTGAAATAAATATAGATAAATTGAAAAAACTAATAAATAACAAAACAAAATTGATTATCATCAATAATCCAAATAACCCTACTGGATCTTTTATGAAAAAAGAAAAAATTGATAAAATTGTATCGCTTCTAGAACAATTTCCAAATCTTTATATA